>NZ_JAFQ01000004.1:0-609563 GCF_000526215.1 Nocardia sp. BMG51109
CGACTTCCCCGAACCGGACGGCCCGATGATGAAGACGAACTCGCCCTTGCCGATCTCGACGGAGACATTGTCCAGCGCCGGCCGTGTCGAGGTCGGGAAGGACTTGGTGACGTTCCGCAGGGTGATCACGAGCAGCCAGTGTAGCCAGCGGAGAAACAGCCATTCGCCGTCGCGTTTGCGACGTATCCGGAGGGGAAGGGCGTACCCTCCGCAAACGCGGCAGTCAGACGCGGCACGCCCGGGAAATGCCCCCTGTCACATTCAGGTCACCTGCCCGGCGACGTCGTCACGGCCGTCTGCGAAATGGTATTCGACAGCGGTGCGAAGCCGGCGTGCTCGGCAGTACCCGGCTTGACGAACACGTACAACACGAACGTGGCCACCCACACGGCGAGCAGGATCGCCGTGGACTTACGCGGTTTCACTCATACCCTCCCGGCGCAGTGCCGCGGCCACCCGTACGCGTAGTTCACGCCCCACCTCGAATTGTTTAACCGGGCAAGGTTCGGGCAACCATTCTGATATTCATCTGGTCGACGGTCAGATCCTCCAGACCCCATCACCGTCGGCTCGTCCAGGCCCAGCAGCGATTTCAGCTTGTGATCCTGGAACGCCCCTGGCGCCCACGGCGTGCAGGATCTCGTTGGACCTTGGTGATGTCGGCGGTGGCGGGCACCGGCACATCGATCGCGGCCCGCGCCCAATCCTTCGACCAGGTTGGTGGACTTTCCACGATCTGGCCGTTGGGCCACCGTGATCACCTCCGCCGTCCACGTTACGCAGGGTGTGATGCGCAGCGTGACGTCCTCGATCGTGCCCTCGCGCGGCGGTCGTCTGCCCGGTGACGGCGATGCTCCACCACATCACCGAACCCGTACTGCCGCTCGGTGATCAGGAAGAACCCGGCCAGCAGATCCTGCCACGATGCGCTGCGCGCCGAAACCGACGGCGGCACCGATCACCGGCGGCGGGCGCGACCAGGCCGCCGAGCGGGAAATCCGAAAGCGCTGCACGACGGCCAGGGCCACCATGAAGTAGGCGATCGACAGCAGCACCAGGGTGAGCACCTGCGCCCAGGCGTGCCGATGCTTGGCGCCTCCGAGCGCCACCAGGGAGTCCGCTTGCTGCGGAACCCGGCATCGATGCGGCGCGTGACCCGGTCCCGGGACGAACGTCGCGAGCCGGCTGAGCAGCACCGCGCCCACGATGAGCAGCACGATCTCCCAGCCGCTTGCCGCGCAGCCAGGTGGTGAGCTGGGTACCGGTGGCGGCGGCAAGTTCGGTCGGTCATCGGGCGGCCCTCCCGGCGTGGAAACCGAATACCCCGAACGCGATGCCCCGAGCCCTACCACCAAAATGCACGTCAGGACAGGCTACTACGGCGCGTGCACTGCCCGATACGTCGTGATTGCGCCGTGATACGCAACGGCGGACGAATTCCCGCTATTACTGTTCGGCGCCCTGCCGCATCCGCCAGCGGGATTCCTTCCTCGATGAAGGCTGTCGATTATCGCCGTCCAGTACGGCGCTCGGGTTGTTCACCTCGTAGTTGGTGCGCAGATCCTTCACCATCTGGTACGGGTGCAGCACGTACGAGCGCATCTGGTTGCCCCACGAGGCGCCCTCGTTGGTCTTGAGCGCGTCCATCTGCGCGCGCTCCTCCAGCCGCTTGCGCTCCAGCAGCTTCGCCTGCAGCACCCGCATCGCCGAGATCTTGTTCTGCAGCTGCGATTTCTCGTTCTGGCAGGTGACCACGATGCCCGTGGGGACGTGCGTGATGCGGACGGCGGAGTCGGTGGTGTTGACGCTCTGCCCGCCGGGGCCCGACGAGCGGTAGACATCGACGCGGATATCGGACTCCGGCACGTCGATGTGGTCGGTGGTCTCTCCACCACCGGCAGCACCTCGACCTCGGCGAAGGACGTCTGGCGGCGGCCCTGGTTGTCGAACGGGCTGATCCGCACCAGCCGGTGCGTGCCCATCTCGACCGACAGGGTGCCGTAGGCGTAGGGCACCTTGACCGCGAAAGGTGGCGCTCTTGATGCCCGCCTCCTCGGCATAGGAGGTGTCGTACAGCCTCCACCGGGTACTTGTGCCGCTCGGCCCCAGCGGACGTACATGCGCGCATCAGCATCTGGGCCCAGTCGGCGGCGTTCCACGCCACCCGCGCCGGAACGGATGTTGACCAGCGCCTCGCGCTTGTCGTACTCGCCCGACAAGCAGGGGTACGCACCTCCATCGCCTCCACGTCGGCGTGCAGGGCGGAACGTTCGCGTCGGCCTCGGCCAGCGCAGCGGTGTGGGCCTCGCCCTCCTCGCCCCTCGGCCAGCTCGTAGAGCCACCGGAAGATCCTCCAGGCGCTTGGCGCAGCTCGGTGGCGCGGCGCAGCCTCGCTCTGCGAGTGCGACAGCTCGCTGGTGACCCGCTGTTGCGTGTTCCTGGTCGTTCCACAGCTCCGGATCGGCGGCCTGCTGTTCGAGCTCGTCGATCCGGCGGCGCAGCTCGTCGATATCGAGTACGACTCGACGGTCTTCAGCGTGTTGTCGAGTTCGGCGAGATCAGCGGAGACGTCAGGATGCACGATGGGTCCAATCTACCGGTCTCGCTCTGCGCCGCCGAAATTACGCCGAGGCCAGGGTGGATATCGTCGGCCGGGCGCGCGAGCACCGGTCAGGCCCGATACGGCCCGCAAGCCTCCCGGACGGCGGCCGATCAGGACCGTCCAGCGCGGCAGCGGTCCCGGCGTCGGCCGGGAGACCGACGAGAAATGTGCTGGTCGTCGTCGGCGGACAGGTCCAGCCGCCTCCGTAGGCGAAACGCCAACGATCCCGCCGTCCGGATGGTTCCATGCGCGCGATGCCGTTGGCGTCGGCGAAGCCGGAATCCGCTCCAGGCGGCCGGTGAACTCCGCACCGACGGTGACGGTCAGCTCGTCGATCAGCTCCGCGACGTTGCGAATCCGACCGATACGGGCCCTCCTTGAGATTCGCGACGGTCTTGTCGGCCCAGTGTTCCCAGTCCGGGTACGCGTCGCGGGCACCGCGATCGGTGAACAGGTAGCGCGGAATGCTGGCCGGCAACCCGCCGTCGAGCAGCCCGATCGGACCCAGCCACCCGCACGTATCCGTCGGTGCAGGCCAGCACCTCGCCGAGGCGGTTGATCACGGCCGCGGGCGCCGGCGCGAGCTGGTCCAGCACGGCTCGTACGGCCGGGCGCACCTCCCGGTTCGGGGCGGCGCCGCCCAGGCAGTTGAAGCTCGGGTCGGCCCCCTTGACCAACCGGTACAGATGCACACGCTCGCTGGGCGGCATCCGCAGGGCATCGGCGAGCGCCGACACCACCGCGGTGGACGGGTGCCGGTCGCGCCCCTGTTCCAACCGGATCAGGTACTCGACGCTGACGCCGGCGAGGATGGCCAATTCGGCGCGGCGCAGCCCCGGCGTGCGGCGGCGCGTGCCGGCCGGCAGCCCGACGGCGGCCGGGGTGACGGCCTCTCGCGGGTGCGCAGGAACAGGCCGAACTCGTTGTCGCTCATGGCCGGGCGCCGTCGCTCACGGCCCGGGGCCCTCCGCAGGATGTCCGCAACCTACCGCACCTCGCTCGTCGTCCGGGTGCGCGGCAGGTTCCGCGGAGTACTACTCGGTTTCGCTCGCCACGCTCCCCCCTCGCTCGACGCTAGCAGCGCGGAGGCCGGGGAGGGTGTCCCTGCCACTACCACTCTCGCCGCGGGCTCCCTGACCGGCGCGGCGATCGGAAGAGTCGTAGCAAGCGATACGACAAACCGCATCCGAAGGAGCCATGAATGACCAGCACCCCGCGTCTCGCCGTGCTCATCGCCAGCGTCCGGAACGGACGGTTCGGTCCGGTGGTGGCGAACTGGTTCGCCGAACAGGCCCGCAAGCACGGCGAATTCGACGTCGACGTGATCGACCTCGCCGAGGCGGACCTGCCGCTCGCGCTGCCGGCCACCTCGCCGAGGATCGAGCCGAATCCGACGCGACCGGCGGGCATGTCCGCCCTCACCCGCGGTCTCGAGCAGGCCGACGCGATCGTCGTCGTGACCCCCGACATCAATCGCAGCTACCCGGCGTCGCTGAAGTCCGCCATCGACTGGCATTTCACTCAGTGGGACCGCAAGACGATCGGTTTCGTCGGCTACAGCGGCATGAGCGGCGGTCTGTTCGCGATCGACCACCTCCGTGAGGTGTTCAACGAACTGAACGCGCACACGGTCCGCGAATACGTGTCCTTCCCCCGCTACTACCTGCTGTTCGACGCCGACGGCAAGCTCGCCGAACCGGCCGAACCGGAGGAGGCCGCCGCCGCGATGCTCGACCAGTTGCACTGGTGGGCAAGCGCATTGGCCGCGGCCCGGGTAGCCGACTGAGGAGTGGCCGGCATCCGTGCACGCCGCACCCCACAGGAGCGGTACACGGCCGTCACGATTACCGGCCGGATCGGATTCGGCAACGCGCTCGGCGGCCGGTGACCGCTCCGTCGGGCACGACAACCGCCGACGAACGCGCCGTCGCCGGTTGCGGTTTCGCGTGATGAGATGACAGTTCGCCGTCGACGAGGAGGCCGAATGAACACCATCGCAGTGACCGGGAGCGCATCGGGGATCGGTGCGGCCGTGGCCGCGCAGCTCGAGCAGGACGGACATCGAGTGATCGGCGTGGACCTGCACGATGCCGAGGTAACCGCCGACCTGGGCACCGCCGCGGGCCGGGCGCACGCCGTCACCGCGATCACCCGGCTCGCCGAGGGGCGGCTGGACGGTTTCCTGCCGTTCGCCGGTGTCGCGCCCACGGCCGGCCGCGCCGCCGGGCTGCTGGTGTCGGTCAACTACTTCGGGGCGATCGAGCTGTTGGAGGACCTGCGCCCGCTGCTGCGCGCGGCCGACGCCGCCTCGGTCGTGCTGGTGTCGTCGAATTCCACCACCACCCAACCGAATTGGCCGGTGGAGCTGGCCGACGCGTGCCTGGCCGGCGACGAGGAGCGCGCCCGCGGCCTGGCCGAATCGCTCGGCGATCTGGCCGCGCTGCACACCTACCCGGCCACCAAGGCGGCCCTGGCCTGGTACGCGCGCACCAAGTCGGCCGAGTACATCAAGGAGGGCATCCGGCTCAACGCCATCGCCCGGGCTATATCGACACCCCGATGACGCAGGAGGGCACGGAGAACGAGCTGATCCGCGAGGGGATGAAGGGCTACCTCGCCGCCACGCCGATCGGCCGCGCCGGGCGACCGGAGGAGATCGCGAATCTGGCGGCGTTCCTGGTGTCCGACAAGGCCACGTTCTTCGTCGGCTCGGTGGTGTTCTGCGACGGCGGTATCGACGCCTCCTTCCGGGGCAGGGACTGGCCCGCCGTCTGGCAGGTCGGGTAGGGGGCGGCGGTGCGGCGCGCACCGGTTACCGTTGCGGCGTGACCGACTCCGCGGACCTCGAACTCGCCCTGCGCCTGGCCGACGCGGCCGACGCGATCACCCGCGCCCGGTTCGGGGCGCTGGATCTGAAGGTCGACAGCAAGCCGGATCTGACGCCCGTCTCGGACGCGGATCTGGCGGTGGAGCGGGCGCTGCGCGCGGAACTCGAACGCGAGCGGCCGGGCGATGCGGTGCTGGGCGAGGAGTTCGGCGGCGAGGTCGAGTTCACCGGGCGGCAGTGGGTGCTCGACCCGATCGACGGCACCAAGAACTTCGTGCGCGGGGTTCCGGTCTGGGCGTCGCTCATCGCGCTGCTCGAGGACGGGGTGCCGGTGGTCGGTGCGGTGAGCGCCCCGGCCTTGGCCCGGCGCTGGTGGGCCGCAACGGGTTCCGGCGCGTGGACCCGGTTCGAGCCGGAACCGCCGAAGCCGATCGCGGTCTCGGCGGTCCGCGAGATCGGGGCCGCGAGCTTGGCCATCTCCAGCCTGTCCGGCTGGCGCGATCTCGGCCTGCGCGACCGGCTCATCGACCTCACCGATGAGGTGTGGCGCACCAGGGGGTACGGCGACTTCTTCGGCTACTGCCTGCTCGCCGAGGGTGCGGTCGACATCGCCACCGAACCGGAGGTGTCGCTCTGGGACCTGGCGCCGCTGGACGTTCTGGTGCGCGAGGCGGGCGGGAGGTTCACGGCGCTCGACGGCAGTCCGGGGCCACACGGCGGTAGCGCAGTCGCCACGAATGGATTGCTGCACGACGAGGTTGTGGCGAAGCTGAGTCGCTGAAACCGGTTGCCGCGAGCCGTCTTCGAAGACCGAGCCGGAATTCTCCATACCCGGCATGCCCGACGCGGTCGTGCCGGCACCGTCGGGAGCTCACGCGGCGAGGCGGCATGGGTGTGCGGCGGCCGAAGCAACTCGAGGGCGCCCCATCGACCCGTTCAGTTCGTGAGATCACCGACGAGCACGGCGAGATCCTTGTTTTCCCACACGATTTCGACGGAGAACCCCGCCTCGCACAACCAGCTCACCTGGTCGGCGGCGCTGCTGGGAGTGTCGTAGTCGCCGTCGATCGGCGTCACCGTGTCGGCAGCGTCGTCGGGAACGACCAAGTCTCCCAAGACGAACCGGCCCCCCGGCGTGAGTTCCCGGGCCACCCGGCCGAACAGGTCGGCCTTGCCCGCGCCGTCCAGGTGGTGCACCGCCAGCGCCGAGACGACGAGTTCGAACGGCCCTCCGGGCAACGGGTCCTGTAGTCGGCTCACGCGTAGCTCGGTATCCGCCGGCAGCACCGAGCGGGCATGGTCGAGCATCGGGGCGCTGGCGTCCACACCGACCAATGTCGCCCCCGGATGCGCCTGCAGCACGCCGCGCGCCGTCACCCCTGTACCCGTCCCCAGATCGAGGATCCGCCCGACTCGGCCGACCCCGATCGTCGCATCACAGACGGCCGCCTGTAACCGCACGTACGCCGGAACCTCGGCGGCCATCAGCTCGTCGTAGGTATCGGGATCGAAATGAAACTGACCCATCGTCCGACACTATCGGCAGAGACCCTGCGGGTCGTATCAGCACCGGCCGTGCTCGCGTGGCGCTGTGGCGGAGATCGCCCTGTGTATGCTGCCGCTCGACGCATTTCTTACTCTGGAGTAAGATAGACTTACTCGAAAGTAGGAAGCTGGGACCCCCGATCACCCCCCACCCGAGAAGACTGGTGATTATGAGCACTCGAGACACCGCAACGAAGCGACGTCCGGATTCGGCCGTCGGGCTGAACCCGCAGAAGCGCGACATCATGGGCGCTGCCATGCGGTCCCGCCCGATCCCTCGATCAGCGGAACATCCTGTGGCAGTGCGTCGCTGATCGCGTCGAGCTGCCCGGACGAGAGGCTGCCGGTCCGCACCCCCGACTCCGGCACCACGCGGAACTCGATGCCGTCCAGGTACGCCTCACCCCGATGGCCGAACACCGCCGAGCCCCAGTCGTATCCGGCGCGCTTGGCCAGCGTCGCAGAACTGCCCTGCCGGTAGTCGGTGTACACGAACGGCCCGCTGCCGATGTCGTCACCGAGGCAGCGTTGCTCGGCCGGCTTCGCGGTGGTGGCCTCCGACAGTATGCCCAACTGCGGCGTCGACGATGCCTGCAGGAACTGCGCGTTGGGCTCGGCGAACCGCACCTCGGCGGTGAGCGGATCGGGCACCGTGGTCCCGGTGTACCCGGCCAGATAGCTTGCCGCCAAAGGGGCCTTCGCCCCGGTGAGAGTGTTCACGACGGCGTCGAAGTTCTTCTGCACCGATGTCGCGGTGAGGGCGGTGCCGTCGCTGAAGGTGACTCCCGGATGCAGGTGGAAGGTGAACGTCCGGGCGTCCGGACTCACCTCCCAGCGGTCGGCCAGCCAGGGCCGGATCTCGCCGGTCGCGGGATCCTGGTCGGTCAGCGAGTCGACGATCTGCCGGGTGACGTACAGGGTCTGGTTGGTACTGGACTGGGCCGGATCCGAGCAGGTCGGCGCCAGCGACAGGCCGTAGTGCACGGTGCCGCCGGGCCGCGGCGGGCCCGCGTCGCCACCGGCACCGGAGTCGACACCACAGCCCGCCAGCGCTACCGTCGCCGCGAGCGTAGTGATCAGGGCCGCAAGGGCTTTCATCGATGATCTCCCAAGACATCGGAGGTATGGCGGTTCGCGCCGATCGGCCTGCTCGGAATGCGGCGGCGCAGCTCCGGCGCCACCTCGGACTGGAACAGCTCGAGGCTTTCGCGATGCTGCTTCTCGGTGAGACCATCGCTGTCGGCACTCATATGGATCACCTCGTGCCCCAGCGCCTCGTGGTAGAGCCCGACCTTGTCCAGCACCTGCTGCGGGCTGCCCACCAGCGCCGAGCTGCGCTCCACGAAATCTTCCAGCGTCTCGAAAACCGCCGGCGTGCCGAACTTCCGGGACACCGCCCGGCGCGCCTCGAAGATCGGGCGGTAGGCCGCGAGCGCATCCTGCGACTCCCGCGCCACGTAGAGTCCGGCGGTGCCCGCGCCGACCAGGGCCTCGGCCGGATCGTGCCCGTGGGCCGCCCAGCGCTCGCGATAGTGCGCGACCAGCTCCGCATAGGGCTCCACCGGGTAGGTCACATTCGCCGAGAACACCGGATCACCCTGCCGCGCGGCCAATTCCACGGAGTCCCGGCTGGTGGCACTGCCGTGCCAGATCCGCAGTCGCGGTTGCAGCGGCCGCGGCAGCGCCTTGGCGTCGGACAGCGGCGGCCGGAACCGGCCGGACCAGGTCACGCTCTCGCCCGCCCACAGCCGCCGGAACAGCTCGTACCCTTCGCGATTGCGATCCCATTGGTCCTCGGCCGTCACGTGGAACAGCCGTGCCTGCGCGGCGCCGTTGCCCTTACCGATGATCAGCTCCAGCCTGCCCTCGGACAGGTTGTCCAGCGTCGAGTAGTCCTCGAAGGCCCGCACCGGATCGAGCAGGCTCAGCGTGGTCACGCCGGTGAACAGGGCAATACGCGAGGTGAGGGCCGCGATATGGCTGAGCACCACCGGCGGCGCGGAGGACAGGAACGGATCCTCGTGCCGCTCACCCACGGCGAAGCCGTCGTAGCCCAGTTCCTCGGCCAGCCGGGCGCTGTCGACCACCCGGCGCAGCCGTTGCGCGGGAGATTCGGTGGCGCCCGTCACCGGGTCGGGTTGATGCGTAATCAGTGTCAGCAGCAGGAATTTCATGGCGTCACCCGGCCCGCCTCGGCAGTCCCACCGGATTGATCCGCGACTGCTGCACGGCCTCGCTCCGCAGGCCCCAGCGGTCGAGGACCTTCTGGTAGACACCGGTGTCGAGGGCGTGCTGCAGGGCCGCGTGCACGGCGCCGTTGAGGCCGTTGTCCTTCTTGGTGAGCACCGCGATCTCGGCCTGGAGTGCGTCGCCGGCGCCGGAGTACGTTGCGGCGATCTTCGTTTCGCCGGAGGTCGCCGAATGGTAGACGGCCACCGGGTTCGGCCCCAGGAATCCGTCGATGCGGCGCGAGGCCAGCGCCAGGTAGTAGTCGGTCTGCTGCTGGTAGTAGGCGATATCGATGGCGGGCAGGCCCTCGGCCACGTTGCGCGTGTTCCATTCGACCAGCAGCTGTTCCTGGTTGGTGCCCGCTCCCACGCCGATTCGCTTGCCCGCCAGCGACTTCCGGTCGGGCATCGCCCAGTCGGCGTCCTTCGCCACCTCCAGGGCGATAGTGTCCAGCCGGTAGGTGGCGAAGTCGTACTTCTCCTTACGTTCCTCGGTAACCGTCACATTGGATATGAACGCGTCCACCTCGCCCGAATCGATCCGGACGAAGTTCTGCGACCAGTCCGCGGCGGTCACCTCCGGCTTCAGCCCGAGGATGTCGGCGACCAGATAGGCGAAATCGACCTCCGAGCCGACGATGGTGCGGTCGTCACTGGCGTAGAACCGCAAGGGCGGACCGGTCTGGGAGGATCCGGTGACCACCAGCGTGCCGCGGTCGCGGATGGCCTGCGGCACCTGCGCCGCGATGGCATCGACCTTGTCCGCGCGCACCCTGCCGGACTGTTCCGGAGACAGGTCGAAGGTCTGTCCCTCCACCGTGCGGACCTCGTCGATGTTCTCGCCGTTGCCGCACGCACCGGCCAGCAGTGCCGCGGTCGTCAGTACTGCGGCCCATGCGGCGACACCTCGGCCGTGGCGGGCTGGAAACATGGTCGTGTCCTTTACATCCGGAATCGGTACGTACTCGACGAAGCTCAGAGCACGTGGGCCAGAAAGGCTTTCGTGCGGGGATGGGCGGGGTTGTCGAGCACTTCCATCGGCGGGCCCTGCTCGACGATCCGCCCGGCGTCGAGAAGCACGACGGTGTCGGCGATCTCGCGGGCGAACCCGACCTCGTGGGTGACGATCACCAGCGTCGCTCCGTCGTGGGCCAGGGTGCGGATCACGTCCAGGACCTCGCCGACGAGTTCCGGGTCCAGCGCCGAGGTCGGCTCGTCGAACAGCACGACGCGCGGCCGCAGCGCCAGCGCCCGGGCGATCGCCACCCGCTGCTGCTGACCGCCGGACAGCTGCCTCGGATAGGACTCGGCCTTGTCCGCCAGCCCGACCCGTTCCAGCAGGGCGATCGCCTCACCCTCCACCTCGTTCCGGCCGCGCCCCTGCGCGCCCACGGGTGCGAGGGCGACATTCGCGAGCACCGTGAGATGCGGGAACAGATTGAAATCCTGGAAGACGAACCCGATCCGCGACCGCTGCCGCAGGACCTCCCGCTCGCTCAGCTCGTGCAGTTTCGCGCCCTTGCGCCGGTAGCCGACGAGCTCGCCGCCCACCCGCACGGTGCCGGCGTCCACCTTCTCCAGATGGTTGATCACCCGCAGCAGGGTGGATTTCCCCGAGCCGGACGGCCCGAGCACGGCGGTCACCTCGCCCGGACGCACGGCGAGGTCGACGCCGCGCAGCACCTCGTCGTGACCGAAAGACTTACGCACGCCCCGTAATTCGAGCGCGTACTCGGCCGTTTCCCGCCCTGTCGTCATCGCCGCTCCTGTGTCGTGATCTCGGCGATCTTCCGGCGCACGCGCTGCCACGGCGTCGGGGGAAGTTCGCGCTCACTGCCTTTCGCGAAATATCGCTCGATGTAGTACTGGACGACGGTCAGGACCGTGGTCAGCACGATGTACCAGACGGTGGCCACCATGAGCAGCGGCACCACCCGGCCGTTGCGGCCGAAGATCACCTGCACCTGGTAGAACAGCTCGGCGATCGCCATCACGGAGACGATCGAGGTGCCCTTGAACAGGCTGATGATCTCGTTCACCGCATTCGGCAGGATGCCGCGCATGGCCTGCGGGGCGACGATGGTGAAGAACTGCCGCCGCCACGGCAGGCCCAGCGATTTGGCCGCCTCCACCTGCCCCGGATCCACCGAGATGATCCCCGCCCGGATGATCTCGGCCGAATACGCCGCCTGATGCAGCGCCAAACCGATGACGGCGGCGGTGAATCCGCTGATCACGCCGTTCACGTCGAAGGTGTACACGGCCGGGCCGAACGGGACGCCGAGGCTCAGCGTGCGGTAGAGATAGGCGATATTGAACCAGAACAGCAGCTGCACGATCAGCGGGATGGACCTGAACGCCCAGATGTAGACCCACGAAATGACCTGTAGCACAGGATTGTTCGACAACCTGCCGATGGCGAGGCCGATGCCGAGCGCGAAGCCGAGCAGGGTGCCCCAGCAGGTCAGCTCGATCGTCAGCCGCAGCGCCCGCAGCACCGAGTCCGCGGTGAAGTACGCACCGAAGGTCGGCCAGTCCCAGCCCGGATTGGTGACCAGGCCGTGCACGAACTGCGCCACCAGCACGAGCGCCACCGCCGCCACCACCCAGCGCCACGGATGCCAGGTGCGTGCTACCGGCAGGACGTCCTCCCCTGCCGCGTCCGATGCCCGCTCGGCGCCGGGTGCTGCCACGGTGCTCATACGTCGATCGATCCTCCATCGGTCCCGGCGGTAGCACCCACACCCGAGAGCCGGGGGGTTGCTGCGACGTCGTCGAGCCGGGTCTCTCGGTCGCTCTGGATGGCCGGAACATGACGCTAAACCGCGCTCGCCCCGGCGTCTGCATTCTCGATCGCGCTGAATCCAATTCTTGCCGGGCCGGTTTCGCGCCGACGGAGGGTTTTGCTCGCGCTGATCGTGACCGGTGGCAGATCCGCGCCGCCGCCGGATAATTCGTGCGACGGGACGCACCCGGCCCCGCACTCCTGTCCGTCAACGTCGTCCCGTCCGTCAACGTCGTCCCTGTCCGTCACCGTCGTCCCTGTCCGTCAACGTCGTCGAGGAGCCCTTTGACCACGTCATCACTGCCGGTGAATCTCAAGCACGCCAAGGACATCCACCCGGACGTGGACGTTCCGCTGCTGCACGAGCTCATCCACCCGGAGCGCACGCTCTGGTCACCGGCCGAGCTGCGCGAGCTGACCGCGGCGGTGGCCGATCAACTGGCCACTCCCCTGCTGGACATCGTCCGATTCGGCACCGGGCAGCGGTGGTGGAGCCGGCTGGGTCTCACCATGGGTGTCGAATTGTGGCTGCTGTCGTGGGGACCGGGCCAGGGCACCGAACCGCACGACCACGGCGGCGCGTCGGGGGCGTTCACCGTGACCGTCGGCCAACTCGACGAGCAGTATCGCCATCCCGGTAACGCGGTCCGCGACGCACGGTGGCGCGCCGGTGAAACCGTCGCCTTCGGCCCGCAACGGGCACACTGGGTGCGCAACCCCAGCACCACCCGCCCGGCCGCCTCGGTGCACGCCTACTCACCACCGTTGCAGCCCGTGCGGGAATACCACTCGCTCGACGATTTCGAGGGCATATGAGTTTCGAGGGCATATGAGCACGAACGACGAACCGGTACTGAACGTCGAGCAGCTGCTCGGGCGCGCCCGAGCCGGTCTGGACCGCCTCGACCCGCGACAGGCGGCCGAGTCGCAGGCGTCCGGCGCACTGGTGGTCGATATCCGGCCGGAATCGAACCGCAAGGCGGAGGGGACGATTCCGGGCGCGCTGGCGATCGAACGCATCGTGCTGGAGTGGCGGCTCGACCCCGCGGGCGACCATCGGCTGCCGGGCCTGACCGGCGACACCGCCGTGGTGATCGTGTGCAACGAGGGCTACGCCTCCAGCCTCGCCGCCGCCACGGTGCGGCAGCTCGGGCTGCGGCGGGCCACCGACCTGGCCGGCGGGTTCCGGGCCTGGAAGGCGGCGGGTCTTCCGGTCGACGGCGGGAGCGATGCCGACGGCCGCGATCCCACGGAACACCCGGTGCAGCAGTAGAATTCGAGCCGCAGCGCATCGACCGAACACCCGCGAGACTCGAGCACACCCGCAAGATTCGGGCACACCCGCGAGGTTCGAGCACGCCGACACTCGAGTACGTCCCGCCTACTCCGGTCGGGCTACTCCGGTCGGGCCAGGTCCTTGGCGAAGCAGTGGGACAGTGGCAGCACCTCGTACGGCGGGAAGATCGGGATGCGGTGGTATCCGCTGCGCCGGTAGAAGCGAACCGCGTCCGGCTGAAGGTGCCCGGTCTGCAGGATCACCCGTGCCACACCCTGTGCCCGCGCCGCGTCCTCGACCGCCGCCAGGAGCGCATCCGCCACCCCCGAACCGCGATACCGCGGCCGGACGAACATCCGCTTGACCTCCAGTTCGCCCGCGTTCCAGCGGACCGCGGCATGTCCGGCCGGTCTCGTCGAGTAGGCGACGAAAGTACGCAGCACCGTGTCCGGGTCGACGGCATTCGGATCACCGCGCACCGTCCGTGCGAGGTCCGCGTACCGTGGCCGCACCTCCGCCGCCATCTCATCGCGCAACAGTACGGCGTCCGGGTGGTCCCATGCCACGGACCGCACCGTCAACGGCGGCCGGGCCGACGAGGTCGTCTCAGCGGTCACCGCCAGCACGGTAGCCGTATCGGTCGCTGCGGCAATCAATTTCGATCATGATGTATGAAAGTGCGTTAACGCGCTCCTCGGTTTCCGCGACAATCTCCATACAGACGTTCCACATGCAGGGTTCCGACCCGGGTGGGGAACGGGCAGGGCAGCCTAAGACTCACTGTGCGTGAAACCCTTCCCCTGACGGAACCGAGCAGGGAAAGTAGTGCCGCGCAGGGGAGTTCCGTCATTCCAGGGAGAATTGTGAGCGCCGATGCCAGTTCCCTCCGCAGCACGGTCGTCCGTGCCTAGCCCGGGACCCGAGAACACGCCGGTGTCGTCGCCCGGTGCGGCGAATACGCGGCGAACGGTCGATCGCGAGTACGGTTTCCGCACCCGGGCGATCCATGCGGGCAACATCCCCGACGCCGTGAGCGGCTCCCGCGCGCTGCCGATCTATCAGTCCGCGGCCTTCGTCTTCGACGACACCGCCGACGCGGCCGCGCGTTTCGCACTACAGAAGTACGGCAACGTGTATTCGCGGCTGTCGAATCCGACGGTGGCCAGTTTCGAGGAGCGAATCGCCAGCCTGGAGGGCGCGCTCGGCGCCGTCGCCACCGCGACCGGGATGAGCGCGGAATTCATCACCTTCGCCGCGCTGGCCGGGGCCGGCGACCACATCGTGGCGAGCGCGCAACTCTACGGCGGCACGCTCACCCAGCTGGATATCACGCTGCGCCGGTTCGGCATCGAGACCACGTTCGTCACCTCCGCCGATCCCGCCGCCTACGCCGAGGCCATCACCGACCGCACGAAGCTGGTGTTCGCCGAGACCATCGCCAACCCCTCCGGGCAGATCGCCGACATCGAGGGCCTGGCCGACGTCGCCCATGCCGCCGGTATTCCCCTGATCATCGATTCGACCATTCCCACGCCCTACCTGAACCGCCCGCTCGAGTGGGGCGCCGACATCGTGATCCATTCGGCCACAAAGTTTCTCGGCGGCCACGGCACCACGCTGGGCGGGGTGGTCGCCGAGGCGGGCCGGTTCGACTGGCACAATCCCCGGTTCCCGCTGTTCGACGAGCCGGTGCCGCACTACGGCGGGCTGACCTGGAACGGCAACTTCGGGGAGTACGCCTTCCTCACCCGGCTGCGCGCCGAACAGCTCCGCAATATCGGCCCCACGCTGTCGCCGCAGTCGGCGTGGCAGCTCGCGCAGGGCGTCGAGACGCTGCCGCTGCGCATGCAGAACCACGTCGACAACACCCATGTCGTCGCGCAGTGGCTGGCGACCGATCCGCGCGTCGAATTCGTCGACTGGGCCGGCCTGCCCGGCCATCCGCACCACGAGCGGGCGGCCAAGTATCTGCCGCAGGGTCCGGGCAGCGTCTTCAGCTTCGGCGTCAAGGGCGGCCGCGAGGTCGGGCGCGCATTCATCGAATCCGTCGATCTGGCAAGCCATCTGGCCAACATCGGCGATACGAAGACACTCGTGATCCATCCCGCCTCCACCACGCACGCCCAGCTGAGCGAGCAGCAACTCGCGCAGGCCGGTGTCGAACCGGGGCTGGTCCGGATCAGCGTGGGACTCGAGGACACCGACGACATCCTCTACGACCTGGATCAAGCCCTGCATGCGGCACTGAAATCCGAGGACGCACGATGAGCGACACCGCGAAGCCGGACCAGGTGACCGATGCGGGCGGTGCCGCGCTCGTCGACACCCAGCTCGCCAACGGCCTCACGGCCGCCCTGCCCGCCGATTCCCCGCGCGCCCGGCTGTTGCACACCGACCGCACCTGGTTCGGCCCCAATGCCAAGCAACGCCTGCGCATCCTGCGGCGCGCGAAGTCGATCGCGATCGTCGGGTTCTCCACCAACCCGGCCCGCGCGAGTTACTTCGTGGGCACCTATCTGGCCCAATCCACCGACTACACCGTCTATTTCGTCAACCCCAATGCCGCCGGCCGACGGATCCTCGGACGACCGGTCCACGCCTCGCTGGCCGACCTGCCCGAAACTCCCGACATCGTCGACGTGTTCCGCAAGGCGTCCGACATTCCCGGCGTCGTGGACGATGTTGCCGCCCTGGGCTCCCCGGACGAACCGCCCCCGGTGCTGTGGATCCAGCTCGGCATCCGGAACGAGGACGCCGCCCGCGATGCCGAGGCGAAAGGGCTTGCGGTGGTGATGGATCGCTGCCTGAAGATCGAGCACGCCCGCTTCCACGGCGGCCTGCATCTCCTCGGCTTCGACACCGGCCAGATCACCGCCCGCAAAACCGTTCGCTGACAACGACTCCCGCAATACCGTCACGCACAACCAGGAGGTACCACCATGACCGGAACCGCCCCCGCCGTCGACAACGGCGTCAATGTGAAGGCCCTGCTCGGCGCCCGGAGCGCACTGGCAGACACACCCGAGATCGCCGAGTTCGAATGGCGCTCGAACGTCCGCTGGGTCCGCGGCACGCACAGCCTCACCGAGGTGGAGACCTTCTACGGCCTGGGCGAGGAGCAGAAGCACACCAAGAAGTTCACCTTCGACGCCGACCACCCGCCGCAGTTCGCGGCCGAGGACCACGGCATCACGCCCGCCGAGTACGTCCTGGTCGCGCTGGGCAGCTGCCTGACCGCCGGTGTGGCCTCGGTCGCGCAGCAGCGGGGAATCCAGCTCCGCTCGGTCGAGGCCACCGTCAAGGCCGACTTCGACCTGCACGGCATTCTGGGCGCCGACCCGGACGTCCGCAACGGCTTCTCCAACATCACCGTCGACTACGCGATCGACGCCGACGCCTCCCCGGCCGATATCCAGGCGCTGGTCGCGCAGTCGCAGAAGCGATCCGCGGTCTACGACGCGCTGACCAACCCGACCACCGTCAGCGTCAACGTCAACGCGTCCTGATGCCGGACACGACCACCGTCGTGGTCGGGGCCGGGCACAACGGCCTGGCGATCAGCCGCCACCTGGCCGACCGCTCGATCGACCACGTGGTCCTCGAGCGCGGCCGGGTGGCGCACTCCTGGCGCACCCAGCGCTGGGACTCGCTGCGCCTGCTCACCCCCAACTGGATGACCCGGCTGCCCGGGCACGCCTACGACGGCGACGACCCCGACGGCTATCTCACCGCCGCCGAGGTGGCCGGCTTCGTCGCCGACTACGCCACGGCGTCGTCGGCGCCCGTCCGGACCGGTACCACCGTGACCGCGGTCCGAGCCGCCGACGACGGGTTCACGGTCGCCACCGATCAGGGCGAGTGGCGGGCCCGCACCGTCGTGCTCGCCGCGGGCCTCACGACCTCCCCGCTCCCCGCGCTCGCCGACGCCCTTCCCCAGGACATCGAGTCGATCGCCGCGCTCGACTACCGCAATCCGGACCAGCTCCCCGCCGGGGGCGTGCTCGTCGTCGGGGCCGCGGCGAGCGGCATCCAGATCGCCGAGGAGATCCACCGTTCCGGCCGCCCCGTCACCCTCGCCACCGGTGAGCACGTGCGGGTGCCCCGCCGATACCGCGACCGCGACATCCTGTGGTGGCTCGACGCCACCGGCATCCTCGACGAACGCTCCGACGGCATCGACGACCTTGTCCGGGCCCGCAATCTCGCCTCCTTCCAGCTCGTCGGCGGCCGGCGCACCCTCGACCTGAATACGGTGCAGGACAGGGGAATTCGTCTCGTCGGCAAGCTGGCCGGCATCCGCGACGGCGTCGCCCAGTTCTCCGGCTCGCTGCGCAACGTGATCGCGCTGGCCGACCTCAAACTCGACCGGCTGCTCGACGCCATCGACGACCATGCGGGCGGCCGCGGTGAACGGCCCGAACCGACCCGCGTCCCCGATTCCCCGCTGCTGCTCGACCTGACATCGGGCGAGATCCGCTCGGTCGTCTGGGCGACCGGCATCAAACCCGACCACTCCTGGCTCGAACTCCCCGTCTTCGACCACCGCAACAGGCTCCGCCACCACGGCGGCGTGGTCGACTGGCCCGGCCTCTACATCACCGGCCTACCGGTCCTGCGCCGCCGCCGATCCACCTACATCGACGGAGCGGCCGCCGACGCCGCCGACCTGACCGGCCACCTCGCCGGATACCTCGGCGGCCGGCCACCCGACAGCACCGGCCGGCGGGAACAGACCCGTACCCGCTGAGGGCCTCAGAGTTTGTACCGGCCGACCACCCAGCTGCGCTCGGCCGGCGGCTCCACGGTCGTGGCCTCGACACCGTCCTTCACCAGCGCGTCCTGGATCACGAGGCCGTCGGCCACGGCGTCCTCCCAGGCGTAGGCCGGGCCGCGCCCCCACTGCACCCAGGGTGCGATGTCGTCGACCACGACCACGGTCTCCTCGGTCGCGAAGGCCCGCATGTTGGCGAGATCGGCCGCCGCGACCTCGTAGGTGTGGCCACCATCGATGAAGATGAGATCGAATCTCAGTGTCGGATGGAGCCGGTGGAAGGCGGGGACGGTCCGCGTGGAGTTGCCGGCCACCAGCGTGTGCCGCCCCGGGAACACCACGTCGATATGCTCCTTCGCGGGCCTGACGTAGTGGTGCTCGCCGAGGTCGAAGGAGCAGACCGTAACCTCCGGACCCGCGGCCAGGAAGGCATGGCTGGAAAAACCGCCGTTGAAACCGATCTCCCCGACCGTCTTCGCCCCGGTCTCGCGGACCAGACCCGCCAGATACGCCAACTCCCCGTCGTCGGCCGACCCCTCCACCCACTGCCCCGCCTGCGCGGCGTCGACCGCCAGACTCGCGAGATATTTCAACGACATGCGCGCACTCCCGTACCCACCTCACCTGCTCCTGACCCGCACCGACTTCGGTTGTGCACCGCGGACATTCACCCGCCCACGATCCGCACTCCCGCTCGATGCTCCGAGTACCCGAGTATGCAGCAACCGCCCCACATCCGCTCCGCGACCACCGACAGCTGCGCTGATCATTCCGATACGTCGCAGAGATCGGCGGTCAGGGTGGCAGCGGTCGGGTACTCGAACACGACTGTGGTCGGCACAGAAATGCCGAGCGCGGCGGCGAACCACCAGAGATCGGCCGACGAGACGATACAGCCCGGATACCCGCACCCGATGTCGACGATCGCGGTCGGGTCGGCTCGAGGGGATGGCAGCCGACGGAGGCGGGGTGGGTGAATTCAGCCGTCGACGAACCTCGGGTAGAGCGCCCGCATGAGCGCGAGGGCGATCTCCTGGCTGATGATGTTGTCGTTCACCAACGCGTTGGTCACGACCGCGACCGACGCATCCTCGGCGGGATAGCGGTACACCGCGCACGACGAACCGGGCGTCATGCCGCTGTGGCCGACCAGCGCGCCGAGGCGCTGCACTCCGAGCCCGTACCGATGAAAGGCCCGCCGGCCGGCCAGGTGCCGCGGTGTCAATCGCTCACGCTGCAGCTCCGCTGACAGCAGCGTGCTGTCGGCAAGCTCACGCACCCAGATGAGGAGGTCCTCGACCGTCGAGGTCATTGCAGCGGCCGTCCACAGGACATGGGGGTTCATGTCGCCTAGCTCGCGTAGCGTGCGGCTGTCGGGAATGAGTGCGTAGATCGCCGGATGTGGGTCGGGAAGCTTTGCGACCGAGGGGAATTCGGTGCACGCCAGGCCCGGCACCGCCGCGACGACCTCGCCGTTGATCACGTCGGCCGCGGGCTTGCCGGTCACCTGCTCGAGCACGAGTCCGAGCAGAATGTAGTTGCTGTCGCAGTAGCGGGCCCTGACACCCGGTTCGAAAGCCGCCGGCCTGCTTCGCATCACATCGACCTTGCGCTGTTGCGGCCAGTCCGTGTCGGCGGTGTCGAACGACAGGCCCTCGACCGTCGGCAGCCAGTCCGGCACATCGGCAAAGTCGGGGACACCGGACGTCATGTTCAGGAGGTGCTTGATCGTGATGCGCTCACCGTTCGGGATTCCCGGAACGAAGGGTTCGAGTGTGTCGCCGAAACCGAGTCGGCCCCTGTCGATCTGCTGCAGAACAGCCGTCGCGGTGAACGATTTCGTGACACTTCCGATGCGATAGTGGTCGCCGATCCGGAACGGTTCGCCGGTGGTCACGTCCGAGACGCCGAGCGCAAGCTCCCATCGCCGACCGCCCACCTCGACGACCGCGCCGAGGCCGGGCAGGCGTTTCTCGTAGAACTGTGTCTCGAGGAGGAACTCGAGCATGTCGCGAGTCGTCTCGTCGAGCATCGTGTTCAGCGGATCTGGAAGTCGCGTTCGACGGGCCGGTTCTCCTTGATCCGCCGCACCAGGTCGGCGACTCGCTGGTTGACGAATTTCTCGAATGCGTCGTCGTCCACCGGAATTGCGACCGGATCCGGCTTGGGCTCGATCACGTAGCGGCCGTCGTCGGCGATGTCGCGCCAGCGCAGGAGATAGCCGCGGCGATCTTGGATCCAGTGTGCCGCGCTGCCCGGCTCGACCCTCAGCTCGCCGCGTCGAGCCGTCTTCGCGTTGAGCCAGCGGTCGGAGCGTTGCTGCGGTAGGTTCATCGAATCGAGCACCGGAGAGGAGCCGTAGCTGTCCGTTCCGGCCGACGGCTGCTGCGCGAGGATCGGGACTTCGCGCTGCTTACCGGGCCCGACCTTCGGTAGCTGGTCGATCACGGCTTTCGCCAGCCCGACGACGTCGGTCTGGTAGACGTCGATGTCGCCGCCGCGTTCGATAGTCGCGCCCGGCTGCTGTACCAGGACCACGGCATAGCCTTCGCGCCGCAATCCCACGACGCGCGTCACCGCCGACATGTCCGTCTCGTCGCCGGGCGCCTCGCCCGCTGCCCAGATGACGATGTCGGGATTGACGGCGGCCTTCCACAGCTGCAGCAGATCGGCGGATTCCCACCCCTGCGGCGCACGGAACGGCGGATTCCCCAGAAGCCGTTCCGCCGTCTCCCTTTTCGCGCGGACGTAGTCTGCCTCGTATTCGTGGGTCGGCCAGTGCGTCAGCGGGAACGGCAGGCCGTCGTCGGACAGCATCTCCCACAGCACCGTGACCTCGAGCGACGTCAGCCGCCCCCGGTAGACGGTCATTTCTCGACGACCGGCTTCGCGACGACCGGGGCGTCGCCCAGGGCCTCCTCGAGGTACTCATCGGACTGCAGGTAGTCGGCCGGCTTGTGCTCCTTGCCCTGCTGGCCCTGCGCGCCACCGCCACCGCCGCCGCCCATCGGGCCGCCCATGCCGCCCGGTCCGCCGACCGGTGTCTGAGGCACGCCCGCCTTGATTCCCCCCGCGGCCTCGCCCTCCACGCTGGCCCGCGGGAACAGCCGCGCCAGCTGTGTCTGATCCTTGGACAGCGGGCTGGTGCCGCCGGGACCGCCACCCGCACCGCCGCCGCCTTTGCCTCCGCCGCCGCCCCCGCCCTTCAGGGCCTCGCTGGCCAGCTCGGACATGCCGGGCAGTCCGGGCAGTCCGCCGGGCATGTTCTTCAGTGCGTCCTGCTGAAATGCCTGCATACCCTGCTGCACGGCCTGCTGGGCGCCCTGCAGGCCCTGCTGCAAGGCCTGCTGCAGGGCCTGCAAACCCTGCATCGCCGCCTGCTGCTGTTGCTGTTGTTGCTGTTGTTGCTGTTGCTGTTGCTGTTGTTGCTGCTGCTGTTCTTGTTGTTGTTGCTGCTGCTTCTGATATGCCTCTTGCTGCTTCTGCTGCTCTTCCTGCTGTTGCTTCTGGTATTCCTCTTGCTGCTTCTGGTACGCCTCTTGCTGTTTCTGATAGTCCTGCTGTGCCAGCGACGACGAGGTGGGGCTGCCCGGGCTGCCGGGACTGCTCGGGCTACCTGGACTGCCGGGGTTGCTCGGGTTGCCTGGGTTACCCGGATTGCCGGGGTAACCCGGGTCGCCCGGGATCGTCCCGCTCTCCGTCACCGGCTTCGGGGGCGGGAATGTCGGCATGGCCGCGTCCACGGACTTCCCGCCGGGAACGAAGATCTGGTTCATGACGTCGTTGGCCCGCTTCGTGAGCTGCTGCTTCACGAGCGTGTGGACCTCATCGCTGAGTCTGGAGTAGTCGGAGGCGTAGGTCAGATACCCGCCGTCCGTACTGTCACGGTAGTGGGCGTCATTGCCGCCCTGGTAGTTGTCGACGGTGGTCACGATGTTCTTCCCGTTGGTCAGCTGGCCGTATTGGTCGGGAATACTGTTCTTCGTGGCCTCGAGGAATTCCGCCGAGAAATCCAGGCTGTGTGCGACCGCGCTGATAACAGTGGGGAGCTGCGACAGCTGATCGGCGTATTTCTGTACCGCCTGCGACGCGGTGCCGGCGGCGTCCGAATCCCAGGAATCGATGATCTTCGATTTCACTTCGTTCGAGAACTGGGCGGCGAGCGTTTTCAAGGCTTCGCCGTGATCGCGCCACTTGCCCGCCGTGTCTCGCACATAACCGGGGTTGATCGAATCGCGGTATTTCACAAGGTTTTCCAGCGTCTCACCGAAGGTCTTCCACTGGATCTCGCCGACCTCGGTCCCGACATCACTGTCGGTGCCGAGCACGGTGCTCTTGTCGGCGTTCCTGTCCTTCGGCTTGAATTCGTTCAGCTTCGCGTCGAGCTCACGTGAGCCAGTCATGGGTCACCTCCCTGTGGTGAGGACGGCTGGAATCTCACTACTTCGGCCGGTAGCCCGCGACCTTCGTGTCGTAGTCGGAAAGGGCCTGGGCGGAGGCATTTTCGTTCGTCAGGTACGCACGGCCGGCGGCAATGAAGGTATCCATCATGTCGTTGACGACCTCGCGATGCTTCGTCAGCACGTGCTTCAGCGAGGAATCGCCGCCGTCCGCGCGGTCGCTGTAGCGCTCGGCGAGATCGTGCGCGTTCGGGACGACACTGCCGTCGCCGAAGCCGCCTTTGAAGGTGCCGAGCGTGGCGGCGTCGCCGATCGCGCTGTCGAGTTTGGTGAGCATGTCACCGCACAGCTTGGCACAGTCCTGCGCGGCGGTCGGTTCCAGCCGGATGTGTTGGCCCTTGGCGGCGTTGGTGAGGCGGTCGAATTCGCTGTCTGCCATCGGTCGGTCCTTCTACAACGAGATGCTCGGTACACAGTGTCGGCCCAACGCTGCGCCGCCGGGCACAGGTGGCTGTTGTAGTGAGCACCGCACCGGTGGTCGTCCCCCACCCAGGCGCGCACGTGCCGACGTGGTAAGACCCCACCGACACGATCGCGCTCACGCGGTTCAGCATATCGGATCACGCGTGGGATGCAGCGCCAACTGCCCCCGACTGCGAGCTGCTCACGGAGCCGGGCGTAGCCGCTCGCGGTTTCGGATCCGTCGATCGCACCGGGCAGTTCGCCGATCCGGCCGACGTGGCTCATTGACCTGTGTGCTGGAGATGGTTGGTCAGGGCGATCAGTTCGTCGCGCACCGGCTCGACCACGCGGGCGCGGTCCAGATACCCAGCGGCCCTGCTGGTCTGGTCCTCGACTGCTCGGAGCGTCCACTCGCGTGCGCCGCATTGCTCCAGTAAGGAGGCGATGTGCGCGGTCTCCGCATCGCCGACGGGGCCCCGGGCATTGTAGAAGGCCGCCAGCTCGCCGGCAGTTGTGCCGGGAGGGCCGAGAGCAGCCATCACCATGGGCGATTTGGTGCGATTTCGGATATCAGCACACGTGTTGTGGTCCCTGGGTCCGGCCGGCAGCGTGTCACCGAGGTCGTCGAGAAGTTGCGCCACCCGACCGACGCACAGCCCGAACCCTCTCATGGCGCGAACCTGCTCCGGGTCGGCGCCGCACACCAACGCCCCCATCTCGGCGGCGAGCCGATAGATACCAGCTGCTTTGCCATCCAGCACCGACTGCGAGCCGACCATCGTGACTGGTGCATCCGTCACCTCCGCCAATTCGGTGGCTTCGGCACCACATGCGCGGCCGAGCATTGCGGCGGTGCGTCTCGACGCTTCCGCGGCGCCACGGTGGGACTGACACGCGAGGATCTCGAACGCCAGCGCCACCAGCGCGTCTCCCAGCAGCATCGCTGTCGGAAGCCCGAAGGCAGTCCAGAGCGTCGGCCGGCCCCGGCGTTCGTGATCGCCGTCGATGATGTCGTCGTGGATGAGCGTCATAGCGGCGACCAGGTCGCAGGCTACGGCGCTGTCGCAGGCGTGTTTCCATGGGTCGCCGTTGATGGCCGAGGCGAGCAGCGTCAACGTTGCGAGCCGGTGGTGGGCGCTCGAACCGGGCGGGCGGGAACCGTCTCGTGCGGGCAGACCGTAGTGATAGGCAGCTATGTCCGGAAAAGGCTCCGCCAGGTGGCTCAGCCACCGTCTCAGCGCCGGTTCGAGCAGACTACGGGAGTCGGCGAGGATTTGGGCCACCCGGCGCGGCCGCGCACCGGCGAGATTGTTCGGCATGATTCACTCCCGATATCCTGACGATGTCAGAAATGCGCATGTGGATCGGCCTCCCATCCAGAGCCGAAGGCGGGGTTCCCCTCTCGCGATCGGGCCGGCGATCCGCGCCCGCCGGGCCGGATGCCGAGTCGCGTTCGCCACCGCCGCCGAACGGGTGTCGCGGCCGGCCGACGCCCACCACGCCGGCCGACTACCAGCCGATAAGCGTCCGCACCACGGGTTTCCATCAACGAAGCGCTGTCGGATCGCTACGAGACCCGAGTGCCGGCGTTGTACCGACGCGACTCGAAGTGCCACTGCGCCATACCGGCGAGCAACCGTTGCAGGCCGGAGATATACCGCGGCACCGGTGGTCCGTAGTCGTCGGCCAGCGATCGGGAAGCTTGCCGGAAGCGGCCGATCGTCGCGTCGTTCCACCGGCCGATCGCCTCGAAGCTGTCCTCGAGGCTGGTGTGCCGGTGGTGTCGATGAATCAGAATCGCGTTGAATTTCGGTGTGCCCGTATCCTCCCTGGCCAAGGACGCGGCGTCGTTGACGAGCCCGCCGATCAGGCCGGTGGCCTCCAGCAGATCGCGGTGGCGCGGATCCGCCGCCACGCGCTCCGGCAGGCAGATGTGCTCGGCGATCTCGACCAACGGCACGTACACCAACAGGCCGGCTTCCAACGGCCGCAGCCGCTCGTAGTCTTCGAGGGTCGCCCACACATCGCCGTCGGGCGTGCTCGACAACACGACCTCGAACGTCTCCCGGATCACGGTCACCAGGCGTTCCGCCCATGCGGCTCCGGCGTACCGGCCGAGGTCGAGCAGCCGCGCTCCGACGTCCGGCCAGGCGTCGGCGTGGGGTCGTTCCATCGCGTTCGCGGGTGGGCTCCACTCGGGAAAGGTGGCCATCCGGGCCGCCAGTTCGAGCCGCTGCGCCCTGTCGAGCGACTCCCTCGACTCGTCGAACATCTCATCCAACGATGACGCCCAGGCCATGAAATCGGAGGCGGCCTGCAAGAACTCACGGTCCGCGGTCAGCGGACAGGCCCGGCCGACGCACCCACCCGGGTCGTAATTCCGGATCCGTCGTATGGTTCCGTCGCCCGCTCCGGCGAGACCGACTCTGCGAAGCCAGGACAGCGTGTTGTCGGTCAGGCCGGCGGCATGCCGATTCGGCGGCACCGTCCAGTCCGTCGGCGGACCGAAACGTGAACGGATGTCGTACATGGTCTCCCTTTCGACAGTGGCGATGGTCCGTGGGCTATGCCTCGACACCGGCCGCTGCTCCACAGTCGGAGGCGCAGGTCCACCGCCCGAGGCGGCATCGGCGGCGGTTGTAGGTATCCACAAGCACAGCTCGACGGGCGCGCCCCACCAGGGTGAGGAAGGCCGAGGTGCGTATCTCACCGGAGGTGCCGATGATCAGGTCGGGTCGGCCCGCGAGCACATCGCGGCGGAACGTCCATGATCGTTCCCAACCGCCCGAACCAGTATCGGTCACACTCCCGCGGCCACAGAAGCCCGTGATGCACATATCCGGCATGCGCCGGGCGCATTTCGAGAAGCATCAAGGCTCCGGATGGACGAGGCCATGGCGACGAGTCCGATCGGCTACTGCGTCGACCAGGTCGACTCGGCCGCGATGAGAGCCGACGTGGGTATCCACCACCGACCTCCCTGCTCGACGAGTACTTCGCCGCCTACCTCGGTGCCGCCGGAACGATTGCCGCATTGCGGCGACGTGCCGCACCGACCGGCCGCTGCTCTGGGCACCGCGCCACCGCGGTGGTGAGCCGGGGCCGATCCGCACCGGCAATGGTTGCTACCGTCGGGCGAGCAACACTCGAGGGCTTCACCGACGCCGAGGTGAGGCAACGGGGCGAATTCTGCAACGATCGGCTCGGCGTTGGGCACAGCAACCATGCACACCGAATACCACCGAATACCTCTCACCGCGGACATCGTGCGCGGCGCACTCGAACTGGAACGCACCGAGCGCGGTGTGCTCCCGCACCGGCTGCCGGCGCACGCCCGGTCTCGGTGCGACGATGGACAACTGGCCATGGCAGAGGCTCAGCCCTCCGGGGTACGACTCGCGTTTCGCAGCCGCGCAACCGCTATCGAGATCGACGCCGTGCGTACCAAGCGGGTCTACGTCGGTGTTCCGCCCCGACCGGACGGTGTATACGACCTCGTCGTCGACGGCCGACTGACGGCCCAGTGCAGCGTGACCGGCGGCGACGTACTGACCATCGACATGACCGCCGGAACCGTCCGGACCCGCCGTGGTCCGGCCGGCACCGTCCGCTTCGCGGATTTGCCCGCCGGCCTGAAGAACATCGAAATCTGGTTGCCGCACAACGAAACCACCGAACTCGTGGCCCTGCGCACCGACGCACCCGTCGAACCGGGATCGGCCCGGGACCGCCGGGTGTGGCTGCACCACGGCAGTTCGATCAGCCACGGATCCAACGCCGAGCACCCCACCGGAACCTGGCCCGCACTGGCGGCCGCGCTGGGCGGCGTCGAGCTGATCAACCTCGGCATGAGCGGCAGCGCGTTGCTCGATCCGTTCACCGCTCGCACGATGCGCGACACGCCCGCGGACCTGATCAGCGTCAAAATCGGTATCAACGTGGTCAACGCCGACCTGATGCGCCTGCGCGCCTTCGGGCCCGCGGTGCACGGTTTCCTCGACACCATCCGCGATGGCCATCCCGACGCACCACTGCTGGTCGCCTCGGCCATCTACTGTCCTATCCACGAGGACACTCCGGGCCCGGGCGCCTTCGACGCCCACGCGCTCAGCGCCGGCGAGGTTCGGTTCCGGGCCACCGGAGACCCAGCCGAGCGTGCCGCCGGGAAGCTCACGTTGGGCGTCGTCCGGGAGGAACTGGCCCGCATCGTAGAGCAACGGGCCACCGAAGACCGGCGACTATACTATCTCGACGGACGAGACCTCTACGGCGAGAACGACTTCGGCGAACTACCGCTGCCCGACGCACTCCATCCCGACCCCGCCACCCACCGCCGAATCGGTGAGCGTTTCGCCAAGCGGATCTTCGCGGCCGGCGGCCCCTTCAGCGAACGGTGAATCTCGAGTAGCCGCATATCGAGCGCAGCGAGACTCCCTTTCGAAGAAGCCGATACAAACCAGAACGCAAAACCGTGGGGTTCCGCGAGGTCGGGTCGAAACACTATAAATCAGGCCCGGTTCAAAACCGGGCCTGACCAGCATGTCGTGAGTGGGCCTAACGCTCCACAACCCGAACTCTCTCACGGCGGAAGGGCCGGAGATCCGGATCAAGCCTGTCGGTACCCGCCGGATGGCGTCGGGCGGTGATCGTTGATGGCCGAAGAGATCATCGCCGGGTTGACCCCGTTGCAGGACGATGGGCTGGCGTGTGTGGTCTGCGGGGCCGACTATCTCCGCGTCCGCGTTCCACACGTCCCGGTCGACAGATCGGTGACCGGTTCGCAGGTATTCGCCTGCGCCTCTTGCCCTCTGCCCGACACGCAGCGCGCGGGAGGTGCGCTGCAATGAGCATCACGACCTCGGCCCGGCGCGACCGGGCGTTGTATTTACAGTGCGCCTGTACCGCGCTCGTCGCGGTCGGCGCTGCATATGCCTCATACCGGCACGGCCGGGCGTTCGCGCTGCGCTTCGGCGCGGACGAGGCGACGGCCGGTATTTGGCCGTTGATCGTGGACGGGTTGCTGATGGTGGCGACAGTCGAGCTGTGGAAGACCGGCCACAGTCGGCACGCGGACGGCCGGTGGACAGCGTGGGTGGCGTTCGTGTTCGGAATCTGCCTGTCGCTGTGCGCAAACATCGCCGCAGCGCCGGTGCTGAGCGTGTTCAGCGTCGCCGTGGCAGCGTGCCCGCCGCTGGCGCTGTTGCTCGCGGTTGAACTGCTCAATCGCGCGCTGAAACGGCACCACATCGAGACCACGGACAACACCGAGACCGCCAACGAGACCGACGAGACGGACGAGACCACGAGGGCGACTGAACCTGTCGTACGTCTCGCAGCTGTCCCGGCCGGGTCCCTCCCGTCGGCCGGGCCGACTGCTGAGCAGCGCATGTGGGTGTACTACGTGACCGAGCGTTCGAAAGGGCGCATACCGACCGGCGCGGAGCTGGATCGGATCGCGGGTACGAACAACTACGGCCGCAGGGTGTTACGACAGTGGAAAATGTCGGACAGGCTGCTGTCGGCGGTCTAGTGAATGCCGCCAAGAACCCTGAGGGGCATCCCCGGTTACCCCAGGTATGGGGTGCCCCGGAATCCGGTGTGGTGCTGCAACCGCAGCCGCACAGTCGGGTGTACCGGCAACGATTCGAGTTCACCGAGGCTGAGGAACTTAACCGAGGTCGACTCGTGCGACACGGTGATTTGCCCACCGGTCACCCGGCCGTAGTAGACCACCGCGAACTCTTGCCGAACCTCCCCGTCCTCGTATGCGATCACGTGCTCCGGGTCAGTATAGATACCGAGTAGTCCGGCTATTTCGATATCCAGCCCGGTTTCTTCCCGAGTCTCACGGATCGCACACTCCGAGAGGGTTTCCCCTACTTCCATGATTCCACCGGGCAACGACCAGTTGCCTGAATCTCCACGCCGTTGCATGAGAACACGGCCGGAGCCGTCTACGACCAGGGCGGAGGCCCCCGGCTTCAGTGAGTTGGGTTCCGGTGCGTCCGGGTCCCGGTAGTAGTCACGCCGTGAGCCCACGGGAACCCCCCTCGGTGGCGTAAGGCACCGTGGTCTGCCATATCTGCTCGAACTGATCAGAGAACGACTCGAATATCCCGTGAGGAGACAACCGACGTAGGTGCAAGGCTGTGTGCTGGTATCCACGGGCACGGAACAAGTACGGGGTAACGATCATCTCGTCATCGAACCTGAACACCGAGTTGTACAAGTGGGTCGAGTGCAGCCCTACCCGGCACCCTGGGGTATCCGGCAACGGTCCGAGCATGGACAAAGCGTTGCGTATCCGCCCAGGTAGTGTCCCGTTCATCTGTTCCAGCGTGTCTCGCTCCATGACGTGATCACAGTCCGGGTCGGCGAATCCTAGCCGTACTTCGCACCCGGCAAGGCATTTGGCCGCTATCATCTCGGAGGCTTCAGGCAACAGCTCAAGCACGAACGGGTAAGCGTAGCCCATGATGTCTATCCGCTGAGTTGCCTTGTGTACCAATGAAATCCATAGATCGTTCGGTATCTCGGCACGGTGTGCGTAAGCGCCTATAACCTCTGCGGTAGCCGGTGCCCCCGCTCGAGTATCCGGGCGTGCGGCAGGCCACAACGTCTCTTCGGTCTCTCCTAGTAGCTCAGCTACCCGCACTCGTGTCCGGCGGTGTGGTACCCGACCGGCAAGCCACCGGTTCACTGTCTTCACGTCTACGCCTGCCTTGTCGGCTAGCTCCGCAGAGCTAAGCCCTGATCTGTGGATGGCCGTCTCTAGCCTCTGCTGAGCCATACCCGTAAGGCTAGAGGACATTCAGGACGTTTGAAGTGTCTTCCGAAACGTCCCCAGCACAGTTCTAGCGTCCCTCGGTTACTCATACCTTCGGTCCAAGCCCCTGGGCCGGTTGCCTACTCACCGGTCCGGGGTGCGAACCAAGTGGACCGACTACAGGTGCCTGCCAAAGTCACCTAGGGAGAATTCATGCTGATAAGGAAACTGTCAGAGCGAAGGCAATCAGCGACTCTGCCCACAGTCGACCCCCGGCCGGCATCGATCGGCCTGTTGCGTCCCGACGTGTCGGGACTGGACGGGCCTCGTCGCGCGGTCGCGCTACGCCGCCACGCGGAATCGGTACTGGGATACCGGTACATCTACACCATGCGGCCTCCCGCCGACGTGGCCGATCCGGTCGGGTACGCCCTGAACTTCGTGGTCGGCACGAACCTGACGCTGGCGGCTCTGGTGGTATTCGACCTGACCACGGTCGATCATTCGCCCGCGCGGGTGTGCGAGGTGTGCGACCTCGAAACCGTGTGCCCGCCGGAAACCTGGGCGCGCGTCCCACTGGCCGATCCGGACGCACACGGGTTCCCCGACCATCGGTTGTCGGTCGACGAGGCCGTCCGGACCATGCAGGTGCACATCGACTGCTCGGTCCTGCGCTGTCCCCCGTAAGTTCACCGCCCACGGCCGGCTGGTGGCCGCTGGGCGGTTGGTGCCCTCTGCCACGACTGCCGAGGACCGTGCCCGTGAGCGCGGTATCCCCGTACCTCCGGATGCCGTGTCCGCCGGTGGTGTCGCGTTGCTGGCCGAGACCACGTAACCGGTTGTGCGGCCAGGGATTCCGGTATGGGCGACGGCGAGCACTGGACAGAGATCGACGGACTACAGGCGCTGTGGCGTTCCACGCACGACACCAGCAGAGAGATCGAGGTGATGACCGTGCACGACACTCGCGAGGACCCGGTGATCGATGTGACCTTCCCGCTGGGCACCGATCTGGCCGACGCCCGCGAGCGGCAACCGGAATGGGAACGCTTGTGGGACAAGATCCGCCGCGAGTTCTGGCACGAATACAACCCCGCCGCCCGTCGCCCGCGTGCGATCGAGAGCCGGCGCCATTGAGCATCGACGACTACATGCAGTGGGCGGTGGTGACCATCAGCGGTTCCTGCGACCGCCACCCCGGTCCGTGCCCGACCGGTGTGTGGGGACCGTACTCCACTCTGACCGACGCCGAATCGGCCGCCGCGTGGACCACACCGGCGCTTGTGCCGCATCTGGTGCCGTACTGGCCCCGCGACCATCGTTCCCGACCGCTACCACCGGCATCACCCAACTGACATCGACCCACCTACCACATCGCCCGGTTCCGAGCGGTTCCCGAGCACCGCATATAGCAGTGCCCGTGCTCTTACCCGGGCCGGTTCCGCTTCACCCAGAGGCATGAATACCTATGGGCAACAACGACTTACGATTGAAGGGACCAAACACCCGGTGACAACGATCCCGTGCCCTCCGGTGGAATCGCGAGAGGACTCGTGCGCCACCATGATGAACAGCTACGACGCAACAGGCGTGTTTCCGATGTTCTTCGGGTTCGAATATCACCCGGGGCAAGCGATACTCATTCACCCGTTCGCGCTACCGGCCGAGGGGCAGCACGCGGCAGCCGTGCTGGTGCAGCAGTCCGCGGAGCTGATCAACAACGGCGTCCGGTGCTGGGGCCTGGGATTGATGGTCGACGGCTTCTCCCGCGTCGACAGACACGACAACGGTCAGCATCGGCTGACCATGACCGACACCGACGACTCGGCGATCACGGGGCTGGTGGTCGACATACACGGCAATAGCTACCACGCGGTGATGCCCCGCGACTCGACCGACAACTTCGGCGTGCACTACATGCCGTCGGCCGGCCATCGCAGGACGGTGCTGTCGGCCGATCTCACGGTCATGACACTGGAGGCCAGCGCGCGGGCTCTGCCGGAGTTGTGGCGACGGCACGGCCCCGGTGCCGCACACACGGAACGGAATTGAAGGGTCACCGTCGATGCCGATCACCGATTACATGTGGCCGGATGATCCGGATCGTGACCGCGCCTTGCTGATCGAAAAGCGCGCGGCGAGAGCTGGATTCGGGATGGATCGCAAGATCGCGGAACCGGGCGCGACGGGACCCGACGGATTCCGGCTGTACGACCCCGCAACGGGATACGAGTTCGTTCGCTCCCGGTATCTCGAAGATCTCGAGAAGTATCTGATCGGCTAGTACCAATGCCGCGCCAAGACGACGAACACTACGGGTACGAGATACGACAGTCATGACAACTCCCTCACGGCGTGAAATAGCTTGTGCCACAACACTGGAAACACCCTCTGGAGCATTACTGGAACAATTCTGAAATCAGCCGAGGGGCCCGAACCGCAATCATCGCGACCACAACCCGCCCACCCCTGCGTCGATCTTTGCTGTCGCCGTACACCATCCTGCTGGGCTCAACCTCGTCGCGACTGCATCGTCGGCGACCTGACGTTGAAGTTCCCTCTGCGACAATAGACAAGGCACCTGTCCGCGTTGCGAATCGTCGCGAAACATCGCTCGGCCTCCGTCCCGGTCCGTGATCCCGGGTGGTCAGGTGTCCGCCGTGGATATTCGCCGCCAGTGCTCGGCCTGCTCGGTGCGACCGAGCCGCGTCAGGCAATCGGCGAGATAGCCGACCGCAGCAGACTCACCGGCTTCGGCCGCCATCTGCAGCGGGTATACGGCCTCGGCGTACAGATAGCAGGAATGCAACCATTCACCCAGGCAGCGAGCCGAGGCGGAGTCGTTCATCGCCACCCCGCGCCGCAGATACGGTTCCGACTCGGGAAGCAAACCCGACTGGTACAACGCGACGCCATACGCGTATTCGGCGCGCGGATGACCCGCCTCCATCGCGCCCTTGAACCAGCCCATAGCTCTCAGCGGGTCCGGATCCCCCAGGCTCCCACCGCATTTCAGCAGGACCAGACCGAGCTGGTAAGCGGCTTCTGGGTCGCCGTCCTGTGCGCGTCGCAGAAATCTGTCCTCCGCGCTCCGGTGCATCTGCTGGAGCGCCAAGATCTCGGCGTCGGGATCAGGGGTGGCGAGGTTGGCCAGCTCGTATGCTTCGGGATCACGACGCCGCAGCAGCAAATCGTCGAGCATCCGCTGCGCGTACTCATGCCCGTGCGCGATGGCCTGCCGGTACAGCTTTTCGGCTCGATCCCACTGCTTGCCACGCACGAGAATAGCGCCGAGTCCACCGACCGCTCGCGGGTGACCACCCGCCTTGATCGCTGCCAAATACCAACGCGCGGCTTGGCGTTCGTTCCCCTCCGACTTCCACATCTCGCCGAGAAAAACCAGAGCATCAATATGGCCGGCCGCACCGGCTCGCTGGAACCAGAACTTGGCATCGGATGGGAAATCGTACTTGTAGAGCAGGCACGCCAGGGGGTAGCTGGTGGTTTTGTCACGGATGTCGTGCTTGCGCATCAGCTGCTGGAGATGACCGAGGAAGCGATCGAGATCAGGAATGTCGGGAGGTTCGTCAAGGTAATCACGCCACAGCAGATCGACCAGCCCCTGCGCGCACCGCTCATCTCCCGAATCCCGAATTCTGGCAAGGCAATCCGCGATGTCGACTCGTTGATATTCTTCCCGATCAAGGTTTCGCCCGAAGTGATAACTGAAGGATTCCAGCGGGCGGTCCCGGAACGTGTCGCGCGGCGGCCTGCCCGTGCGTGCGTCGCGCTCACCCAGATCGCTGACATACAGCAGCCACGGATCGGCCGGTGGCCGCTCGTAGTGGTCGTACATGCGGGGATCGAACAGCGGATCATGCTCCACCAGCCCATTCTGGCACCTGTTGCCGCAGGTTTCGAATTACAAAGTCCTGCAATGCAGTGCATGGCGCCGGAGCCCAACGACGCGGGTCCTCGACCTCGATATCCCAGTACACGATTTCTTCCGCGGCATGACGAGGGCACCCTGGGACAGTGACGATCGTGTCGTCGTCGAAGATCCGAACCCGCACACGGACATCGCCACCCGCACACGGCGAGTACCCCCAACGCCGGCGGTACAGGTTCTCCCCAGCCCCCAGCAGACATCCTCGGCTGTGCACAGCTTCACACACCATGAACAGGTAGTCGGAAGCCTCGACAGCCGGATTGACACGGTCGTACAGCGGCCCGTCGGTGATCCGCCGCAACCCGCCCAGCCTCGAGTCCACCCAGCGTGCGAGATTGACGGTCGTCCACTCCACATACGCGATATCGGCATCTTCGCGCACTCGCTCCGCATCGGCGCGCACCGCGCCAACCGTGTCCCGGAACTCCTCGTACAACTCGCTCTGAGTCACCCGGTCTCGCTGCCAGTAAGGCACGACCACTGTCGTCGGCTTCAGCCTGGCCGACTTACGAAACCGAAAACGTGGGGTTTCTGCGGGGCCCGGCCAAATAAAACAGGTCAGGACCGACATATTACCAGCCCTGACCTGTGGCTTCTGTGGAGCTAAGGGGACTCGAACCCCTGACCCCCACACTGCCAGTGTGGTGCGCTACCAGCTGCGCCATAGCCCCATATTCATTTCGGTGCCGCCGGGGCGCTCCCCGATGGCCTCCACGAAGTTACACCACCCCTGTTCACGGAACCAAATCGCCTGGGCAGGCGGACTGGTGGATGTGGTGTTCGAGGAGTACTGTCGAACACATGTTCGACAGCGGAGAACTTCAGGCGATGAGTGATGAGGGGCTGATCGATGCGCTGCGGCGGGCACACGGGGCGGCGGCGTTCGCGCAGGCGGCGGAGGTGCTGGCGGTGCGCGAGCTGTATCGGCGGCAGCAGGATGCGGAAGAGGGAACGGTGGGGCCGCGGGGCGGGGAGTTCGCGGCCACGGAAGCAGCCCTGGCGGTGCAGATTTCGGAGCAGGTGGCGGCGGCGCTGATCGATATCGGGCTGGCGCTGGATGCCCTGCCGCGCACGCGCGAGGCGTTCGCCTCCGGCCGGATCGATCTGGCCCGGACGCAGGTGATCGCCGACAACACCCGCGAGGTCCCGCCCGAGATACTGGCCGATCTGGAGCAGACGTTGATCGAGGCCGCGGTCCGCTCGACACCGGCGCGGCTGCGGCAGACGGCGCGGCGCTGGGTGGCAAAGCTCGACCCCGAGGGCGAGCGGCGCCGGCGCGAGCGGCGCGAGCAGGACCGGGATATCCGCATCAAGGCCGTACAGGACGGCATGGCGGTATTCGAGGGGCTGCTGCCCGCGGCGGGCGCGCAGACCGTCGCCATGCGGTTGCGGGAGATGAGTCGGCAAGTGTGCGAGGAGGATCCGCGGACGATGCCGCAGCGGCGCGCCGATGCCCTGGTCGCCCTGTCCGACGGGTCGGGCCGGCTGCCCTGCTCCTGCGGGCGCGGCGCCGACTGCCCGGTCCGGGCCGCCGACGCCTCGCCGCGGCGTCCGCTGATCCAGATCGGCATCCCCGCCGGCACGCTGCTCACCGGCCGCGACCATCCGGCATTCCTGGCCGGCTACGGCCCGCTCGATGCCGGGCTCGCCCGCCGGATCGCCGAACAGGCACAGTTCCAGGTGATCCCGGAACGGACCGACGATCCGAGCATCACCGAGGAGGCGCTGCGCCGAGAGCCGCCCGCCTGGCTGGACCGCGAGATCCGCGCGCTCGACGGCTGCTGCCGCTTTCCGGGCTGCACGATGCCCGCCGCCGAGTGCGAGATCGACCACATCGAACCGTTCGACGTCGCCCGTCCCGGCCGCGGCGGTCCGACGGTGATGGCGAACCTGATCACTCTGTGCGCGCACCATCGCCGCCTGAAGTCGTTGGCGGACAACGGAAGACTGCCGTGGCGAGTACACCGCGGCGAGGGCGACCGCCTGCACTGGACGAGCCCCACCGGCGACAGGCACGTCACCGTCCGCGAGGGCGCCCGATACCTGTTCCCGCACACCGACACCGAGGCACCCGATCTCGACTGGCCGTCCCCCACGGCGGTTTCCGAGCCACCGCATCCGGCCACGATCGATCTCACCTATCCGCTCGAACACGCCCTGGCGCACCGGCCGCTGTCGGCCGTCCCGCCCGAGGACCGGCCATGACCGTCGTCCACCGGGTACACCCGGTACACCGACCCACGAGGACATCGCCAGCCATGCAACACCCGGAACGTCCTCCGGCTCCCACCGTCATCGATGTCGCGGTGGAGCGCGAACGCATTGCGGCACTGGAGCAGATCCGCCGCCGCCTGGAGGCCGAACTCGACAAGGCCGACGCCGGATGCGGTTACGCCGCCATGGCCCGCCAGCTGCGCGACACGGTCAACGCCATCGCCGACGCCCGCAACCGCGTCTACGAGTCGCTACTGGGCGAGGAGCCCCAGCAGGAGCCCCGGCCGCACGACCCCGAGTAGCCCGCAGATCGTCCGCAGTCCCGTGCGGGCGACCGGGGTCCGACCCGGGCGGATGGGGATCCCGCCCGGGCAACGGATGACAGCTAGCCCGCCACCTCGGCGACCCATTCCTGCGTGTTGGTGTCGACCTGCTTCGTGCCGTCGACGACCGTGGGCGTCGCCGCCTGGCCACCGGCCGCGGACTGCAACGCCGTCACCGCCGCCTCGGCGTGGTTGCGTGCCGAATCGACCCGCTGCCCCTTGGTGATGCACTGCTGCACCTCCTCGGGCGCGCCGGCCTCCTTCGCGAGGGCGGACAGCTGGTCGTTGCTCAGATCGCCGCCGTCCTCCTCGGGCTGGTCGGTGGTGAACAGCCGGGTGTGGAATCGCGAATACACCGGCCCGTCACCGTAGTCGGCGACACATTCGCTGGCGGCGATCGCACGGGTCGAGTAGTCCTTACTGCCCGACTCGGCATCGAGGATGTTCACCAGCCGGTACCGCACCGCCAGCTTGCCCTCGTCGATCTTGTGCGCGATCTCCTGGCCGAACAGGTGCTCGAGCGATCCGCAGCCGGGGCACAGCGGATCCTCGTAGGCGTCGATCGTCTTGGCGGCATCGAGTTTGCCCAGCACGATGGCGCCGTCGGAGTCCAGCAGGGCGTGGACGCCCGGATCGCGTACGGGGCCGTATCCGTCGTCGCGGACCTTCAGGCTGTGTTCGCTGTTCCAGCGCACCACCAACACGACGATCACCACGATGACGACCAGCGCGAGACCGCCCAGGGCATAGCTGGTCCGGTTGGACATCGGCCGCGGCGTGTACTTCGATCCGGAGGAGGAAGAATTCACGGCGTCCACTCTGCCAAAGCATCGGCCGCGACCCGAACGCAACGGGTGCCGACACGACCGAAATGACCCATCTACGTCAGCGGGTCTCGGCAGCGGCGACCGGATCGGCCACGGCCCGCCGCCGCATCGGCTCGGGCACCGCCGTCCATGCGATCGCGGCCGTCACCAGCAGCGCACCGGTGACCGTCAGCCCCAGCCCGAACGAAACCCGTTGCGCGAGAGCGCCGATCACGATCGGACCCAGCACGGTGCCCAGGTCGGCGGCCATCTGGAAGCCGGCCAGCACCGTCCCGCCCCGGCGATTCGGCCCGATGATGTCGGCCACGGTGGCCTGCTGCGCCGGGGTGAACATGCCCGACCCGAGTCCGGCGACGAACGAGGCCACCAGCAGCCAGCCCAGAGTGGACGACAGGCCGAGACCGACGGTGCCGACCGCGCACACCAGCGTGCCCGCGATGAGAAAAGGCTTGCGCCCCCACCGGTCCGACAACCGCCCCGAGACAAACAGCACCACGGCGTTACCCGCGGCGAACGCCGTCAGCGCCACACCGGCGACCCCGCCCGACTCGCCGAGGACCTCCACCACGAGCAGCGGAACCAGCGCCGTCCGCACCCCGAACACCGCGACCCCGTTGGCGAAGTTGGACCACAGCACGGTCCAGTAGACCGGCCGGCGCAGCGCCTGCCGCAGGCTCAGCACGCGCACCTCGCCGGGAGCTTCCGGCGCCGCCAGCTCCGAACCGCGCAGGCTCCAGAACACCACGGCGCTCGCGACCAGCAGTGCGACCGCATAGATCACGAACGGCATCCGCAGCCCCAGCCCGGCCAGCGCGCCGCCGACCAGCGGCCCGCCGAGCGACCCGGCCAGGAACCCGGTCGACCACAGCCCCGACACCCGGCCGCGCTCACCGGGCGGCGACATCCGGATCACCAGCCCCAGCGACGAGACCGTGAACATGGTCGACCCGATCCCGCCGAGCGACCGCAGCACGATGAGCTGCCAATACCCTTGTGCCAGAGCGCAGGCCCCGGTGGACAGCGCCACGATCAGCAATCCACTCAGGTAGACCGACCGCTCCCCCAGCCGCTGCACCAGCCGCCCGCTGACCGGAGCGAACACCAGCCGCATCAGCGCGAAGGCGCTGACGATCGCCGAGGCCGCCGCGACCCCGACCCCGAAGCTGCGCGCGTACTGCGGCAGCACCGGCGCCACCAGCCCGAACCCGAGCGCGACGATGAACGCCGCGCCGATCAACGACCAGATCTCCACCGGTAGTCGTCCCGGTCTGCTGCCGCTCACCTGCCCTGCCCTACGCTCACGCCTCACTACAACCCGTCATATCGACCGGCCCTTCCCGGTACGACCGGCCGCTGCGATGAATCCGCGGCGCCCGTCGGGTCCTAATCTCCGAACGAACCATCCCGAGGAAGGACCATGTCATGTCTACCCGTACGGTCGGCACCCGAGAGCAGTGGCGGGCAGCGTACGAAGATCTCCGGGCGCGGGAGAAGGAACTCACCCGGCGCGGCGACGAGATAGCGCGGCAGCGGCAGGAACTGCCGTGGGTCCCGGTCACCAAGGAGTACCTGTTCGACACCGGCACCGGCGTCAAGACGCTGGCCGAACTGTTCGACGGGCGATCCCAGCTGATCATCCGGCATTTCATGCACGGCCCGAAGACACCGGAGGGCTGCCCCGGGTGCACCTTCGAGACCGACAACCTGGTCGGCGCGGTGCCGCACCTGGCCCACCGCGACGTGACGTTCATCCTGGCGTCGCGGTCCCCGCTGACCACCCTGGACGCCTACAAGCGCCGCTTCGGCTGGGACATCGAGTGGGTGTCGATGGGCGACAACGGATTCAACGACGACTTCTACGAGCTCATGCAGGTCGCCTCGCCCCGCCGGCCGGGCAACATGCTCGACGTCATGGAGCTCATGGCGCTGAGCTGTTTCGCCCTCGAGGACGGCGTCGTCTACCACACGTACTCGACCTACGACCGCGGCACCGACGCGCTCAATGCCACCTGGCAACTGCTCGACCGGGCCCCGCGGGGGCGTGGCGACACCTTCGACGACTGGCCGCGCAAGCGGGACGAATACTGACCGCGCCGGGCGCTCCGCTCGGCCGGACATCGGCCCACCGCGTCAGCCGAGCGCCCGGCCCACCACGTCCTCCGCGGCGGCCTGCACCTGCGCGAGATGCTCGGGCCCCTCGAACGATTCGGCGTAGATCTTGTACTTGTCCTCGGTGCCGGACGGCCGCGCGGCGAACCAGGCGTTCTCCGTGGTGACCTTGACGCCGCCGAGCGCCGCGCCATTGCCCCGCGCCCGGGTCTGGATGCCGGTGATGGCCTCGCCCGCCACCTCGGTGGCGCTGATGTCGTCGGGGGTCAGCGACGCCAGCCGCGCCTTCTGGTCGGCCGTCGCCTCGGCGTCGATGCGCGCGTAAGCCGGACTGCCGTAACGTTTTTCGAGTTCGGCATAGCGCGCCGACGGGCTCTGCCCCGTGACCGCCGTGATCTCGGCGGCCAGCAGCGACAGCAGGATGCCGTCCTTGTCGGTGGTCCACACCGTGCCGTCCATCCGCAGCAGGGACGCGCCCGCGCTCTCCTCGCCGCCGAAGGCCAGCGAGCCGCTGAACAGTCCGGGGACGAACCATTTGAATCCGACCGGCACCTCGTGCGTCTGCCGGCCCAGCACGCTCACCACCCGGTCGATCATCGAGGACGTCACCACCGTCTTGCCGATCTTGGTCAGCGCGTCCCAGCCCATCCGGTTGGCGATCAGGTATTCGATCGCCACGGCCAGGAAATGGTTCGGATTCATCAGTCCCGCATCGGGCGTGACCACGCCGTGCCGGTCGGCGTCGGCGTCGTTGCCGGTGGAGATGTCGTAGTCGTCCCGGATCGCCACCAGCGAGGCCATCGCGTAGCGGGAGGACGGGTCCATCCGGATCTGGCCGTCGCTGTCCAGGGTCATGAACCGCCAAGTGGGATCGACGAACGGGTTGACGACCTCGAGTTCGAGGTCGTAGCGCTGCCCGATCTCCTCCCAGTAGTCGACGCTGGCCCCGCCCATCGGGTCGGCGCCCAGGCGGATGCCCGCGCCGCGCACCGCGTCCAGGTTCAGCACGCTCGGCAGGTCGGCGATGTAGTGGTCGAGGTAGTCGTACCGTTCGACGCTGGTGGCGAACGCGTGCTGCAGAGTGGTGCGCTTGACTCCGGCCAGGCCGCCGCGCAGCAGCTCGTTGGCGCGGTCGGCGATCGCGTCCGTCGCGACCGTATCGGCCGGGCCGCCGTGCGGCGGGTTGTATTTGAAGCCGCCGTCGCGCGGCGGATTGTGCGACGGGGTGACGACGATGCCGTCGGCCTGATGCCGGGCGCCGCCCCGATTGTGGCGCAGCACCGCGTGGCTGAGGGCCGGGGTGGGCGTGTAGCGGCCGCGGGCGTCGACGATCGCCGTCACCTCGTTGGCGGCCAGCACCTCGAGCGCCGTGCTCCAGGCCGGCTCCGACAGGGCGTGGGTATCGCGGGCCAGATACACCGGGCCGGTGATGCCGCGGGTGGCGCGGTACTCCACGATGGCCTGCGTGATGGCCAGGATATGGGCCTCGTTGAACGCGCAGTCCAGGCTGGACCCGCGATGGCCGGAGGTACCGAACTGCACGACCTGCGCGGGATCGTTCGGATCGGGGATGCGGCTGTAGTAGGCCGTCACGAGGTGCGGAAGATCGACCAGATCGGTGGCCCGCGCCGGGCGTCCGGCTCGATCATGCGCCACGGTCGGGCCTCCTTTCCGTATCGGGGCCGTCCGGCTCGTCATCGTGATCACGGCCGCACCCACTGCCTGCTCGGAATCCACTGCCTGCCCAGAACCCACTGCCTGCTCAGGGGGAATACCGTACCGAACGGCACCGACATCGGCCGAGCCGCCGCGCGGCCGGCAAATTTCTCGCATACATCCGTCACCTGCGTCATCGGCCGGCCCCGGGTTCCCAGACCTGCACGGGCGACAGGGCGGCAGTCCCGGTCTCGAACAGTTCGGAGTTGGCGGCGACGAAGCGGCGCAGCCGGTCGGCGTCGTCCACGATCATCACCATGACGGGCAGGTTCTCGGCCAGATCGAGCATCCGGGCGGTGTGGATGCGCGAGGAGACGCCGTAGCCCTCGACACCGCGCCACACGCTGGCGCCGGCCAGCCCGGCATCCCGGGCGCGCCGCACGATCTCGTGATAGCGGGGTCGATGCTTCCAGTGGTCGTCCTCGCCGAGCAGCACGGTCAGCCGGGCCGCCGACCGCCAGCGCGGATCGGGCTGCCACGCGTCGGCCTCGGTGACGATCCGGACGTCCGGATCGTTCGGTGCCTCGCTCATCGCCTGCCCCCAATCGTCGTGCCGTCTCGTTCTCCAACCCGTCGCGCCACCCCGAGCACGACCTCACCCAGCGCAACCACCACCCCCCGCGGATCCGCGAACGCCGCCACGCCGGCGCCCGGCGATTCGAGCAGTCGACGAACCTCGCCGGTGCCGGTCGACGGGTGGCGAAACCACCCAGCACACCGCTGCCACGCGGCCGCCATCGCCGACTCGGCACCGACCCGCCGGTTCCGCGCGCCACTGTCCGGACGCGCACCGAGCCCTCGACGACGTTCGCCGCAAGAGTTGTTCAGCGTATCGGATTCGCTTGTGGCAGGCAAAGACTCGCACCGCCGCAGGGAAGGGCACTCGACATGTCCGGGTACCCCTCCGAGGCCCGCATCCGCCCGGGCGCCGGCTCGCGAACCCACCTGGTCAACCTCCTGCCCGAGCCGATGCCTGTCGAGCCATGCTAACCGCCAGCGATCATGCAGCGATCGGCGTACGGGTGCCCGGGCGGCCACCGGGAGATGTTTCCGACGAGCGACGGCGGGCGCCCCGGAACGACGGTCGCCCGCGCCTGCTCGAACCCGACCGGGATTCGCGCCGGTACCCCAGGCCCTCCGCGGCATGTCACTTCTACGACCGTGTCGTCTTTGCGGCAGAACGCACCGTCCGGTGCGGCGATCCGGTTGCCATCGCGAACGTCTCCGAGGCGATTGCCATCTGTTAACCAACAGCGTTGTGCCCCGGCCGGGATCACCCGGCCGGGGCACAACGTGGCGATAACGTGGCGATGCGGTTATGCGATAACAGCGCTCAGTGCACGACCACCGGCTCCCCCTCGGCGGCCGCGGGAGCGGTGTTGGGCATGATCACCGCGGCGAGCACCGCACCGACCACGAAGAGGGCCGTCGCCCACCAGAAGCTGGTGGTGTAGCTCTCGATCATCGACTGCGCGACCGAACCCGGATCCGGCTGCCGGGTGGACAGGTAGTCCGCGGCCGCCGACGAGGCGATGGTGCTCAGCAGCGCGGTGCCGATCGAGCCGCCGACCTGCTGGCTGGTGTTGACCATCGCCGAGGCCACCCCGGCGTCCTCGTGGTCCACACCGGCGGTCGACCCCTGGAACGCGGTCGACATCGACCCGCCCAGGCCGAGGCCCATCAGGATCAGCGCCGGCAGGACGTGGGTCGCGTACCCGGTGTCCAGGCCGATCTGTGTCAGCCACGCCATCCCGACCGCGGCGATCAGGAACCCCGCGGTCACCGTGACCTTCGGCCCGATCCGCGGCAGCAGCAGCGACGGCACCGTCGTCGACGAGGCCACCATGCCGACCACCAACGGCAGGAACGCCAGACCGGTCTTGATGGGCGAGTATCCGAGGGTCAGCTGCAGGTAGTAGGTGAGGAACAGGAAGATCGCGAACATGCCGATGCCCATCACGAACACGGTCATGTAGGACGCGCCGCGGGTGCGGTCGAGCACGATGCGCAGCGGCAGCAGCGGGCGCGCGACCCGCGTCTCCAGCCACACGAACACACCCAGCAGCGCGGCGCCGCCCAGCAGGAACAGCAGCGTGACACCGTTGGACCAGCCGTGCGATTCGGCGTGCGAGAAACCGTACACGATGCCGAACAGCGCGACGGTGACCACGGCGGTACCGGGCAGGTCCAGCTTCGGCCGCTCGGCGGTCACATGCTTGGCCAGCAACAGCACCGCACCGACGAGCGCGACCGCCGCGAAGATCAGGTTCACGTACATCACCCAGCGCCACGACGCCCATTCGGTGAGCGCGCCGCCGAGCAGCAGGCCCAGCGCGCCACCCGTGCCCGCGACGGCGCCGAAGATGCCGAATGCCCTGGCCCGCTCCGCCGGTTGGGTGAAGGTCACCGTCAGCAGCGACAGCGCGGCCGGTGCCAGCAGTGCGCCGAACACACCCTGGGCCACCCGCGCGGCCACCAGCATCTCGAATCCGCTCGCGGCGCCGCCGACCGCGGAGGCGACCGCGAAGCCGACCAGGCCGACGATGAAGGTGTTGCGCCGCCCGAACAGATCGCTCAGCCGTCCGCCGAGCAGCAGCAGGCTGCCGAAGGCCAGCGCATAACCGGTGACGACCCATTGCCGGTCACCGTTGGAGAAGCCGAGATCGCGCTGCGCTTCCGGTAGCGCGATATTCACGACGGTCGCGTCGAGCACGACCATCAGCTGGGCCACGCCGAGTACGGCGAGCACCCACCAGCGCACAGCATGCGAGCCGCGCCGGCCCGCAGTCGGCGGCGACGCCGCCGTATCCTTCTCCAGCTCGATCGCGGTAGTCATAGGTCCCCTTGGTGACTGAATGGTGGTGAGTGAATGCGGAGGCACTTCCTCCGCTTAACTGAAAGCTACCACCATAACGGAGATAACGCCTCCGCTTAATCCCGATGCTTGCTAGCATGGCTGTGTGAATCGCACCACCACCATCTCCCCACCTCGGCGTCTGCGCGCCGACGCCGCACGCAATCAGCAGCGGATCGTCGAGGCCGCGAGCAGACTCTTCGCCGAGCGCGGGCTGGAGGTGACCCTGGACGACGTCGCCGAGGCGGCGGGCGTCGGCGTGGGCACGGTGTACCGGCGGTTCTCCAATAAGCAGGAGCTCATCCTCGAGGTCTTCGAGCAGACGGTCGCGGCCATGGCCGAGGCCACCGAGCGGGCCAATCGCGATCCGGACCCCTGGGCCGGGCTGGTGACGCTGTTCGAGTGGGCCTGTGAGCATTTCGCACGGAACCGCGGATTCAGCGAGGTGATGCTCGAGCTGCCCGACGCGATGGAGCGGTTCGCCTCCGTGCGCGACCGGATCAAGCCGTCGATCGGGCGACTGGTCGAGCGCGCCCACTCCGCGGGGGTGCTGCGCCCCGGCGTCGAGTCGTCGGACTTCTTCGCGATCATCAACATGGTCGAGTCGATCGCCGCGTTCGCCAAGCCGGTGAACGACCAGGTCTGGCGGCGCTACCTGGCCATCGCCCTGGACGGCGTGCGCGCCGACGCGCTGCCGCGCCAACCGCTCCCGGTGCCGCCGCTGACCGACGACGAAGTGGACCAGGCCAAGGCCGGCACGTTCGCCTGCCGCCGCAAGTAGCCCGTCGAAGCCGGTACCCGACGAAAACACGCGATCGGTAGCGCGCGTCACACTCCGTATCGTAAAGTTGGACGTGTGACCAACTCGTGGGTGAACTGGGCTGGGGATCAGCAGTGTGCGCCGGCCGCGATCGCCGCACCCGGCTCCCCCGAGGACGTGGCCGAGCTGCTCGGGCATGCCGAATCCACCGGCCGGACGGTGCGCGTGGCCGGTTCGGGCCACTCCTTCACCGACGCCGTCCTGACCGACGGCATCCTGCTGAACCTGTCGAAGCTGAATCGCATCCTGCACGTCGATCGCGCGGCCGGGCTGGTCCGGGTGGAGGCCGGAGCCACGCTGAACGCGCTGAGCACCGCGCTGCATCCGCTGGGCCTGGCGTTCCCGAACCTGGGCGACATCGACGCGCAGACCATCGCGGGCGCCACCGCGACCGCCACGCACGGCACCGGCGCGACGTTCCGGAACATCTCCGCCACACTGCATTCGGTGGAGCTGATGCTCGCCGACGGCAGCCGCGTGGAGCTGGACGAGCCGACCGATCCGGACGGCTGGCGCGCCGCCCGGGTGAATGTCGGCGCGCTCGGCGTGGTCACCGCAGTGACGCTCGAACTGGTGCCGTCGTTCGTCCTGGAGGGCGTCGAGCGGCCGGTGCCGGTGGCCGACGTGCTCGCCGATCTGGACGAATACATCGACGGCAGCGAGCATTTCGAGTTCTATATGTTCGCCCACAGCTCGCTGGCGATGACCAAGCGCAACAATCGGGTCGAGTTGCCGGAGCGGCCGCGCGGCCGGGCCGTCGACTGGTTCGCCGACATCCTGGTGTCCAATCACGCCTTCGACGGCCTGGCCCGGCTGTGCCGCCGTCGGCCACAACTGATTCCGTGGATTCAGCGGGCCGCGGCCTACGGCGGCAGCTACCGCCGCCAGGTGGACCGCTCGTACCGAGTGTTCTCCTCCCCCAGGCTGTTTCGGTTCACCGAGATGGAATATGCGATCCCGCGCGAACATTCGGTGGCGGCGATCGGGGAGATCAAGGAGGTGTCCCGGCGCTTCGACACCCCGATGCCGATCGAGGTGCGCTGGGTGGCGCCGGACGACGCGTTCCTGTCCCCTGCCGGCGGCCGCGACACCTGCTACATCGCCGTGCACCAGTACCACGGCATGGACTACGAACCGTATTTCCGTGCCTGCGAAGCGGTTTTCGAGCGGTACGACGGGCGGCCGCACTGGGGCAAGCGGCACTTCCAGACCGCGCGGACACTGCGCGAGCGGTATCCCGAATGGGACCGGTTCCAGGAGGTGCGCCGGCGCTTGGACCCGAAGGGCCGCTTCACCAATCCGTACGTCGAGCGCGTCCTCGGGCCGGTCGGCTGAACGGACCCGTCACCCGATCCGCACCGAGACCGCCGACGCGGCAAGCCACTGCCGTCCCCAACCGAGCGACCGAACGGGGCCCTCACCCGATCCGCACCGAGACCGCCGACGCGGCAAGCCACTGCGTCCTCAGCCGAGCGGCTGAACGGGCCGTCACCGCTCGGCGAGACGCACTTCCATGGTGACCGGAATGGTGTCGACCTCCAGTGCCTGGCACAGCCGGGGCACGGCGTGCTCGCGGATGCGGTCGCGCAGCGCGACGAGATCGGTGTCGGGGTCGGCGATCACCACGAGATGCAGCTGCGGATTCCGTCCGGGGCCGGACAGCCGCGCGGCGGCCGAGCGGACACCGTCGTAGCCGCGCAGATCCGCTTCCACCGGACCGGCGACGGTTGCCGCGTCCAGCTCGGTGCGGTCGGCGGAATCCGGTGTGCGGGCCCGCCATCGGACCGCGGGCGGCATCCGGGTCAGCTGCGCCGTGGCCCAGCGCAGGCAAGCGAGCCCCACCGCCCCCGCCGCCACCACGATCGCCCACAACTGCCACGCGGGCGGCTGGTTGCGGTGCGGCAATACCGGCGAACTCGGGTTCAGCCAGCTCACCCGTCCGAAATGAGCCGCCAGCGCGAGGCCGCCCAGCGCCAGAACCAGCACCCCGACCAGCCCGAGCACGGTCCGATTCACCCCGGCGGGCGGCCTGCGGCGAATGCTCGGCCGGTCGTACCTCCCATCGACGGTCGACACAGGCCGTTGAGGATCGCCATCCTCCGAACGGTTTTCGGTCTCGGCGATCAGCGCGAACTCCCCTGCGGTCATCGCGCACTCCGCGCCGTCACCGCACGCCCTCCGGGCACCACCGCACGCTCCCTCGGCACCGCTCGCTCACCGGGCGCCTCTCGCGCCCTGGGCACCGCCTCACATTCCCCGGGTACTGCCTGCTCACCGGACACTTCTCGCTCACCGGGCACCGCCTCACACCGCCCAGGCATCGCTTGCGCGCCGGACACCACGGGAGACTCGCCGACCGTCACCGCACGCTCCCCAAGTACCGCGCGCTCCCTAAGCACGGCCTGCTCACCGGGCACCACGGGACAGTCGCCGACCGTTACCGCGTGCTTGCCGAGTACTGCTTGCTCTCCGGGCACCACCAGACGCTCGCCGGCTGTCACCGCGCACTCGCTGGGCGGCACCATCGCCCGCACCCCGCGCGTCACCGCACACTCGCCGGTCAGCACCGCGCACTCGCCGGGTACCACCGCTCGCATACCTGCCATCACCGCACGCTCCCGGTGTGGCGCAGGCGGGTCGAGACCCGCGGCGACGGATGCGGGCCGATCCGCGCGAGCCGGTTGTCGGCTGCCGCGCGGACGGTTTCCGTCAGCTCCGCCGAATGCGTCCGATCGGCGCGAATCGTGAGTCGAACCGTCTTGCGGCGTAACCTGATTCGCGCCGAGTGCACGCCGGGCACGGACGTCGCCGCAGCGCGGAGCGCATCCCGCAAGGTGCGGCGAACCACGCCGGCGGATATCTCGTCGGTCGCGGCGAGCGGTACCACCACCGGGCGCCCCGGCAGCACGGCCAGCCCCAGCAGGACGAGGCCCGCCAGGATCGCCGCGACACCGAATCCGGTCACCCGCGCGTCTCCCCAGTCCATCTCGGACAGCCGGTTCGCCACGGCGTCGTAGGAAACGAGTTCCTTTGCGCCGGTGAGCCGTTGGACCAACGACAACACGACGACCACGCACACCGCGAGCACGGCCAGCGCCACCAGCCCCGCCGGCGCTGCCCGGGACGGCCGCCGCCTCACCGCGCCTCCGCCAGCAGGTCCGCCACGTCGATGTCCAGCCGCCGCACCGGCATTCCGACCCGCTCGCGCATCCGCCGCAGCACATGCTCGCGGCACACGGTGGTGACCTGCCAAATGGGCATCGGATATCGAATCGGCACCCGCACCGACAACACCGCGGCGCCCCGCGACAGCCTGGCCTGCGCCTCCACACCGCGTGCCACCCCGGTGACCTCCCGGGCGGCATCGATCACCACCTGCCGCACAGCCGCGGCGTCGATCGCCACCGCGGGCACGGGCGGCGCGGCGACGGGTTCGAGCGCGGTCACCGTACTCGTCATGGCTACCTCCCGGTTCGGGTGTGGATCAGATCGTTTACCAGGTGATAGCGCAACACTAACCGGTCCCCCACTCAGAGCCCGGAGTACGCGCCGAGCGGTCTCTTTCCGTGGACAGATCACCGGAACAATCCGATCTACCTGCATATATAGAAGTGAGATGACGCCAAGAAGAAGAGGGCTTCCGTTGATTTCGATTATTGTCCAGATGATTGCCAGATGACGGCAGTCGCCGGAGACAGATACGTGACTCCAGCGGACGAGCCGAACCGGAGCTGCTCACCGGTGGAACCTACGGCCGAGCACCGGAGTCATTTCGCACAACCTGCGCTCGGACGCAGCGGGCGGCGCACCGGCGATATCCCGGTTCGGCCTGCGGTGGCGCCCGGCCGTCCACCTGGAGCACGGTTACGCCGCAGCGCAAGGCCGACCTGTTCCTGTGGGGCCTGCCGGGACGAGCCGCAGCGTCGGGCGACATCGCACACCGCGCCCGTCTCCGGCCGCACCCCGGGCACGACCGCTGCCGGACCGCCCTGATCAGTCCGGAAAGGAGGAAATCACTGTGTCCGCGCGGCCCGCCCACGGTCGGCCAGTCGCCACTCCAGCGTCACCGGGATGACATCCACCTCCAGCGCCTCCCGCAGCCGGGTCACCGCATGTCCGAGAATGCGGCGGCGCAGGGCCGTCAGGTCGGCGTCCGGGTCGGCGGTCACCAGCAGATGCAGTTCGGGCGCGTCGGACGGGCCCGAGAGCCGGGCCGCGGCCGAGCGCACCTGCGGATAGGACTCGACATCGCTGATCAGCGGATCGGCCGCGGTGCGGGAATCCAGAACGGTCACGCCCGCGGCGTCGTGCGCCCCGATCTCCCACTGCACCCGGCTCGGCAGGCGGGTGGCCTGCGCGGCGAGCCAGCGCAGCGCGGCCAGGCCGATCACCACCGCGGCGGCGACAGCCGCGATCAGCACCCACCGCGGCGGCGCCGCGGTGCCCGGGACCAGCGGAGCGTCCGGATCGGCCCACCGGAGCCGGCCGAGCCACGCGACGACGGCATAGGCGCCCGCGGCGATCAGCACCGCGCCGATCAGTGCCAGCAGCGTCCGGTTCAGGCGCGCCGGACGGTTGACCGTGCTCATCGGGTTCCTCCCGCGTCGGTGGGGCGCACCCGGGTGGTCACCGTGTGGCGCACCCGGGGAGCCACCAGATCCAGGCGTTCATCGATCGCCGCGCGGACCGAACCGGCGGCTTCCGCCGCTGCCTCGTGAGTTCGCCCCTTGACACGAATCTTCTTACTTCCCAAGCGAACCCGTGCCGATTCCAGACCGGGCACCGAATCGGCCGCGTCCCGCACGGCGGCACGCAGGCTACGGCGCGTGATACCGGCGTGCACCCCGTCCTCCGACTCCAGCGGCAGCACGACCGGACGGCCGGGCATGAGCGCCACCGCGAGCAGCAGCACCCCGATCACCATCACCGCGATGCCGCCGCCGAGTACCCAGCCACTGCCCCACGTGGTGTCGTGCAGCCGACCGGCCACATCGTCATAGGATACGAGTTCCCTTGTGCCGCTGAGCTTCTGAACCACCGAGACGGCGACGACCACACACGCCGCGACCAGCACGAGCGCCACCACGACGGCCGGGATCACGCGGCGCGGACGGCGCTTCACCGGACCCGTCCGTCCGCAGCGCCGGTCGGCAGCGCCGACACCTCGATATCCACCCGCGGCACCGACAGCCCCGACAGTTCCCCGGTGCGCCGGATCAGATGCGCACGGCAGGCGTCGGCGATCCGGGCGACCGGCCGCGGGTAGCGGACCGGTAGCCGCACGCGCAGCACGGCCGAGTTCCCGGTGACCCGCGCCGACACCTCCACCTCCGGCGCCACACCGTCCACCTCGCGGGCGGCGCGGGCCGCGATCCGCCGCACCGCGCGCTCGCTCACCACGGTCACGCCGCGGGTGTCGAGGTCGGGCGGAGCCGCGGTGGTCGTGGTCATCGACGGCTCCGTTCCTGCGCCGAGCGCACCAGACCGGCGAGATCGACGTCGCCGTCGAGCCACCGCCCGACCAGCAGGCCCAGCCCGCCGAAGATCAGCACGACGAAGAAGGCGCCGAACCCGCCGAAGGCCGCGGCGAATCCCAGGGCCAGGCCCGTGATGAGGCCGATCGTGGTGGCGTTCATATCACTGCACCCGGTCGCGGCTGGGCTGCGGCTCGTCGTCGTCACCCTCGATGTAGACGTCGTTGACATTGATGTTGACCTCGACGACCTCGAGCCCGGTCATCTGCTCGATCGCGGTGATGACATTGCGGCGCACCGCCCGCGCCAATTCGGCGATGGCGACGCCGTATTCGACGACGAGATCCAGGTCCACCGCGGCCTGCCGCTCCCCGACCTCGACCGAAACACCTTGTCCCACACTGGAGGACGCGCCGGGAATGCGATCGCGCAAGGCGCCGAACGCGCGCGCCGCGCCCGCGCCCAGCTCGTGCACGCCGCGCACCTCACGCGCGGCCAGGCCGGCGATCTTCTGCACCACCGCATCGGCGATGGTGGTGGTGCCCTGATCGGTCACCAGCGCGCCGGAGCGGCCCGCGCCGTCGGCCTTCGCCCTCCCGACCTCGGGGTTCGCGGCCCTACCGGTCTCTGCCCTGGTGTTCTCGCCCGACTTCTCGGTTGCCGTGCTCGTCATTGTGCCTCCCGATTCCCTTGCGGTACAGCGGATAACGGTTCTTCATGAGTTCGACACGGTGCCGGACGAATCGTCACGGTCACCCGGCGTGATCTAGGTAACTGTTGTGTTGCCGAACGATCCGGCGTCGAGATCGGCGACGACCACGCGTACCGTCGCCCGCGCCCACTGCGTGGGTTCCAGCAATTCCCGGACCGCGCCGGCGAGCTTGTCCACCAGCGGCGGCAGCGGCAGCGCGACGGCCACCACCCGAATCTCCACGACCGACGGGGTGATATCCACGGCCGACCGGCTCCCGCGCAATGGCAGCCAGGTCGCATTCGGCAGCGCCGGCGGTGTCGCCGGCCGCAGCCCGTCCACCGCCTCGATCGCGTCGACGATGTCATCGATCACTGCCCCCTCGGAGGTCACGGCCACTCCGGTTCGATATCGAGAACGGTCACCGACACCTCGTCCGCGGTGACCCCGGTCTGTTCGGCCACCACGCGGGTGACCTGTTCCTGCACGGACCGGCCGACCACGGCGACCGTGCTGCCGGCCGAAACCGTCAGGTCCACATGGATTTTCAGCCAGGCACCGGCCCGGCGGATCCGCACGCCGCCCGACGGCGCCGATTCCACCCCGGTCCACAGCTGCTTCCCCGAGCGGGCGAGCTGCCCGACCAGGCCGAGCACGCCGGGTTCCAGGCGCAGCACGCCGGACACCGCGGCCGCGGCGCGGGCGGCGACACCGGCGATCACCGCGTCGGCGACGACGACCTCGGTGGCCGGGGTACTCACCGGTCCTCCTCGTAGACGTCGACGACCACGATGTCGAGCCGGTCCAGGACCAGACCGATCCGCGCCGACGCCGCGGTCCGCACCCGCTCGCGCACCAGCGGCACCGACCGTTCGACGCCGCGGCCGCCGACCCGCACCGCGATCGTCATCTCCACCTCGATGACGGTCTCGCCGTCCGGGCCGGGCCCGGCCGCGCGGACGTGGCAGCCGCGGGCCCGCACACCCTCGACGGTGTCGGCCGCGTACCGCAGCACCACCGCCACCGCCTGCTCGCTGACCTCGATCGACCCCGGATGCGGGGTGGGCAGCTCCAGGGTCCGGCCGCGGCGCACCTCGGTGCGCACCGCGGACATGATGCGGCCGAACAGATCCGGTGGCGGCGGATCCGGCTCGTCGATGAGTTCCCGCGTCGCGCCGCGCAGCGTGAGCAGGCTCTCCCGGGCCGCCGCGCAGTGCGGGCAGGTTCGTTCGTGGTCGTCGGCCAGTCCGGCATCGATCGCGTCCAGCCGCTCCCACACCCGTTCCAGGCCGCGGCCACACGGGAGCAGATAGTCGCTGTCCGTGGTCGGCCTCACCGCCATGGCTTCATCACCTCCGCCAGTTGCGCTCGGGCCCGTGCGATCCGCCCGCGGACCGCTGTCGTGTTGGTGCCGACGATCTCACCGATCTCCTCGTAGGACCGGCCGTGCACCTCCCGCAGCAGCCAGCAGGCACGCTGTTCGGGCGTCAGTCGTTGCAGTGCCGCGGTGAGGGCCGCCAACTGGCCGTTGACCTGCGCCGCGTGCTCGGGATGGGTGTCGGTCCGGGACGCGGTGGTGTCCGGATCGACGTCGGCGGGCAGCTGCCGCGACCTGATCACGTTCAGGCAGCGGTTGGTGGTCGCCCGGTACAGCCACCCGGCGAACGCCGAATCGTCCTGCAACTGCCCCATCCTGCGCCAGGCCGTCAGGAAGACCTCCTGCGTGACGTCCTCGGCCTCGGCCCGATCGGCCAGCATCTTCGCGGCCAGCCGGAACATCGGCCCCTGATAGCGCAGTACGAGCTGTTCGTAGGCCCGGACATCGCCGTCACGCGCCCGACCGGCCAGGGTCGCGTCGTCCAGCGCCGCCTCGGCTGCCGTAGCCGTCCTGGTCACACAGCACCTCCTCCGCCGCTCTCTCGATCGACACCGGTGCACGGGAAACGTCACGGCCGATTATCGCGTGATCGTTGTCTCGGTGGTTGCCGCGCGAGAAATCCGAGTGTCGGAGGGGCGTCATCGTGTGCGCCGAACGGCGCGCCGCGCCGACTCGCCCACCGGCAAGCACTCGAGGGGGTGCGGCCGGTCCGGCTTGCCGCGGCCGGGCCGCTACACCGATTCCCGGTCGGCGGCGAACTCCGTCACATCGACCAGCCGCAGGCCCGGGGCGCGCACCCGGCGGCGGTCGACCAGCCACACCTGAACGGTCTGATCGGCTCCGGGGCTGAGGGTTTCGATCTCCACCTCGATCTCGCCACGTTGAGGATGGTCGAGATGTACCGTGCCCGTGCGGAATTCGCCGACGCGATGTTCTCGCCAGCGGCAGGCGAATTCCGGGACCTGTTGCAGCGCGGCGATAGTCGCGTTCAGGCCCGGCTCATCGGGCCAGGCCGACCGGGCCGCGCGCAGCGCCGAGACCATCATGTCGGCGACTACCGGCCAATCGTGCCAGTGCCGTACCGCCTCCGGGCGGCCGAAGACGAAGCGCGCCAGATTGCCGTCGACACCCTCGTCGAGCAGGCCCAGCGGCTCGGCGAAGTCCAGCCAGGCGGCGTTCCAGGCGAGAATGTTCAGCCAGCGACCCAGCACCAGTGCCGGGGTGGGATGCAGGGCATCCAGTACCGCCCGCACGGTGTCGGAGACCTGCTCGTGGGCCTGGCCGGGCGACGGGCACCCGCCGTGCTCCATCCCGAGCGCGAGCTTCCCGAAGTGGTGGCGCTCCACCTCGTTCAGCCGCAGCGCGTCGGACAGCGCGCCCAGCACCGCCGGGGACGGATTGGTGTCGCGGCCCTGTTCGAGCCGGGCCAGATAGTCGGCGCTCACCCCCGCCAGCGCGGCGACCTCCTCGCGGCGCAGTCCGGGCGTACGGCGGCGGCGACCGGCGGGCAGCCCGACCTCCTCCGGCTGCAGCTGCGACCGCCGGGCGATGAGGAACTCCGCGAATTCCGACCGTGCCACGTCACCATCCTGTCCGATCCCGGGACTCTTATCCGCGCCCTGACAGTCCCAGGATAGCGGCGGTGTGGACAAACGGACCACGGTCCGGAAATCATGGTGGCATGACAACTTCCGCAGAGACCGCATTGAAGACCGGTTCCTGGGCCCTGGACACCGCCCACTCCTCGGTCGGCTTCACCGTCCGACACCTCGGCATCTCCAAGGTCCGCGGCCGGTTCAACTCGTTCGAGACCGGATTCGTCGTGGACGAGTCGGGTTCTGCCACGATCGAGGCCACCATCTACCTCGACTCCTTCGACACCGGCAACGAGGACCGCGACGCGCACGTCCGCAGCGCCGATCTGCTGGATGTCGAGAAGCGGCCGACCCTGCACTTCAAGGTCGTCGAGCCGGTGCGGGTGGCCGAGGACTTCGAGGTCACCGGCGAGGTCACGCTCGGCGGCGTGACCCGGCCGGTCACCCTCGACGTCGAGTGGGGCGGCGTGCAGGAGAATCCGGGCGACGGGAAGCGCCGCGCCGGCTTCGCCGCCTCCGGAACGCTGAAGCGCAGCGACTTCGACGTCGCCACGGCCGTGCCCACGGCTATGCTCAGCGACAAGATCGGCATCGATCTGGACATCCAGCTCCTCGAGCCGGAGGACTGACCTCCCGGCACCGGGTCACCGGTCCGGCAGGTTCACCCCGGGCCGGTGGCCGATCGACGAGCGTTCCACCCAGCAGTACGACGAGCGGTATCCCTCCGAGCGAAGGAGTCCCGATGAGCACTGCCGAAGACTGGAACACCAGCATCATCGACGAGTTCCGCGCCAATCAGGGCCGGGTCGGCGGCCAGTTCGAGGGTGCGCCGATGCTTCTGGTGCACCACCGCGGTCGCAAGTCCGGCCGCGAGTTCACCACGCCGATGATGTACCTGGCCGACGATCGGGACCCGGACACGATCTACGTGTTCGCCTCCAAGGCCGGGGCCCCGACCAATCCGGACTGGTACTACAACCTGACCTCCGCCGGCACGGCGAACGTCGAGCGCGGCACCGATCGCTACGACGTGACGGTCCGCGAGATCACCGGCGACGACCGCGACCGGATCTACGCCGAACAGGCGAGCCGCTATCCGGGCTTCGCCGGATACGCCGAGAAAACCGCCGGCATCCGCACCATTCCGGTGCTCGCGCTCAGTCCCGCGTAATGCGGTGACCTCCGACCGGCATTGCCGTCATCACCGCGGTGATGATCGTGCCGGCCACCATCTCAGCGCGTGCTTCACCAGGCGACAGAGCACTCAGGGCAGCAGACCCGTCCGCCTGGCCCGCACGACGGCCTCGTGGCGGGTGTGCGCCCCCAGCTTCGTCATGGCGCTGCGCAGGTAGCTCTTCACCGTTTCGGACCGGAGCGAAAGGCGCTGCGCCGCTTCGGCATTGGTGCAGCCGAGGGCCACGTGGCTGAGCACGTCGACCTCCCGGGGCGCCAGCGGCGGCGCCTCGTCCGTCAGGTCGGGCCCGGACAGCAGGCGGGTCAGGCGATCCGACAGGTCTCGCAACCGGGTGCGCGTCGCCGTATCCGCGACCGCCTGGGCGATGCCACGGACCTCGGCGTGGATGTCGCGGAGTTGCTCGGCGACCGCGACGTCGGCGGCCGACCAGGGGCGCTCGGTCGCCGCGGCATCGGCCTCGCGCAACCGCACGCGCCGGTCGACCTCGTCGCGAATGGCCAGCTCCACGGCCAGCCGCCGACCGGCCTGCACCGCCAGATCGGCCGCGCGGCCGCCGAGCGGCCCGGGATCCCGGCTGGCGACGTAGAGCACGGCCCGCGATTCGCCCCGGACGACCACCGGGACCCCGACGACGGCCCGCAGGCCCTCGGTCAGCACGGGGGCGTCGTAGTGGTGGGTGATCGTGGAGGCGGCCCGGTAGTCGGCGACCGAGGTGGGCCGCTTGGTGGCCACGGCGGCACCGCCGACTCCGGAAGAAGGTGACACCGCCAGCCCGCGCATGGCGCTGGTCCGGGTGCCGAGGAATTCGCTGAGCACCAGCGTCTGCTCGTGCACCTGACCACCGAACACCACAGGCAGCCCGGAGGCGGTGGCGACCTGCCGGAGTTCGGCACGCAGCGCATCGGCATCGCGGGGACGCAGCAGATTCATCTCGGTACCCCTTTCCGGGGGTAGTGGGCAGGGGAATGTGACGTGGATCCTAGTTCGGGTGAGTTCGACTACGGACCGGTTCCGGCGGGCCGGTTATACGCACGGGGCATGGGACACGCCGCTGCTCGGCGACACGATCGGCGCGAACCTCGACCGCACCGTGGCCGCCCACGGCGACCGTCCGGCGCTGATCGACCATGTCACCGGCGCTCGATGGACCTACCGCGAGTTCGCCGCGGAGGTGGACGCGGTCGCGCTCGGACTGCTCGCCGCGGGGATCGGCGCGGGCGACCGGGTGGGAATCTGGGCGCCCAACCGCGCCGAGTGGACGCTGGTGCAGTACGCCACCGCGAAGATCGGCGCGATCCTGGTGAACATCAACCCGGCCTATCGCGCCTACGAACTGCGTCATGTGCTGGGACAGTCGGGAACTCGCCTGCTGGTGGCGGCCCGGGAGTTCAAGACCTCGGACTACGCCGCGATGATCGAGGAGGTCCGCCCGGACTGCCCGGAGCTGGAGCGGGTGATCCTGCTGGACACCCCCGAATGGACCGCGCTGCTGGAAGCCGGCCGCGCCCGAGACCCGGCCGAGGTGACGGCCAGGCAGGCCACGCTGTCCCCCGACGACGCGATCAACATCCAATACACCTCGGGCACCACCGGATTCCCGAAGGGCGCCACCCTGTCGCACCACAACATCCTCAACAACGGCTACTTCGTCGGCGCGCTGTGCGGCTACACATCGGCAGACCTGATCTGCCTGCCGGTTCCCTTTTATCACTGCTTCGGGATGGTGATGGGCAATCTTGCCGCCACCAGCCACGGCGCGGCGATGGTGATCCCGGCCCCGGCCTTCGACCCGCGAGCCACCCTGGAAGCCGTTGCCGCCGAGGGCTGTACGTCGCTGTACGGGGTGCCGACGATGTTCATCGCCGAACTCGCCGAACCCGGATTCGACTCCTACGACCTGTCCACGCTGCGCACCGGGATCATGGCCGGATCGACCTGCCCGGTCGAGGTGATGAAGCAGGTGATCGAGCGGATGGGCATGGCCGAGGTCTGCATCTGCTACGGCATGACCGAGACCTCGCCGGTGTCCACCCAGACCCGCCGCGACGACACCCTCACCCAGCGCACCGCGACCGTCGGCCGGGTCGGCCCGCATCTGGAGATCAAGATCATCGACCCGGCGACCGGCCGGACCGTGCCGCGCGGCGAACCCGGCGAGCTGTGCACTCGTGGTTACTCGGTGATGCTCGGATACTGGAACGAACCCGAGAAGACCGCCGAGGCCATCGACGCCGCCCGCTGGATGCACACCGGCGACCTGGCCACCATGGACGACGACGGCTACGTCGCGATCACCGGCAGGATCAAGGATCTGGTGATCCGCGGCGGCGAGAACATCTACCCGCGCGAGATCGAGGAGTTCCTCTACACCCACCCCGACATCCTCGACGCTCAGGTGGTCGGCGTGCCCGATCCGAAGTTCGGCGAGGAGCTGGTGGCCTGGCTGCGCATGCGCACGGGCGCACCGGCATTGGACGCCGCGTCCCTGCGGGAATTCTGCACCGGACGGCTCGCGCACTACAAGATCCCCCGCTACGTGCACATCGTCGAGGAGTTCCCGATGACGGTGACCGGCAAGATCCGCAAGGTCGAGATGCGCGAGGTGTCCGCGCAGCTGTTCGGGCAGGACCGGACCGCGGCGGGCGCGAGCCAGACAGGAGAGACAGCATGATCGCCAACACCGAGCTGTACCGCGCCGCGCGCGACCGGCTCCTCGACGCCGCCACCGACTACGACGCCGCGTGCGCCGGCTTCGAATGGCCGCGGCTGACGGGCGAATTCAATTGGGCCACCGACTGGTTCGACGTCATCGCCCGCGGTAGCGACGCGATCGCCCTGTGGATCGTCGAGGAGGACGGGCGCGAACGGCGGGTGACCTTCGACGAGATGGCCCGGCGCTCCGACCAGGTCGCGACCTGGCTCGCCGAACTCGGTGTGCGCAAGGGCGACCGGGTGATCGTGATGCTGGGCAACCAGGTGGAGCTGTGGGAGTCGGTCCTGGCGATCGCCAAGCTGGGCGCGGTGGTGGTACCGACCACGGCCGCGCTCGGACCGGAGGACCTCGCCGACCGCATCGACCGGGGCGCAGCGCGTTTCGTGATCGCCGACGCGGCCGACACCGCCAAGTTCGACGGGGTGGCCGGCGACTACACCGGCATCGCCGTCGGCGCGGCGGCGCCGGGCTGGGCGCACTACGCCGACGCCGCCGCGATCACCTCCGCCGGCCCGTTCCCGGCCGTCACCGACGTCACCGACGAGCTGCTGGTGTATTTCACCTCCGGCACCACCAGCAGGCCGAAGATGGTGCAGCACAGTCAGATCAGCTACCCGGTCGGACATCTCAGCACGATGTACTGGATCGGCGTGCGCCCCGGCGACGTACACCTGGCCATCAGCGCGCCGGGCTGGGCGAAACACGCCTGGAGCTGCCTGTTCGCCCCGTGGATCGCCGAGGCCACCATCTTCGTCTACAACTACGGCCGATTCGATGCCGCCGCCCTGCTGGGGCAGCTGCGCCGGGCCCGGGTGAACACGTTCTGCGCGCCACCGACGGTGTGGCGCATGCTGATCCAATCCGATCTCGGCCCCCGCCCGGACGGACTGCGCGAAATACTGGGCGCCGGTGAGCCACTCAATCCGGACGTCATCGCGCAAGTCGAGAAGGCCTGGGGGCTCACCGTTCGCGACGGTTTCGGCCAGACCGAAACCACCCTGCAGGTCGGCAACACGCCCGGCCGGCCGGTCAAACCGGGGTCGATGGGCCGCCCCGCGCCCGGGGTGCCGGTGGTGCTGATCGATCCGGTCGCCGGCGGGCCGGCCGACGAGGGCGAGATCTGCCTGGACCTGAGCGCGCGGCCGGTGAACCTGATGACCGGATATCTGCGTGACCCCGAACGGAATTCGGCAGCCATGGCGGACGGCTACTACCACACCGGCGACATGGCCGCCCGCGACGCCGACGGCTACATCACCTACATCGGCCGCACCGACGACGTGTTCAAATCCTCCGACTACAAGGTGTCACCGTTCGAACTGGAGAGCGTGCTCATCGAGCATCCGGCGGTGGTGGAGGCCGCGGTGGTGCCGCAGCCCGACGACACCCGGCTGGCCGTCCCCAAGGCCTACGTGGCGGTGGCCGCCGGCTGGGAGCCCGGGCCCGAGACCGCGCGCGCCATCCTGGCGTACGCTCGCGATCACCTCGCCCCCTACCTGCGGGTGCGTCGTCTCGAGTTCTACGATCTGCCGAAGACGATCTCCGGCAAGATCCGCCGGGTCGAACTGCGCCGCCGGGAGGAGGCGGCGCATGCGGCGGGCACACCCATCGACACCGAGTTCCGGTACGAGGACCTGCTCCCGCGCCCGGCCGGGTAGCCGATGTTGTGCCGGATCCACCCGAATCGGCCACCCGGAGCCCGCTCCGGACCCGGCCCCGCGGCTCAACTCGCCGCGAGGAACTGCACCGATCGCGTCAGGACAGAAGAACTTTGGCACGTTTGCCCGAGTGTGACGCATTCTGTGCTGGTCCACCCCACCGCCGACGACAAGACTGGCGTAGTGCCCGCCGCGTGGCACCGGTACCCGTCGTCCCCGGACCGCGCCACCCCTCCATCGGACGCGGTCGGATCGTCCGGACGGCGGGCACCGCTCGCGCGGTGTCGGTTCGGTGGGTGCCGCGGAACACCTCCCGCGGCAACACGATCCGTGATCGACCGTACGTGTCACTACGACCGATTGGAGTACGCGTGTTGAACACCATGGAATCGGCGACCGAATACGTGATCGCCGAGCTCGAGGCCAAGGGCACGGCCACTCGTGACGACTTCGACGTCCAGGCCATCGTGACGGCCTCGCATGCGATCGCCGAGAGCTGGGACCTTCGTTCGATGGACCGCAGCACGTTCTGGAACATCGCGGCCAGCAATCTGAAGCTCTAGGACCGGTCCAGTTCGCTGCTGTGGCGGGTGTGCGCGACCACCGACCATCGCCGCGCCGCCCGCCGCATCGAGCCCGCATCGGAGTAGCCGAGCAGTTCGGCCTGTCGCTCGCGGCTCATCGGCCCCGCCGCCTCGGCCCGGGCCAGCCGCGCCCGGTCCAGCTCCCGCCGCCAGGTGGTCCCCGCCTCGGCGAGGCGGCGCTGCAGCGTGCGCGGGCTCGTCGCCAACCGGCGCGCGACCCGATCCAGCGACGCCTCACCCTCGTCGAAGGCCTGCGTCAGGGCGGTGGCGACCCGCTCCGGCCACGCCGACTCCAGCGGCGGGGGCGGCGGCAGGGCGTCGGCCAGCGGCTGCAGCACCTCGGCCAGCGCCGGATCGGCCGTGGCCAGCGGCAACTCCATATCGGCCGCCCGGAACGTCATGACGTCCACCGGCGAGCCGAATTCTATGGCGGTCGTGCCGAACACCTCCACGAACAGGCTCCGGTCGCGCGGGGCCCGCTGCCGCAGCGCCACCCGGATCGGGTTCAACGGCGCATCCACGACGTTGCGGGCCCGCGTCAGCACGGCCACCAGCCCCCACAGCTGGGTGTGGTCGCGGCCGCGGCCGTCGCCCTCGATCATGTCGATGTACAGGCTGGTCTCGCCGTCGTTCTCGGCGACCAGGTCGAAACGGTGGTTGGTGGTGACCGCCGTGACATACGGCCCGCAGGTCGCCAATCCCGAACCGACCGTCGGCGCGCTGGCGAACAGGTAGTCGTACAGCCGCAGCGCCGGCATCCGGTACTGCCTCGCGACGTACAGCGCCACGCCGGGCTCGTCCAGGATGCGCTCACCCGCCTCCCACAGTCGGGAGAACGTATCGCTGGGCATCTGCACGCTCGCCCCGTCCAGCGTCCACTCCGGGACGCCGCATTCGCGCAGCACGCGATCCCGGTCCGCTCCGGCGGCCGTGAACTGCGACAATACGAAACGGTGCAGTAATGTCTGGTCCGTCCCCAACACCCCTCCTGCCCGGTGGCTCCACAAGCAAGGTCTATACACGAACGCTATACCGCCCGGGCTGTTTCATTTCCCGAAACGAACCATATGTGGTCGTCGGCACTCCCGGGCGGACCGGCGCGGCGTAAACCCGCACTGGGCACGCCCGTGTCCGATTCCTTCAAGACCGCGTGGCGTGCGCGCTTCTACGGTAGCGACCATGACTGTTCAACTGGACGTAATCGGCGTGGTCGTCTCCGATATGACGGCAGCGCTCGCCTTCTACCGCCGTCTCGGCCTGGAATTCGGCGAGGACTTCGGCGGCCACGTGGAGGCCGCCCTGCCCGGCGGTTTCCGGCTGACGCTGGACACCGAGGAGAACATCCGGTCCTTCCATCCGAACCCGCCCCGGAATCTGAGCGGCCGGTCCGGACGGATCGGCCTGGCGTTCCGGTGCGAAACGGCCGCGGCGGTGGACGCGCTGTTCGAGGAGCTGACCGGCGCCGGGTACCACGGCGAACTGAAGCCGTTCGACGCCTTCTGGGGGCAGCGCTACGCCGGCGTGCAGGACCCGGACGGCAACGGCGTCGACCTCTACGCGCCGCTGACCTGACCCCCGCCGGGCACCAGCCGCCGCAGCGGCCGTCCGGCCAGTTCGCGGACCTCGCGCGCCAGATGCGCCTGATCGGCGTATCCCGCGCGGAACGCCGTCTCCGCGAACGGGACTCCGCCGCGGGCCAGTGTCAGCGCGCGCTGCAGGCGCAGGACCCGCGCCAGCATCTTCGGGCCGTAGCCGAAGGCCGCCAGCGACATCCGGTGCAGCCGGCGGGCGCCGAGTCCGAGTTCGTCGGCGGTGGCCGCCACCGGCGCCCCGGCCGCCAGCCGCCGCACGATGTGGCGCAGCACCGGATCGGCCGGCGCGGCGGTGCGGCCGGCAAGCTCCTCCAGGCCGGTCATCGGGTCCGGCGCCCGAGCCACCGCGGCCGCCAGGGCCCGCACGCGCCCGGCCGGCCACAGATCCGCCAGCGGCACCCGGCGATCCAGCAGTTCGCGGGCCGGGACGCCGAGCAGGGGCGGTGCGGTGCCCGGGAAGAAGCGAATTCCGGAGATCGGGCCGCCGGTGAGCGCGCCCGCCGGGTGGCCGCGCGTATCCGGGCCCGCGACCAGCAGCCGCTCCCCGGTCCACAGCACGTCCATGCACCCATCGGGCAGCACCGGCGCCTCGTCGCCGTCGCCGAGCACCCGCGTCCACACCACCGCACCGTCGACGACGGCCGACGGGCGCTCCCGGTAGGCGGACGGCTGGGGCTCCACCGCCCGAGACTAGCGCGCCGCCCCGACAGAAACCCATGCCCGGGGCCGCGGTCCCCGCACGACCGGCGCGCTGCGCCGATGCCTGGGACAATCCCCCACCGACGAACCGGCTCGGTCGATTGCCGACCGTTCGCCGCCGGTCGTTACACTCCGTCGAAGATAAACGTCAACAGTTCAGATTGGGGATGCGGGGCGACATGCTCAAGGGCTTCAAAGACTTCCTGATGCGCGGAAACGTCATCGATCTGGCCGTCGCGGTCGTCATGGGCACGGCGTTCACCGCCATCGTCAAGTCGGTCACCAAGGGAATCGTGGAACCGCTGCTGGCCGTGCTCGGCGGCAACAGCCAGCTGGGACTGGGCTTCCAGATCGTCCCGGGCAAGCCGGCCACCTTCGTCGCGGTGGGCCCGATCGTCAGCGCGGCCATCGACTTCGTGATGGTGGCGGCCGTGCTGTACTTCGTGCTCATCATGCCGATGAACAGCCTCAAGAGGCGCTTCGGCGGCAAGAAGTCGGCGGAGCCGACGCAGACCGAACTGCTGATCGAGATCCGCGACCTGCTGGCCGTCCGGGCCGATGACGACCGGTCGTCCGACGCCACCGAGAAGGCCCTGGACAAGGCCGCCCTGAGCAAGGCGGCACGGGCACTCGACTGACCGGTCGGCTCGGCCGTCGGCCGAATTCGAGTACCGCGCTACTCGCGCCGCACCGCCACATCCCGGCGCACTGTCGAGAGGTGGCACAGCACAGACTCTTCTGCATTCCGGGAACCTGGGAGGCCGTCACCACGGCCGAGGAATTCGGGCGGATCGAACCGCGCACCGAGATCGGCATGCTGACCGGTGTCACCGATCTACTCGACCGCCGCGTCTTCGACGTCGTCTACCTCAACTATCCGGCCGGTTTCGGCCCGCTGACCGGCGGCGGCGAGGGCCTGCTCGAACTGCTCGGACAGCCCTCGTACCGGGCCGCGCGCGATATGGCGGTGGCCGAACTGATCCGCCTGATCCACGAACACCCCGGCGGCTTCGGCATTCTCGGCTACGGCCAGGGCGCCGCGGTGGCCTCGCTGGTGGGGCGGGAACTGGTGTCGGGCTCGCTGCGCGACCGGATGCGCGACTGCCACTGGCTGCACACCATCGCCTCACCGCACCGGGCCGGCGGGCGCACCTTCCCGCTGGGCAATCAGCTGGCGGGACAGGGCATCTCCGGCGATCCCGTCACCGATACCGGCAGCATCGACTGGTTCGACTACTGCCTGCCGGGCGATATCCACGGCGACGCCGACCTCACCGACACCTATCTGGCGCGGGCCTACCACCTGGCCGTCGAGCAGCCGCTGGTGGACCCGTTCGTGATGATCGCCGGGTGCACCGACAGCCTGCTGCGCGGCCGGCTGCGCGATGTCATCGCCGCGCTCGGGGAGGATCCGGCGCTGGTGGTCGGCAAGGCCGGCATCACCGCGGCGACGCTGGCGACCTTTCTGCAGAATCACCCGCACGACAAGTACGCCGTGCGGGAGGTCCTGCCCGGCACGACGGCCCTGCGGCATTCGGCGAACCACCTGAACTTCTGGGGGCCGCGGGTCGGCAGCGCGGAGCACCTGGCGGTCACGCACCGCTGAACTCGACCGTGGCGACCATCCGGCGAGCCAGCTCCTCCGGATCGTCCCCGCCCAGCTGCGACCCCTCCAGCGCGCCCTCGCGCCACAACGTGGCCAGCCCGTGCACCAGCGACCAGGCCGCCAGCCGGGCCGCACGGCTGTCGTCCGGCGCCACCGCCGACGCCGTCATGCCCGAACGCAATTCGTCGCCGGAGCGCTCCCGCGCCGCGACCAGCCGCTCGTCGCCGTGGCGCAGCAGATCGCGGCGGAACATCACATCGAAATGGCCGGGGTAACGGTGCGCGAAACGCACGTAGGCCACGGCCGCCTCGCGGAAATCGCCCGCCGCGGAACGTAATTCCGCGGCCAGCAGGTCGAAGCCCTCGATCGCGAGCTCGGTCAGCAGGCCCTGCCGGTTGCCGAAATGATGGGCCGGCGCGGCGTGCGAGACGCCGGCCCGCTGCGCCAGCGCGCGCAGCGACACCGCGTCCACACCGTCGGCGGCGATCTGTTCCGCCGCCGCATGCAGCAGCTCGGCACGCAGGTCACCGTGGTGGTAGGCGGTCTTCGTCACGTCTCGATGGTCCCGAATAATGTAGACGTTGACAAGTTTCCTGCTCGAGCCTAATCTAGCCGCTGTCAAGATTGGGTTGAACCTCAGGAGCCCCGATGGCACCGCTCATCGTTCTCATCGTCGTCACCGCAGTGGCCCGCCTCGCCGGACCGATCCGGGACGGCTGGCTCGATTCCTGGCCGCACGCCGTCCGCATCGGCCTGGCCGCCATGTTCGCGCTCACCGCGAGCGCGCACTTCTTCCCACCGCGCCGCGCGGCGCTGATCGCGATGGTGCCGACCGCGCTACCGGCCGCACCCGCACTGGTGACCGCGAACGGAATCCTCGAAATCGCCGGTGCCGTAGGGCTTCTCATAGCTCCGGTCGCCCCGGCCTCGGCCATCTTCCTGGCCCTGCTGATGGTCGCGATGTTCCCGGCCAATGTGCGTGCCGCCGGGGCGGATCTCGGGATCAAGTCCATGCCGCTGCCGCTGCGCACGCTGGTTCAGGTGCTGTTCATCGGGGCGTGCGTCGTCGCGGTGTTCTGAAGCCGACGTCGATCGGGGACCGGTGACGGCCGGCCGTCTCGGGGCGCGAGACGTTCAGGCAGGCAACGAGATCAGGCGCTGGGCGTCGTCGAACAACCAGCGCTCGGCGACCCGGGCGGCGGCCAGGGCGGCCAAGGCCGCGGCGGCGAGCATCATGTACATGACGACGATCTGATAGCGGATGGCGGTCAGCGGTTCGACGCCCGCCAGGATCAGGCCGGTCATGGCGCCGGGCAGGCTGATCAGGCCGACCACCTTGGTGGAGTCGATCGCCGGCACCAGCGCGGTGCGCAGCGCCGACCGCCGGTACGGCAGAAACGCCTGTCGCGCGGGCAATCCCAGGCACAGCCGCGATTCGACGGCCGCCCGGGCCGTGCGGGCGTCCTCGTGCACCCGCCGCAGCGCGATGCCGGTAGCCTGCATGGCCCCCGCGACGATCATCCCGCCCACCGGCACCACCACCCGGGCCTGCGTGGCGATCACGCCGAGCACGATGAGGGCGCCGAGCGTGACCGCGGTGCTCACGGCGACTCCGACGGTGGCGGCCCGGATCGAGTGCGGCACACCGGCTCCCCGCCGGCCGGCGACCTGGCCGGCCACGAGCACCATCAGCGCCACCCAGCCGAGCGCGCCCGGTAGTCCGGTGTGCCGGAACAGGACCAGCAGCACCGCACCCACCGCGACCAGCTGCACCGCGGCGCGTGCCGCGGCGATCAGCAGCTCGCGGGTCAGCTTCAGCTGCTGCCGATAGGCGATCAGCGCCGCCACGCAGACCAAGAGCAGCGACGCCGCCACACCCGGCCAGTCCGGCACCGAAAGTCCTTCTGCCATCAGGTCATCCGTTCTCAGATTCGATCGAGATCCAGCTGTCCGCCACGTCGCCGCCGTCGCCGATCCACCGGCACGCGACGGTGTTCACCCCGGTCCACCGGGCGTCGCCGCACGGGATCGCGCCGCGTCCCTGGCACCCGGAGCGGTGCCCTCACCGAGTTCGCCTGGCGGGGAGGTGGTTTCGGGGGTCGGCATGCTCAGGGCGCCCAGCGGGGCGAGGCGGCCGGCTTCCAGCAGGAAGATATCGTCGGCGACCGAGCCGGTGAATGTGCTGTCGTGGCTGACCACTACGGCGCTGCCGCCCGCCCGGCAGTGCGCCCGCACCAGGTCGCCGACCATCGCCGCGGCGGAATCGTCCAGGGCCGAGGTCGGTTCGTCCAGCAGCAGCACCTCGGGGGCGACGGCGAGCGCGCGGGCCAGGCACACCCGCTGCGACTCACCGCCGGACAGTTCGGCGCAGCGTCGGTGCACGAAGGCCTCCGGCAGGCCGACCCGGTTCAGCAACGCACCGACCTGCTCGTCCCACAGCGCCGGCCGGCCCACCCGAACCTCGTCGACCACGACCTCCTCCAGCAGCACGGGTTGCTGCGGCACCAGCCCGATCCGCCGGCGCAGCTCGAGCACGTCGAGTTCGACGATCGGAACATCGTCGAGAAGTATTCGGCCGCCGGAGGGTTCGCCGAGGCGGTTGAGCAGCCGCAGCAGCGTGGTCTTTCCCACTCCGCTCGGCCCCACCACCGCGGTACACCGGCCGGCGGTCACGGTCAGATCGATGCCGTCGAACAGCGTGCGCCCGCCGAAGACCACGCCGATCCGCTCCAGGACGATGCTGTGCACGGACCCGAGCATGCCGCACTCCCACACCCGCCGCAGCCCGAGCGCCGATCTGCCGTCACACTCCCGCTGGCCTGGGGTAACGCCGCCGTCGACGGCAATCGCTAGCATGCACCCGTGGCAAATCTCAAGGTATCGGCCGACGTGCCGATCTCCCCCGATCAGGCATGGTCGCATGCGGCCGATCTGCACACGCTGGATCAGTGGCTACTCATGCACGAGGCATGGCGGGGCACGGTCCCGGACGAGCTGACTCCCGGTACCGAAATCGTCGGTGTCGTAACGGCGAAGGGACTTCGCAACCGGGTGCGCTGGACGGTGCGCACCGCCGAGCCGCCGAATCGCCTGGTACTCAGCGGTTCCGGGAAGGGCGGTACGAGGATCGGCCTGGAGTTGCTGGTCGAGCCGAAAGGTGACGGCGCACGAGTCACCGTCGATATCGACCTCGGCGGCCGCCCGCTGTTCGGGCCGATCGGCTCGGCGGTGGCCCGGGCGTTGAAGGGTGATATCGACCGGTCGCTGGACCGCTTCGTCGAGCTGTACGGCTGACCCCGCGCCGGACTTTAAATGTAACGTGTTCTAATATGGACGGGAGCGGGTGAAGCGGCGAACTCGACAGAACATTCGTTCTCTTACCTGGAGTGAATCGCCAGGAATACTCGCAGTTCAGTCGGGCATTGACCGGCCTCACTCTTCGTGCACCAAGAAGCCGCTCACGCGAATCACTATTTACTTAATTCTCGCGTGCCGGTTAATCTTGCGCGGACGTAGAGCAGAAGGGAAGGTCTCATGCAGATCGACAATGCCGTTGCCGTGGTGACGGGCGGCGCCTCCGGACTGGGCCTGGCGACGGTCAAGGAACTGCACGGCCAGGGCGCCAAGGTCGTCATCATCGACCTGCCGTCCTCCAACGGCGAGACGATCGCCAAGGAGCTGGGCGAGGGTGTCGTGTTCGCGCCGACCGACGTCACCGATGAGGAGCAGGTCACCGCCGCCCTCGACGCCGCGCAGGCCCTGGGCGATCTGCGTATCGCGGTGAACTGCGCCGGCATCGGCAACGCGATCAAGACGGTGAGCAAGAAGGGCGCGTTCCCGCTGGCCGACTTCACCAAGGTCGTGAACGTGAACCTGATCGGCACGTTCAACGTGATCCGCCTTGCCGCCGAGCGCATCTCGGCCACCGAGCCAGTCGGCGAGGAGCGCGGCGTGATCATCAACACGGCCTCGGTCGCCGCCTTCGACGGCCAGATCGGCCAGGCCGCCTACTCCGCGTCCAAGGGCGGCATCGTCGGCATGACGCTGCCGATCGCGCGCGACCTGTCGAACCTGAAGATCCGGGTCAACACCATCGCGCCGGGCCTGTTCCACACGCCGCTGTTCGCCACGCTGCCGGAGGAGGCCATCGACTCCCTCGGCGCCCAGGTCCCGCACCCGTCGCGCCTGGGCGACCCGACCGAATACGCCTCGCTGGCGCGGCACATCGTCGAGAACCCGATGCTGAACGGCGAGACCATCCGGCTGGACGGCGCCATCCGCATGGCCCCGCGCTGAGCGCCGGCACCACCGGCGAGGGCCCGGTCCGTCATCGGACCGGGCTCTTCGCGTAGTTCAGCGCTTCGCTTCTGCCGGCTCGCCGTTGTCTTCCGGCGCCGCCTCGCTGCCTTCCAGCACCGCCTCGCCGCGGGCGATCATGCCCGCTTCGTCGGACAGCTTCATGTGCGGGATGAACAGCGCGAGCAGGAAGGCAAGGGCCGCACCGGGAATCAGGTACCAGAACCCCGGCACCAGCGCGTCGACGTAGGCACCGACGATCGCGTCGTGCAGGCCGCTCGGCAGATGCTTGACCACCGTCGGCACCAGCGCGCCGGGTTGCAGGCCGGCCTGGGCCGCCTCCTGCCAGTGCTCCCGGAACACGTCGGTGAGGCCCTCGGTGAGCCGGTGGGTGAAGATCGAACCGAAGATGGCCACGCCGATGGCGCCGCCCATCTCCCGGAAGTAGTTGTTGGCGCTGGTCGCGGTGCCGATCTGGTCGGGCGCCACGGCATTCTGCACCACCAGCACGATGACCTGCATGATCAGTCCGAGACCGCCACCCATCACGAACAGCATCGCCGAGATCACCCAGATCGAGGTGCCCGCGTTCAGTGTGGTCATCCACAGCATGCCCGCGACCATGACCAGCGCACCCACCGGCGGATAGATCCGGTAGCGGCCGGTGCGGGTGATCGCCGCCATCGACGTGATCAACGTCAGCATCATGCCGATCATCATCGGGATCAACAGCAGACCGGACACGGAAGCCGAAGTGCCGGTGGCCATCTGGAGATAGGTGGGCAGGAAGGCCAGCGCGGCGAACATCACCAGGCCGACCACCAGGCCGATCGCCGAGGTCAGCACGAAGCTGCGGTTGCGGAACAGCCACAGCGGCAGCATCGGCTCCTCGGCCCGCCGCTCCACCAGCACGAACGCCGCCACCACGAGCACCAGCGCCACGATCATCGTCAGAATCGTCACCGAGTCCCAGGCATAGCGCTTGCCGCCCCAGTCGGTGATCAGGATCAGCAGCGCCGTCGCGGACGACATCAGCAGGATGCCGAGATAGTCGGGGCGGGTCTTCGGCCGGTGACTCGGAATGCTCAAGTAGCGGAAGGCGATCACCATCGCGGCGAGACCGATCGGGACGTTGATCCAGAAGCACCAGCGCCAGCCGATATGGTCGGCGAACAGCCCGCCGAGCAGCGGCCCGGCCACCGAGGTGATACCGAAGACGGCACCCATCGGCGCCATGTACTTGCCGCGGTCGCGGGCCGGCACCACGTCGGCGATGATGGCCTGCGCCAGGATCATCAGGCCACCGCCGCCGACGCCCTGCAGGCCGCGGAACACGATGAACTCCCAGAACCCGGTCGACAGGGCCGCACCGACCGACGCGGCGGTGAAGACACCGATCGCGAACAGGAACAGCCGGCGCCGCCCGAACAGGTCACCGAACTTGCCGTAGATCGGCATGACGATGGTAGTGGCCAGCAGATACGACGTGACGGTCCAGGCCATCTCGGACACGCCGCCGAGCTGTCCGACGATGGTCGGCATCGCGGTGCCGACGATGGTCTGGTCGAGGCTGGCCAGGAACATGCCCGCGATCAACGCGGAGAAGATGAGCCAGATTCTCTTCTGCGTCAGGACGATCGGGGCCGGCGGCGCGTCAGCCGTCGTGGTCATGGGTGGTTCTCCTTCTGCTGTCGCCCGCGGTCGAACAGGCGGGCGGCTAGGTCACATTGGTCGTGCAGGGCTGCGGCCAGCGAGCCATTCGGGTTGTCGGCCAGCGACATTGCCGCGCGAGTGGCGATAGCGGACATGAGATGCGCTGCCATCACGGCGAATTGGGGATCGATATCCGAGCCGGTTCGCGCCGAAAGCAGGTCCACGACGGCCGCCTCGTGCCGCACCCCGGAGGCGACGAAGGCGGCCAGCACCCGGGGCTCGTTCTTGATGATCTCGGCCACCAGCGAAATGCTTTCCCGCACTTCGTCGTCCGGCTCGTACCCGGAGGCGTACAGCCAGGTGAGATCGTCGATCAGCACACCGGTCGGCCCACCGGACACGAACCGCTCCTGCGCCTCCGGCGTCCCGATCTCCCCCACCGGCCCGACCACCGCATCCAGCTTGGTCTCGTAGTAGTTGAAGAAGGTCCGCGGCGAAACCCCGACCGCCTTCGCGACATCCTCGGCGGTGGTGGCATCCAGCCCCCGCTCGACGGTGAGCCGCCGCGCGGCCGTACACAGATCCAGCCGAGTCTGCCGCTTCTTCAGCTCCCGCAGACCCAACTCCACCTTCCCCTCGGACATGGGCAAAAACTAGCACAAACTGAAATATTTCAGAAACTGCAAGTTGGTGTGATGTGGGGCACGTCAGCGCTCGGGAGCGATCACCCCCGCGTCGCACACTTCCCCTGACCGCCGCATGTACCTTTGCGCCCTGTGCAGACGACCTACTCGGCCCTCCGCCACGCAGTACTGAACGGCACCGCCGACACAGTCACGAAACAACAAGGTCTTGGATGTGGTGGACACACCTACCGGCCCATACGATTCGATACATCGAACGACCCGGAAACTCTACGATCGAACAGGAAGTTCAGCGGATGGCTGGACTGATGTTGCGAAAGTCGCAAGCCGACCGATACCGCTGAGGATGAAAGGGCTTGATGATCAAGCGCCCTCGTCGGCAACGTTCAGCCGGTGATCGACTCGGGCCGAGCGCGATTGCCTGCACCGAGCGGGGCGGGATTCGGATCTCGGAGCGCTTTCTCGATGATGGTCCGAACAATTTTGTCGTCGAAATCTCTGGGCAATTCCGATCCGAGTACTCCGAATAGAATTCTCACCGTGTCGACATCGGGCTCCGGAAGCAACCCGAACTCGCGTGCCCTTTCCAGTGGAACCGGGCGCCCCTGACTGAAACTCGTACTCAGCTCGATGTCGAAGGAATCGTAGAACGGATGATCCGACCCGATGATCATCGCCGGAAACCACGGCCCCCGTTGCGTCACTATCAGGTTGCTCGATGACAGGTCCCAGCGAAATATCGATACCGTCGAGGTGACTGCGAGCTCGAGATCGAGACGAGTATCGTACCGCTCTTTGAACCAACAAGCCGCCAGAATGGTCGCATAGGACTCGATTCGGGTACCTTCGGCCGTCCAACTTCTGGCGTCGTCATCTTCTCCCTCTGCAAGAGATCGATGCAGCCGCGCGTACCTCTCGCACGCGTCCTCATCGGCGGGATCCAGAATCTCGATTCTTACCGACGTGTGACGATATGCCGCACGACTGACATATTTCGGCAGGACACTACGTGTATAAGCGCCGGTTCCGCCCTTGAAGACCCACCGATCGGTACTGCCTCGGGCAGTAGCCAATGCCTTCGTCACCTCGGACCCCACCCCGGTACGTATTGTCGTCAGGCTCTCCACTGCGCGATGAATACCGGCCAGGTGATCATCAGCATCTTTGGCCCGTTCCAAGCGTTCGTCCAGTCGACTCAGAGTCTCTTCGGTCCTCGCGGTGGTCTCTTGCGTTCGTGTATTCAGGGCCTCCTGGCGCCAACGTTCCCGCAGCATCGCGAACGCGACCACTCCCAACGTCAGCGGTATAACCTTGGAAATGAGGTCGGCCGGCAGAAGATCAACGATTCCCAGAACACTCATCGTCACGGCGAGCGCCAGGGCGACCACACTCTCCGCATTACTCTTGACCCACAGAAGATCATTCCGAAGCCTCGCAGACAAGCGACCCATCACGTTCCCACCTTCCGCGCGGTCGAACCACCGCCGGGAGTAGGTACTGCGGATGCGCCGAAGATCGGACCGAGCAGGAGCCCAGCGTCGACGACCTCGTCGAGCGATCTACTACATCCACATTCTAAACCTGGACGAGCCAGGTCATCCGATCCATTCTCCGACGCAAGGGATTTAGACGATCGGCTACTCAGGATGTCCGGGCGATCGGTGCCGCGAATCACACCCTGGGCGAGACGAGGCTGATGCCCGGTCGGCTGGCAGTATCGGGCACCGATGAGTTCGCCGGGCGCGCGGCGTCTACATCTACAGCCCGCACAGTGTGAGCACGGTTGGAGAGGAATCTATGAGCACCACTGCATTGCCGCCCGTCGTCGACGCCGATACCTGGCAGCGTGAACTCGAAGCGCTGCGTATCCGCGAGAAGGCCGCGACCCGCGAGCTCGACGCGATCGCCGCCCAGCGCCGCCGGCTGCCGATGGTGGAGATGCCCGGCTACACCCTCGAGGGTGAGGAGGGGCCGGTCCGCCTGGTGGATCTGTTCGACGGCAAGTCACAGCTCATCGTCTACAACCACATGTGGTTCCCGGGCGAGAAGTGGCAATGCGGCGGCTGCACCGGATTGACCTCACAGTTCACCCGACTGGAGTTCCTGAACAACTACGACGCCCGTTTCGTCATCGTCACCCAGGGCCCGATCGGCGAGGCCCTCGCCTACAAGCGCCGGGTAGGCAACGAAATGACTTGGTACTCAACGGCGAACAGCCCCTTCGGCACCGATGTCGACGCCCCACCCGGCGGAGGATTCGCGGTCAACATCTTCCTCCGCAACGGCGACAAGGTCTACCGCACCTGGCACACCAACGGCCGCGGCACAGAACAACTCAGCTACACCTTCGCCCTCATCGACGCCCTCCCCTACGGCCGCCAGGAAGAGTGGCAGGACTCCCCCGAGGGTTGGCCCCAGTCCCCCACCTACAGCCGCTGGAGCGGCTCCGAGGACATCGCCGAAGCCTTACGGCGACCCGAGCGCCTGAACGCCCAGCCGACGAGCGCCGCGCCACTGTCTCATATCCCCGAATTCAGCTGGCGCGGTACGTAATAGCCGTCCAGTCTCGGAGCGCCCCGACGCCCGCCTCATCACCGACACCAGCCTCACCATCGACAGCGGACGCACGGCACGATCAGACCGCGATGTGCAGAACCCCGGCAACTACAACAGCTGTCAGCGATCACAGCGAGCGCACTCGCGCATGCGAACCGCCGCAGCAACGGCTCAGCCGAGCCGTCAAGACTGTGAGTACAAATCCTTCAGATCGACGAGCATCGGGCTGTCGGACGACCGTCGGCCGACAGCCCTCCCGACCCCGCGGAGATTCTCGTCGAATCCCGCACCGCTATAACAGGCGAGCACCGTCTCGCTGGTGTCATACCCCTTGGCCGACAGCAGATCCCGGGCCCGTCGCAGCTTGTCGACGTGGCCGAGGGTCATCGTCTGATCCCACTTCACCTCGCCCAGGGACAAGATGCGGCGAGGCGTACCGGCTTCCTCGGGCCCCAGCACCGCGACATCGATCTGAATCTGGCACCTATCCTTCGGGTCGTTGACGGTGGCCGATGCCACCTGCCCGAGGAGATCACCGAAAACTTCGGCGTCGGCCGACATCGCCCAGTCACGGCACAGCCCCTCGAAATGCGGTCCGACTACCTGGGATCGAAACGTTGCCTGCGAATTAGCCCACGCGGCATCCGCATTCCCGCGTTCCAGCCGAGTCCATTCGCGCCGCATGACTGCTTCGTAGAACACGATGAGTGGTTCCGCTATCCGGTACGTCGACTTCCCGCGGTTGAACGGGTCCGCTTCCCGGGTGATCAGCTGGGCATCTTCGAGAACGGATAGCGGGTGGCCGATATCGGTGGACGTGCGGCCGATCGTGTTGGCGATGCCGCCGCGGGTCGTGTGCCCGCCGGCAATAGCTCCGAGAACCGCATGGTAGAGCGCGACATCCCGGATCTCGGCCTCCTCGGCCAGCAGATAGCGGGCCTCGCGAAAGAGCGGCACCTGTGGATTCAGCACCGTCCGCAGAACCCAGGAGTCGAAGTCCGCCAACGAATCCGGAGCATCTCCGGCGACGAACTCTCGCCGATAAGCGGGCGTACCACCGACGATCGAATGCACCAGGACCGCCAGCCGCGGATCATCGATCCCCCAAAACCTGGCAGAACTCTGGTATCCCAGCGGCCTGACGACCAACTCCATACTTGCCCTGCCCCGCAGCGGCGCACTCCCGGACAGCAGCCTGCCCATGACCGACATCGCCGAGCCGCACAGCAGGATGCGGGTTCCGGCCCGGCGAGCAGAACCACGCGGGTCGAGCGCACGCTGCAACTCCGACGGCAACACCGAACTCGCCTTGCTCAGGTAGGGGAACTCGTCGATGACGACCAGTCCGTCTCCGACCACCGCGAACAGCCGCTCGAGCGCCTCGCCCCAATCCCGGAACGCATACCGCCCTCCGCCGGCGTGCTCGGCCACCGCCTGCCCGAACCCCTCGAGGGACTCGATCTCGGTCGCATCGGTCGCAGTGAAGAAGAACCCCCCGACCTCCTCGGCCAGCGCATCGAGCAGGTATGTCTTCCCCTGCCGCCGCCGCCCGCTGACGATACCCAGCCGCACATCCGGGCTGGACGACGTCGCGAACCGCACGAGCCCGCCCCACTCACGGTCACGATCGAACACACGATCAGGCTTAACCGGCATACTCATAGTATAATTATACTTCTTATAACTACACTTATACCTTCCACACGGCCTGCGATCCGTCGACCGACAAAACGTGACCAACTCCCCGGCAGGCTTTGTCCGGCGATCGCTTCGGTCCGAGACCAGATCGAACCGAACCATGCCTACGCTCTGGCCACCAACGTTCCAGTGCGCCAGCGGTTTCGAAACCGGCTCCGCCACTACCGCCCGCAACCCATCGACTTGGCGCCATCGATGAGCCACCGGATGATGCCGACGTCATAGCACACATGGCCAAGCGGACGGTGGCGAAGGCAACCGACACGACGCCCGACGGGACATATGGGCGCAGTGCACGTCCGTAACTCTCGTCTGCACCGGCGCAAGGGGCGACGAACTTGTCGCCCGCCCGTGAGATGCTGGCCATCGTGAGGCAGGCAGACCTTCAGGTGGGGCACGAGTATGCATTTCCCACGCATGAGCCATATAACGCCGCTCCCACGGCGGCGCGCGTCCGTGTCGTCTCCGTCGACGGAGACGACAAGGTAACTGTGAAAGTGGTGGCCCCGGGTAAGGAGCCGCCCGCGAATGCGTGGCGTGCCCGACCAGTCAAGCGAAACGAACAACGGCAGGTTGCTACGCGTGACATCGCCTGCCCATGGCACGAATGGACGGATCGTGCTGCATCGATCGGTGCCGAGCGGGAGGCTCGTGTCGCGGAACAGCGGGCCCGGCACGAGGATTACGAGCGACGTCGTGCCGATCGCTTGGTTGTTGACGAGGGGCGTGCATTGCCGGAGCGGTACGACGAAGAGTACTTCGATGAGGAAACCGATGCCGAGGAGCGCGTCGAACTCCGCAAGGCGTACATCAAGGCGCGTGGGCTCGGCCAGTACGTCACAGTCGACGAGCTGGACCCACTGCTTGTTGATTTGCCAGTCCCGGTCCTGCGTGACATTCTTGCCGCCGATCGGCATGGGCGCCCCGGGAGGGCTGGAACTGTCGCGTCCACCTTCCCGCGTGCTGCCGAACTTCTCGATGTCGCCCGTATCGCGTCGAGGGATCGATCCGGTCGAGTCCGCGGCGACATTCCGCAGCCCGGGCGACTGCTCGGCGAGACCGATGTCGCGTTCGTCAATGCACTACTCGAGGACGTCGCGGCATCAGGCGGCGAGCTTGTGCTGCCTCCGGTGCCAACGCTGCCGAACTGGGTTGATGAACAAGAACGAGACATGGCTCCTGTATTCGGCTGGCTTCGCCTGGCCGTCGGAGACACCAGTGGAGAAAGCCTGCACTCACCCGGATGTCGGTCAGTGCGATCTCGCCCAGTACTGCTGACCGACCACTTGCCATGGTGGCGGGTGATGCTGGAGGACGGGCGGCGATTGTGTGGCATATGCGGTGGGCCAGCGGTGCGAGATCTGGTTGCATTGGCGGGGTTTGTTGCCGCAGTGGACGTGTGGCGAGATCGTGAGCGGAGTCGGATCGAACGATGGCAACAGGCAGCGTTCTATCGGCTGCTGTCGGCGACAGCCTACGCACGAGCAGAAGCCTTGGAGCCAGACATCACCCTCGCCTGGCGAATCGTCGCCAGCCTCAACGAGAACGCCCCGGCGAAAGACGGCTGGGCCGCCTACGCAGTGGTAGCCGCGACGAAGTGGAATGGACTATACGAGGAACTCGAAAGACTGGCACCACCGCAGCGGGAGGCGGCGCGCGCCCTCGCACACGGTCGCCTGACTCGAGTCGAGAATGCACTACCGTCGTCGCAACGGCCTGTGCCGTTACCGCGCACTGCCGATGTAGCGGTGCTTCGTAAGCGGTACGAGCACCTGAAGAAGCGTCTCGAAGAAACGGTGCCGCAGCTGGATCGGCTGCTGTTCACCCTGCCAGGCGCGTACTAGATGCACTGAACTGGATCTCTGAATGACCTAACGCCACACTGGTGGAAGCTGTTCATCAGACATAAACGGCGACCGTGCTGGGCGACGACGAAGGCCCGGTCCGTGTGGACCGGGCCTTCTCTGTGGAGCTGCCGGGAATTGAACCCGGGTCCTCCGCCGCTTCTTCAGGGCTTCTCCGTGTGCAGTTCGCTGTGCCTCTGCTCGGATCTCTCGGTCACGCGAACGAGCCGAGATGGCGATCCCAGTCGCTGTTCGATGTCCCGTCCGGCTCCGCGACCGAGGCGGACGGTGTAGCCCTCTAGCTGATGCCAGGGACCGGGCCGAGGGCGAACCCGGGCTGACAGAGACGCTCTACTGCTTAGGCAGCGAGAGCGTACTCGCGCTGATTGGAATCGGCGCTTATTGGGTTACAGCGACGCTTACGGTGGTCTCCTGCCTGCACCGACACGCTTCCCCTGAATCGACGCACGTAGTCGAAACCGTTCAGCCCCGTGCGCATCATCGATTCAGATGATCCCGGCTCATGGCCGGACTTCCTATCTTAACACCGACATCCATCCGTACATTCCTGCCCCATCCGCAACAGACGCGAACGGGCGGGACAGTCATCCCCGCATGCCCTTGACCCGCCGGCCCAGCTCGCGCGTCACCTCCCGCTCCGCGGTGCGGCGGGCCAGATCACGGCGCTTGTCGTACTCCTGCTTGCCCTTGGCCAGCGCCAGCTCGACCTTCACCTTGCCGTCGGAGAAGTACATCGACAGCGGGACCAGCGTCTGCGAGGACTCCTTGATCTTGCCGGTGAGCTTGTCGATCTCGCGGCGGTGCAGCAGCAGCTTGCGGCTGCGGCGCGGTGCGTGGTTGGTCCAGGTGCCGTGGCCGTACTCCGGGATGTGCAGGCCGCGCAGCCACACCTCCCCGTCGTCGATGGTGGCGAAGGCGTCGACCAGCGACGCCTTGCCCTCGCGCAGGCTCTTCACTTCGGTGCCGACCAGCGCGACCCCGGCCTCGTAGGTCTCCAGGATCGTGTAGTTGTGCCGCGCCTTGCGGTTGGTGGCGATCACCTTGCGCCCGTGCTCCTTCATAGCGATCAACAGTAATGGCCGCGGGCAATCGAATATTCCGCGCGTTCGCTCACGGCGCACCGCCCACACGAGCCGCCGCACGGGCGAGACCCCGCGACTCCGCCCCGGCCACGACCTGACGTGCCCCCGCCCGGTGCGACGAGCGCGAACCGTTACTCGGATCAGCACCCTCGCCCGGCCGCCCATCGGGGCGCCGGGCGAGGAACTGGTCGGCCGGGCCGCCGATCACGTCCGCTCCCGCGGATCCAGCACCACCTGGGTGCCCGGAACGGCCGCGACCTGCAGCGTACGCAGCCGCAGCAACGCCGGGTTCTCCTCGAGCAGGCGCGCCGTATTGGCCAGCGACCGCAGCGCGGCCGCCTCGGCGCGGGCCCGCTCCAGGTCGGCGCGGCCGCGCTCCTTGGCCAGCACCGTCTCCAGCGCGGCCTTGCGCAGCTCACCCGGCAGCATCAGGTCGCGGGCGCGCACGCTCGACACCCGGATGCCGAGGTCGGCGACCGCCGCGGCCGCCTCGTCGGCACCGGCGAGCAGGGCGCGGTCGGCGATCAGCTCGTCGAGGGTGTGCGCGGCAACCTTGTCGCGGGCGGCCTCCTGGACGGCCGCGTACAGCACGGTCTCCGAGTACTGGGCGCCGGTGGTGAAGGCGACCGGATCGGTGACGACCCAGTTCACGGTGAGGCTGACCCGCAGCGACAGGCCGTCGCGGGTGAGGAGTTCCTGGCCCGTGACCTGCAACTGACGCGGGCGCATATCGACCGGGACCAGCGTGCACCGGCGCTGGTCGTAGCGGTGCCGGCCCGGCTCGAGCACCTTGTCGAGCCGGCCGTCGCGGTACAGCAGCGTGCGCTGCCACTCCATGACAGTCGTGTACATCACGAAACTCCTTCCCCCACAAGAATATTCAGACAGCACGTCCTACCCGGTCACGGCAGCGCGGCGGGGGCGTCCCCCGTACTGGGACGGGGAGCCCGCAGAGCCGCGGCACCGCATGCGACCGGACAGGACGCACCGCGATTGGGAATCGAACCCAACAGACTGATCAGGTCTGTACGCCAGGATGGTATGCCGCCCCCGACGCGGGGAAACGCGGGCCGGAGATTCCGGTGCGCCCCTTGGTGACGGCCACGCACAACGATAAGGAACGGCGGGCCGGTCCGCGAGCGAATTTCCGTCGAGCGCTACGGGTGCACCTGGAGGTAGAGAACGAGAACCCCGACCCACAGCAGAATCAGCACGATCGTGGACACCCGCGGGCGGCCCAACGAGCGCCGAGTGTGCGGCCGCAGCCAGCCCGCCTCGACGGTGCCCTCGGTGAGGCCGCTGCGCGGCGGCGCGGCGGGTGCGTCAGCGGAACCGGCATCAGACCCCTGGTCGGGGCGATCGGGCCCACCCTGGGCATCTGTCATGGCAGCACGCTACCCGCCCGGCCGCACCTGGAGATAGAGGACAAGCGCGGCAACCCAGACCGACATCAGCACCACGGTCGACACGCGCGGCCTGCCGAGCGGCTGCCGCGAGGCGGACCTGCCGGGCACCACCGAGAGGTCGGCGTTGTCGGGTGACACGATCTCGATCGTGCTCTCCGAAGGCATGACGGCACCCTGACCGGTGGGAGGAGTATTCCCGCTGTTCCCGTCGTCTGCACCGAGTGCCATACGGGGACCGTACCCGGACGCCGTGCCCGGATGAACACGAACGACACGAATCGGCCCCGCGCGAGCAGGGCTGCGTGGATTCGGGAAGATCGCTCAGCGGTCGCGCCCCGGGGGATCCTCGGCGACGGTGGTGTCGACCGTCGTCCAGCCGAACTTCTCGGCGGCGGAGGTCATGTGCGGTGGCCGGAGCAGGAAGCGGCCCCCTCGGATCGGTTCGAAGCCGATGGGACGGACCTCGATCCGGTCACCCACCGCGTACTGTCGGTCGTCGAGGTAGAAGGCGTCGATGTAGGCGGGGCAAGACAATCCGATGTCGACGTAGACGCAGTGCGGAAGATGGACGCCCTGAACGGTTCCTTCGACGATCGTCCCGATCAGCGCCCGCTCCGACTCCGCTCGGACGATCCTCCTGTGCGGCCACCGAGAGCAGAGTATCGCGAGCACGCCCGAGGTGTCAGCGCTCGGGACGGAACCTCGAGACACTCGAGACGGCAGCACAACTCGCTGAATGTGTCACCGGAGCACCGGCGAACGCACCGATGCCCGCCGGACCCGGTCTCTCGAAAACCGTCCGAATCCGGGCGTGCCCGGACCGAATTCCGGTGGCGCGGAAAGTCAGTACCCGTCGTCGGGTGGGGGCTCGAAATCCCAGTCCGGCGGGGGTTCGTGATCGGCTGCGGGTGCTACTGCCGGTTGGGCAGCGGTGGCTCGGCCTGCGCTCGCCGGCCCATTCTCGGCCGCCCCGCCTCCTCCGGCCGTCACGACCTCGAGCACACCCTCGCCGTATTTGGCCCGCTTGTTCTCGCCGATGCCGCTGATGGCGCCGAGCTGGGCGAGATCGGCCGGTTTGCGGGCGGCGATCTCGCGCAGGGTGGCGTCGTGGAAGACGACGTAGGCGGGGACGCCCTGTTCCTTGGCGACCGACGCCCGCCAGGCGCGCAGCCGCTCGAACAGGTCGGCGTCGGCCGGGGACAGATCCGCGGCGGCGAGACGGGATCCCTTGGCCCGCGGGGCCTTGGCGGGCTTCACCCGCTCGGGCTCGCGGCGCAGCATCACCGTGCGGCCGGAGCGCAGCACCTCTCTGCTGGCCTCGGTGAGCGTGAGCACGCCGTACTCGCCGTGCACGGCCAGCAGGCCCTGGGCGAGCAGCTGGCGGATGACGCCGCGCCATTCGGTGTCCCGCAGATCGTTGCCGACACCGAACACCTTCAGCTCATTATGGTTGTGCTGCAACACCTTCGGGTTGGACTTGCCGATCAGGATATCGGTGATGTGCAAGGAACCGAAGCTCTGGCCACGCTCGTGTTTCAACCGCCACACGGCCGAGAGCACCTTCTGCGCGGCGACCGTGCCGTCCCAGGATTCCGGCGGATTCAGGCAGGTGTCGCAGTTGCCGCACGGCTCGCCGCTCTGCCCGAAGTAGGCCAGCAGCTGGGTGCGGCGGCACTGCACGGTCTCGCACAGCGCGAGCATGGCGTCCAGGTGCAGCTGGAGTTGTCTGCGGTGCGCGGCGTCGCCCTCGGAGTTGTCGATCAGCTTGCGCTGCTGCACGACGTCGTTGAGGCCGTACACCATCCACGCCGTGGACGGCAGCCCGTCGCGCCCGGCGCGCCCGGTCTCCTGGTAGTAGCCCTCCACCGATTTGGGCAGATCGAGGTGGGCGACGAAGCGCACGTCGGGCTTGTCGATGCCCATGCCGAAGGCGATGGTCGCCACGACGACGAGGCCGTCCTCGCGCAGGAAGCGGGCCTGATTCGTGGCGCGGGTCCGCGCGTCCAGCCCGGCGTGATACGGCACCGCCTCGACACCGTTGCGGGACAGGAACTCCGCGGTGCGCTCCACCGAATTGCGCGTCAGGCAGTAGACGATGCCGGCCTCACCCGGGTACTCGGTGCGGATGAAGTTCAGCAATTGCTGGTCGGGCTTGTTCTTCGGCTCGATGCGGTACTGGATGTTGGGCCGGTCGAAGCTCGCGACGTAATGTTCGGCGCCGGTCAGGTCCAGCCGTTCGGCGATCTCCTTGCGGGTGGCCTCGGTGGCGGTGGCGGTCAGCGCGATGCGCGGCACGTCGGGCCAGCGCTCGTGCAGGACCGACAGCGCGAGGTAGTCGGGCCGGAAGTCGTGGCCCCACTGCGAGACACAGTGCGCCTCGTCGATGGCGAACACCGCGACCTTGCCCTTGTCCAGCAGTTGCAGGGTGGAGTCGATGCGCAGCCGCTCCGGCGCGAGGTACAGCAGGTCCAGCTCGCCGGCGACGAACTGCGCCTCGACCGTGCGCCGCTCGTCGGGGTATTGCGTGGAGTTGAGGAACCCGGCACGCACACCGAGCGCGTTCAACGCGTCGACCTGATCCTGCATCAGCGCGATCAGCGGCGAGATCACCACGCCCACGCCGGGCCGCACCAGCGACGGGATCTGGTAGCACAGCGATTTGCCGCCACCGGTCGGCATCAGCACCAGCGCGTCGCCGCCGGAGACCACCTGCCCGACGATGTCGGCCTGTAGCCCGCGGAAGCTGTCGTACCCGAACACCCGACGCAAAACATCATGCGCCGCATCGGAATTCGCGCCCACACCGGGCTGGTCGACCACCGTCTCGAGCGTCTCCGGGGAACTCACCCTGGCCATCCTACGGATGCGCGCCGACAATGCGACCCCCCTCCGGTTCCCGCACCCCGTCCCGGTTCCCGCACCCCGCACAAGCTACGAAATCGGTGCGAGAACATGCGCGGGGTGCGCCAGCGGCCGCCACACCGTTGTCCCGTTCGAAAGCTCTTGGTATGAGCCCTATTCGCGGACGTAATAGCGCAGCGTGCCGTAGGCGGTGAGACCGGCGAAGACGATGCCGATCGGGAAAATCGTCATGGCGACGATGGTGATGTCGTCGCCGGTGATGCGCGGAAAGACCTTGGAGGCGAACAGGTCACCCAGCGCGCGGTCGATGACCAGCGGGCGGGCGGCGAGCAGGCCCAGGACCGCGAGCACCGAGCCGACGAGCGCGGCCGCCACCGCCTCCAGCAGGAACGGCAGCTGGGTGTACCAGCGGGTCGCGCCGACCAGTCGCATGATGCCCACCTCGGTGCGGCGGGTGAACGCCGCGATCTGCACCATGTTCGCGATCAGCAGCAGCGCGGCCAGCGCCTGCAGCACCGCCAGGCCGAACGCCGCGTTGCGCAGGCCGTCGAACAGGCTCACCAGCCGGTCCACGATCTCCTTGTCGTTGCGCACGAAACCGACGCCCTCGCGGGTCTGGAACTCCTGGAAGATGCGCGGATACTCCTCCGCGTCGGTCATTTTCACCCGCAGCGAGGCCGGCAGCGGCGACTCGCTCACATACGCCGCCAGCTCCGGCTGATCCTTGAAGGTCTTCTCCTTGGCCTCGTGGATGGCGTCTTCGCGGCTCAGGAACTGCACCGACACCACGCCGTCGGTCCGCTGTAGATCCGCCATCAGCGTCTTGCACGGATTCTGCGAGCAGTCCCGGTCGTTGGCCGACACGTCCTCGGTCAGGTACAGCCGGACCTCGAGCCGGTCCAGGAAGTACTGCTCGGTCTTGTCGGCCATCCGGACCGCCAGCAAGCCGCCGCCGAGCATGGTCAGCGACACCGCGGTGGTGAGGATCATCGCGATGGTCATGGTGACGTTGCGGCGCAGGCCGTTGAAGATCTCGCCGAACAGGAAGCTCGCGCGCATTACCGGCCCACCCCGTACACGCCGGTCGCCTCGTCGCGCACCAGGCGGCCGCGGTCGAGTTCCACCACCCGCCGGCGCATCGCGTCGACGATGTGGTTGTCGTGGGTCGCCATCAGCACCGTGGTGCCGACGCGATTGATGCGTTCCAGCAGCATCATGATGTCCTGACTGGTCTCGGGGTCGAGGTTGCCGGTGGGCTCGTCGGCCAGCAGCACCAGCGGCCGGTTCACGAACGCCCGCGCGATCGCGACCCGCTGCTGCTCACCGCCGGACAGCTCGCTCGGCAATCGGTCGGCCTTGCCCGACAGGCCCACCAGATCCAGCGCCTCCGGGACCGCGCGCTGGATGAACCTGCGGTTCTTGCCGATCACCTCCAGGGCGAACGCCACGTTCTGCTCCACCGTCTTCTGCTGCAACAGCCGGAAGTCCTGGAATACGCAGCCGATGCGCTGGCGCAACTTGGGCACCCCGCGCCCGGGCAGCCGGTCCACCCGGAAGTCCGCGACGATCACCTCGCCCGCCGTCGGCTTCTGGTCCTTGAGCAACAACTGCATGAACGTCGACTTCCCCGAACCGGACGGCCCGATGATGAAGACGAACTCGCCCTTGCCGATCTCGACGGAGACATTGTCCAGCGCCGGCCGTGTCGAGGTCGGGAAGGACTTGGTGACGTTCCGCAGGGTGATCACGAGCAGCCAGTGTAGCCAGCGGAGAACAGCCATTCGCCGTCGCGTTTGCGACGTATCCGGAGGGGGAAGGGCGTACCCTCCGCAAACGCGGCAGTCAGACGCGGCACGCCCGGGAAATGCCCCCTGTCACATTCAGGTCACCTGCCCGGCGACGTCGTCACGGCCGTCTGCGAAATGGTATTCGACAGCGGTGCGAAGCCGGCGTGCTCGGCAGTACCCGGCTTGACGAACACGTACAACACGAACGTGGCCACCCACACGGCGAGCAGGATCGCCGTGGACTTACGCGGTTTCACTCATACCCTCCCGGCGCAGTGCCGCGGCCACCCGTACGCGTAGTTCACGCCCCACCTCGAATTGTTTACCGGGCAAGGTTCGGGCAACCATTCTGATATTCATCTGGTCGACGGTCAGATCCTCCAGACCCATCACCGTCGGCTCGTCCAGCAGCAGCGATTTCAGCTTGTGATCCTGGAACGCCCTGGCGCCCACGGCGTGCAGGATCTCGTTGACCTTGGTGATGTCGGCGGTGGCGGGCACCGGCACATCGATCGCGGCCCGCGCCCAATCCTTCGACAGGTTGGTGACTTTCACGATCTGGCCGTTGGGCACCGTGATCACCTCGCCGTCCACGTTACGCAGGGTGGTGATGCGCAGCGTGACGTCCTCGATCGTGCCCTCGGCGGCGGTCGTCTGCCCGGTGACGGCGATGCTCACCACATCACCGAACCCGTACTGCCGCTCGGTGATCAGGAAGAACCCGGCCAGCAGATCCTGCACGATGCGCTGCGCGCCGAAACCGACGGCGGCACCGATCACGGCGGCGGGCGCGACCAGGCCGCCGAGCGGAAATCCGAAGCGCTGCACGACGGCCAGGGCCACCATGAAGTAGGCGATCGACAGCAGCACCCAGGTGAGCACCTGCGCCAGGGCGTGCCGATGCTTGGCGGCCTCCGAGCGCACCAGGGAGTCGCTGCTGCGGAACCCGGCATCGATGCGGCGCGTGACCCGGTCCCGGACGAACGTCGCGAGCCGGCTGAGCAGCACCGCGCCCACGATGAGCAGCACGATCTCCAGCCCGCTGCCGCGCAGCCAGGTGGTGAGCTGGGTACCGGTGGCGGCGGCAAGTTCGGTCGTCATCGGCCGGCCCTCCCCGGCGTGAACCGAATACCCCGAACGCCGATGCCCCGAGCCCTACCACCAAAATGCACGTCAGACAGGCTACTACGGCGCGTGCACTGCCCGATACGTCGTGATTGCGCCGTGATAGCAACGGCAGGACGAATTCCCGCTATTACTGTTCGGCGCCCTGCCGCATCCGCCAGCGGATTCCTTCCTCGATGAAGCTGTCGATATCGCCGTCCAGTACGGCGCTCGGGTTGTTCACCTCGTAGTTGGTGCGCAGATCCTTCACCATCTGGTACGGGTGCAGCACGTACGAGCGCATCTGGTTGCCCCACGAGGCGCCCTCGTTGGTCTTGAGCGCGTCCATCTGCGCGCGCTCCTCCAGCCGCTTGCGCTCCAGCAGCTTCGCCTGCAGCACCCGCATCGCCGAGATCTTGTTCTGCAGCTGCGATTTCTCGTTCTGGCAGGTGACCACGATGCCCGTGGGGACGTGCGTGATGCGGACGGCGGAGTCGGTGGTGTTGACGCTCTGCCCGCCGGGGCCCGACGAGCGGTAGACATCGACGCGGATATCGGACTCCGGCACGTCGATGTGGTCGGTGGTCTCCACCACCGGCAGCACCTCGACCTCGGCGAAGGACGTCTGGCGGCGGCCCTGGTTGTCGAACGGGCTGATCCGCACCAGCCGGTGCGTGCCCATCTCGACCGACAGGGTGCCGTAGGCGTAGGGCACCTTGACCGCGAAGGTGGCGCTCTTGATGCCCGCCTCCTCGGCATAGGAGGTGTCGTACAGCTCCACCGGGTACTTGTGCCGCTCGGCCCAGCGGACGTACATGCGCATCAGCATCTGGGCCCAGTCGGCGGCGTCCACGCCACCCGCGCCGGAACGGATGTTGACCAGCGCCTCGCGCTTGTCGTACTCGCCCGACAGCAGGGTACGCACCTCCATCGCCTCCACGTCGGCGTGCAGGGCGGAACGTTCGGCGTCGGCCTCGGCCAGCGCAGCGGTGTGGGCCTCGCCCTCCTCGCCCTCGGCCAGCTCGTAGAGCACCGGAAGATCCTCCAGGCGCTGGCGCAGCTCGGTGGCGCGGCGCAGCTCGCTCTGCGAGTGCGACAGCTCGCTGGTGACCCGCTGTGCGTGTTCCTGGTCGTTCCACAGCTCCGGATCGGCGGCCTGCTGTTCGAGCTCGTCGATCCGGCGGCGCAGCTCGTCGATATCGAGTACCGACTCGACGGTCTTCAGCGTGTTGTCGAGTTCGGCGAGATCAGCGGAGACGTCAGGATGCACGATGGTCCAATCTACCGGTCTCGCTCTGCGCCGCGAAATACGCCGAGGCCAGGGTGGATATCGTCGGCCGGGCGCGCGAGCACCGGTCAGCCCGATACGGCCCGCAAGCCTCCCGGACGGCGGCCGATCAGACCGTCCAGCGCGGCAGCGGTCCCGGCGTCGGCCGGGAGACCGACGAGAATGTGCTGGTCGTCGTCGGCGGACAGGTCCAGCCGCTCGTAGGCGAAACGCAACGATCCCGCGTCCGGATGGTTCATGCGCGCGATGCCGTTGGCGTCGGCGAAGCCGGGAATCCGCTCCAGGCGGCCGGTGAACTCCGCACCGACGGTGACGGTCAGCTCGTCGATCAGCTCCGCGACGTGCGAATCCGACCGATACGGGCCCTCCTTGAGATTCGCGACGGTCTTGTCGGCCCAGTGTTCCCAGTCCGGGTACGCGTCGCGGGCACGCGGATCGGTGAACAGGTAGCGCGGAATGCTGGCCGGCAACCCGCCGTCGAGCAGCCCGATCGGACCCAGCACCCGCACGTATCCGTCGGTGCAGGCCAGCACCTCGCCGAGGCGGTTGATCACGGCCGCGGGCGCCGGCGCGAGCTGGTCCAGCACGGCTCGTACGGCCGGGCGCACCTCCCGGTTCGGGGCGGCGCCGCCCAGGCAGTTGAAGCTCGGGTCGGCCCCCTTGACCAACCGGTACAGATGCACACGCTCGCTGGGCGGCATCCGCAGGGCATCGGCGAGCGCCGACACCACCGCGGTGGACGGGTGCCGGTCGCGCCCCTGTTCCAACCGGATCAGGTACTCGACGCTGACGCCGGCGAGGATGGCCAATTCGGCGCGGCGCAGCCCCGGCGTGCGGCGGCGCGTGCCGGCCGGCAGCCCGACGGCGGCCGGGGTGACGGCCTCTCGCCGGGTGCGCAGGAACAGGCCGAACTCGTTGTCGCTCATGGCCGGGCGCCGTCGCTCACGGCCCGGGGCCCTCCGCAGGATGTCCGCACCTACCGCACCTCGCTCGTCGTCCGGGTGCGCGGCAGGTTCCGCGGAGTACTACTCGGTTCGCTCGCCACGCTCCCCCTCGCTCGACGCTAGCAGCGCGGAGGCCGGGGAGGGTGTCCCTGCCACTACCACTCTCGCCGCGGGCTCCCTGACCGGCGCGGCGATCGGAAGAGTCGTAGCAAGCGATACGACAACCGCATCCGAAGGAGCCATGAATGACCAGCACCCCGCGTCTCGCCGTGCTCATCGCCAGCGTCCGGAACGGACGGTTCGGTCCGGTGGTGGCGAACTGGTTCGCCGAACAGGCCCGCAAGCACGGCGAATTCGACGTCGACGTGATCGACCTCGCCGAGGCGGACCTGCCGCTCGCGCTGCCGGCCACCTCGCCGAGGATCGAGCCGAATCCGACGCGACCGGCGGGCATGTCCGCCCTCACCCGCGGTCTCGAGCAGGCCGACGCGATCGTCGTCGTGACCCCCGACATCAATCGCAGCTACCCGGCGTCGCTGAAGTCCGCCATCGACTGGCATTTCACTCAGTGGGACCGCAAGACGATCGGTTTCGTCGGCTACAGCGGCATGAGCGGCGGTCTGTTCGCGATCGACCACCTCCGTGAGGTGTTCAACGAACTGAACGCGCACACGGTCCGCGAATACGTGTCCTTCCCCCGCTACTACCTGCTGTTCGACGCCGACGGCAAGCTCGCCGAACCGGCCGAACCGGAGGAGGCCGCCGCCGCGATGCTCGACCAGTTGCACTGGTGGGCAAGCGCATTGGCCGCGGCCCGGGTAGCCGACTGAGGAGTGGCCGGCATCCGTGCACGCCGCACCCCACAGGAGCGGTACACGGCCGTCACGATTACCGGCCGGATCGGATTCGGCAACGCGCTCGGCGGCCGGTGACCGCTCCGTCGGGCACGACAACCGCCGACGAACGCGCCGTCGCCGGTTGCGGTTTCGCGTGATGAGATGACAGTTCGCCGTCGACGAGGAGGCCGAATGAACACCATCGCAGTGACCGGGAGCGCATCGGGGATCGGTGCGGCCGTGGCCGCGCAGCTCGAGCAGGACGGACATCGAGTGATCGGCGTGGACCTGCACGATGCCGAGGTAACCGCCGACCTGGGCACCGCCGCGGGCCGGGCGCACGCCGTCACCGCGATCACCCGGCTCGCCGAGGGGCGGCTGGACGGTTTCCTGCCGTTCGCCGGTGTCGCGCCCACGGCCGGCCGCGCCGCCGGGCTGCTGGTGTCGGTCAACTACTTCGGGGCGATCGAGCTGTTGGAGGACCTGCGCCCGCTGCTGCGCGCGGCCGACGCCGCCTCGGTCGTGCTGGTGTCGTCGAATTCCACCACCACCCAACCGAATTGGCCGGTGGAGCTGGCCGACGCGTGCCTGGCCGGCGACGAGGAGCGCGCCCGCGGCCTGGCCGAATCGCTCGGCGATCTGGCCGCGCTGCACACCTACCCGGCCACCAAGGCGGCCCTGGCCTGGTACGCGCGCACCAAGTCGGCCGAGTACATCAAGGAGGGCATCCGGCTCAACGCCATCGCCCCGGGCTATATCGACACCCCGATGACGCAGGAGGGCACGGAGAACGAGCTGATCCGCGAGGGGATGAAGGGCTACCTCGCCGCCACGCCGATCGGCCGCGCCGGGCGACCGGAGGAGATCGCGAATCTGGCGGCGTTCCTGGTGTCCGACAAGGCCACGTTCTTCGTCGGCTCGGTGGTGTTCTGCGACGGCGGTATCGACGCCTCCTTCCGGGGCAGGGACTGGCCCGCCGTCTGGCAGGTCGGGTAGGGGGCGGCGGTGCGGCGCGCACCGGTTACCGTTGCGGCGTGACCGACTCCGCGGACCTCGAACTCGCCCTGCGCCTGGCCGACGCGGCCGACGCGATCACCCGCGCCCGGTTCGGGGCGCTGGATCTGAAGGTCGACAGCAAGCCGGATCTGACGCCCGTCTCGGACGCGGATCTGGCGGTGGAGCGGGCGCTGCGCGCGGAACTCGAACGCGAGCGGCCGGGCGATGCGGTGCTGGGCGAGGAGTTCGGCGGCGAGGTCGAGTTCACCGGGCGGCAGTGGGTGCTCGACCCGATCGACGGCACCAAGAACTTCGTGCGCGGGGTTCCGGTCTGGGCGTCGCTCATCGCGCTGCTCGAGGACGGGGTGCCGGTGGTCGGTGCGGTGAGCGCCCCGGCCTTGGCCCGGCGCTGGTGGGCCGCAACGGGTTCCGGCGCGTGGACCCGGTTCGAGCCGGAACCGCCGAAGCCGATCGCGGTCTCGGCGGTCCGCGAGATCGGGGCCGCGAGCTTGGCCATCTCCAGCCTGTCCGGCTGGCGCGATCTCGGCCTGCGCGACCGGCTCATCGACCTCACCGATGAGGTGTGGCGCACCAGGGGGTACGGCGACTTCTTCGGCTACTGCCTGCTCGCCGAGGGTGCGGTCGACATCGCCACCGAACCGGAGGTGTCGCTCTGGGACCTGGCGCCGCTGGACGTTCTGGTGCGCGAGGCGGGCGGGAGGTTCACGGCGCTCGACGGCAGTCCGGGGCCACACGGCGGTAGCGCAGTCGCCACGAATGGATTGCTGCACGACGAGGTTGTGGCGAAGCTGAGTCGCTGAAACCGGTTGCCGCGAGCCGTCTTCGAAGACCGAGCCGGAATTCTCCATACCCGGCATGCCCGACGCGGTCGTGCCGGCACCGTCGGGAGCTCACGCGGCGAGGCGGCATGGGTGTGCGGCGGCCGAAGCAACTCGAGGGCGCCCCATCGACCCGTTCAGTTCGTGAGATCACCGACGAGCACGGCGAGATCCTTGTTTTCCCACACGATTTCGACGGAGAACCCCGCCTCGCACAACCAGCTCACCTGGTCGGCGGCGCTGCTGGGAGTGTCGTAGTCGCCGTCGATCGGCGTCACCGTGTCGGCAGCGTCGTCGGGAACGACCAAGTCTCCCAAGACGAACCGGCCCCCCGGCGTGAGTTCCCGGGCCACCCGGCCGAACAGGTCGGCCTTGCCCGCGCCGTCCAGGTGGTGCACCGCCAGCGCCGAGACGACGAGTTCGAACGGCCCTCCGGGCAACGGGTCCTGTAGTCGGCTCACGCGTAGCTCGGTATCCGCCGGCAGCACCGAGCGGGCATGGTCGAGCATCGGGGCGCTGGCGTCCACACCGACCAATGTCGCCCCCGGATGCGCCTGCAGCACGCCGCGCGCCGTCACCCCTGTACCCGTCCCCAGATCGAGGATCCGCCCGACTCGGCCGACCCCGATCGTCGCATCACAGACGGCCGCCTGTAACCGCACGTACGCCGGAACCTCGGCGGCCATCAGCTCGTCGTAGGTATCGGGATCGAAATGAAACTGACCCATCGTCCGACACTATCGGCAGAGACCCTGCGGGTCGTATCAGCACCGGCCGTGCTCGCGTGGCGCTGTGGCGGAGATCGCCCTGTGTATGCTGCCGCTCGACGCATTTCTTACTCTGGAGTAAGATAGACTTACTCGAAAGTAGGAAGCTGGGACCCCCGATCACCCCCCACCCGAGAAGACTGGTGATTATGAGCACTCGAGACACCGCAACGAAGCGACGTCCGGATTCGGCCGTCGGGCTGAACCCGCAGAAGCGCGACATCATGGGCGCTGCCATGCGGTTCATGACCGCTCTCACCGGCTCCGAGCTGGCCGAGAAGTACAAACTGCGGGAGCCGATCAACCGACTCACCTACGAGGGCACCAAGACCGGCTTCCGCACGCTCGGCGCCGCCACCCGCGCCTTCACCAGGGTGTCCGGCGGCGGCAAGCCGAAGCGGTTGCCCACCAACGAGTCTCGCACCAAGGACTACTTCGACCTGACGCCGAGCGACGAGCAGCAGATGATCGTCGAGACGGTGCGCGAGTTCGCCGGGGAGATCCTGCGCCCGGCCGCCTTCGAGGCCGACAGCGCCGCCAAGGCGCCGCGCGATCTGCTGGAGCGCGCCGCCGAGCTCGGCATCACGCTGATCAACGTGCCCGAGGAGCTGGAGGGCGCGGCCGCCGAGCGCGGCGCGGTCACCAACACGATGGTCGCCGAGGCGCTCGCGCACGGCGACATGGGCCTGGCGCTGCCGATCCTGGCGCCCTCGGGTGTCGCGATCGCGTTGTCGCAGTGGGGTTCCGACGCACAGCAGAAGACCTACCTGGGCGCGTTCACGGGTGAGAACGTGCCGCAGGCGTCGGTGGTGATCAGCGAACCGCGCGCGCTGTTCGATCCGTTCGCCCTGCAGACCAAGGCCACCCGCTCCCCCAGCGGCTACCGCCTCAACGGCGTGAAGAGCTTCGTCCCGGCCGCCGGTGATGCCGAACTGTTCATCGTTGCCGCCGAACTCGACGGCCGCCCGGCGCTTTTCGTCGTCGAGTCCGACACCCCGGGCGTCGTGATCGAGGCGGACCCGAGCATGGGTCTGCGCGCGGCCGGGCTGGGCCGGCTGATCCTCGACAACGTCGCGGTGCCCACCGAGGCGATCCTGGGCGACGGTGACGCCGCCCAGCGCACCGAGGAGTACGCCGACGCGGTGCGGCTGGCCCGCCTGGGCTGGTCGTCCCTGGCCATCGGCACCGGCCAGGCCGTGCTCGACTACGTGATTCCGTACGTGAAGGAGCGCGAGGCGTTCGGCGAGCCGGTCGCCCACCGGCAGGCGGTCGCGTTCATGGTCGCCAATATCGCGATCGAACTGGACGGCCTGCGGCTCGTGACCCTGCGGGGTGCGTCACGCGCCGAGCAGGGTCTGTCCTTCGCCCGCGAGGCGGCATTGGCCCGAAAGCTGGCCACCGACAAGGGAATGCAGATCGGCCTGGACGGCGTGCAGTTGCTCGGCGGCCACGGCTACACCAAGGAGCACCCGGTCGAGCGCTGGTACCGCGATCTGCGGGCCGTCGGCGTCGCCGAGGGCGTAGTGCTGGTCTGACCCAACGACTTTCGACGGAGCCACTGCCATGATCAATCTCGAACTCCCCAAGAAGCTGCGGGCCAGCGCCAACCAGGCCCACCAGGTCGCCTCGGAGATCTTCCGCCCGGTCTCGCGCAAATACGACCTCGCCGAGCACGAGTACCCGGTCGAGCTGGACACCATGGCCGCCATGGTGGAGGGCCTGGCCGACTCCGGCACCCAGGACATCTCCGGCGCCAGCGGCGGCCGCAAGGGCAAGACCGAGGGCGAGAAGGGCGATTCGCACGCCACCGAGCTACTCGGAAACACCAACGGCGGCAACATGTCCGCGCTGATGAACGCCCTGGAGACGTCCTGGGGCGATGTCGGCCTGATGCTGTCGATCCCCTACCAGGGCCTCGGCAACGCCGCCATCGCCGCGGTCGCCACCGACGAGCAGCTGGAGCGGTTCGGCAAGGTGTGGGCCGCCATGGCGATCACCGAGCCGTCCTTCGGCTCCGACTCCGCGGCCGTATCGACCACCGCGGTGCTCGACGGTGACGAGTGGGTGCTCAACGGCACCAAGATCTTCGTGACCGCCGGCTCGCGCGCCACCCACATCGTGGTCTGGGCGACGGTCGACAAGACCAAGGGCCGCGCCGCCATCAAGTCGTTCGTGGTGCCGCGGGATGCCCCGGGGCTCAGCGTCGCCCGCCTCGAGCACAAGCTCGGCATCAAGGCCTCCGACACCGCCGAGTTGCGGCTGGAGGACTGCCGGATCCCGAAGAACAACATCCTCGGCAATCCGGAAGTCAACGTGGAGAAGGGTTTTGCCGGGGTCATGCAGACCTTCGACAACACCCGCCCGCTGGTCGCCGCGATGGCCATCGGCGTCGGCCGCGCCGCCCTCGAGGAGCTGCGCAAGATCCTCACCGAGGCCGGCGTGGAGATCGACTACGACCGCCCCGCCAACAGCCAGCACGCCGCCGCCGCGGAATTCCTTCGCCTGGAAGCGGATTGGGAGGCAGCCTACCTCCTGTCGCTGCGCGCCGGCTGGATGGCCGACAACAAGAAGCCCAACTCCCTGGAAGCCTCCATGTCCAAGGCCAAGGCCGGCCGCATGGGCACCGACGTCACCCTCAAGTCGGTAGAACTGGCAGGCGCCATCGGCTACTCCCAGCGCACCCTCCTGGAAAAGTGGGCCCGCGACTCCAAGATCCTCGACATCTTCGAAGGCACCCAGCAGATCCAGCAGCTGATCGTGGCGCGGCGGGTGCTGGAACTGAGCAGCGCCGAGCTGAAATAGGCTGTCGCACAACGAACCGGTGCGGGTCCATTCGGAACCCCGCACCGGTTCGTGCTCCTGATACAACCGGGTCTGTTCGATCGCTGGGCGTTGCCGACGGAGAATTCGACCGCCGCTGAACAACCTTCAGCGCAGTGCGGGATGCGTGGCCGCTGTCGGCAGATCGAATCTCCGCTGATCCATCCGGTCGGCTACAGATACCGCCGCAAGTTCGCCCAGCAGGACGGACTCGCTCGTCCAGCCCTGATCTTCGAGTCTCGATGCTATCCAGCTCGGCACATGCTCCAGCGGTCGGCGTCCGGACGCTGTGCTCAGGACTGTGGTGTCGGTCCGGGACCGGTCCCGCCGTGGGCGGGTTAGCTTCGCGGCATGAATCCGCTTCGGCGACCGCGACTTTGGGTGCGGGTCGTGTCCGTTCTCGTACTCGGCGTCGCGCTCTGGGTGCTCCTGGTTTCGAGAATCGTGCTGTACTACGTGGGCGACACGGGAGGGCCCTTCGATATTCGTGCCAAGTACGCGTGGGGGCGGGGTACCAGTGATCAGGTCATGATCTTGCCGAGTGCGTGGCCGGCGGACGAAGGTGTGCCGGTCGATCCGCGGAGTGTGCTGGTCACCAGCGTTCGGCTCAACTGCGACACCGTCTTTACTTCCGGCGGGCGCGAGCAGGCCAGCCCCGGAGGGGAGGTGGCCTGCTCGCGCGTCGAGTCGCCGCGGCGGATCGGTGGCATCGGGCTCGGCGTGCTCGGTATCGCCGGGCTGGTCGTCGCTGCGCGGCTGCCGTCGAACCGCGTCGCCGGGGAGCGCTCGTAGTGGCTACTCGGAGCGGCCACGGCATTCCGGTCGTGGCCGCCGATGCCGTTGCCTACCCGGCCTTCTATGAGCGTCGCCGACCGCCCCTGGGCGCGGCGACGGGCTCGTCGCGCCGCTCGGCCTCGTCGGCGCTGTCGGCGGAGTCGTCGTGCGTTGCGAGTTGGTGTAGCAGCGTGCGCAGGGTTTCGCCCTGTCGTGGGGTGAGCGGGGCGAGGAGGGTGGCTTCCATTCCGCGCAGGCGGTGCCGCGCGTCGGCCAGAACGGCCAGGCCCTCCTCGGTCAGCTCGACGCGGCGGACACGCCGGTCGGCGGGGTCGGGTCGGCGTGCCACGAGGCCGGCCGACTCGAGGTCGTCGAGCAGGTAGGTCATCACCGTGCGGTCGAGGCCCAGGTACTGGGCGAGCGCGAGCTGGCTCCTCGGCCCGGCCTGCTGCGACGCCATGAGTACCTGGTAGCCGCGCGGGCCGCCGGGCAGATCGGCGAGCAGTTCATCGGTGAGGTGCCGGTACCGGCGCACGACGGCGAACAGCGTCCAGCCGAAATCCGTCTCGACATTCTCCGGTGTGGTCACCGCCTCATCCTAGCTCGGTATGCAGTACGGAATATGATCTGTTGACAAGAACATCTGTACACCAGAACATATCGGTAGGCGAGAAAGACCGAGAGGACGACATCATGAGCACCCTGTACCGCGTCGACAGCAGCGTCCAGGGCGACAGGTCCGTGACCCGCGAGATCACCGACGAGCTCGAACGCGCCTGGTCCGCCGCGCTCCCCGGCGGCGTGGTCAGCCGGCGCGACCTGGTCACCACGCCGCTGTCCCCGGCCGCGTGGACCGACGCGCTCGCCGCTCGCGAAGCAGACGAGCCCACCCCCGACCAACAGGCAGCCCTCGGCCTGGCCGCAGACCTCGCCGGCGAGATGCTCGCCGCCGACGCGATCGTCATCGGCGCCCCGCTCTACAACTGGGGCGTCTCCGGGCACATCAAGTGCTGGATCGACATGCTGTGGGCCGACCCGCGATTCGCGCCGCGGACCTATCCGCTGACCGGTAAGCCGATCACGCTCATCACCTCCTGCGGTGGCGGCACCTCCCCGGGCGCACCCCAGCACGGCTGGGACCATTCCGTGCCGTACCTGCTGCACACCTTCGGCACGGTGTTCGGCGGCGAGGTCACCCACATCGACAACCAGCTGGCGCTCGCCGACCACAGCCCGGCGATGGCGCACCTGCGTGAGAAGGCCGTCGAGCTGCGCGCCCAGAACCGTACGACGGCCCGGGAGACCGGAACAACGCTCGCCGAACTCGCGGCCTGAGATCCGGCGAGCCCGGAGGCGTCGGCGACTTCTACGTGGCACTCGATTTCTTCTCGGCCACAATGTGTCTCGGCCACCAGTTGGCCCTGCCCAAGAGGACGGCGAGCCCGGGGATGAGCGCCGTGCGCACGATCATCGCGTCGATCAGCAGACCGGTGGCGATGGTGAACCCGACCTGACCGATACTCGTGACCGAGGAGCTCAGCAGGGCGAACATCGTGATGGCGAAGATGACCCCGGCGACGGTGATGACACCCCCGGTACCGGACACCGCGCGCACGACGGCCGCCCTGGTCCCTCCGGCGGGGTCGCCGACGAGTTCCTCACGCACGCGCGACATCAGCAACAGGTTGTAGTCGGCGCCGAGGGCCATCATGGCGATGAACGACATCGACGGCACCGCCCAATGCAGCTCGATGTGCAGGAGGTGCTGCCACACCAGCGTGCTCAGGCCGAGCGCAGCCACGTACGACGCCACCCCCGTGGCGACGATATAGAACGGCGCCACGAGACTGCGCAGAATCAGCACGAGCACGCAGAAGCAGACCAGGCAGGAGGCGATGATGATCATTGCAAGGTCGCCGGACACCATCGACCGCAGATCGGCGGTGGCCACAGTACTGCCGAACGCGTCGATGCGGGCGCCGGACAGTGACGTATCGCCCGTCGCCCGCCTGGCAGCGTCCAGGATCGCGTGGCCGCGCTCGTTGGCCTCGGAGCTGAACGGGTCGCCGGAGTCGGTGATCACCACCCGGGTAGTTCGACCGTCGGGCGAGAAGAACAGCTGCACTGCGGATTTCATCCGCGCATCGGAGAGCGAGCTCTGTGGCAGGTAGAAGCCGCCGTTGGCCGAGGCGCCCGCATTCCGCCTCAGCTCCGCCAGAGGGCCGCTCGCCTCCCGCAGCCCCGGGAACAGGGCACTCATGCCTCCGGTGACCTGGTTGATCCCGTCCTGCAACGGCGGGATTCCGTCGACCAGCCGCCGCGACCCCGCATCGGCCTGCTGCACACCGTTGTTCAAGGTCTGCAATCCACCGTCGAGTGCGAGCAGGCCCGCGACCAGCGCGCCCGAACCGTCCTTCGACTGCTGCGCTCCCGACAGCAGATCCTGTGCGCCAGTGTCGATCTGGGTACTTCCGGCGGCCAGCGCGCGGGCACCGTCACGGAGCCGGATCAGCTCGTTGATCGCCGACTGGTCGACGGCGCCGAGTGCGGACCGGGCGGCCGCGCACAGGGCATCGTCGTCACAGTTCGCGGTGTTCGTGACGAGGTCCCGCAGCGGCTGGAGCCGGTTCAGCAGGTCGGCCATCGGCGCCGTGGCAGTGTCGATGCCGGACGAGAGCGCCGTTGCGCCCTCGCGGGCCTGGCGGGTGCCCGCGGAGAGTTGCAGCGCACCGGCGGACAGCTGACCGAGGCCATTGTCGAGCCGGCGGCCACCGTCGACCAGTTGGCCCGATCCGGCGGCCGCTTGCCTGCCGCCCTCCGCGAGCTGCCCGGTGCCGCCCGCCAATTGCCGCACCCCGTCGAAGAATTGGGCCGAACCGTCGGTGAGTTGGGTCAGCCGCGGTTGCGCGGCGGCGAGTTCGGCCACGCCGGCATCGAGCCGATCGCCGACCAGACCGGCCTGGTAGCCGACGGCGCTCTCCGGGATCGTCTGCCCCAGTGGGCGACTGACACCGCGCGCGGAGATCACACCCGGTACCTGTGCGACCGCCGCCGTGATCTTTTCGATGGCGCCGAGGTCGGCGGACGTGCGCATATCATGATCGGACCGGATCGCCAGAAAGGTCGGCGTCAGCTCGTTGCCGTCGTAATGCTCTGCGGCAAGCGCGTAGCCGCGGTTGCTGGGAGTGCTCGCCGGCTGCGTGGCGCGCTCGTCGTAGGACAGCACCAACGTCGGCGCGATCGCCGCCAGCAACGCCACCAGAGCCAGCGAGGCGGCCAGCGAGCGGACCGGCCGGCCCACGGCCGCGGCCGCGATGCGCCGCCAATAGTCGGTCGCGGCACGGGATTTCGGCTCGGCAAGCCGCAGGTCCGACGCTACCGACAGCAGGGCCGGGGTCAGCGTCAGCGCCGCCGCGGCCACCACGGCCACACCCACCGACGACGGCAGGCCCGTCGCGCGGAAGATTCCTATCTTGGCGAAGCTCATGATGGCCGCGGACAGCGCGACGATGGCGGCCGACCCGAGGACGACGGTCGAAATCCGCCGGTAGCAGCGTTGGAATGCGGTGCGCGAGCCGTGGCCCGCATTACGCTCCTCGTGGAATCTGCTGATCAGGAATACCGCGTAATCGGTTCCGGCGCCCAGGATCAGCGCGGACAGCAGGGCGAGCGAGAAGATCGAGATCGGCACGCCGTTCAGGCCCATTAGCGCGACCAACGGTCGCGCTACGGCCAATCCGAGACCGATGGTGGTCAGTGCTATGCCCGCGACCACGAGAGAGCGGTAAACCGCGAGCAGCAGTGCCGCGATGAGCAACACCGTGATTCCGGTGATGATGGTCAGCGAATGATGAATACCGTCGAATTCGTCGACAACGGTCGGACCGATGCCGGTGACCTCCGCGGCGAGGCCGGCGGGTTTGTCGACGGAGCCGGCATGCGATCGCAGCGAACCGACAGCCGTTGCGGCATCGGTCGTTCCGGTATCCGCTCGTAAACGGATCAGCGCGTAGACGGCCTTGCCGTCTTTGCTGACGACGGACTGCGCCGTATCCGGTGACGACCAGAGATCCTGCACCATTGCCACGTTCGCGCGGTCGCTGCGGGCATTCGCGAGGACCGCGTCGTAGTACCGGTGGTCGGCGTCGGTGAGCCCGCTGTCACGCTCCAGCACGAAATAGGCCATGCCGCTGCTGCCGGGTTCGCCGAAGTTCGGACCGATCTCGCTCATCGCCTGCAGAGACGGTGCACTGGGCGGTATGAACGCCATGGACCGGTTCGCGATCACCGATTCGATCTGTGGCACAAAAAGATTCAACCCACCGGCGAGCAGTAGCCACATGCCGATGATGACGAATCGCCACCGCACAATGAAGCGGCCGGCCCGAGACCCTTCGGATTCCGAAGCGAGCGTACTGCCGTTCGACAGCGCGGCCCGCATGTTCCGGACGGTGACCACCGGATTGTTCACTCTCCAGGTCATCACTGGTCCCCCTTCGCCTGGCTCCATCGAAGAGTACATCGGCACTTCGCTTTTCCACGGCTATTCTTCAGCGACTATTACGAGCCGGCTCCCGCCGTTCCGCCGTGATCGCAGTCAATAGGAAGTCCGCTCGTCGAATTTTGTGAGTGCGCCGGCGGTGGAGGAATTCGGGGTCTTGAAACCGATCGCAAAGATGATCGTCTCAGCGAATTCCCCGTCCATTCCGACGTGGATTGCATCGGTCGGCCCATTCATCGGCCGGACCGCCACCTGCCCCACAGTCTCTTACGGGTCCGCCGACTGTCCCCGCCCGCAACCGAAGTGAATGACGGTCGTTCTCTCTGCCCTAGTTGGCCGCTTTTGTGTATCCCACGTCACACTCCGCTGCTACCTTCCACACACACGGTTGGTTGTGTGCGTGAGCACGATGGGCGCGTGGAGGTGGTCGAGGTGGTGTCGATGCTGGATGGGGTGCAGCGCAGGGCGGCGCATACGGTGGAGGCCCTGCGCGGCCTGAATGTGTTGGTGCGGCAGGGATTCATCGATCCGCGCGATCCACTGGAGACGGTGCGGACCATCAAGGAGTCGCGGGTGCTGGGGCCGCAGGCGACGATGGTGCGGCATGCCGCGCGGACCTGGCCGGGCGGGGCGGCGGCGGTCGACGAGCGTGGATCGATCACCTACCGGGAGCTCGACGAGGCATCGAACGCGCTGGCGCACGGGCTGCGCGGCCTGGGTGTCGGGCCGGGCGCCGTGATCGGCATCCTGGCGCGCGATCACCGCGGCCTGCTGCTGGCGATGGCGGCGTCCGGCAAGCTCGGCGCCCGGTTGGCGCTGATGAATACGGGTTTCGCCGAGCCGCAGTTCGCCGAGGTGTGCAAGCGCGAGAACGTCGAGGCGGTGCTGCACGACAGCGAGTTCGTCGGGCTGCTCGACGCACTGCCACCCCGGCTGCCCCGGGTTCTCACGTGGGTCGACGAGGGGCATGAGCTGCCCGAGGGCGCCACCACGGTCGAGGAACTCGTCGCCGCGAACTCGCGCGCTCCGCTGCCGCTGCCCGGCAAGGCCGGCGGCTTCGTCATCCTTACCAGCGGAACCACCGGACTGCCGAAAGGCGCTCCGCGCGACAAGGTTTCGCCGCTGTCCACGGTTCAGGTGATCGACCGGCTGCCGTTCCCGCGGCAGGGCACGATGATGATCGTCTCGCCGATCTTCCACAGCACCGGCCAGGCCACCTGGCTGGTGGCCGCCGGGCGAGGCAACACGGTGGTGCTGATCCGCCGGTTCGACGCCGAGGCGACGCTGTGCAAGATCGCCGAGCACGAGGTCGAGATGCTGGTGGCGGTGCCGACCATGCTGCACCGGATGGTCGAGCTCGATCCGGCGATCCGCGCGAAGTACGACCTGTCGTCGCTGAAATCCATCGTGGTGGCGGGTTCGGCGCTGTCGCCCGAACTGAGCGTGCGCGCCGCGGAGGCGTTCGGCCCCGTCGTCTACAACCTGTACGGCTCGACCGAATGCGCGGTCGCCACCGTCGCCCGGCCCGCCGACCTGGCCCTCGCGCCGGGCACCGCGGGCCGGCCCCCGATCACCTGCGAGGTCGCGCTGTTCGACGACGGCGGCCGCCGCATCCACGCCAGGCACGTCACCGGCCGCGTGTTCATCCGCTCCGGCTCCCCGTTCAAGGGCTACACCGACGGCCGGCACAAGCAGATCATCGGCGACTACATGTCCTCCGGCGACGTCGGCCACTTCGACGAGCACGGCCTGCTGTTCATCGACGGCCGCGACGACGACATGATCGTCTCCGGCGGCGAGAACGTCTTCCCGCAGGAGGTGGAGAACCTGCTGCTGGAGCGCCCCGACATCTTCGACGCCGCGGTGATCGGCGTGGACGACGCCGAGTTCGGCACACGCCTGCGCGCGTTCGTCGTCCCCGAGCCGGGCGGCACGCCGGACGCCGAGGAGATCAGGGCCCACGTCAAGAGCAACCTGGCGCGTTACAAGGTCCCCCGCGACGTCGTCTTCCTCGACGAACTCCCCCGCAACACGACCGGCAAACTGGTCCGCCGCGCGTTGATCGACTATCCGGTCACGCATTAGGTCAAGTGTCCAGTTGTAGGGCGTACTCTCGGTAACACAGACCTGAACCACGCGGCATAATGCCTGCTAGGGTTAGCAGCGCACTGGATCTCGATGTTGCGGTCCGCCAGTCTCGTCGGCGGTTTCCGCGGAAGGTTGTACCTATGTCAGCTTCCCTTCCGTCAGTCCTCCGCAAGGCCGGAGATATGGCCCTCGGAGTCAATGCCATGCGCAAGCGCGGACTGTTCAGCCCGCTGCGCCCCGACCACGCGCTCAGCTCCGCGGTCAACGTCGGCAAGTTCGGGCCGTTCGCGGGCGTCATCATGCATGCCGCCAAGACCAACGCGAACGCGCCGGCCATCGTCGACGAGCGCGGCGAGCTGACCTTCGCGGAGATCGACGCCCAGTCCAATCAGCTCGCGCGCGGCCTGGCCGCCCGCGGCCTCGGGCAGGGCGACGTGGTGGCGGTGCTGGCCCGCGACCACCGCGGCATGGTGCTGAGCCTGACCGCCACCGGGAAGCTGGGCGTGCGCGCGGTGCTGATGAATACCGGCTTCGCCAAGCCGCAGCTGGCCGACGTGGCCGCGCGCGAGAAGGTGAAGGCGGTCCTGCACGACAGCGAGTTCGTCGAGCTGATGAGCGCCATCCCGGCCGAGATCCCGCGCATCCTCACCTGGGTCGACGAGCAGGACGGCGTGGATCCGTCGATCCCGACGCTGGATTCGCTGCGCGACGACCGGTCGCCGGATCCGGTACCCGCACCGGAGAAGCCGGGCGGCATGGTGATCCTGACCTCCGGCACCACCGGCACCCCCAAGGGCGCGCCGCGCGAGAAGGTGAGCGTCTTCATCTCCGCGCAGTTCCTGGACCGAATTCCCTTGCCGCGCAACGGAACCATGGTGGTGGCCGCGCCGGTCTTCCACGCCACCGGCCTGTCGCAGTTCACGCTCGGGCTGGCGCTGGGTAACCGAATGGTGTTCCAGCAGCGGCGTTTCGATCCGGAGAAGACCCTCGCCAATATCGCCGAGTACCAGGCCACCTCGCTGGTGGTGGTGCCGACCATGTTGCAGCGCATGCTCGACCTGCCGGCCGAGACGCTGGCCAAGTACGACATGTCTTCGCTGAACATGCTTTTCGCCGCCGGCTCGGCCATCCCGCCGGACGTCGTCACCCGCACCCTGGACTACTTCGGCGACGTGCTCTACAACGTGTACGGCTCCACCGAATGCGCGGTCATCACCGTCGCGAGCCCGGCGGATCTGCGCATCGCGCCGACCACCGCGGGCCGCCCGCCGGTCGGCATCCGGCTGGCGCTCTACGACGAGAACCGCAAGCGCATCACCCAGCCGAACGTGACCGGCACGATCTTCATCGAGAACGCGCACTCGTTCAAGGCCTACACCGACGGCCGCACCAAGGAGACCGTCGACGGCATGATGTCCTCGGGCGACGTCGGTCATTTCGACGAGAACGGCCTGCTGTTCATCGACGGCCGCGACGACGACATGATCGTGTCCGGTGGCGAGAACGTCTTCCCGCAGGAGGTCGAACATCTGATCGCCGACCGGCCCGATGTGCTGGAGGCGGCCGTGGTCGGGGTGGACGATCGGGAGTTCGGAAAGCGGTTGCGCGCCATCGTCGTTCCGGGCCCGGACTCGAAGCGCGACGTGCAGGAGATCAAGGACTACGTGAAGGCCAACCTCGCCCGCTACAAGGTGCCCCGCGAGGTGATCTTCCTGGACGAGCTGCCCCGGAACGCCACCGGCAAGTTGCTGCGAAAGCCGCTGGTGGAAATGGAACCGGCCGCAGAATAAGCGGCAGTACGGTCCGCTATTATCTGCCCGTGCTCATCGATTCCGGCCGATCCCCGGCCCGCGACGCCGCGGCGGTGCGAACGCGCCGCACGGCGGTGGCGCGGCTGCGCGGGGGGTCGGCCGGATCGGTGTCGGGCGCGTTGTCCGTCGCGGCGCACGGCTGGGCCTCGGGCGGGATGCCGGTCGGGACCAGCACACTGGCGCTGCTGGTGGCCTCCTGCACGGTGGTCGGCGCGCTGGTGACGAGCGTCGGCTCGCTGCGGCACACCCTCGGCGGGTTGATCGCCGCACTGATCGGCGGGCAGCTGCTCGGCCACGCGGTGTTGTCGTTCGGGATGGCGGCCATGCCGCACACCGTGTCGACGTGGTCACCGGCCATGGTCGGCGCCCACATCACGGCGGCCGCAGGCGCCGCGCTGGTCATTCGCGCGGCCGAGGCGGCGTATCGGACCGGGTCGACGGTGCTGTCGCGGATGCTGCCGGGGCTGTTCCGGTCCCCCGCGATCGCCGGGCCCTCGCTGTTGCGGACCGCGTACCGCGATCGGGTCGTTCCGCGGATACTTCCCGCGGATACGTTGCGCACCCGCGGGCCGCCGCTGCTCGTTCGAGGCTGAACATTTCCCAACACCCGTACGCACGAAGGTCTTTCGTGCGGGAAGTGCTGTAATCCGCTGCTGTTGCGGTTGACCCTGCGGATGCCGGTGCCCCGGACCGCGTCCGGCCCGTCCGGCGGAAGCCATTCGTCCGGTGTGGAGTTCTGGTTGTGGTGGCGATGCTGCTGCATAGGGGCATTCGTCGGCGCGGATATTCGACGGGCGATCACCACAGCGAGGGGGTCCGGCCGGGCGAAACCCTTGCCGGGCAGAGGATCCGTCGGTGGCGGGAATGTGGTGACGCAGTCCTGTCGGCACCAGGTGTCCGGCCGTGCTCCGTCGGTCCCCGGCTGATGCCGGCACCGGGAGTATCGGCGGAGCACACGCGCCCGGACGTGAACTCGGGCTCGACCGGACCGCAGCCTGTGGCCCGGGGCGTCCCCACATCCTCAGTGTCCAACCGCACGCGGCAGTGTGATCATCGGTCCCGGGCCGACCATCGGGCTGCCGGTTTCAGGTCGGCCGCCCGTTCCGGTCGCCCCGGGGCCCTTGGTACGGCAGCCCCGTCGCACGGCGGTTCCCGTCAGCACACGGACCCTCGGTACAGCGGTTCCCGTCAGCACGCGGATCCTGTCGGCACGGCGGATCACTCGGTACAGCGGACCCCGACGGCACGCGGATGCTGCGGCACAACGGATACTGCGGCACAACGGATACTGCGGCACAACGGATCTCGACAGCATGGCGGACCCGCCGGCACGGCGGATCTCGTCGGTACAGGGGTTCCCGACCGGGCCGAGCGGATCCGGCGAACGCATCCGACCGGTGCGGGGCACGTCCCGCCCGGACACGGATGCTGATCGGCGACCGCCGTACCGATCACGGCGCACGGGTGTTCCTCTCGAACAGGAGCAATTCCCTTGAGTATCGCCGACACCCCGACCACCGATCCCACGCAACCACCACCGGAGTCATCCGATAGCCCGTCCTCTACCGAACCCGGCTCCGTACCACGCCGCTCGCTGCACGCGCTGGCCATGCGGCTGCACTTCTACGCCGGCCTCTTCGTCGCTCCGTTCATCCTGATCGCCGCGGTCACCGGCGCGCTGTACGCGATCTCCCCCACGCTGGAGTCGGTCGTGGATCGCGATCTGCTGCACGTGGATTCGGCCGGGCCGGCGCGGCCGCTGTCGGAACAGATCGCGGTAGCCGTCGCGCAGCGGCCGAACCTGGCATTGAACGCGGTCGCGCCCGCACAGCAGCCGGGCGACACGACCCGGGTGCTCTTCACCGACCCGGCCCTGGGCGAATCGGAGCGGCGGGCGGTGTTCGTCGATCCGGCGTCCGCGCGGCCGGTCGGAACGAGTGTCGTCTACGGCAGCGGCGGGGCGCTGCCCACCCGGACGTGGATCGACCTGCTGCACAGGAATCTTCACCTGGGCGAGACCGGGCGGCTCTACAGCGAGCTGGCCGCCTCCTGGATGTGGGTCATCGCGCTGGCCGGGCTGGTCGTGTGGATGCGCCGGGCGCGGCGGCGCGGCCTCGTACGGCTCGCATGGCCCGACCGCTCCGGTTCCGGCCGCCGACGGACGATGAACTGGCATGCGGCCGTGGGCGTGTGGGTCTTGCTGCCGCTGCTTTTCCTGTCCGCGACCGGTATGACGTGGTCCACCTACGCCGGTGATCACATCGAGAAGCTGCGCGCGGAACTGAGCTGGTCGAAACCTACTGTCGGCGACGAACTTCCGGGCGCCGCCGGCACCGCGGGCGGCGAGCACGCCGAGCACGGCGGTGGCCACCATCCGACCATGCCCGCGCCGAAAGATGCGGCAGCACAGGTGGACAGGGTGCACGCGACCGCGCGCGAACACGGGCTGGACGGCCCGCTCGAGATCACCATCCCGTCCGGGAACGGCACCGCCTACGTGGCACAGGAACGCCGGGTGCCCGGGGTATATACCCAGGATTCGATCGCCGTCGACGGCGCCACCGGCACCGTCACCGACGAACTGCGGTTCGCCGAGTGGCCCCTGATGGCCCAGCTCGCCAACTGGGGCATCCAGCTGCACATGGGCTTGCTGTTCGGGCTCGCCAACCAATTGCTGCTGCTGGCAACGATGCTCGCGCTGATCACCGTGATCGTCCGCGGATACCTGATGTGGTGGCGGCGGCGACCCACGGTGGTCGGCGGGTTCGCCCTCGGCCGCGGCCCCCGCCGCGGAGTCCTGCGGCGCACGCCCCTGTACCTCACCACACCCCTGATCGCGGTCGCCGCCGTACTCGGCTGGTTCGCACCACTGATGGGCATCAGCCTCGTCGCCTTCCTGGCCATCGATGTCATCGTGGGCTCGGTCCAGCGCAGGCGCACCGCACCGTGAGCGGTTGACCGGTGCACGGCACCTCCGCCGTCCGGGCGCGTCCGGTATGCCATACCGGACGCGCCTCGGGCCGGACGTCCGTAGAGCGATCGCGATATGGACTCCGGCTGCCTGCGCGCATTCCTCTCACGTCCCCGCCCGGCGGCATCGGCGCAGCGTGGCGATCTCTGGCGGCCTCGTTCGACGCGCTGATGGGCGCCCGGATGGCGACCGAGGCACCCGTGATCGCCCGCGCCTATCCCTGGGGCGCCCTCGGCCACGTGGTCGATGTGGGCGGCGGCAACGCGAGCCTGCTGATAGCCCTTCTGCACGCTCACGACGCGCTGCGCGGGACGGCGCTCGACCTGCCCGGACCGATCGCGCGAGCCGAACACGCCCTCGCCGCAACCGATCTCGGCGACCACGCCGGCAGCTTCTTCGATCCGCTGCCCGCCGGGGCGGGTGGCTACGTGCTCTCGGGCGTTCTGCACGACTGGCCCGACGAGGACGCCCTCCGCATCCTGCGACGGTGCGCCGACGCGGTCCCACCGACGGGAAAGGTCCTCGTCGTAGGCAATCCACACCGGATACGCCCGGCGCCACCACGCCGACCATCGTGCCGGGACCGGTAACTCCTGAGGATATTCGGCGAGTAAGCCGATCCTGCTCGCACGCGAAAGGTTTCGCCGCTGGCGCAGCGGTTGATGGAGCGACTCCGTCTCGGTCGGGCCGATACCGTTCGAGACCGGCAGGATCACAGGGCCGATTCACCCGACGCACACCGCGTTTCGTCGCTCGAGACGGACCGGTGGGCCATGCTCCCGCGATGGAGTCGGTCGGCGAGCTTCCCCAGGACGGCGACGAGTTCGGGGGGATCGAGGATGTCGAAGTCGTCGCCGAGCATGGCCAGGTGGATGGCTATGGCCTCCAACGAGTCCGAGCCCGTGACGAGTTCGGTGCGATCCCCGGCGAGTTCGGTGATCGTGGCGACCGTGGGTGGCACCTTGGCGCGGACCACGTGCGCCGGGGCGTGCACGATGACGCGAGCGCGATGGGCATACGGCGCGGAGCCCACCGCGGACGAAACGAAAGTCGCTGCGTCGGGCGGGTTTCGGGGCACGAAGGTGTCGCCGGTCGGCCGGGGGTCGGTGAGGCGGTCGAGCCGGAAGGATCGCCAGTCGGCGCGGTCGATGTCGCGCGCGACGAGATACCAGCGGCGTCCGGTCGGGACGAGCCGGTGGGGTTCGACGCGGCGGTGGCTGGTCCGGCCGCGGCCGTCGACGTAGTCGAAACGCAGCATCTCGGTGTCGGCGCACGCCCGCGCCAGCACGACCAGATCGCCGGCGTCGACCATGTCGGCCGCCGCGTCCAGGGGTGTTGTCGCGTCGCGCAGCGCGGCGACCTGGTGACGCAGCCGCAACGGCAGCACCTGGTCGAGCTTGGTCAGCGCCCGCACCGACGCCTCGCGGATGCCCTGGACGGATCCACCGGCCGCCGTGCGCAGGCCGACCGCCACGGCGACCGCTTCCTCGTCGTCGAGCACCAGCGGCGGCAGCCGCCCGCCCCGGCCGAGCCGATACCCGCCACCGCGGCCGGGCACGCTGTCGACCGGATAGCCCAGCCCGCGCAGCCGCTCGATATCGCGGCGCAGGGTGCGGGGCGTGACCTCCAGCCGATCGACCAGTTCGGCGCCGGACCATTGCGGCCTGACCTGCAACAACGTCAGCAGGCTCAGCAATCGCGACTCGGGCATCGGCACCACCGGAAAACACGAACCATATGCGGACCGGAAGTGTCCACATAGGCGATTAGCGTAACCCGCATGAGTCTCCAGTGGAACGACCAACTGATCGCCCAGCTCGACTGGCACTGGCAACACCAGCTGCGCGAACGCCTGTCCGGGCTGACCGACGACGAATACTTCTGGGAGCCCGCGGGCAACAGCTGGAGCCTGCGGCCCCGCGGCACGAGCACGGCGCCCATTCAAGGCGGATCCGGTCCCTACACAATTGAATTCGCCATGCCCGAGCCGTCGCCCGTGCCGGTCACCACGATCGCCTGGCGGCTGGCGCACATCATCGTCGGAGTGTTCGGCGCACGGAACGCCTCGCACTTCGGCGGCCCGCCCATCGACTACTACTCGTTCGAATACGCCACCACCGCCGAAGAGGCACTCGCCCAACTCGATACGCAGTACGCGGCATGGGTCGAGGGAGTGCGCGGCCTCGGCGAGGAAGGGCTGACCAAGCCGTGCGGCCCGGCCGAAGGGCCCTACGCGGACTGGCCGATGGCCGGGCTCGTGCTGCACGTCAACCGCGAGGTGATCCACCACGGCGCCGAGATCGCGCTGCTGCGCGACCTGTACGTCAACCGCCCGAGCGAACCCCCATCGGCGACCGCTCACCCGTGAGCGGCGCCCGCGGACGCTCCGCCGCGGAGCTCACGACGATCACCGCGGCGGTGGCGACGGCGAGCCCCACCACCGTCACCATCGTGATGGATTCCCCGAACATCACCGCACCCCACACCGCGGTCGTCGGCGCCATCAGGAACATCAGCGAATTGACCCGCGTGACACCCTGTTTCGCGACCAGATACCAGTACAGCCCGTAACCGCCCAGGGTCGAGAACACGATCAGCCACAGCGTCGACAGCCAGAACCCGGACTCGGCCGGCGGGACGGCCGCCCCGGTGAGCAGCGCGGCGGCGGTGAAAACCACTGCGCTGGTGCAGCATTGGACGGCCAGACCGGTCACCATCGGCGGCGGCGCGGCGATCCGCCGCTGCAGCACGGTGGCGCCGACCAGCGCCAGCATGCCGATCAGCGGAATCGGATACGCCCACCACGGCACGCCGGCGGCATGGACGGCATCGGACAGCGTCACGAGCGCTACACCGGCCACCCCCAGCACCAGGCCGACCCACTGTCGCGCCGTCACCACCACTCCCAGCAGCGGCCCGACGAGCGCCGCCGCGACGAGCGGCTGAATACCGTCGATCAGCGCGGTCGTTCCCGTATTCACCCCGAGCGCGATGGCCCAGTACACCGTCGTGAGATAGCCGGTCTGCGACAGCAACCCGACGACCGCGGTCCATCCGAGCGCACGGCGGTGGACGGCTCCCCCGAACCACAGCGCCGCCGGCACGAGCACGAACACCAACGGCACGAACCGCCACATCAGCACCGTCGCGATCGGAGCACCCGCGCCACCGAGCTTGGCCCCGATGAATCCGGAACTCCAGCACACCACGAACAGCACCGACAACCCGATCGCCGTCGCGCGCCGCCCGCTGACTTCACCGATCTGTATACCCATGAGCTCGACTATACAGATCTGTATAGTCGAGGGCGTGGACACGACTACGCCGATCGACTGGACGCCCCGAGCGCGGCAGATCCTGGAGACCGCGTCACGCCTGTTCTACGACGACGGCATCACCGCGGTCGGCGTGGATCGGATCGCGGCCGAATCGGGCGTCACCAAACGCACGCTCTACGACCGGTTCGGCTCGAAGGAACGGCTGGCGGCGGAGTACCTCCGCGCCCGCGACCAGGAATGGCGAGAACGGCTGCGGCAGCGGCTGTCCGAGCTGCCGGACGATCCCCGGGCGAGGCTCGGCGCGGTGTTCGACGTCTCCGCCGACTGGATGCGCGAGCGCGGCGCGAAGGGGTGCAGCATGATCCGGGCGCACGGGGAACTACCACCCGAGCACCCCGGTCACGCGGTCACCGTGGCGCAGAAACAGTGGATGCGCGAGCTGTTCCGTTCGCTGACCGAGCAGGCCGGCGCCCGGGACGCCGAGGCCGTGGCCGACGCCGTCACCCTGCTGCACGAGGGTGCCCTGGTCTGCCACGGCATGCACGTCATGCCCGACCCGATCGCGTTCGCGCGGGACACCGCGCTGGCGATGCTGGGCTGACGACCTCGGCCCGCCGGGTGTGGTGCCCCTCAGCACACCGCACCCGGCTCGGGCCCGTTCGGTTATTCGGGCGCGTCCGTCGCCTGCGCCTCCGACTTGTGGACCAGCTCCTTCACCGGACGCAGGACGGCCCAGGCGAGGAAGGCCGCGGAGACGACCAGCATGGCGATACCGGCCCAGAGGTTGATGTTCCAGTCACCCGTGCGGGCCCGGTCCTCGGCGGTGTCGCTCACCAGCCCGGTGACCACCAGGATGACGCCGTACAGGCCGATCAGTGCGCCGACGATCGTGCGGATATCGAAAAGCATTGCGTCACTTCCTTATCGGACGATTACGTTCAGCACGATCACCAGCACCAGCGCGATACCGGCGAGCAGCACCGGGCGCTGGTACCAGGGCAGCGAGGCGGCCTCCGGATCGGTCAGCTGATCCTTCGGTGTCTCCGAGTACACCAGTCCCACCAGTTCGGCGGCGGGCTTCGGCGTCGTCACCTGAGTGACGATGACGCTGAGCACGATATCGACCACGAACGCCACACCGGCGGCGAGGAAGCTCGACCCCTGACCGGACAGGTGGAATACGTCGGACTGATGCAGGATGAAGATCACCACCGCGGACAGCGTGCCGAACACCAGGCCGACCCAACCGGCCGTGGGTGTCATCTTCTTCCAGAACATGCCGAGGATGAACGTCGCGAACAGCGGCGCGTTGAAGAAGCTGAACAACGTCTGCAGGTAGTCCATCATGTTCGAGAAGTTGCCGGCGATGAACGCGGTGCCGATCGCGACCACGGTCGCGCCGATCGTGGCCAGCCGACCGACGCCCAGGTAGTACTGGTCGGGCTTGTCCTTCTTCACGTACTGCTGCCACAGGTCGTAGCTGAAGACCGTGTTGAACGCCGAGATGTTCGCCGCCATACCGGCCATGAACGCGGCCAGCAGGCCCGCGAGCGCGACGCCGAGCAGCCCGTTCGGCAGCACCGCCTTCATCAGATACAGCAGCGCCTGGTTGTAGGTGGCGTCGCTGTCCCCGCCAGCCTTGAGATCGGCGATCTGCGGGACCAGGACGCCGGCGATCATGCCGGGGATCACGACGATGAACGGGATGAACATCTTCGGGAAGGCGCCGATGATCGGGGTGCGCCGCGCCGCGGAGATCGAATGCGTCGCCAGCGCGCGCTGCACCTCGACGAAGTTGGTCGTCCAGTAACCGAACGACAGCACGAAACCCAGGCCGAACACGATGCCGAGCACGGACAGGAAGTTGTTGCCGAATCCGCTCAGCTCGTTACCGGGCCAGGAGTGCCACTGCTCGGCCCCGTTGGGCTGACCCAGCACCTTGTCCTTCAATCCGTCCACTCCGCCGATGCGGTGCAGGCCGACCAGGGTCAGCGGCAGCAGCGCGGCGACGATGACGAAGAACTGCAGCACCTCGTTGTAGATCGCGGCCGACAGGCCACCGAGGGTGATGTAGGACAGCACGATCACGGCGGCCACGATGATGGAGACCCACAGCGGCCAGCCCAGCAGCACGTTCAGGATCGACCCCAGCAGATACAGGTTCACCCCGGCGATGAGCACCTGCGCGATCGCGAAGCTGAGCGCATTCACCAGGTGGGCGCCGGTACCGAAACGCCGGCGCATGAACTCCGGCACGCTGCGCACCTTGGAGCCGTAGTAGAACGGCATCATCACCACGCCGAGGAACAGCATGGCCGGCACCGCGCCGATCCAGAAGTAATGCATGGTCGGCATGCCGTACTGGGCGCCGTTGGCCGACATGCCCATGATCTCCACCGCGCCCAGATTGGCGGAGATGAACGCCAGGCCGGTGACCCACGCGGGCAGCGAGCGACCGGACAGGAAGAAGTCGATACTCGACGACACCCGCTGCCGGGCCAGCAGACCGATGCCGAGGACGAAAACGAAATAGAGAGCGACCAGAACGTAGTCGACGGGTGCGGCGTCGAGGCGGAGCTGGCCGCCGTCGGCGAGGATCGCGTGCGGGTTACCCCCTGCCAGCACCGTATTGATTACGCCTGGCGGGTCAGCAGCGGGCGGCATAGAGCTTTCTCCTGTCGATGGGATCACCGGATGACCAATCGGCCGATCCGGATCCTATCCGGTTGTTAACGCTCACAGGGTCAGAACCAGCGACTCGGCCGAGCTGTGTCTCGCCGACGGCCCGGGGTGTGTCTCACCGAGCGCCCGGACAGGGCCTCACCGAGCGCCGGGACTGGGGGCTCACCGAAACGACCCGGGCTATACCTCACCGAGTGCCGGGCTGGGCATCACCTAAAGTCCGGGCTGGGCATCACCAACAGCCCAGGGCTGGGACACCACCAACAGCCCGGCTGGGCCTCACCGAAGCCCGGACTGGGCATCACCAACAGCCTGAGGCCGGGCATCACCAGCAGCCCGGGGCTGGGACACCACCGACGGCCCGGGCTCGGGCACCAACGGCAGCTCCCGGGTCGCGTGCATGCCGGGACCTCAGCCCGACAACTCGTCGAGCACCCGACGCGCCTGTTCCAGCTCCGCCTGCAGCTGTTCGACCTTGACGCGCTGCGAACTCCGCACCGATTCGAGCACCGCATCCACCACCTCGGCGACCTCCGGGTGCAGGATCTTCGCGGCCTGGGCCACCGTGGCACCGGGCACGGACAGGCCGCGGGTGGTGCGCTTCTTCCCGTGCACCACGTCTACGGTCCACTCGCCGTCGGCGGTGCCGGACAGCGTCACCGTCACCTCCGGGGTCTTGGACTTGCGGGTGGCGGCGGGGCCCTTCTCGCGCGCCGGCCGCGGGCTCGGGCTCTGCTTGGCCGCGGGCTTCGGGCCGGCGGGCTTCGACTCGGCCTCCCCGGCGGCAGGGTGCTGCACCGATGCGGGGCCCGGTGGCGTCGGCGACGGGCTCATGGTCGACGGCATGCTCACTGCGGTGTCCTTTCTGGTTGCCGATGTCCTGGTTGCAGATGTCTTCGTCGCAGATGTCTTCGTTGCGGTTGTCCCGGTTGGAGCTGCCTCGCTTTTCGGTGGCTCGCTCTCGGGCGGAGCCGTCTTCTTCGGTGCCGCCTTGGCGGGGCTCGCCTTCTTCGGTGGTTTCGCCAATGTCACCTCGGTCGGCGAGAACGGCAGCACGTCCTTCGACCCGGTGGGCCGCACCTGCAGGAAATCGCCCTCGGACGGATCACCGAGCGCGACCACCTTGCCCGACCGGCCCTCCGGCACGCCCACGGCGGCGGCGGTGAACCACACCATTGGCGGCCGGCCCTCCTCGATGCCGGCGGCGATCTGCCGGATCTCGGTGTCGGACAATGGTTGCGGCTTGGCTCGTCGGGACGACATGGTGTACTCCGGGCGGTTCGTGGACATCTGCCTCGCCCAAGAGCATGCCCCATGGCACCGACAAATCCACATCGCCGGTATCGCCGGCCGATCCCCATCAGCAGCGGACGGGCACAGGCCCGGGAGCTCATGCGGTGCGTCGGGATGCCGGCACGGGTGGTCGTTTCTGTCATCGCGTCGAGGTCATATCTCTGCGGGCGCCCGCCCACTGCCGGTAACCTGCAGCCTTCATGAGGAGTTCGGCGGTCGGCGGGACCGCCCGGTGAGTTCACTGCACCTGCTCGCGCTGGGCGACGAAAGACAGGCCGTCGTCGAGTTCGCCGCGCGGCTGAGCGACGCCGATCTCGCCGCCGAGAGCGCGGCACCGGGCTGGTCGGTGGGCGATGTGCTGATCCATATGACCGCGACGGCCCGGGCGCTCGTGACGCCCAGGGTTGTCGCTCTCGCGCTGACCCGCGACATCGAGCGGGCGAATGCGCAATGGGTGGACGAAAGACGTTCGCACACAACCAAACACATCCCCGGTGATTTCGAGACCTGGAGCCGGCGCTGCGGCGGCGGGCTGAGCGTGGCGACCGCCCCCGGACTCGGCCGGCTCCGGCTGCGCCTCGGCGAATTGGGCTGGTACCCGATGGAACTCGTCCCCGCCATGCTGGTGGCCGACTGGCATACCCACCTGCGCCACGACATCGCTCCCGCCCTGGACCGCCCGGTACCCGCCACCGATCCCCGGCGCATGACGACGGTGCTGACCTGGCTCATCGCCCTGCTGGAGCGTTCCCATCGCGAGGCCCTGGGCTGGCTCGACGCACCGGTGGCGCTCACCCTGACCGGCCCCGGCGGCGGCACCTGGCGCATCGAACCCCGCCGCGGCCGGATCCGGGTGCGCCCCGGCCGGGCGACCGCCGCCGCGGCCCACATCGCCGCGCTGGCGCCGGAGTTCCCGCAGTGGGGCACCCGGCGGCTGGCCTGGCGGGACTGCGCGGTGGCCGTGACCGGCGACACCGAACTCGGTGCGCGCGTACTGGATTCGATCGATCTGGCGTGAAGCCGGCGGCCTCACGCCCGGACGCTCATCTCCTCGGCGACGGCCGCGGCGAAGGCGTCGACGTCCTCGGCGGTGGTGTCGAAGGCGCACATCCAGCGGACCTCGCCGGTGTCCTCGTCCCAGACGTGAAACGGGAACCGCCGCCGCAGCCGGGCGGTGACTTCCGCTGGGAGCACGGCGAATACGGCATTCGACTGCACCGGGCGGGCGATCCGCACGCCCTCGACGGCACCCGCCGCCTCGGCCAGCCGAGTGGCCATGGCATTGGCGTGCACGGCATTTCGCAACCAGAGGTCGCCGCCCAGCAGGGCCTCGAACTGGACCGAGAGATAACGCATCTTGGAGGACAGCTGGGTGGTCAGCATGCGCAGGTATTCGATGTCGTGGATGCGCTGCGGGGCGAGCACCACGACGGCCTCCCCGAGCATCAGGCCGTTCTTGGTGCCGCCGAACGACACGATGTCCACGCCCACGTCGGTGGTGAACGCGCGCAGCGGGGCATCGAGCGTGGCCGCCGCATTGCACAGCCGGGCGCCGTCGACGTGCACCAGCATGTCCCGGTCGTGGGCGTGCTCGCAGAGCGCGCGGATCTCGTCGATCGAATAGCAGGTGCCCAGCTCGGTGGTCTGGGTGATCGAGACGGCCAGCGGCTGGGCGCGATGCTCGTGGCCCCGTCCCCAGGTCTGGCGGTCGACGAGTTCCGGGGTGAGCTTGCCGTCGGGGGCGTCCACCGGATAGATCTTGATTCCGGCCACCTTCTCCGCGGCGCCGCATTCGTCGGAGTTGACGTGCGCCGACTCGGCGGTGATCACCGCACCCCAGCGCGGCAGAAGGGCTTGCAGCGCCACGACATTGGCGCCGGTTCCGGTGCAGACCGGGTACCCGGCCACCCCGTCGCCGAAGTGCCGGGCGAAAATCTGTTGCAGCGCGACGGTGTATTCGTCGGAGCCGTACGAACTCTGGTGGCCGCCGTTGGCCACGGCCAGCGCCGCCAGCACCTCCGGATGGATCCCGGACCAGTTGTCGCTGGCGAAGCCGCGGGCGGTCGTATCGTGTCGGCGAATGGCGTCGGTCATCGTGCCCACGTTAGCGCGGCGGCGACAGGCCGAGGCGCTGCGCGGCGATGTCGAGATCCTTGTCGCCGCGGCCCGACAGGCATACCAGCACCACCGAATCGTCCGGCAGCTCACCGCGTTCGGCCGACTCCAGCAGATACCCGACCGCGTGGGCGGATTCGAGGGCGGCGATGATGCCCTCGCTGCGGGTGAGCGCCCGCATCCCGCGCAGGGCGGCGGCGTCGGTCGCCGCGCGACAGATCACCCGGCCGCTGTCCTTCAGGTGACTGAGTTCGGGGCCGACGCCCGGATAGTCCAGGCCCGCCGCGATACTGTGCGTCCGGGCGATCTGCCCGTCCTCGTCCTGCAGCAGGTAGCTGAACGATCCGTCCATCTCCCCCGGGCTTCCGGCGCCGAGAGTGGCCGCGTGCCGGCCGGTGTCGACCCCGTAGCCGGCCGCCTCGACACCGATCAACCGGACCCCGGGATCGTCGAGGAACGGCCGGAACAGGCCGATGGCGTTGCTGCCGCCGCCCACGCAGGCCAGCACGTAATCCGGTAGCCGCCCTTCGGATCCCAGGATCTGCGCCCGGGCCTCGAGGCCGATCGTCGTCTGGAAGTCGCGCACGATCCGCGGGTAGGGCGCGGGCCCGGCCGCCGTCCCGAACAGGTAGTGCGTGCTGTCGACGTTGGTCACCCAGTCGCGGACCGATTCGGTGACCGCGTCCTTGAGCCGCTGCCGTCCGGTACGTACCGCCCGCACCTGCGCGCCCAGCAGCTGCATGCGCACGACATTCGAGTTCTGCCTGCGGATGTCGTGCGCACCCATATAGACCACGCAGGACAGCCCGAGCATCGCGCATACCGTCGCCACGGCCACGCCGTGCTGGCCCGCGCCGGTCTCGGCGACGACCCGGGTCTTGCCCATCCGCCGGGCCAGCAGCGCCTGGCCCAGGGCATTGTTGATCTTGTGCGCGCCGGTGTGCGCCATATCCTCGCGCTTGAGGTGCACCCGGACCCCCTGCACCCCCAGCGATTCCGCGAAGCGCGGCACCGCGTGCAACAGCGTCGGACGGCCGACGCGGTCGCGCAGCAACTCCCCGAGTTCGCCGGTGAATCGCGGATCCGCCCGTGCGACACGATAGGCCCTGTCCAGTTCGGTCAGCGCGGCCATCAGGCCCTCGGGCACGTACCGCCCGCCGAATCTGCCGAATCTTCCCCGATCATCCGGTAGAACGGTGTGGCCTCCCGCCTCCTGCGCCACACCCTGATCCACCACCATCAGCACGAACGCGTTTCACTACCGAGCACCACGTCAGGGATTCTGTCCCATTCGAGCAAGCGGCGTACTTCCCAACGGCAATGATTTAGTTAACAGTTTGCCGCGGAAGCGGCGGAACGGGATGCCACCGTTGAGTTCACGGCGAGCACAACCGTCGTGTCCGTGCCGGGCGGACTTCTACCATCGGCGGCCATGACAGCCGAAACGGGTACGCCGCTCAACGCCATCGTCGACGCGACCGCGACCGCGGTGGCCGCCGATCCGTCGAACGCGCGGGCGGTGTTCCGCGCGTCCGGGTCGCCCGAGGGCACGGTGGGCAGCGTGGTCCGGCTCGGCCGGTACACCGTGCGCGTGGACGAGCCGCCGGCCCTCGGCGGTGACGACACCGCGCCCAACCCGGTCGAGGTGTATCTGTCGTCGCTGATCTCCTGCCAGGTGGTGACCTACCGGTTCTGGGCGCAGCGGCTCGGCATCGCGGTGGACGATCTGTCCATCGAGGCCGAGGGCGACCTCGACGTCCGCGGCTTCTTCGGACTGGACGACGGGGTGCGTCCGGGGTTCCAGGCGGTCCGGCTGACCGTACGCCTGGGCGGCCCGGAATCGGCCGACCGCTATGCCGAACTGCAGCGCGCCGTCGACGCCCACTGCCCCGTCCTGGACCTCACCACCGGCAAGACGCCGGTGCACACCACGCTGGTCACGGACTGACGTCCGAAACCCGGATTGCGACCCGCCGACCGCGCACCGTGAGATCCATTGACCGGTCGAATGGGCATTTTCGGAGGCGATGACTCCCGAAATACCGGGAAGAATGTCGACACCGGAATCCTCCCTCCACTTGAATCACAGCACGGCCTGTTTCGCACTCCCGGCCCGACTCGCACCACCCGGGAAACCCGCAGCTGAGACCCGCACCACAGTCGTCATTCGGCGAGCGGGCGGGCGGCACGGCACCACGGCGCCGATTCACAGGAACGCGGACTAATATTCGCGGTACGCCCCCGCGGGTGAACGTTCACAATTCCTCCGCGAGGGCCCTGACCGCCTGCCGGAGGCGGTCCGAAATCGGCAAGCGATGAGGGGTTTCTGGTAATGGACAGGCCGGCATGGGCGCCCGAGGGCGTGGATGCGTCTCGGGCGAGCCCGGCACGCATGTACGACGCCCTGCTCGGCGGGTCGCACAATTTCGAGGTGGACCGGTCCGCGGCAGAGGCCGCCAAGCGGCTGGTCCCCGACCTGCCGCGGCTGGCGCTGAGCAATCGGGCGTTCCTGCGCCGGGCGGTGCGGTACCTGTCCGACCAGGGCATCCGCCAATTCCTCGATATCGGCTCGGGCATCCCGACCGCCGGCAACGTGCACGAGGCCGCACACGCGATCGACCCGCGGATCCGGGTGCTCTACGTCGACATCGATCCGGTCGCGGTCACGCATTCGCGCACCATCCTGGACGGCAACGAGCATGCCGACGCCATCCGGGCCGATCTCCGCAAGCCGGACGAACTGCTGGCCGCGGCCGCCGACACCGGGCTGATCGACTTCACCCGGCCGGTCGGCCTGCTGCTGGTGGCGGTGCTGCACCTGCTGCAGGACGAGGAGCAACCGGCCGAGAAGGTCGCGGCATTGCGGGAGTCGGTATCGCCCGGCAGCTACGCGGCCATCTCGCATCTCACCTCGGCGCTGCGTCCGGACGACGCCGCCCGGCTCGGCGACCACTCCGCCAACCGGAGTCGCGTCGGCATCCGCTTCCGCGACCGGCCGGCCATCGAGGCCATGTTCACCGGCTGGGAACTGGTCGAGCCCGGGGTGGTCGAACTGCCGCAGTGGCGCCCGGAATCCGAGCGCGATCTACACGAGAGCCCCGGCCGCTCGCTCGGCCTGGCCGGCGTCGGATACAGATAGGCGGAGGACGGCACAGCAGGTGGGTTCGCACGAGGTGGCACGACGGTGGGCCGACGCCCTCGACGGCGTCGTCGCCCCGACGCTGACCCGAAGCCGGATCGAGGACCTGCTGACCGGCCTGGCCGAGGAGTTGCTGGCGGCGCTGCGCGGATCGGCCGAGCCGGTGACCGCCCGCACGGCCGCCGCGGCGCTGGTCGCGGCCAACTACCGGGACGAGGCAGCGGTCGGTCGCACGGTGCCGATCATCTGCCGCGACATGGTGACGGCGCTGTGCCCGGACCGCGACGACCCGGAGTTCGAGCGGCTGCGCGAGCGCGCGATCACCGTCGCCGCCGAATTCGCGGCCGGCTTCACCGCGGCGCTGCGCACCACCGCGCTGGCCGAGCAGGAGGCGACGCTGACGGCCGCGCTGGCGGCGGCCGAGGAGGCGCGGGCACAGCGGCAACTGTCCGAGGCGAGGTTCGCCGCCATCTTCGCCGACGCCTCGGTCGGCATCGGCACCGTCGACGTCACCACCGGCAAGGTCCTGGACGTCAACGCCGCCATGGCCGAAATGCTCGGCGTACCAACCGATCTCATTCTCGGCAGATCGGTCGCCGAGGTGCTCGGCGCGGAGAACATCGGCCGGGCCTACGCACAGTTCGAACAGCTGCGGGCCGGCACCATCGACCGCTTCCGGATCGAGACCGACCACGCCCGGCCCGACGGCGACCGGACCATCATCGACCTGTCCATGACGGCCGTGCGCGACGCCACGGGACGGGCGCGGTTCCTGGTCGGCGTCTGTGTCGACATCACCGAGCGCAAGGCGCTGGCCGACCAGCTGTGGCACGACGCGCGTCACGACCACCTCACCGGCCTGGCCAACCGGGTGCTGTTCTTCGAACGGCTCGCGGGGTCCACCCCGCCGATCGGGTTGTGCTACCTGGATCTGGACGGATTCAAGGAGATCAACGACAAGTTCGGCCACACGGTGGGCGACCGGGTGCTGCGGGCCGTCGCCGACCGGTTGCGCGCCGCCACCGAACCCGACGGGCTGGCCGCGCGGCTCGGCGGCGACGAGTTCATCGTGCTGCTGCCGCGGTGCATCGACACCGAACAGCTGGTCTCGATGTCGGGCCGGCTGCTGGCCGCGCTCACCGAGCCGATCACCGTCACCGGTCGAGCGATCTCGGTGGGCGCGTCGGCCGGCACCGCGCTGGTCACCCGGCACCCGGAGGCCATCGACGACCTGATGCACACCGTCGATGCGGCCATGTATCGCGACAAGTCCACGCGGCACCGACCGAGGACCCGCCGCCGTCAGCACCAACCCTGATGCGCCCCAGACTGTTTCGCCGTCCTACAGCGGACGGCGACGCTCCCGGAAATCCATGCCGCCGAGCCCGCGCGGCGACGCCTCGGGTTCGCCGCCGGACCGGCCCGGGCGCTCGGTGGTGAGGGAGCTGTGCTCGTCACCCAGATCGACGTCCGGCGGCGAGACCAACCGCAGAGGGGAACGCCCACGACGAGACACCCCGGAACGCGCACCACGGGATGTCGGGCGATCAGCGCCGTGGGACGAGACGGGGACGAGCGTGCGGGGGCGCTCGCGGCCGAGAACCCGCCGGGCCAGGGCCGTGATCCGCTGCCAGGTGTCAGCTATGGCTCGCATGCGCACTCTCCTCGCGACAAAGAGTCGGTCAAGGTCGGGCATACCCCGGCCGGGGAGAGCTATGCGCGGCTGTCGTTTCGAGGGTCACGCGCCTTCGGCGGCGGTGGCCGCGGTGTTCGCCGCCGTGATGTAGGCCATCGCCCGGAACAGATCCGGGTACACCCGGTGCGCCAACCGCCGGGTTTCCTCGGTGGGTTCGACCAGGTCCGGGATCAGCAGGCAACGCAGGCCCGCGCCGTGCGCCGAGCGCAGACCGTTGGGCGAATCCTCCAGCGCGAGAGTATGTTCCGGGTCGGCGCCGAGCGCGGCGGTCGCGGTCAGATACGGCTCCGGATGCGGCTTGCCCCGGCGCACGTCCTGGCGGGTCACCACCGCGTCGAATCGCCCGGCGATCCCGGCCGCCCGCAGGTGATGGTCGGTCCGATCGCGGCTGGACGACGTCGCGATCGCCCGCGCGATCGCCCCGGCGTCCAGCGCGTCCAGTAGTTCCGGCACGCCCGGCTCGAGACCCAGCCGCCCGGCGTCGACGAAACGACCGAGGGTGGCCTCGTGCCGGGCGAAGAAGTCGTCGACCGGAAAGCCGGGACCGTATGCGGCGGCGACGAGTTCGCGGCTGCGGTCGGCCGGTTGCCCGATCATGCCGCAGCAGAACTCCGGCGACAGCTCGTAACCGAACTCCTTCCCCGTGCCGATCAGTGATTCGAGCGCCAGCCGCTCGGAGTCCAGCAGCAACCCGTCCATATCGAAAATCACTGCGCGCACAGGTTTTTCGGCGCTCACCCGACACTCCCTTCGAATTCCGGCGCCCGCCGCCCGCCCGGCCGGAACCGGCCCGCCCACCGATCGGCCGCGCGGCCACTGCGCCGGCCGGCATCGAACCAGCGTAGCCAGGACCATGATCGCCGACCGGTCGAGGCCCGACCGCCGATGCCCGCGGCGGCGTTCGCCAACCCACAGAGATGCCTTCTCCACCCCGCAGAAATGATTGCCAGTCAATAACTGTCCTGCCTGTAGCGATGGCTATCCTGGTCTGGTGAGTTCAGCGACGACCCCTACCGGCAAGCGGACCGTCGGGCTGATCTGGGCGCAGACCCGCGACCGCGTCATCGGGGCGAAGGGCACCGTACCGTGGCACATCCCGGAGGATCTCGAGCATTTCCAGGAAGTGATCACCGGGCACACGGTCATCATGGGACGCCGGACCTGGGACGCGCTGCCCGAGCAGGCCCGCGCCCGGCCGGAGCAGCGCAATATTGTCGTCACCCGCGATCCGCAGTGGTACGCCGCCGGTGCCGAGCGGGCAGGATCCATCGAGGAGGCGCTGTCGCTGACCGATCCGGAGGAGGTGTGGGTGATCGGCGGCGGCGAAACCCTCCGCGCGGCCATGCCGTACGCGACGGTCATCTCGCTGACCGAGGTGAGCACCGACGTGGCCGGCGACGTGTACGCGCCGGAGATCACCGGCGAGTTCATCATGGCGTTCACCACCGGGGTGCAGCGCTCGGCCAACGGCCGGGATTCCTACGTGTTCCGCAGTTACGCCCGAAAGTAGCCGGGCGATCACCCGAGCCGGTGCTCGTGGATCGCGGTATCGAGGTTCGTACCGTTGAGATCCAGATACAGCTGCCCCTCGGTGACCGATACGGTGACGGCATTGCGGCGTTCGATCGCCGCCGCGGCGGATTCCACGAAGCCGGGGTCGAAGGAGTACAGCGGGATCGACTCGGCGCGATGAATGCGTTTGCCGGCCAACTGCGCCAGCACCTTGGCGGGCTCACGATGGGTGTAGATGGCGACCTGCTCGGTCGATCTGCTGCCGCGGTGCACCCGCTCGGCATCGGGCGCACCGACCTCGATCCAGGCGGTGCGGCGCCCGGTGAGGTCGCGGGCCAGCACCGCGGGTTCGGCCGTGGACGACACGCCGCCGTCGCTGAACGCGATACCCTCCCGGTACTCGAGGCAGTAGGCCATCAGCCGGGTCAGCATGAACTCGGCCGTTTCCGACGGATGCCGCGCCACCCGCAGCTCCACCTCCCGGTAGACGTCGCGGTCCACGAGGGCCAGCTGGACGGAGAAGGTGTACACGGTCGCGCTCAGGGCCATAGCAGCAGCAGCTTAACGGTGCGGGAACGCCGCATCGAAGACGGGCAAACACGACGGGAGACGTTGCGATTAACATGTGGAGAATATCTCCGCTTGTCCGAGCCGAGCGGAGTTCGTCCGTTCTCATGGGAGGGACCGTGGACGTACCGCCGACAACGTCGCCGACGGCACGACCGATGCGCGCCGACGCACGCCGCAACTACGAGCGCATCGTCGAATGCGCCCGCGAGGCGTTCGCCGAGCACGGTCCCGAGGCCCCGCTGGACGAGATCGGGCGCCGCGCCGGCGTCGGCCCGGGCACGCTCTACCGCCACTTCCCGAACCGGGACGCGCTGATCGAGGCCGTCTACCGGTCGAGGATCGAGGCGCTGGCCGCCCGCGCTTACGAACTCATCGAAACACTTTCTCCCGCCGAGGCTCTCGACCAGTGGTTCCGTGCACAGGTCGATTTCGTGATGGACAAGCGCAGCCTGGCGGCCACCCTGAAGGCGGCGATCGACCGCAGTTCCGAGACCTTCACGCTGTGCTCGGGCCTGATCACCGACGCCGCGGGCGCGGTGCTGCGGCCGGTGCAGGAGACCGGCCTGATCCGCGCCGACATCGAGCCGCGCGATCTGCTGCGGCTGGGCCACGGCATCGGCGCGGCCTGCGAGACAGCGCCGGAGGCCGCCGGGCGGTTGATCGAGGTCACCCTCGCCGGCCTGCGCACCGACCGGCAGACTCGGGTCCCATGACGGCCGACGAGACCGATCGCGAGGAGAGCGAGCCCGACTACCGCTTCACGCTCGCCAACGAGCGGACCTACCTGGCCTGGATCCGGACCGCCCTGGGCCTGCTCGCCGGCGGCGTCGCCGTGCACACCCTGGCGCAGTCGTTCCACCACGCCGCGCTGCGGCGGGCGCTGGCGCTGAGCTGCATCGTGCTGGCGGTGATGATCTGCGTGGGCGCCTACACGCACTGGCGGGACGTGCAGCGGCGGATGCGGCGCGGCGAGCCGCTCGCGCACTCCGTGATGGTGCCGCTGCTGGCCGCGGGCATCGCGGTGATCTCCGTGCTCGCCGCGGTGGCGGTGCTGCGGTGACGGCGCCGACGCTCGCCGCCGAACGCACCGCGCTGGCCTGGCGCCGTACCGCGGTCGGCACCGCGGCCACCGCGGCGCTGTTCACGCACGAGGCCGTCGTCGCCGAGCGGGCCGCCGCGGTGACAGCGGCGCTGGCGGCCGCACTGGTGCTGGTGATCGTCGCGGCCATGAGCTATCTGCGCAATCGCTCACTGCGACACGGGCATTGGGGCCACGGCGCCCGGGTGATCGCGATGACGACGGCCGCGATCGTCACCGTCATGATCGTGGCGGCCGTGATCGCCGTCGCCGCACCCCTGATCTAGTGCGGCCACGGCATTCGTCCGATCACTCCGATGGCTCGTGTGGTTCGTCCCAGATCAGTGCCAGGAACAACCGGGCACGCTCGCGCGGCTCGTCGAGCCGGTCGCCGTACAGCTCCCGGAGCCGGGTCATCCGGTAGCGCACGGTCTGCGGATGGATGTGCAGTTCGTGCGCTATCTCGTGCCGGTCGCCCATATGCCACAGCCAGCTGCGCAACGTCTCGATCAGGCGGTCCCGCGTTCCCGCCGGCACCTCGCGCAGCGGCTCCAGCACCCGGTCCTTCAGCACCGACAGCAGCCATTCGTCCCGGTTCGCGATGATGGTGTCGAGTTGATCGCCGACCAGGACCGGGCTGCCGGCGAGCACGCCGCTGCGCCGCAACCGCAGGGCCGTCTGCGCGATCCGCATCCCCGCGGGCAGCACATCGAGCGTGAGCGGACCGCCGATGACGACGGCCAGCCCGTGCAGCCCGGTGGTCAACCGGTGCAGCTGGCCGCCCCGACCGGCATGCGGCACGATCAGCCCGACCGCATCGGAACGCCGGATCGGCAACGCGTTGAACCCGATCCGATCCAGGGCGGTGCGCGCCTCGGTGTCCTCCGGATCGGCGAGCACGACCGCGGTGTCCTCGGGCAACGGCCAGCTGGCCCGGGCCGCCGCCGCGCGCAGGCCGACGGTGTCCGACCGGCCGGACAACAGCAGTTCGGCCAGTTCCTCCCGGAGCCGCTCGCGGGCGGCGCTGGCGGCCGACTGCTCCAGCACGTACCCGTGCGCCGAGGCCGTGGAGAACTGGTCGACGAAGACGAACACCGCCTCGGCCAGCGCCGCCAGCACATGCGGCTCGAGCTCGAGCTCCAGCGCCGTCGCCGCGACGTGGTGCCATGCCACCCGCGCCCCGACCTGATACGCGGTGAGCAGGTAGGACAGCTCCGTGCCGTCCGCGAAGTGCCGCCGCCCGATCTGCTCGAAGATGAGCCGGGCGCGAGTGTACTCACCGTCGCGGGCCTGCGGCCCGGGGCCGTGCTCGGCCATCTCGAGCAGGCTGTGCACGAACAGCACACCCGCCTCGGCGACGTCGGGGTGGTGCTGGTCGAGGAAGCTCGCGTAGTCGGGCCATTCGGCGGCGAGGGCGTCGCGCACCTCGTAGAGTAGAGCGGGCATTCTAGCATCGAGTTCGGACGCCAGCCGCTCGATCGCGTCGGGTTTAACCTGTAGTTCTTCATCGGAGACGCTCATTCGACTACCTCCGGCCTCGATTATCGCGCCGTGACAAAAACGACCGACCGAAATCACCATGCAGGTTGAAGATTTGCGTGTGACGTAGCGCTCACTATCGAACCATGGACGCAGCGACAGCGGGGCCCCGTCGCTTGCGGGCCCAGGAGCGGGACGAAAACTTCCCGGTCGCGCTGCGCTGGCTGCCCCGCGACCAACGCGAACACCTGCACGCGGTGTACGCCACGGCCCGCCTGATCGACGACGTCGGCGACAAGGCGCCGGGCGACCGCACGGCACGGCTGCTGGCGTTGCGCGCGGACCTGGCGCTGGTGTGGAGCGGCGGCTCGCCGGCCGAGCCGGTATTCGCGGCGCTGGCGCCGACGGTCTCCGCCTGCGCGCTGGACCAGGAACCGTTCCAGCGCCTGATCGAGGCGAATCTGGTCGATCAGCGGGTCACCCGGTACGCGACGTTCGAGGATCTGCTCGGGTACTGCCGGCTGTCGGCCGATCCGGTCGGGCGGCTGGTGCTCGCGGTGTTCGGTCAGGCCACGCCCGAGACGATCGCGCTGTCGGACCGGGTGTGCACGGCGCTGCAGGTGCTCGAACACTGCCAGGACGTCGCCGAGGACTACCGGGCCGGGCGCGTCTATCTGCCGCAACAGGACCTGACCGAGTTCGGGGTGCGCACCGAACAACTGGCGACCGGCGGACCCGCCGAACCCGGGTGCCGTTCGGTGGTGTTGCGGCAGGTGGACCGGGCCGCCGACCTGCTCGACGAGGGCGCCGCACTGGTCGCCCGGCTCACGGGGTGGGCGCGGATGGCGGTGGCCGGATACGTCGGGGGCGGCTATGCGACGGCGCGGGCGCTGCGGGCGGCCGGCGGCGACGTCTGGGCGCGGGAGGCCAAGCCCAAGCACGTCGACACCGTGCGCTCGATGGTGACGCTGCTCGGCCGGGCGGCGGTGGTGCCGCGATGACGACCGTGCTCCCGGCGGTCTCCGAGGACTACGCCGCCTGCGAACGGATCACCCGCACCGAGGCCAAGAACTTCTACTACGGCATACGACTACTCCCCCCGGACAAGCGATCCGCGCTGTGCGCGCTGTACGCCCTGGCGCGCCGGATCGATGACATCGGCGACGGCGACCTGGCACCGGCGGCCAAGACCGAGGCGCTGACCGGGCTGCGCAAGTCCCTCGACGACCCGGGCGGCGAGGACGATCCGGTGTTGCGGGCGGTGGCCGATGCGGCGCGCCGCTATCCGGTGCCGCTGTCGGCATTCGGCGAACTGATCGACGGCGTGCAGAGGGACGTCGACGGCATCGATTACGCCGACTTCGGCGAACTGACCACGTACTGCCGGTGTGTCGCGGGTGCGGTGGGCCGGTTGTGCCTGTCGATCTTCGGCGCCGGGACCGACCCGCGCGCACCGCTGTTCGCCGACCAGCTGGGAATTGCCCTGCAGCAGACCAACATTCTGCGCGATATCCGGGAGGATCTGGGCAACGGCCGGATCTACCTGCCCCGCGACGAACTCGACCGGTACGGCGTGCGGCTGGAATTCGACGACACCGGCGCGCTGAGCGATCCGGACGGGCGGCTCGCGGCGCTGATCCGCGACGCCACCGAGCGCGCCGAGAACTGGTACTGCCTCGGGCTGCGGCTGCTCCCCGAACTCGACAGCCGCAGCGCCGCGTGCTGCGCCGCCATGGCGGGCATCTACCGCCAGCTCAACACCCGGATCCGGGCGAATCCGGCGGCGGTGTACGACCGGCGGCTGTCGCTGTCGGGCTGGGAGAAGGCCCGGGTGGCCTCCGGCGCGCTGCTGCGGTCCTCGGCGACCAGAACGTCGCGGAGCACGCCGTGACCGCCCGCGTCGCGGTGGTCGGCGGCGGCCTCGCGGGTATCACCGCGGCGCTGGGCTGCGCCGACGCCGGACACCGGGTGACACTGTTCGAATCCCGGCCCTGGCTGGGCGGATTGACCTACTCGTTCGACCGCGGCGGGCTGCGGGTGGACAACGGCCAGCACGTGTTCCTGCGCTGCTGCGACCGCTACCGCGCGCTGCTGGCCCGGCTCGATGTCGAGGACGACGTGAATCTGCAAGCGCGCCTGGATATCCCGGTGCGCGGCCCGCTGCCCGGCGGCGCCACCGGAGCGGGCAGGCTGCGGCGGCTCCCGCTGCCCGCGCCGCTGCATCTGAGCTGGGCACTGGCACGATATCCCTGGTTGTCATCGGCCGCCCGCGCGCGTTTCGTCCGCGCCGCACTGGCCCTGCGCGCCGTGGACCCCGGCGATCCGCGCAGTGACGCCGCGAGTTTCGGCGAGTGGCTGCGTGCGCACGGGCAGGACCGCGACGCCGTCGAGAGTCTGTGGGATCTGGTCGGCATCGCCACCCTGAACGCCCGCGCCGACGACGTCTCGCTGGCGCTGGCCGCCACGGTCTTTCAGATCGGCCTGCTCACCCGGTCCGATGCCGCCGATATCGGCTGGGCGCGGGTGCCGCTGGGCCGGTTGCACGGGGAATCGGCCGAGAAGGCGCTGGCGGCCGCCGGGGCGACCGTGCTGACCCGCACGAAAGTATCCGCGGTACAGCGGAATCCGGACGGCTGGACGATTCGCGCCGACGGCGACGGCGTGGACGTGGACGCTCTGGTACTCGCCGTTCCGCCCGGCCCGGCGTCCGCGCTGCTGCCGCCGGGTGCGATGGATCTGCCGGCCGGCTGGGCCGCGGCGCTGGGCAGCGCGCCGATCATCAACGTGCACGCCGTCTACGACCGGAAGGTGATGAACACCCCGTTCGTGGCCGGTCTCGGGACGGATGCGCAGTGGGTGTTCGACCGCACCCCGGCCTCGGGGCTCGGTGACCACGACGCCTCCGGCGGACAGTATCTCGCGGTATCGGTCTCGGCCGCCGACGATCTCGTCGACCTGCCCACCGCCGAGCTGCGCGAGCGTTTCCTGCCCGCGCTGCGGGAGCTGCTGCCCGCGACCGGGACGGCCCGGCTGCGCGATTTCTTCGTCACCCGGGAACGGCACGCCACCTTCCGCCCGGCCCCGGGCTGCGCGCGCCTGCGCCCGGGCGCCCGCACCGCGCTGCCGGGCCTGTATCTCGCGGGCGCGTGGACCGCCACCGGCTGGCCCGCGACCATGGAGGGCGCCGTCCGCAGCGGCGAATCCGCTGTGGCAGAACTTGTTTCGGACAACAACACCCGTACACCCGAATGGGAGGTGATTCGGTGACTACAACGACCCTGTCGGCCGTCGACACCGGAAGCGACGCGGTGCGGGAAGCATTACGCGATGCGGTGAACCGGCTCGACGACACGATCCGTCCCGTGGTCGCGTACCACTTCGGATGGTGCGATGAGCACGGGCGCCCCGTACGGGGCAACGGCGGCAAATCCATTCGTTCCCGGCTGGCGCTGCTCGCCGCGCGGGCGGTGGGCGGCGGCGGTGCCGCCGCGCTACCGGGCGCGGTGGCGGTGGAGCTGGTGCACAACTTCTCCCTTGTGCACGACGACCTGATGGACCGCGACGCCACCCGCAGGCACCGGCCGACGGTGTGGGCGGTCTGGGGCGATGCGGTGGCGGTGCTGACGGGCGACGCGATGCTGTCGCTGGCCCACGAGGTCCTGCTGGATTCCGGTTCGCCGCAGGCGATTCCGTCCGCCAAGATCATCGCCACCGCGACCACCGAGCTGATCCGGGGGCAGGCCGCCGACGTCGACTTCGAGCACCGCGACGACGTGAGCCTGGCCGAATGCGTCCGGATGGCGACGGGGAAGACCGCCGCGCTGCTGGCGGCGAGCGCGGGGGTCGGCGCGCTGCTGGCGGGTGCGCCGGACCGCACCGTCTCGGCGATGCAGAGCTACGGCCATCACGTCGGCCTGGCATTTCAGCTGGTCGACGACCTACTCGGGATATGGGGGCAACCGGAGGTGACCGGCAAGCCGGTCTGGTCGGATCTGCGTTCCCGCAAGAAGTCGCTGCCGGTGGTCTGGGCGCTGGAGGCCGGCGGATCGGCGGGACGCGAACTGGCACGGTGGCTGGCCCGGCCCGACACACCGGACGAGGACGAGTTGCGGGGCGCGGCCGAACTCGTCGACCGGGCCGGCGGGCGGCGCTGGGCGCGGACGGAGGCGCAGCGCCGGGTCGCGCTGGCCGAGGAGTCGCTGGCCCCGGTGCCGATGCCCCCCGAATGCCGCGGCGAACTGACCGACCTCGCGAGGTTCATCATCGAACGGAGTGCGTGAGTATGACTGTGATCGATTCCGGCACGAGCGAGACCGCAAGGGCGACAGCCGATCCCGCTCTCGTCCGCGATGCGCTGCGGACGGCGCAGGTGCACCTTCGCGCACTGCAGGACGACACGGGCTGGTGGAAGGGCGAACTGGCCACCAATGTGACGATGGACGCCGAGGATCTGCTGCTGCGGGCGTTCCTGGGCATCGCCACCCCGGAGGTGACCGAACCCGCCGCCCGCTGGATCCGGTCCCAGCAGCGGGCCGACGGCACCTGGGCAACCTTCCACGGCGGCCCCGGCGACCTGTCCACCACCGCGGAGGCATGGGTGGCGCTGCGGCTGGCCGGCGACGGCGCGGACGAGCCGCACATGCGGGCCGCCGCGAAGTTCGTGCGCACCGGCGGCGGCATCGAGGGCACCCGGGTGTTCACCCGAATCTGGCTGGCGCTGTTCGGATTGTGGCCCTGGGACGATCTGCCCAATCTGCCACCGGAACTCATCTTCCTGCCGTCCTGGTTCCCGCTGAACATCTACGACTGGGGCTGCTGGGCGCGGCAGACGGTGGTGCCGCTGACGGTGGTCGCCACCCTGCGCCCGGTGCGCCCGCTGTCGTTCGGCATCGACGAGCTGCGCACCGGATCCCCTGCCCCGCGGCGGAATTCGATCGTCAGCATCGCGGGCATGTTCCAGCGGCTGGACACCGTGCTGCACACCTACGCCCGGCGCCCGCTCGGCTGGGTCCGCGAGATGGCGATGCGGCAGGCGGCGGAGTGGATCCTGGCTCGCCAGGAGGCCGACGGCGGGTGGGGCGGAATCCAGCCGCCATGGGTGTATTCGCTGCTCGCCCTGCATCTGCTGGGCTACTCCGTGGACCATCCGGCGATGCGGGCCGGGCTGGAGGGCCTCGAGGGATTCGTGGTCCACGAGCACACGCCCGCCGGCGAGCTGCGCCGGCTGGAGGCGTGCCAGTCGCCGGTGTGGGATACCGCGCTGGCGACCGCCGCGCTGCTGGAGGCCGGGGCGCCCGGCGACGATCCGGCGGTGCTGCGCGCCACCGACTGGCTGCTGGGCGAGCAGATCACCGCCGGCGGCGACTGGCAGGTCCGCCGCCCCGACCTGGCGCCCGGCGGCTGGGCCTTCGAGTTCGCCAACGACTGTTATCCGGACACCGACGACAGTGCGCTGATCATCCTTGCGCTGCACCGGGTTTCGCATCCGGACCCGGAGCGGCTGCGGGCCGCGATCCGGCGCGGCACCGATTGGACGGTGGGCATGCAGTCGGCCGACGGCGGCTGGGGCGCCTTCGACGCCGACAACACGTCGGCGCTGCCGGCCAAGCTCCCGTTCTGCGATTTCGGCGCCGTCACCGACCCGCCGTCGGCCGACGTCACCGCGCACGTGGTGGAGATGCTGGCGGAGCTGGGACGCGGATCCGACGAGCGGTGCCGGCGCGGCGTGCGCTGGCTGCTCGACCATCAGGAACGCGACGGTTCCTGGTACGGCCGCTGGGGGGCCAACCACATCTACGGCACCGGCGCGGTCGTGCCCGCCCTCGTGGCCGCCGGGGAGGATCCGCGATCGCGCCCGATCCGGTCGGCCGTGCGGTGGCTGCGAGCGCACCAGAACGAGGACGGCGGCTGGGGCGAGGATCTGCGCTCCTACCGCGATCCGGCCTGGATCGGGCACGGCGAGTCGACCGCCTCGCAGACCGCCTGGGCGCTGCTGGCCCTGCTGGCGGCGGGCGAGCAGCACTCCCCCGCGGTCGAGCGCGGGATCGGTTGGCTGATCGGCACGCAGCGCCCCGACGGCGGCTGGGACGAGGACCTGTTCACCGGCACCGGCTTCCCCGGCGACTTCTACATCAACTACCACCTGTATCGCATCGTGTTCCCGATCTGGGCGCTCGGGCGGTACCTGCGGGCGGCGGAGCCGGCCCGCAACGGGCACCGGGGCGGCTGAGCGATGCTACCCGGAACCGTTTGCGCCCCACTGCGAAGCGAGCGGGCGGCACTGCGGGGCGCGACCACCGCCCACACGGTGCGCACCGGCCGCGGCCCCACCCAGCGGCTCGACACCCCGGCGGGCGCGATCGCCGTCGCCGGGGTGGCCGGTGCGCTGGATCCGTCGCTGCGTCCCGGGGATCTGGTTGTCGCACAGCAGATCCGCCGCGCCGGGACGGTGCTGCCGAGCAATGCGGCGCCGCTGCTCTACTCGGCGCTGCGGCGCCTCGGCCTGCGCGTGCACCTCGGCCCGATCTTCTCCGCGGAGCACATCGTCGACGGCCCGGCCCGCGATCGCCTGGCGGCCACCGGCGCGCTGGCCGTCGACACCGAGTCGGCATTCCTGGCCGATGCGGTCCCGGACGGCCGCACGGTGGTCATCCGGGCCATCGTGGACACCCGGGACGCGCCGCTGGTCCATCCCGGGACCGTGCTGCGCGGAATCCGGGCGCTGCACGCATTGCGCTGTGCCGCACCGGTTCTCGATCAGTGGTCGGCCGCGCTCGGCGAGCGGGAGGTACTGCTGGCCGGGCCGTCGGCCACCGACTCGGATCCGCCGGACCTCTCGTCCCGTATCGATCTCGTCCTGGCGCTCGGCTCCCCGGCTACGGCCCTGACGGAAGCCGCTGCCGGCCAGGGCATTCCGGTGCAGGCGGTGCACCGGGTCGACGAGGTCGACCTGGGGCTGCTCGCGGCCGCCCGGCGCATCGCGGTCTCGGTCACGCCGACCGTGCCGCCGTCCCTGACATCCGACCTGCTCGACGCCCTGTCCGGCCTGGGACCGGTCCGGGCACGCGAGGCCACGGTCACCGATGAACTTTCGTTCCACCCTCGGGAGGTGAGTTGAATGGGCATGCCCTTACGTCAATCCCTGCGTCTGGGAACCTATCTCGCGAAGCAGAAGCTGCTGCGCCGGGAGAAGTTCCCCATCCTGGTCGAACTGGAGCCGCTGTTCGCCTGCAACCTGAAATGCGCGGGCTGCGGCAAGATCCAGCACCCGCACGACATGCTCAAGCAGCGGATGCCGGTGGAGCAGGCGGTCGGCGCGATCGAGGAGTGCGGCGCGCCGATGGTCTCCATCGCCGGCGGCGAACCGCTGATGCACCCGCAGATCGACGAGATCGTGCGACAGCTGCTGGACCGCAACAAGATCGTGTTCCTGTGCACCAACGCGGTGCTGCTGCCCAAGCACCTGCACAAGTTCACGCCGCACCGGAACTTCGCGTGGATGGTGCACCTCGACGGCCTGCGCGAGCGGCACGACGCCTCGGTCTGCAAGGACGGCGTCTTCGATCAGGCCGTGGATGCCATCCGGCAGGTCAAGGCGGCGGGATTCCGGGTGATGACCAATACGACGTTCTACGACCTGGATTCGCCGCAGGATGTCATCGACGTGCTCGACTATCTCAACGACGAGCTCGAGATCGATCACATGCAGATCGCGCCCGGCTACGCCTACGAGAAGGCCCCGGACCAGGAGCACTGGCTCGGCGTCCAGCAGACCCATCAGCTGTTCGCCAAGGCGTTCGCGAACGGCCGGCGCAAGAAGTGGCGGCTCAACCACTCCCCGCTGTATCTGGACTTCCTGGAGGGCAAGGTCGATTTCGACTGCACCGCCTGGGCCATCCCGTCGTATTCGCTGAAGGGCTGGCAGCGGCCCTGCTACCTGCTCGACGACGGCTACGCCCAGAGCTACCGGGAACTGATCGACGACACCGACTGGTCGAGCTTCGGCCGCGGCAACGATCCGCGCTGCGCGAACTGCATGGCGCACTGCGGGTACGAGCCGACCGCCGTCGTCGCCACCCTCGGTTCGCTGAAAGAGACGATCCGCGCCGCCGCGAGCTGACCGCAGCCCGGACGCGGCACCACCGGCAACCGTGCGCTGATCGGCGTTTCAACCGGCCGATCTGCCCCTATGCGGCTACTTTGGCCGAGTGCGACGCATCCACACGGGAGTGGACACCGTCACGGCATTCCTGGCAACCCTCGTTGCCGGACTGTCGCTGGCCGTACCCATCGACTTCCGGTGGACCAGCGATTCGTCGCCCCTGCAGCTGAATCTGCTCGCCCACAATCAGCCCACCGCCGTGGCCGCGGGCGCGATCGTGGCGGTCGTCATCGCCACCGTGCTCACCGCCGCGGGCAGCGAGCTGGTGTCGTGGTGCACGGCGTTCGGTGCCGCGGCCGTGATCGCCGCCGGCCATCTGCTCGGCCGCTCCCCGCACCCGGCGACGACCCTGACCACCATGAATTTCCTCGGCACGGTGGTCGGCGGGATTCTGCTCGGCGGTGTCGGCGCGGCCGTGGCCAGGTTCGCGGCGCCGACCGCCGGCTGGATTCTCGGGATGGTCGCCAGCGTCTCCGTCGCCGTGGCCCTGCCGACGCCGCAGCAGGCCGAGAGCGACCCGTTGCGGCCGGGCTGGGCCGTCGCCTCCGACTCGCCGCCGGTCTGGTTGATCGTCGTGGCGCTCGTGCTGGTCGCGATCAGCACCTACCTCAACCGCCGCAGCGTCTCGACGGTGCGGATGACGGTGGAGCTGCCGCTGGCGCCGATCGTGGCCGGCCTGTTGTTGCTGGCCACCGGGCTGCTGACGACGAACTGGGTGACCAACGGCGAGGGCGGCACGGCCATGATCGTCGCCGCGGTCGCCCTCTCGACACTGGTCACCGGCGGCGCCGCACTGCTGCTGCCCGGCCGGGACGGCGAGTTCGTGCTGATGGCCGTCGCCGTCACGGCCGCGGGCAACGCGACGATCGCGGCGACGCTGCCGGTCTGGTCGGTGCCGCTGTTCGTGCTGCTGACCGGCGCGGGGCTCGCGGCCGGAATGCGATGGCCGAGACCGGATGTCGCGTTCGGCGCGTTCGCGGTCCTGGCGCTCTGCTCGATCGTGCTGGGGTATCTGCGCAACGGCAGCAGACCGGTCGACAATGTCACCAACCTGATACTCGCGGTCGTCATCGGCTTCGGTCTCGGTTCGACCGTGCCGCGCCGCGCCTCGGCCCGCGTACTCGGTGCCGCGCTCGTCATCGGCCCGTCCGCGGTGCTCGCTTTGCGCACCACCCTGAGCTTCGGCGCGTGCACCGAGGTCGCCCAGCCGGGCGCCGGCGTGGTGTGCGAATACGACGGCCACGCCTCCGTGGTCCCGGGATGGGCCGCCCTCACGATGGTCGCCGGATGCGCGCTGTTCGCCCATGTGCTGCGCCGCCGCGTCGACAAGGCGACGGTCGACCGCTGACCGCCCGGTGACCGCGAAACCATTGCTTACCAGGCCGTTTCGGATGTTACCCGCTGATGAAATGGCCCTCACAGCACTTCATTACCGATCGTGATCATCGTAGGCTCGATTCGGATCTTCACCCGCCCGGAAGATCCACCGGAACCGCCCCGAACCAGTGACTCCCACACTCTCCACGCTTCGGGGCGGTTCATTCTGTCCATAGTGCCGGCTCGCGGTCCTGGACACCGTCGAGACCTTCCGCTCGATGATCAACCGGCCGAACGGAACCGAGAGGCCGAAACGAGCACGACCCTCTCGAACCCGGTCGTGACGAGACGCTGCCGACCGGCACGCGGAACGCGAATTGCCTAGCGCCAGTGGAGGGTTCGATGGCGCAGGCCGCCGGTCAGCTGGCCCAGCAGAATGCCCATCAGGAGCCCTCGTTCCTCGCCGGTGAGGCCGCGGGCGACCGTCAGGCCCATGAGGTCGCGCAGGAGTATCGGCAGGTGGATTTCGGGGAGGCCGTTGCCGGGGTAGTCGGCGTGCAGGCGGGCCAGGCCGCGGCCGCGGGGGCGGCCCTGGCGCAGGCCGGCGCGGAAGCCGCGGCGGTAGCGGTAGGCGACCAGGGCGGCGGGCAGATAGCCGACGCGGTAACCCTGACGGTGTACGCGCCAGCCGAATTCGACATCCTCGTTGGCGGGGTAGGTCTCGTCCAGGCCGCCGGTCTTCCGATAGACCTCGGCGCGGCAGGCCATGCTCCCCGCGACCACCACCGGCACCGCCACGCCCGCCGGCTGGAAGGACTCGGGCGGGGGGACCTCCGCGACCTTGCGCGGGTTGTGCCTGTTGAGCGTGCGGCCCTCGACGGCCGAACTCACCAGGTCGTATCCGGTCTCCAGAAAGGCGATCAGGCGGCGCATCCACTCCGGATACACCCAGTCGTCATGGTCGCAGAACAGCAGGATCTCGCCGCTCGCCTGCTCGGCGCCGACGTTGCGGGCATGCGCCGCGCCCCGCGCTCCGGACGCATCGACGTACCGGAGGTTCAGGCGGTCTCGTAGCGAATGACCCTCGATGTGCTCGCGCAGCCCGACCGGGGAGTCGTTGTCAGCGACGATCACCTCGAAGCTGCCGGAATGATCCTGTCCGGCAAGGGCATCGAGTTCGACGTCGAGCAGCTTCCTGCTCTCGATCGAGGTGACATGAGCCGGGACGACAACAGAAACCAATCGCGCGCTCAGGACAGCACTCCCTTCGAAATAAGTGGGCGCTCGACCCTACCCCTTTCATGCGGAAGCCGCACTGCGGCGAAAACCACTCCGCGGCAGCGCGGCAGGAGTGCGGCCGGTCCGGAGCGGAAATCAAAGGTGACATCACGATCCCATATCAGACGAACCGGAAGGCGAGTCGGCCGGGCTCCGCCTCCGTCCTACCGAATCCTTTCCGACCTGCATCGATGTGCCACGGACCGGGCTGTGGAGAACTCCGTGGCAACGTATCGATTTGTCCGAATCGGCGGTCCGATTATCAGCTTCCCGAGGCGATGTCGTCGGCCAGCGGCGCAATTGCCGCAATAATCTGTGCCACCAGTTCTGGGGGCACACCGGCATCGGTCAGCGCATTGGTGAGATGCCCGGCGACCAGATTGAAATGGTCCATGGTGATTCCCCGGCCCTGATGAACTTGTTTCATCGGGGCACCGGTATACGGCTCGGGACCGCCGAGTGCCGCGGCGAAGAACTCCACCTGGCGGCCCTTCAACCGGGACATGTTGGTGCCGCTGAAGAACGGCGCCAGCTGCGCGTCCGCGAGCACCCGGACGTAGAAGTCCTCGACCACCGCCTCGATCGCCTCGTGGCCACCGATCTGGTCGTAGATGGTGCCGGGCTCGGCGACGGCGGCCGCCGCCGACTCGGCCTTACCGGATTTGAACCATGATGTGATACCCATGGTTCACAGGACAGCACCGAGCGGTTTCGCGGACGTTAGTTGCCGGTCGCGGCGGTTTTTCGGTCAGCACCTGTGCGTTACCTCACACTCACAGCGGGGCCGGGCCCGCTGTGAGGATCCCGCCACGGCAGGAACGACTCCGTCACGGCAGGAACTCCTGCGCCTTGGTTTTCGCCCCTTGCAAGACCAGATGCCGGGCCTCGGGGTCGCCTCGCAGCAGCGCCTCGGCGGTGTCCTTCATCTGCTCCCAGGTCGCGTGCGGCGGGATCGGCGGCATCTCCGGATCGCAGCGAACGTCGAGCAGCACGGGCTCGTCGGCGCTCAGGGCGCGGTCCCAGGCGGGACCGAGTTCGTCCGGATCGTCGACGGCGAGGGCGGACCATCCGGCGCAGCGCGCCATATCGGCGTACGAGACGTCCGGAAGGTCCTGGGACTCTTCGAATTTCGGCGCCCCGCCCATCGCGCGCAGCTCCCAGGTGACCTGGTTGAGGTCGTTGTTGTGGAAGACGCAGACGACCAGCCGCGGATCCGGCCACCGCTGCCGGTAGCGGGCCACGGTGAGCAGCTCCCCCATGCCGTTCATCTGCATGGCGCCGTCGCCGACCAGTGCGATCGCCGGGCGGTCGGGATGGGCGAACTTCGCCCCGATCGCATACGGGACGCCCGGGCCCATCGTGGCCAGCGTGCCCGACAGCGACCCGCGCATATCCCCGCGCATCCGCAGGCACCGGGCGTACCAGTTGGTGGACGAGCCGGAATCGGCGGTGACTATCGCGTTCTCGGGGACCCGCCGCGACAGCTCCCACACCACCCGCATCGGATTGACCGGGTCGGCCGCCAGCATCGACTGCCGCTCCACGACCTGCCACCAGCGCGCCACATTGTCCTCGATCGTCTCCCGCCAGGACCGGTCCTCCTTGCGCCGGACCATCGAATTCAATTCGGCGACAGTGGTCTTGGCGTCACCGACCAGATTCACCTCGGTCGGGTAGCGCATCCCTATGAAGGTGCCATCGATATCGATCTGCACCGCCCGGGCCTGCCGGAAATCGGGCAGGAACTGTGAGTACGGGAAGTTCGAGCCGATGATGAGCAGGGTGTCGCAATCGCGCATCAGCTCGTAGCTGGGGCGGCTGCCGAGCAGTCCGATCGGGCCGGTGACGTACGGCAGATCGTCGGGCAGCACATCCATGCCCAGCAGCGCCTTGGCCACGCCGGCGCCGGTGCGGCCGGCCAGCTCGGCGATCTCGGCCGCCGCCCCGCGGGCGCCCTGGCCGACCAGGATCGCCACCTTGGATCCGGCGTCGACGATCTCCGCGGCGCGGCGGATCTCGTCGGACGGCGGCATCACCGTCGACCGGATCGGACCGGGCGGGCTCGACGGGACCTGCTTGAATTCGTGCGTCGGCGGCTCGTAGGGCTCCTCCTGCAGGTCGGCGGGAATGATCACCGCGGTCGGCGCGCGGCGCGTCATCGCGACCCGGATCGCGCGGTCCAGCGCGTTCGGCAGCTGCTCGGAGACGTTGACCTCGACCAGGTAGTCGCTCGCGACATCCTTGTACAGGCTCTGCAGGTCGATCTCCTGCTGATAGCTGCCGCCCATGGCGCTGCGCGCGGTCTGCCCGACGAGCGCGACCACCGGGACGTGATCGAGCTTGGCGTCGTACAACCCGTTGAGCAGGTGGACGGCACCCGGACCGGACGTCGCCGCGCACACCCCGACCCGGCCGCTGAACTTCGCGTATCCGACGGCCTGGAACGCCGCCATCTCCTCGTGCCGCGCCTGGATGAACGCCGGCTCGTCGTCGGCGCGGCCGAACGCCGCCACCAGGCCGTTGATCCCGTCGCCGGGATAGCCGAAGACCTGGTCGACGTTCCATTCCCGCAGCCGCCGCACGATGTGGTCGCCCACTTGTTGCTGAGCCATCGCCCCTCCTGTCCCTGTCGCGTGGTCCTGCCCGTACCGAGCGTCCTGGCGTATTCGCGCGGATACCCGCGAACCGGTGGGTCAATCACGGGTGTGCCCGGCCCGGGCACACTCCCCGTGCACAATTCGGACCAGCCGCGTGGGCCGGGTGCGGTCAGCTCAGCCGCTCGACGGCGGCGGTGCCGATCTGGTGATCGGTGATCGAGAATTCCGCACCGGAGACGCCCAGCGCGCCGATGACCCGCCCGTCCGCCCGGATGATCACGCCGCCCCCGTTGGGGACCAGCGCGGGCACGCCCGACGGTGCCGGTCCGCCGAACAGCGGTTGCCCCTCCGCCCCCGGCGCGGACATGTGCACGGTGTCGAATCCGAGCGCAACGGCCAAGTCCGCCTTGCGTTTCGCGGAATCCACCGTGAACGTGGGCGCACCGTCCATCCGGGCGAACGACACCAGGGTGCCGCCGGGCTCCACCACCGCGAGCGAGACCAGCTCCCCCCGCTCGACAGCCGCCTCCCGTCCCGCCGCGATCACGCGGTCGGCCTCCCCCAGAGAAATCGCCATGGGCGTATCCTCGCATCGCCGGCCGCCGAGGTCACGCTTCGACACCGATCCGTCATGGCGCGGGATGGTCGCGGTAGTGCTCGGCGACGGCGGTGAAGGCCGCCTTGGGTTCCCAGGGCATGTCGGGATAGGTCTCGCCGTGCCGCCCCTCCAGCACCTTGACGATGCCGAAGCCGGCGAGGTCGAGATCGTCGCGCGGATCGCCGTCGGGGCGGTGCGGAAAGTCGTAGAGCGCGAAGAGGAATACGAAGGCGCTGTCGACGCCTTCGGCCTCGAAGATCTCCAGTACCTCACGCAGACACCGGGCCTGGCCCTCCTCGTCGCGAATGTAGTTCCCGTTCAGGCGAATCGGCGCACCGGTGTCCGAGTACTCGGCGATCTCCATGCCGCGCGCGCCCGCATCGCCCGCACCGCGCCAGGTGGCCGCGCCGAATCCGGTGATGGCGACCGGCTTTCCCCGCGCGACCAGGCTGCGCACGCCCTCCTGGTAGTGATCGGCCACCTGGGCGGACCGGATGAGCTCGACCGACATGATGTCGAAGGGCGCCCAGTCCACGTTCTCCAACGGCACGCAGGCGTAGGTGATCCGGCCCCCGAAACGTGCGCGCACCACCGCCACGGCCTCGGCGAGGAAATCGTCGAGCCGCGTGCGCATCTCGGTGATCCGCTCCTGTCGGTCGTCGGCGTTCAGCAGGCCGTCGAGCCGGTCCGGCACAGTGTCGCCGGGCAGGAAGCCGCGATTCATCAGGCTCAGTTCGACACCGGCGACGAAGACGACCTCGGCACCGGACTCCCGGAACCGCTCGGCCCGCGCCGCGCAGTCGGCGAACAGCGCCAGGATTTCGCCGGGCGTCGACTCCAGCGGGTAGGGCGAGTACCAGATCTCCAGCCCGAGTTCGGCGGCGCAGGCGGCGGCCAGGTCGAGCCGGTCCGGATCGCCGCCGGTGATCTGAACGGCGTTGCAGTGCAGGTCGTCTCGGATGATCGCCAGTTCCCGGGCGACCGTCTCGCGGTCGAAGAGCTTCCGGGAGGTGTCGCCGCCCCTGATGAAGCCCGTGTCGTAGGTCATTCCCTTGCCCCGCATGCGCTCGGTCCTTTCCGTCGGTGCCGTCCCAGGCTATCCACAAACTTGCGTGCACGCAATTTTTCGCGTAAGCACCTTTATCGGGCATGATGGTCCCGTGACGACGAACCGGCCGGGTCTGCGCGAGCGGAAGAAACAGGCCACCCGCGAGGCGCTGCGGGCGGCCGCGCTGCGACTGGCCCTCGAACGGGGACCGGAGAATGTGCGCGTCGAGGAGATCGCCGAGGCGGCCGGCGTCTCACCGCGGACCTACAACAACTACTTCTCCAGTCGCGAGCAGGCGATCGTCGCCGCCGTCACCGCCGAGCGAGAGGCCCGGGTGGCGGCGGCGGTGGCGGCCCGGCCGCCCGGCGTCCGGCTCGCCGCCGCGGTCACCGACGCGATCGTGGAGCAGTACACCGACGCCGGCGCGTCCGGCCGCGAGGCGCTGCTGCTGATCACCACCAGCGACACGCTGCGCGCGGCGTTCACCGGCACGACCGCCGCGATGGAGGTGCCCCTGGCCGACGCGATCGCGGGGCGGCTCGGCACCACCGGCGAACACACCGCCCGGGTGCTGGCGGCCGCCGTGACCGCCGCGGTGCGCGTCGCCCTGGAACGATGGCTGCAACCCGCAACCGGTTCGCGCGCAACAGGTCTCGTCGTGATGTCGGGGTCGCTACCGGACCTGCTCCGGACCGCGCTCGACCCCTTGGAGCCCGCACTCGACGCCGCCGAGCAGCAAGCACGGCGGTGATCAGCAAGCACGGCGGTGAGCCGCCTCGACCCTCGACGAGCTGCGCGATACCTTGCCGAGCCTCGACGCCGTCCTGGAGCGGGCCCCGGCAGCCGAGGGCATCAGCTCGGTGGCGGACGATCGGGCTCGCCGGTGGCCGGGCGGCCGGGCAGGGGATGCGCCAGGAATCCGTCGGCGAAGAACATCATCGATCCGCACCGATCGCAGCGGTACGCGTGCTGCTTGACGACCTGCTGGCCCCATTCGCTCGGGTGGTCGGTCAGCCAGCCGGTCTCCGCGGTCACGAAGCCCAGGACGCCGATGTAGGTGCGCTGCCGCGCGCACCACGGGCAGGACAGGTCCACCGACTCGCGCCTGCGGCGAATCTCGTTGTCCTCGTGGTCGATCCGGCGCTGCGCCTGGTGGATGTAGCGCATGGCCGAATCGGGCGTCAGCCACTCGGCCTCGCTCCACTCCCCCTCGTACATCCGGTCGGTGCCCGTCCGGAGATGGGCGAAGGCCGCCTCCGAGCGCCGCACCACGCGGGTGCCGCGCAGACCGCCCTCGACCCGGAAGGTGATCTCCGCCCGAGAGATACCCGCCGGCAAGCCCCTGGACAGCTTCACTCGCTTGGGATCATCCGCATCCGGCTTGTACACGATCCCCCGGTCCGACACGCCTCCAAAATACCTGCCGGAACGGACAAGTGGCAGATCTTCGAGGCGCCCGGCCCACGGCCGGCGGCCCGCGCCGTCCCACCACATCGGCCGCCGGGCCGATACCGGCTCCTACTTCGGTCCATGTCGGCAACCACGCGGCCGCGATAGTGTCGGCTCCCGGCGGTGCGGGTGTGGACGGTGAATCGTGTGGTCGTGAGCTGTCGCCGACGATTCGGCGCCTGTTGTCCGGCGGTTTCTCGACGCCGACCCGGCCGTTGCGGGGAATTCGGTCGCTCCGCCCGGCTCATTCCCGCGGAGCGGTCAGGTCGTACACGGTGACGCTGTCGATGGTCTGTGCGGTGAAACGTTCGCGCACCCAGGCGGCGATCTCGCCGGAGGCTCGGCTGCCGCTGGTGGCGCCGCGCATCCCGAACATCACCGAGCCGTCGATGAAGTAGTGGATCTCGTGTTGCGCCACATACTGTTCGAACCGTTCCAGCGTGGGTGACGGATCGGTGCCGTTGTACCCGCCCATCGCCATCACCGGAGAGTCGATGGCCAGCTGGTATCCGGCGGCGTTGTCGGAACCGATCACGGCGGCGGCCCAGGTGTAGTCGCCCGCATCGGCCTGGAGCGCCGTGACGAGGTTCGCGCCGGGCTTCGTCGAGCCGAACGGTCCACCCATCGGTGCGCCGCCGGTCCGACCGGTCGTGCCGCCGGGGTCGGCCGTGCCCTGCTGTCCGGCGGCACCGGTCGTGCGGGACTGCCCGGCGGTCCCGGCCGTTCCCGGTTGACCCGCAGCGCCGGACTGTTCAGCGGTCCCGGCCGCACCCGACTGCCCCGCAGTACCGGCCGCACCCGACTGCCCCGCAGTACCGGCCGCACCCGACTGCCCCGCAGTACCGGCCGCACCCGACTGCCCCGCAGTACCGGCCGCACCCGACTGCCCCGCAGTACCGGCCGCACCGGGCTGCCCCGCAGTTCCCGATTGTCCGGCGGTACCGTCCGTACCCGATGGAGTGGCCGCACCGGCGCGGCCGTGCATTGCCGGACCACCCCGGCCGTGCATCCCGGGACCGCCTCCGTCCCGGCGCGGGCCGCCACCCGGTCCGGGGAAGCCGACACCCGCCGGTCCCGCGGACGGCATCGCACCGGATTGCGTGGTAGACACCGTGGCCAGCGTGTAAGCAGCCGGGCCCGCCAGACCCGCGACGAGCGCCCCGGTGACCGCGACGACGGCGACGGCCTTCGGCAGCCGGGTCTGCGCCAACAGCAGCACGGCCGCGAGCACGCCGACCACCACGATCGCGGGCGCCAACCAGGACAACCAGTCCGAGGCGCGGCGCAGCAGCTCGTAGGCGAGCACGACAGTGACGACCAGCGCCCCGGACAGCACGGCGGCGGCCCGAATATCCTTGCGCCGCTGCCACATCAGGCCGGCGCCGAGGCCCACCGCGCCGGCGATCGCCGGGGCCAGCGCCACGGTGTAGTAGGGATGCAGAATGCCGTCGGAGAAACTGAACACCGCGCCGGTGACGATCAGCCAGCCCAGCCACAGCAGCAGCGCGGCCCGCCGGGCATCCGTACGCGGGGCCCGGCGCAGCGCCCACAGCCCGGCCACGCCCAGCACCAGCGCCGCCGGCAGCAGCCAGGCGATCTGGCCGCCCATCTGGCTGCCGAACAGGCGATCCCACCCGGCGTCCCAGTTGGTGTTGCCCAGGCCGCCGACCTCGTTGCCGGTGAGCCGCCCGAAACCGTTGTACCCCAACGTCAATTCTACGATGCTGTTGTCCTGCGAACCGCCGATGTAGGGCCGGGAATCCGCCGGCCACAGCTCGACCAGCACCAGATACCACCCCGCCGACACCACCAGGGCGAGCACCGCGGCCACCGACCGGACGATCCGGGCCCGCCACGGCACCTGTGCCGCAAGCAGATACACCAGCGCGAAGGCCGGCAGCACCAGGAACGCCTGCATCATCTTGGTCAGGAAGCCGAAGCCGACCGCCACCCCGGCCAGCGGCAACCACCAAGCGGCGGAATCCTTCTCGATCGCCCGTAGCACGCAGTAGGCGGCCACCGTCAGCAGCAGCACCAGCAGCGCATCGGGGTTGTTGTACCGAAACATCAACGCCGCCACCGGAGTCAGCGCCAGCGCCGCACCGGCGAATATCGCCGACCAGTGCCCGCCGACCCGCCGCACCGTCGCGTACAGCACGCCCACCGCGGCCACCCCCGCCAGCGCCTGCGGCACCAGCAGACTCCACGAATTGAACCCGAACAACCGCGCCGACAGGTCCATCGGCCACAGCGCCCCCGGAATCTTGTCCACGGTGATCGCATTGGCCGCATCACTGGACCCGAACAGCATCGCCTTCCAGCTCGTCGACCCGGCCTGCACCGCCGCCGCATAGAACTGATTGGCCCAGCCACTCGCCCCGAGATTCCACAGATACAGCACCGCCGTCACCGCCAGCAGCCCCACCAGCGACAACCGCCGCCACAGCCGCGCCCGGCCATTTTCCGGACGCGCGTCCTCGGCGGGCAGATCCACGGGTGCCAGTACGGTCGCAGTCACCGTTCCGATCTTTCCCAGCATTGGTGGAAGCCACCTGGGGCCAGGCTGTGTATTCCCTGGGAGCCGCGCAACCCCGCACCGGGTTCTCCCTGATAGACCAATCCGAAAGCCGGCCAGTCCCACCACCGGTAACCCTTACGTCACGGCGCCCACCCGGCGCCGTGCTCCTGTGCGGCGGTCTCGACGCCGTCGAAGATGAGAGGAAACATGAACCAAGGTTCGCCACCACCGCTCAGCGCCGACTCAGTCGCGGCTTTCCCGGGAGCTGATCCGCCCCGGCCGTACTCGGGGCGACGGCGTCGCGTGCCTTCGTCGTAGCCGCTACGCCACAGGCGCGGTGCGGTCGTACACCATCACATCCGTCGAGAATCGCCAAGTTCTCCGATTCGCAACTGGTGCAACGCCTTCCACTCAGCACCATGAGGAGAGCTGTCGAGAACGGAGGCGAGTAGACCGAGGCGACTCGCCGACCTGCTACAGCTGGGTTGTCATCAGGCGGCGACGGGTGAAAACTCGCCGAGGCGAACGCCGCTGGTGAAGGCACCCCACTCGGCGGGGGTGAAGGTGAGAGTCCTACCGGCCGTATCTTGCAGAGTCGTTTCGCCAGATTGCGTGTCGTGCAGGATGTCCGGGATGCCGGGCGCGGCGGTTGTATTGGTCTCGCCTGCCACGATGGCGAGGAACTGGCCCCAGGCGCAAGCAGGGACGGCGATGGTCGGCTGCTGGGCTTGATCGCCCTGATACTTACTGTCGCGGATCAGTACTTCCTCGCCGGCGAACCGCACCTCGACGCAGGCGTTGCCGTGGTCGGAGTAGGTGGACTTGAACCAGCCGGATCTTCCGGTCGGCGTGGGTTCGTAAGCGTTCATAATGTGAATGTTACCCACGCACGAATTCCTTGATCAGTGCCAGAGATTCTGCGGCACTGAGCGATTGCGTCAGGGTCTGGGCAAATGCGTAGACCAGGCGGTTGACCTCGGACTCGTCCTCGACGATGTCGGCTCGCGTAGGTGTCTCGGACCATCCGAGCGTTGGTAGCTGAGGGCTGTCGAAATCGAGCAGATGGAAGGTTGAGCCACCGAGAGCTGTGCCTTCGGCGGCAGTGAACGGAATGATCCGGATCTCGATCGTGTCCGGATGCTCTTCGATGAGCGAGACCAGATGGAGCAACTGCTCTCGCAGTACGTCGGGACCGCCGGTCTGCTGCATCAAAGCCGCTTGGCTGAACACGGCCGTCAGGTGGAGAGGGTCCGCATCGGTCAGCCGACTCTGTCGCTGCATGCGTACCGCAATGTGCTGGTCGACTTCGAACGGTCGGATGTTTGTGTTCGCGGCGATGATGGTTCGCGCGTACCCCTCGGATTGCAGCAGGCCGGGAATCAGCAAGCTGTTGTAGCAGCGGATGCTGTGCGCGCCGAACTCGAGTCCGTACAAGCGCTGCATCTCGGGCCTGATCAGCGCGGGGTACTTGTTCCACCATCCACGCTTCTCCGTGGCGATCGCGCGGAGAGCGACGAGCTCGTCCTGCTCGTCGTGGCCACACCCGTAGGCCTTGCCGAGTTCCCGGAGTTTGTCGTCGGTGGGTATGCGCGACCCGTTGAAGATCTGCGACCAGTACGGCCGCGAGATGCCAACCGATCGCATGACGTCGGCATCGTCGAGACCGGACTCGCCGCGGAGTCTTCCCAACCGCAGCTTGAGCTCCCACTTTGCGACTGTGGGCGACGTCGGCGCCATAGGTGGATCCTTCCCTACCAGTGCAGCTATGCCGAGGGTGGGCTGCATCTTGCGTCAATAGCAGATGCTACTTCTAATGCAGCATCAGTCGTAGATGTTGACGCTGCAAATGTTGCTGCATTACCGTAACTGTGTCGGCCGTCACTTCAGCTGGAACCGCGCAGCCGACGCTCTCACTGCGGGACCACGTCGGCCCCGCGACCATCGGCAAGGGGGTTGAATCATGCAGCTCGTCTCCGGAACCGTGACCGTCGAACCGTTATCGGCGTTGTATGTCGGGCACGAATCGTGGACTCCGCGTTGGCTGCCGGGCCGCACGGTCAGCACTGACGTGATGGTTGCGGCAACACTGGCAGGCGAGACGCTTCGGCAGCTACCGCCGGTGTCCGACCCTCGGTGGTCTGGAATCCATAGTGGTGCAAGGATGCTCGGGATCACTACCCGCGATCTCGCCGGAATTCTCGGCGTGGACTGCGAAGTCCCGGACCCATCCGAGCCGGCGCGGCGCAGTTCCCTGTGGCTGCCGCGCGGATTGATCCAGGCAGGCCGAAAATGAGGTCGATCCCTGTGAGCGATATGTCGCCGGTTGGCTCGCTCCAGGGATGGCAGCAAAATCTGGCCGAGGATGCCGCGCGGCCCATGACGAACGCACCCAACGGTCCTGCTCACGTCGTCTGCGGCGAGACCGGCGTCTCGAGCGACCGACAGCAACTCCTGCCTGGGCGGCGGCGGTGATCGTCGTGCACCAGGTCGGTACGGCGCCCCCAGCAGGAGAGGCTGAGCTGTTTCCGGTTCCGGAGGTGCTGTTGCTGGCGATCCGCGGGCATCTGGATGCCTGGTCTCCGATGACCGATGCCGCACGCCGGTTGGGGTGTCTATTCCGGGAACTGGTCGCCGATCCACTTGCCGGAGAACAGCTTCGAGCACAGATCGGTGTCGTTGCCGGCGAGATCGACAGCTGGATCGCGGGTCGACTGCCGAGACCATGTCCGGGGGCGTATCTGGTCGTGGACTCCGTCGGGGGCGTGGTCAGCCGCGTGGCGGAGGCATGGGAGGTGGCGTGGTGGGCGCTGCTGCACTACTCCCCCGCTGACTTCCGCGTACACCGAACGTGGGATCACCTGGCGGAAATGCATGACGCCTACGGCGAATTCAGACTACGAGCCTTGTCCGGGGCTATCGCCCTGCCGAAGGCCTGGCCCGGCATCGAGTACGTGGAGCGAGATCTCGCGCGATGACTCCTCGAACCTCGAACGGCACCTGCCATCGCGGCCCGACCGACTCGGCGCGGTCTTGGCCGCAGCCACCGCGCGTCCACGCCCCGGCCGAATTCGGCCGGGGCGCAGCGACGACGGGTACCGACCGTAAATGCCCCGCCACCGATGCGAAGGAGTTCCGGGCGTGGATGATCTCGAACTGGCACGACGCGCACTGCTGGACACGCCGCTGATCGTGTCGACCGACATCGGCGGCGACCCCGACGACATGCTCGCACTGATCCTGCTGACGCTACTCGAACCACGGCTGGAACTGGTCATCACCAGCGACGAGTTCGCCGATTTCCGCCGAGCCGAACTCGCACGCCATCTGCTGAAGCTGCTCGGCCGCAACGACGTACGAGTGGTTCCGGGGCAAGTACTCGGGCACAGCCGCTACCGGGCCGCGGACGGCCTGGCCCCATCCGGCATCGGAATCGGAGCGGCCGATCTGTATCAGGCCGTTGCGGCGGTGTGCTGGAACCCGCACCGCACTCCGGTGCGATATCTGGGCATCGGCCCGATGACCGACCTGGCCCACCTGCTGACAACCGATGCAACCCAACGTAATCCGCTGCACCTGAACCAGATCCTGCGCGTGTGGCAGATGGGCGGCGCACTCAACTACCGCGACCCACGCCGGGCAGAACACAACTTCCGGCTCGACCCACCGGCAGTGCATGAGGTCATGGCGCGCGCCCGCTACGTGTCACTGGTGATGTCCGACCACACCTTCACCACAGCCATCGACATCGACGCACACAGCCCGATATACCGACTGCTCGTTGCATCCGAGGCCGACAAACCGTGGGCAGGCCTCGTCCGGCTGCATCTAGATCAATGGTTCTCGGAGTTTTACCCGGCCAGCAAAATGCACGACCCGCTGGCGATGACGGCAGCCATCGGGATGGACTGCGTCAGCTTCGAACGCCGGCAGTTCCATCTGGCGCCGGACTCCCGAATGTCCCCTGGCACTGATCATGTCGCGTGGCTGTCGACCGGCGCCGACTACGGACGATTCGTCAACTGGGTCCTGACCACTCTGCGCGACCGAATACCAGCTCGACCACCGATGTGGACCAACACGCTCGGCACTCTCGCCGAGATGGTCGCCGGGTTGCGCCAACTCGCCGAAACGCGAAGCGCTGCCGGAACCCAACCAGTTCATCCGCATTACACCCAATTCAAAGCTGTTGAGGCTCAACGTGACCGAGCTGCCCCCTGGCGAAGAATTAAGGATATGTGAGATCCCAAGCGGCGACAGCCTTCATCGGCACCATCGACGGCCTCCCACTCCGCCGCCTGGCCACCGACACGGAATCCTCGAACTCGGGTTCCCATCACAGGCTATGCCCTCAGCCCCTCGACCAGAGCACCGAGCATAGATGCGCGACAGACCTGCTATTTGGGAGGTTCGGGGTCCGACAAGGTCGGGTTCATGGGCATGCCCGCAGTGCCGTCGACGCGCACCGCGGAACTGTAGATTCCCTTCGGCAAGAATCCTGGGATGAAGGTTGCGCGCTGAACCGCATCGCCCGCGCGAAATACCAGGATGCTGCCCTCATGTGTGAACACGGACTCCATTTCGACCGGTGCGCCGACGAATTCCTCCACGCTCGCACGGGCATTCGCGGTGAGGATGTATACGCGGTCCCAGTCGCCGCCGGTCAAATCCCGCAGCAGCGCAGTGCCCCGCGCGCGCACGAGTCCGTCGAGTCTCGACTCCAGTTCGATATCCGCCACCAGATGGGGGCCCGCCGGTTCCGGCTCGTCGAACTCGAGATACGCCGGATATCCGGGAGCGGTGACCGTCACCGCCACCGAATGCACACCTGCGGGTAGCGGAACGCTCACCCACAGGGCCCGTTGCAACTCGACGCCTTTCATGAATACCAGCACGCTCGCGCCCGGCCGATCGAAAGTGTCCTTCATCGGCACCGAAGCACCCACCTCACGCTCCACCTGATCCTTGCCGAGCACTTCCTGGTGATAGATATGCACCCGATCCCAGTCCCCGCCGACGAGATCATGCAGTGCTGCCGTCCCCCCGTCGCGCCACAACCGATCCAAGCGCTCGGACAGCTCCCGATCCTGCTCGAGCCCTGGCTGCCAGGGTTTACCGCAAGCACTCAGCAGCCCAGCCATCACCAGGGAAACGGCCACCAGAACCATCCCCCGAAACGCCTTCCCACCCATTCTCACCAGTAAGTTCCGTTCTTCGGATTTCCGGGACGCACATCAGGATCGCGGCCACCCCGAGCCGGCAGCTCATGATCCGCCTGACCGGTATACCCCAACCGAACCTCATTGCTGTGCGCCAGCTTTCCGTTCGGATCGAGCACAACCGTCTGCCCGTCGAGCACAGCCTGTTTCACGAGCGTGTACAACTCGGTATTCGATGCGTGTGGATGCTGCATGGCGATCCGGCGGCCGACCTCATTGTTGTACAGATCCATAGCCTCCGCGCTGGCATGGGTCTTGGCCGGATCTTCAGTGCGCTCGTGCGCGGTGGTGTACGCGTTGGCCCAATCCTCCCCGAACTCCTTGGTCAGCATCGCGTTCCAGTACGCATGCCGGAAGGCGTCGGCATGCCCGTCACCGACGCCGCCGGCGCGGAACTCTCCCTTGAATACCTCTTTGCCGCCGTCGGTAGCCAGTTGCTCAATGCTGTATGCAGCGGCAACCCCGTGCAAATTCAACCGTCCGAGCATGTCTGCCTCACCGGCGGTGATCTCCTTCGGCTCGATCCCCATCGAGCCGAGCAACTTTCCGATCGCACTGTCCGGGTCTACCGGAAACATGACCATCCCGTTGGGGTCGGATGTGACGTTGTACTTGGCCAGCAACTGCTCGTGCAGCGATGGTGGTCCGGCGCCCGGTCCGCGGCCTTTCAACTCCGTTATCTCGGTCGGATCAACGGTGAAATTCCCCGCCGACGCCGGTGCGAACTGGCGTAACTCCCCGATCAGCGCCTTGATCTGCGGCGCCCACTTTTCCATGGCGGTGCCGATCTGATCGGCCTGGGACTTCAGGCTGGTGGTGTCGTTGGCTGCGCGCTCCTTGTCGCCGCCCTCAGGTGCGTGGACCGTCCAGTCCTGGTCCACCGTGAATCCGTCGGCCATCAACTGGAGGGCGGTCGCCGTCAGGAACGCAACTGCATAGGACATGTCGTTGTAGGCATTGATGGAGAGTTCGCCGAGCCGCCCGTACGCTGCCGCTACCTTCCGCACGTCCTGATATTCCTGGTCAGCCCGATTCGACGCAGCCTGACGCGCCGCACCTGACCAGTCCAAGTCGTAGATCTGGCGGCGCAGAATCTCGGTGGTGTCGCTGAGCCCCTTCTCGATCTCCCTGGCCCGTGTCGCCACAGCCTGCAGCGCAGAAACGTCCAACGATTGGCCTGCGGTACCGGAATAGCTGATGAGGTCCTTCAACTGCGGTTTCCACACGAGCTACTTGCCGTCCTTGATCAGATCGCCCATTCCTGCCAGGTAGAGGGCTAGTTCCGCATCGGTGTCATGAAAGTTCTTCGCTGTCATATAGAGCAGATGAGCGATCCAGTAGTAGCGGTTCTGCACCACATTTTTCGCCTGAGTACTTGCTCCGTCAGCATCGGCTAGCGCTGCTGCCATCGGCGAATCCCGCATCGCCTTCACGCAATCGTCCGCATACAAATGCGGTACCCGTCTGGTGTCCTTGATGTCATCACCCAGGAAGGCGAGTGCACGACCGCAGTCGGTCAACGTCACTGGATCGACCTTCAGCCCCATACTCCCCCTCCTGATCCCGATACGACTATACCCTTTGCGGCGCAACGGCATAAGGTAATAGGAACGAGACCCCGGCACTGCGACGAGTCGTAACGGAAGCCAGCGGACGTCCCGAGAGACACACCGATCGCCGAAGGGCCAGTCCGGCATCTTCGACGTGCAGGGCCATGCACTCGGTGCGACCGGCATCCACGACCGCGTTGGTCCGTGCATGCTGGCGCTGGGTGCCATGCCGCACGGAGTGATCATGCGATCGGCTGCGGCGCTGCCTCGGGCCACACTGAGCTTGCCATGGATCGATCCCATCGAAATGCACTGTGACGCAGCGGATATCCGCTCGCTATCCGGCTCTCGCCGGCTCCGCTACCAGCTGGATCGGGTCGCCCCATGGAAGGGCTGCGCCCAGCGAGCGAGGCCGCCGCATGGTGTGAACCACAGACGCCGAACTCGACCGATGAAGGATTCGTATGTACTGCCGCCACAGCAGCCTCGAGAGGATCCCCGACACCGAGGATCCCTGAAATCAGCCCTGCACGGGCACGCCGAAACCCGACACGGGGCCCCGACCCGATCGCCGACGCAATCCGACTTCCCGAGACTCGGCCCGGATCCCACCGTCAGCGCGCATCGCAAAGATCAACGCGCTGAGATCATTTCAGCTACTCACAGCGCCCGGTAATGGCTACCCCTTTCGCGTCAAGGGGCAGTTTGTAATTCGTTAGGCTGGTGGATGGCAGGTCCGGGCAGTGGCCTATCCGAAGGACCGGTGTACGGGGTCGAGCCGGTCGCGCAGGAGTCAGTAGTCGCCCCCGATTGCCCTCCCGGGCTTGCCTCCTCGCGTCGGCGCTGGTCGGCGAGCATGCGGGTGTAAACGGTGTTGGACAGGCGTCGTTTCAGGGCGCGCAGGGCTTCCTTCTGGGTCTTGCCGTCGGCTTTACGTTTCTTGACGTAGTCGCGACCGCCGCCGTAGCCGCCCTGTTGAACCACGGCCATGATGTGCAGCGCCCGGTTGATCTTACGGTTTCCGGCACGGGAGAGCCGGTGCCTCGTCTGATCTCCCGAGGACGCATCCAAGGGCGCGGTGCCGTTCCAGGACGCGAACCGGTCTCGGGTAGCGAACCGGCGGATATCCCCGACATCGGCGAGTAGCCGGGCCGCGCCGGCAGGTCCGATGCCGGGCAGTTCCATCAGGGTGGACCCGGTCGCGGCAACCTGCTGCCGCAGTTCTTTGTTCGCAGTCTTGATCCGAGCGTCGACGATCTCGAGGTCGTCGATCAGCTCGCCCACCACGCGCAGCCGCATCCGCACCGCGGGCCCGGCCGGGGCGACCCCTGCGACCATGGCACGAGCCTGGCGGGCCGACAGCCAGCGCTTGGCACCACCGGGCACCAGCTCGAGCAGCATCCGGTGGATCCGGTTGATCAGCTCGGTGCGGACCCGGCCGAGTTCGTCGCGCCGATCGACCAGCATCCCGAGTGCCTCCAGCTGTGGATCGGCCTGCACCCGGCGCAGGTTCGGGGCCCGTAACGCCGCCACCGCGACCGAATGCGCATCCACGGGATCGGTCTTGCGGCCGTTGCCGGTGGCGAACACCCGCACCCGCGCCGAGAGTTTCGCTGGCACATCGATCACGGTCTCGCCGTCGCTGACCAGCCGGTGCGCCAGGTGGCGCCCGATACCGTTGCAGCCCTCGATCGCCCACACACGACCCTCGAAACCCTCGACAGCAGTGAGCATTTCGCAGAAGCCGGCACTGTCTGTGCCGTAGCGGCCGATCGTGAGGACCTTCTCGTGGCGGTCGATGACTTCGATGGTGACCGAGCGTTTGTGCGGGTCCATGCCGATGATGACTCCCACCGGTATCCTTCCGTCGCAACGTGCAGGTATCCGTGCGGGAAGGCACCGCTACTTCGAGCCAGGGCACACCCCTTTCCAGCCACCCCCGCACGGCACCCGGTGGGCTGCAAGCCATTAGAGAGCCACACCAGACCGCGGCGGGCAGCCGATTAGAGAGCGGCCCACCGGGCACCTGGACCAGATCCTGGCCGGGAACTGGCCCTGGGGTCAATCTAAGTAGCCGCTGAGCGAGCGTGACAACCGGCTGCTCGGGCCGATCCGAAGATCAACTGACAAATCAATTCCCCCTGCGGTGAACCACGTCGAGCGTGCATGCAATGCGGATTGTTTCGGGGGCGTATCGCACCGTCACTGCACGCTCGAGAAGCCTTCCGGCGGAACGGATCTCGGCTGCACGATTGTACGGGGTCGCGGCTCGCGGGCTCGAGCCCGCGAGCCGCTCCAACCGTTCTCCGAGATCGCGTCCCACCGGGCGGTCGTGACCGCACGACCATCCGTTCTCGGAGGGCTCGTCGCACCAGTGGTTATGCGATCGGGGCGGTCAGGTCGTAGACCGTGGTGCCGCCGATGTCGGTGGCGGTGTAGTGGGCCTTCACCCATGCCGTGATGTCGGCGCCGACGCCGGATCTGCCGCCCGGGCCGCCGCGGTCGTCGCCGCCCAGGAAGTAGTGGATGTCGCCGTCGGCGACGTACTTCTGGAACTCGGTCAGCGTTGGTGACGGGTCGCTGCCGGTGAAGCCGCCGATCGCCATCAGGGACTTGCCGGTGGCCAGCTCGAGGCCGCTCACCTGCATCGAGCCCACAGACGCTGCGGCCCAACGGTTGTCGGTCTGCTCCAGGAGTTGACGCAGGGCCGTGTTGTCGGCGGAGCTGCGCGGGCCTGTGCGGCGCTGGGCGTCGCCACCGGCATCCGGTGTGGCGGGCGCGCCGCCGGTTCCGGGAGCTGCGCCGGGAACACCCGCATCGCCGGAACCGGGCACGCCCGTACCAGGTGCGCCACCGTCGCCCGGCGCGCCGGCGCCACATCCGGCTCCGTCGTTATCCGGTGCCCCGGGACCAGCCGAACCATCCGGCGTGCCGGGACCGGCAGTTGCACTGCCGCCGGGAACACCCGAACCGGGAGGACCACCGTCACTCAGTGTTCCTCCCCCCGGCAGCCCGCCGTCCGGCACACCGCCATCCGACGTACCACCGCCCGGCACACTGCCATTCGGCACAACTCCACCCGGCGTGCCGCCGCCGGGAACACCACCACTACCAGGGGTACCGGGCGCATCCGCGTCGGGCGAAACCCCCGGCGCACCGGATCCCGTAGAACTGCCGGGCGCACTACCACCGGACCCGTTCGCGTCGCACGGAGCGGCGCCACCCCACCCACCGCGATCGGTCTTCGGCCCGGAGGTGGGCATGCCGCCGGTGTGCGAATCCGCCACGGCCACATTGTTGATCGCGAAGGAGGCGGGACCCGCGATGCCGCACAGCAGGCCCACCGCCGCCACGATCGCGGTCCGGCGTCCCGGCCGGTGCGCGCCGACAGCGACGATCAGTGCGGCCACCAGGCAGCCGACCAGCACGACCCAGCGCAGCCAGGGGAACCAGCCGGGGGTCCGGTCGAGGAGGACGAAGCCCCAGATCCCGGTCACCGCCGACATCCCGGCGAGAACGGCACGAGCCGCGAAACCTTCTCTCGCACGCCACAATTCGACGACCGAGATGCCGATGAGCGCGGCGACGGCCGGCACCAGCGCCACCGTGTAATAGGGATGGAAGATGCCCTGCATGAAGCTGAAGACGAGCCCGGTCACGAGCAACCATCCGCCCCACAGGATCAGCGCCGCGCGAGTGCGGCCGGTGCGCGGCGTGGACCGGGTGAACCACAGCACCGCCACGAGACCGATCAGCGCCGCCGGGAGCAACCAGGAGATCTCGGTACCGATCGTGTCGCGGAACAATCGGCCGAATCCGGTCTCGCCACCGAACATGGCACCGCCGGGCCCGCCACCGCCGCCGGAACCGTGTCCGCCCGGACCGTGGTTGCCGTCGCCGCCGAACACCCGGCCGAGCCCGTTGTATCCGAGCGCCAGCTGCAACAGGCTGTTGTCGGTGGAGCCGCCGATATAAGGCCGCGAATCCGCCGGCCACAACGTTCCGAGTACCAGGAACCAGCCACTCGAGACGACCACCGCCGAGCACGCGCCGAGCAGCTTCCAGATCCGCTGCCACAGCCCGATCGGCGCGGCGATCAGGAAGACCAGCCCGAACGCCGGCAGCACCAGGAACGCCTGCAACAGCTTGGTGAGGAAGGCGAATCCGATCGCCACCCCGGCCAGCGCCAGCCAGCGCCCGCTGCCCCGCTCGGTCGCGCGCACCACGCAGTACGCCGCGACGACCATCAGGAACACCAGCAGCGCATCGGGATTGTTGTCCCGGAACATGGTCACCGCCACCGGCGTGAGCGCCAGCACGACGCCGGCGAGCAGCCCGGCCGCGGGTCCGACCCACCGCTTCACGGCCGCGTGCAGCAGGCCGACCGAGGCCACCGCCATCAGTGCCTGCGGCAGCAGCATCGAGAACGTGCCGAATCCCAGCAGCCGCCCCGACAGGCCCATCAACCACATGGCCGCGGGCGGTTTGTCGACGGTGATCGCGTTGCCGGCGTCGAGCGATCCGAACAGCCACGCCGTCCAGTTCTGCGTGCCCGCCTGGACCGCCGCCGCGTAGAACTCGTTGGCCCAGCCGAGCGCGCTCAGACCCCACAGGTAGAACACGGCGGTCGCCACCAGCAGCGCCCACAGCGCCGGCCGCGCCCACAGCGGCTGCTCGGCCGGCCCGAACACCAGGCGTTCGGCCCGTGAGCGCCGCGCAGGCTCCGGCGATGCGGCACCCTCGTCCCGCGCGGGCGCCTCGGTCGTCGTCATAGCAATCCTCTCGGGTCGGTCGCACCCATCGTCCGGCAATCGGCTGGGGGCCAGGTCGGCACTCCCTGGGGATTAGCTGTGAGACCGGCGCGGCGCTACTCCCGACTCAGCGCGACGGACCGCTCGCCCACCGCGGCGGAAGCCGGTACAGCACCGCATCCGCACCAACGACCGAACCACACCGGCGAGCAACATAATTCACCGCGCCCAGGTACTCGTCGCAGCTGAAATCGACGGTCGCTCCACTATCGTGAGGACAATCCTGGGGATCGGCTGTGAGATCGGTGCGGGACTACTCCCCCGCTCAGCACAACGGACCACCGCGGCGTAAGCCCGAGCCGATGCAACACCGTATCCGCGCCGCTGACCGAACCACACCGGCGTGCAACGTAATTCACCGCGCCCCGGGTGCTCATCGTGGCTGAAATCGGCGATCCCGCCACCACCATCGAGACTGGATTCCATCCGGATGATGGCGCTGGTGGAGCGGTGGCGCTCCGCCGGACCGGACCACGTGGATTTCGCCACCTCGGCCTCGGACCCCGTCGTGGGCAGCTGGCTCGAGGCCGCCACGGGGTAGTACAGCGCACCGGTACCTCCGCTATTCCGGACCGCGGAGACGTTCCGTCGACATTTCGGACTGCGGCCCGCCGTTCCGGCGCGCTTCCGGCCGAGATCCCCAGTGCCGGAACAGCAGTAGCGAGACGACGGCCACGCCGATACCCGCGCCGAGGAACGCCCCGGCATAGCCGGCGCTGCCGACGAACCACCCGACCACGACGGCCCCGAGTCCCAGACCGCCGTCGTAGGCGATGTTCCAGATCGTGCTCGCCGTGCCGCTCCGCCCCGCGCCGAGGCGCTGGATGGTCAGCACGAACGAATCGTTCTGGCACGCACCGAAACCCGCGCCCAGCAGCGCGGCCCCGACGACCACGAGATACGGGATCCCGGTCAGCGAGACCGCGGTCAGCACCAGACCGGCCGCACAGCACAGCATGGCGGCGGGCAACAGCCTGCCCGCGCCGCGACGATCACCCACCGCTCCGGCGCCGAGCCGCGCCGCGACCAGCGCGACCGATGCCGCGAGCAGCGCCCACGACGCCGTCCCGGCGTCCGGCAGCGCCACCGGCAGAAACGTGGTCGCCGCACCGAACGACCCGGCCGTCAGCACGAACAGCACGATCGGCACCGCGATGGAGCGCACGTCGGCCGTCGACGCGAGACGGAACGTCCCCCGATTCGCCTCCGGCAGCAGCAGCGCCAGGAGCGCACCGGCCAGGCACGCCGCCGCCGAACCCCAGAACACCGGCGCGAAACCCCAAGTCCGCGCGGCCCATACGCCGCCGGCGAGTGCACCGAGATTCGGCAGGGCGGCGGCCACGCCGTACAGCGACGCCGACGAGGCCAGCCTCCCGTCGGCGGCCAGGTCGGCGACGAACGTCGCCCCGGCCATGACCACACACGCGAACCCGACGCCGCGCACCACCGTGATCGCCATGATCGGTGCGATGTCCGCGGACAGCACGTACAGCGGCGTCGGTCCCCCGAGCAGCACCGCGCCGACCACCAGCATCGTCCGCAGCGGGAAGATCCGGAACAACCAGGGCGCGGCCAGCTGGGTGGCCACGGTGGCCGCCATCATGACGCCCGTCGTCGCCCCCACGCCGGCGCCGGCGGCGCCACCCTCGGCCGCCCACAGCGGAACGACCGACAGCAGCGCGGCGTAGTCGACGAACGCGAGAAACGTCACCACCAGCAGCACCGGAAGACCACCCGACAACAACCCGCCGGAGGCGGCCGGACCTGGCCGCCCTTCCTTCACACCACCGGTCGAGTCGATCCTCGCCGCCATCGGTCCACCTCGCTCCCTGTCGCCGGTCACGACTCCACCGTCGGGCCCCGCAAGGTATTCTGTCCAACGATGAGTTCCGATACAGGCCATCACGAATCACGATAGGGCGTCGGGTGGACACCAGATTCCTGCGCAGCTTTCTCACGGTCGCCCAGCGCGGCAGCTTCACCGAGGCGGCCGCCGAACTCGGCTACACCCAATCGACGGTGACCGGCCACATGCAGAAGCTCGAACGAGAACTCGGCGGCCGGCTGCTGGACCGGCTCCCCTCCGGCGTCCTGGTCACCGAACTCGGCGCACGTCTCATCGAACACGCGGAGGCCGTACTCGCCGCCGAGGACCGCCTCCGGTCGCTCTCGCGCGAACGGACCGACCGGCCCGCCGGCACGGTGCGGCTGATCGCTCCGGAGTCGCTGTGCACATACCGTTTACCGGCCGTCATCGGCGCCGTGCGCGCCGCGGAACCCGATGTGCAGGTCCGGCTCGGCCCGGGCGGTCTCGGCGACGCCCTGGACGCGGTACGCCGCGGCACGGCCGATCTGGCGCTCACCATGGAACCCCGGACCCCGGCCACCGATCTCACCCTGGAGCGGCTCGGCACCGAACCGCTGCTCATCCTCGACCGCGGCGCACCGACCGGAATCCCCATGACCTGGGCCGATCTGGCCGAGCGCGACGCCCTGCTGATCGAGGAGGGCTGCGGCTACAGCGACGACGTCGCCGACCACCTCGCGGCGACGGGCACGGCCACCGGGCGCCGATCCCGGTTCGGGACCATCGAGGCCATCAAGCGCTGCGTCGCCGTGGGGCTGGGCTGGACGGTGCTCCCGGCCGTCAGCGCCGAATCCGAGATCGGCTCCGGCACGTTGAGCGTCGTCGACGGTCCGGCCCTCCCGGACTGCGAGATCCGGGTGGCCACGCATCCGCGCCGCCACCACAGCCCGGCACTCGAGGTCGTGCTCGCCGAACTCCGGCGCACCTGGAGCCGATGAGCACCCGACAAGCGAGGGGCCACGCCGAGAACGGCGTGGCCCCTCGTCTCGTGCGGAACAACTAGGCGCGCACGTGGAAGATGCCCCACGCGAGGCTGCCGGTGTTGCCACCGTCCACCCAGTGCTGCAGGCCCACCTTCATGCGGCCGAGGTACTCGTCGCTGACGGCGCCGGCGATCTCCGCCGTCCGCCGCTCCGTCTCCTCGAGCACCCGGCCGTAATGGGTCGGCAGCTGCGGGGTGTGGTCCTCGAAGTCGATCGAGGAGACACCCAGCCGGTTCAGCTCGCGCCGGTAGTACGCCGGCGAGGCCATCGAATCCAGGTGCAGCCGGTCGAGGATCGGCTTGAGCGACGCCTTCTCGGCCGTGTCCGCCGCCATCGGGTCGGTGAAGACGATCTCACCGCGCGGCTTGAGCACCCGGACGATCTCCTGCAGCACCCGCACCCGGTCGCCGCTGTGCAGGAACGCGTCCTGCGACCAGACGACCGTGAACTGCTTGTCCTCGAACGGCAGATCCTCGAACGAACCGTCCACCACCTCGATCAGGTCGGCGAGGCCCTGCTGCTCGTTCATCTCCCGGTTGCGGTTGTTCTCCACCTCGCTGAGGTTGAGACAGGTCACCTTGCAGCCGTAGGTCCGGGCGAGATGCCGCGCCGCGCCGCCGTAACCGGACCCGACGTCGAGCACGGTGCTGTCCTTGGACAGTTGCACCTTGCTCGCCATCCGCTCCACGGTGCGGTGGCTCGCCGGCGCGATCGCCTCGTCGGGCGTGTCGTACAGGCCGACGTGGATGTCCTCGCCACCCCAGATGTTGAAGTAGAAGTTGTCCGCGTCCTGCGAGTTGTAGTAATCCCGCGCGACGTTCACGGCGGTGGAGTAGCCCGAAGCCGGATCGATGCTCGGCGAGTAGTTCTTCTCCGCCACGTGGATCAGGAAGTCCGGCTCGTCCGCGGAGAAGGTGTCCTGGAAGTCACCGTATGTCTCGACACGCTGGAAACCTACCTCCCGCAGCAGCCTGCGGGTGTAGTCCTTGCGCAACGGATACATGTTCAGGTGGTATTCCGACTTGTCCGGGAAGCTGTACCGGAACCGCGCCAACCCCTCGTCCACGTACTCCGGCTCGGCGCTGACCTCCTCACCGCAGTAGTAGTAGGTGTGCTTACTGGAGAACCCGTTGTCCAGGATCGAGTCGTAGTTGCGCTGATCCAGGATCAGGATGCCGTCGTGCTTCAGCACCGCGTAGAACTCCGCGAGGGCCTTGCGGCGGTCCCGCTCGGAGAACAGGTGGGTGAACGAGTTGCCGAGGCAGATCACCGCATCGAACTCACCGTGCACGTCGCGGTTGAGCCAGCGCCAGTCGGCGTGCACGACCCGCAGGACGTGACCACCGTAGGTCTGCCCGTTCTCGAAGGCCTTGACCAGCATCTCCGGACTGCCGTCCGCGCTGACCGTGTCGAAGCCCTCCTCGATCAACCGCACCGAGTGGAACCCCGTACCCGTCGCGACGTCCAGAACGGACTTCACACCACGGGATTTGAGCAGATCGATGAAGAACCGGCCTTCGCTCTCGTACCGCTTCTTCCAGTCGATCAGGTCGTCCCACTTCTCAACGAACCCTTTGACGTACTCGTCCGTGTAATGATCCGTGTCTCGGACGAGCAACGGGTCTTCTCCGAACGCCTGTTCCGGATGAGCTCGGACATCTCCCTCGGGGCCGGAGCCGCCGTTACCGGGTTTCTCGGTCATACCCACATCCGTTCCGCTGGACGTCGTTTCGTTCATTGCGTTATCTCTCCGGACGCAGGCCGGGTACACAAAGATGCGGCGCCTCGAGCCGAACCCGGGACGCCGTGATCTGCCGCAATACGTCCAGCCGCGTGACTCGACATCGGGTGTGCGCAGCACGGCCGTGCCCGGCACCTCGCTCAATCGTCGAGTCGCCGGACTCGGTCTCTGCGCCCCCGACCAGAGTCACTCTCGCGGCAGATCACCCTTGACCGACCACAACACCGCCCGCATCAAACGTAGGAAGGGAAACCGAAGAGGGCAACTCGAAGATGACACGACACCGGACTTACCCGACCGCTCGGTAGGCTCGAAATCGCAGCTCACGGCGGCTCCCCTAGGGTCATACGTCGGCCGAGAATTTTGTGTCGAACCGCACATTCGGCAGGCCCAGGTTGTCGCGCAGGGTCGTTCCGGTGTAATGCGTTCGCAGCGCACCGCGGTCCTGCAACAGCGGGACGACGCGGTCGACGAATTCGTCCAGCCCCCAGGGCACCAGGTGCGATCCGAGGATGAAGCCGTCGGAGCCGTCGCTCTGCACGAAGGTGTCGATCTGCTCGGCGACCTGAGCGGGTGTGCCGACCAGCGGGCCGCGTTCGAACTGATCCGCCACGACCTCGCGCAGGGTGAGTTTCTTCGCCTCGGCGACCTGGCGCAGCCGCTCCGCGGTCGCGAAGCGGTCCTGATGCACGAAGGCGCGGCCCTGGATGATCGGCGGGCCGTCGGGATCGGGGTCGATCGCCGGCACCGGCCCTTCCGGGTCGTAGCCGGACAGGTCGCGGTTCCAGATCTGCTCCAGCAGGATCAGCGCGGTCTGTCCGGTGACCTGTTCGTCGCGCAGGACGTGATACTTCTCGATCGCCTCGGCCTCGGTGTCGCCGAGCACGAAACTGGCCGACGGCAGGATCTTGATGTCGTCGGCACCGCGGCCCGCCTCGACCGCCCGAGACTTGATGTCGCGGTAGAAGTTCGCGGCCTCCGGCAGCGAACCGTACGGCGAGAAGATGGCATCGGCGTTGGCGGCGGCGAAGGCGCGTCCCCGCGGGGAGACACCGGCCTGCAGGACCACCGGCCGGCCCTGCGGGCTGCGCGGCACGGTGAAGCGGCCCGCGATGTCGAATTGACTACCGCGGAAGGAGAATTCCCCGGCATCCGGACGGGCCAGGAACTGCCCGGACGCCTTATCGGCCGCGAGGTCCTCGGCGTGCCACGAATCCCACAGCGCGCGAACGGCATTCAGCGTCTCCTCGGCCCGCTCGTAGCGGTCGGCCGGATCGAGATAGCCACCGCGCCGGAAGTTCTGGCCGGTGAAGGCGTCGAAGGAGGTGACCACGTTCCAGGCCGCGCGGCCGCCGGACAGGTGGTCCAGGCTCGCGAATTGCCGGGCCAGTTCATAAGGCTCGTTGAAGGTGGTGTTGATCGTGCCCGCCAGCCCCAGATGCTCGGTGACCGCGGCCAGCGAGGCCAGCACGGTGAAGGTGTCGGGCCTGCCGATGATGTCCTGGTCGAAGATCTTGCCGGCGCGCTCGCGCAGGATCAGGCCCTCGGCGAGGAAGAAGAAATCGAACTTGCCGCGTTCGGCGGTGCGCGCGGTGTGTTCGAAAGCGCCGAAATCGATCTGGCTGCCCGCGTCCGGGTGCCACCAGGCGGTGTGATGGTTGACGCCACCGAGGTAGGCGCCGAGGATGACCTGTTTACGGGGAGTGCTCATGGTGGCCTCGCTCAGACGGTCGCGTAGCGGTTGGGGACGGTGGTGGGCAGGCCGAGCAGCCCGCGCAGCGATGTATCGGGGTAGGCGGTGCGGAACACGCCGCGGCGTTGCAGGGCAGGCACCAGACGATCGACGATCGCGGCGAGATCGTCGACCGCGACGCCGGGCCGCAACCGGAATCCGTCGATGCCCCGGTCGCTCCAATCGATGAGCAGGTCGGCTAAGTCGGCGGCGCTTCCGGCGAAAATCGCCGCGTCGGAGAGGAATTCGGCACTCTCGTTCAGTCTGGCCAGGCGCTGCGACGCGGTCTCCCGATCGGTATCGAGGAACACGACGAGGTCGGCGTGCACCCGCAACGGCTCCCCGGCGCGCCCCACCCGTGCCGCCGCGGACGCGACCTGCTCCAGGATCGGCTCCGGCCCGGCCGCACGGCCCGGTGTGACGAAGACCAGATCCGCTGCGCGGGCCGCGAACTCGTAGACCAGCGGGGCGTGCGCCAGCGCGGTCACCACCGGCTGTCCCTGCGGCGGGCGCGGCGTGATGGACGGGCCGCGGACGCTGAAGAAACGGCCCTGGAAGTCGATGTAGTGCAGCTTGTTCCGGTCGATGAAGCGGCGGGTGGCGACGTCGCGGATCTCGGCGTCGTCCTCCCAGCTGTCCCACAGCCGCCGCGCCACCTCGACGGCGTCGGCGGCCTCCTCGAACAGCTCGTACACCTGCTCGGGGAATTCGCGCGACGCGACCTGTGCGGCCGTGGCCTCGCGGATCTCCCGGCGGCCGAAATGCCCTGCCTCCGCGGCCGTTCCGGATATCCGCACCTGCCAGCCCGCCCGGCCGCGCGAGGTGTAGTCGAGCGTCGCGATCGACTTGGAGACGTGGAACGGTTCGGTATGGGTGGTGGTCACCGTCGGTATCAGCCCGATGTGCCGGGTGACCGGCGCGACCCGCGCGGCGATCAGGTGGGCGTCGAGCCGGGCCCGCACCCGGTCGACGGCGCCGGGCGGATCGGATCGCACGCCCGGAACGGCCAGGCTGTCATCGATGCTGACGTAATCGAGCAGCCCGCGCTGTGCGTCGGCGACCAGATCGGTCCAGTATCCGGGTGCGAACAGGTCGGCGGGCCGCGAATTCGGCTCACGCCACGCGGCCGGATGCCATCCCGCCCCGTCCAGCGCGATGCCGAGATGCAGTGGAGTAGATGTCATTCATCCTGCAACGCACAGTGGTTCGATGATCCGCTTCTCGATCTCCCGGGACCACCGACCGCTCGCGGGCAGCTACCGGCACCACCCGCCCGGCGCAACGATTCCGCGTGGCCACGGGCCGCACGGCCGCCGCCGGACGACACCGGCCGGAGGTGTCAACGATTGGGATCAGGTGGAGTGATGAGAAATAGGCCGCAGCGCGCGGGCCGACTCGGGACGTCGCCCACACCGGTGCCCCGGCAAACGGCGCCGACGCCGGTGAAATATGAGCCGCTGTCAAGACCGGTTGAATCCCGGAATACACTATTATCGATTTCGCTTGGCCCCCAACGAAAATGGGCGCCTGGTATTGTATTGACCCGCCACACCGGGAAGACACGCCGACAACCTTCGCGTTTTCCGCCTGTTCACAGGGATGACTTTCCCGGGTAACAACACCGCAAGACTCTCCCAGAAGGCCCACTTCGGGCCTTGCGCACCGGTGATCGGTGACGCAGATTCGGGAGAAAGTACCGAGTTCATGAATTTCAGGAAATTCGCTACATCGTTCGCGCTGGCCGTCGCGGCGCTCACCGCCGCCGCCGGGACGGTGGCCGCCACGCCGGTCACCGACGTCCGGACCGGCCAGGCTCCCGGCATCCATTGGGACGCCGATATCTCAGGACGATCGATCATTGTCGAGACCGACGGGGGCACACTCACGGCTCGGGGCAACCAGTTCCTCGTCTCCGACGCCGCGGGCAACGTTCTGGCCGGCCTACCGCTGGCCTACCAGCTCGACGGGCTCGAGTATCCGATCGCGGCGACGATCGACGGCACCACGGCGATCCTGACGCCGAGCACCGATGCGGCCGAGGCGCATCCGGTGGACATGCCGCTACAGCCGATCGACGCTCAAGCCGACTTCGACTCGGCCCTGGCCGCGGCCGGTACCCAGTTCGGCCTGGCGACGGGCATCGGCACCCTGGTCGGCAGCGTCATCGGTCTGGTCGGCGGTTGCGTACTGGGCGCGATCACCGTCGGCGCGGCAACCGCACCGATCTTCTTCCTGGGCGCCCCGGGCGGCTGCATCGCCGGCGCCGCCGCCGGTGTCGCGCTCGGTGCCGCCGCAGGCGTACTCCTGCTGGGCATACCGGTGGGCATCGCGAGCGCCGTCCAGTTCTTCCAGCGGGTCAACACACCTCCCGCCCCGGAGAACTGACCGATCGCAACGACCGCCGAGGCGGGTGGCCACGGTCACCCGCCTCGGCGCATTCACCGTCACTCCGACGGGTCCCGCGATCGTGCCGGAGGAGTCCGGCCCGCGGCCTCCCCGCAGGCGCGCAACCCCGGCTCGATCGGCCCAATGGGGCCGGTTGAGCGACACCGGCCGGTTGAGCGACATCGCAGCGGGTAGTACCGATGACCGAAAGACGTGCACGTAGCCGACGGGAGGTGCACCATGACCGAATCCGGCACCCGCGACGCCCCCTCGACCCAGCGGCAAACGACGGGCCACCGGTGGTATCACCGCAGGTCACGGACCTATCTGGGCGAGGGTTTCGATTACGGGTACAACGTGCCCCGCGCCGTGTTGTGCGTGCTCGGCGTATTCGGGCTCGCCGCGATACTGACCGGCACCACCTGGGCGATGGTGGTCGGCGGGATCTGCGCGGTCTGCGCGATCACCGGCCTGTTCGCGATCTCACTCAGACGGCGGCGGACCCGGGCGACACCGCGACAACGGAGGCCGGGCAGCTAGCTCGGCCGGGTCTCGACGCGCGCCTCGGGCCAGGGCGGTGGCTGCCGCAGCAGCCCCGCCGGGCCGTCGGTGAGATGTCCCGTGAAGAAGGCCGTCGTGTAGGCGCGGACGATGTCGTGCCCGCGGCGACCATCGAGGGGGCCGGACAGTCCCAGCGACTGTGCGAGCGGCGTCCAGGCGGGCGCGTCGGTGAAGTTGATGTGGAACATGCCGGGTATCTCCACGTAATAGCCTTGCCTCGGCGGGCTTTTCGAGAACACCGCATGCTGCGTGCTGAGCGTGTCCTGTTGATCGAGGGCAAACCCGATATCACGGGCGAAGTAGGGAATTATCCCGTCCGGCAAGGGTTTCCCCGCAGCACCGGCGGTTGGGACACAGGGTTGATGCTCTGCTCGATGAACGGTTGCAATTCGTCCTTGGTCAGCCCCCGGACCACCCGGCCGTCCGGAAACCTCACGGCCGCCGACGCATAGGGCTGGTCCAGACCAACCACGACGAAGCCGCGCGACACCAGATCCTCGACCTGGAACATATTGGACTGCCGGAATCCGTTGAGCCCCGACACGAAGACCAGTACCGGAAACCGCGGCCGGTCACGGGCGACCCGCGCCCCCTCGACCGCCCGCGTCGGCACCCGCTTCCAGTGGTCCAGCACCGACTGCGGCAGCCGGAACTTCTCCGCCAGCACGGGAGCCACCGCATCGGCATCGGACAGGTACGGTGCGGCGGGCCCGGTGGTCCCCGCCTCGGCGGGATACCAGACCTGCGCCATCAACTCACGCCGCGCCGCTGGATCGGCGTCGAACAGTTCCTGCCGCCCGTGATCGACCCAGTGATAACCCACCGTCCCGATCCGATACGGACCGTCCTGCTCGGCAGAACTCGGTGACGAGATCACGACGGGCAGTATCGCAGCCGCGGCGAGGACGGCAAGCCCCGCGCCGACCACAGCGACCCGCACCCACCGGCGACGCGGCCACCGCGGCCGCACCGCACCGATCAACCACATCCCGTCCCACCTCACACCTGTCCGTCACCCGCCGATCCGAAACAACGACCACATCCTCGCCGGTGTGCCGCCGTTCGTGAAAGACCCCTCCGGTTCGGCGGCTCGGCCCCTGGTGGACCGGACCCCGGATCGACGACTACTCCCTACGCCGCTGGCTCCGGGACCTTCTCTCCCTGTAGCGGGGACAGGATTTGAACCTGCGACCTCTGGGGTTATGAGCCAGCGCGGTGCGGCACCACGCATGTCTCCGCGTATCACAGCGTCCCGTCTGGCAGGTCAGCAGGATTCCAGTCGCCCGCAGCATCCGCGGCGTCCCACGTGTCTCGAAGAGTGGCGTCCTGTCGTGATGCCAAATTCATCCGGTGGTCGGCGCCGAACAAGAGGAGTAGGCGCGTCGCACGCCCACGCATCCTCCGGCCCGCCGTCCCGGCATGTTCTCAGGACTCGATGGAAATGGCTTCGATGATATTTGTTCGCCCGGCTTTCGATGCCGGTGGCAGTGCACCGATGAGGCTCAAGCACAACGCTGCCAGAGCGAATACGAGTACCAACGGACTTTCTGCGAATCGCACATCGATCGTAGCGAACGAACTCAGCGCCGAGGCCGACACATAGTGAGCAAAGCCACCCACTATCAGTCCCGACAACCCACCGACGATGCCGATCGCCGCTGCCTCGGACAACACGGTCTTCGCGGTTAATCGTCGGCTGGCTCCCATCGCTCGCAACAAGCCCAATTCGCGCTTCCGCTCGATGACGGCCAACATCAAGGTGTTGAGCAGAGCGATCGCGCCGACCAGCGCAACGATGCAGGTCAATGCGGCTGTCAGTACTGTCGCCTGCTGCGCAGCACCGCTGAGACCATCGACCGCCTCGTCTCCGGTGAATACCTGAGCGGAGTCCCCGGCAACTCGGCGCACCGCGTCGGCCACAGCAGCCACGTCCGCGCCCGGCGCAACCGTGAGTTCGAGGTTGTTCGGATGCGGAAGATCGAACCAGCTCTGCATAGCCGCCAGGCTTATTGCCGCACCACCGCTGATAACCGAGAACCAGTCGACCACCTCGAGCACCGGAAGACGCTGCACGCCATGCGGCGTCCGTATCTCGAACATGCTTCCGACAGATAAATCCAGGTCGCTCGCGACGTCTCGGGACAGCACCACCCCTTCCCCAGCGAGCAGCTGGCTGCGGACACGGCTTTCAGCAGCACTGAACAGGATGCCGTTGGTTCCCTCTGCCACACCACTGAGCAGAATCCGGCGCTCACCGACGGTCGCATAGTTGTATTGCGCGGGCACGATCTTCGCGACTCCCGGCACCTTCGACAAGGTTGCCGCCAGATCCGCAGGCAGTGCGGGTCCGGCCGGAATGACATTCGGTGACGATGTGGATACGTTCAGATCTGTCTTTGCGAGTGAAGAGAACGAGGCTCGAGCCGAATCGACCAGGTTCGAACTCGCGCCGAATACCGCCACGACCATCGCGACCACGATGCACGCGGTCATCACGGTCGCCCACGCACGTCGCGGCGCGCGCTGCACCGATGTGGCGCCCAATCTTCCCGCCGCTCCGAACAACCCCGCGACCCAGCTGACCGACCGGGCGATTGGACCTACAAAGGCCAATGACAACGCTACGGCTCCGACCACGACCAGCGGCGCCGCGGCCATCGCGAACTGGCCGGGCACCTCGAGAGCGACGACAACGGACCCCACGAACGCGGCGACTCCGACCGCACCGAACATCGAGCGGGATACCAGGCCGATCGTGTCCGCCGGCGTGGTACCCACCGGCCGTAGCGCCTCGATCGGCGCAACCCGATAGACCTGCCGGACTGCCGCACCCGATGCCACCAAGCTCGCCAGTACACAGCACACGACCGATACCGGAATCGCGTACCCAGGTAAAAAGTACTGGGGCTTGGCGGCGAAGGAGTCGAACAGTAGCGCAGGCAACAGGCCGATGGCCCATCGCCCCATGGCGATTCCAATCGGGATACCGATCAGGGCACCGATCAGCCCCAGTATTCCTGCTTCGAGGAGCAGGTCTCCGACGATCGCAGATCGCGAACCGCCCAGAGCACGCTGAGTCGAGAGGGCCGGGCGCCGCCGAACCACTGCCATATTCATGGCGTTGAACATGAGGAAGCCGGCCACTACGACCGCCAACGAAGCGGCGATCAATGTCGCATAGCGGAGGATGGCGACAGCGTCCTGCGCCTGAGCCGTGCGGTAATTTCCGTCGGCCACAATCGCGCGCCCATCGACGGCCGTATCGACCGCCGCGCGGAGTGCGGCGCGGTCCGTTCCCGGCTCGGCGGTGACAAGTACGGTGTCGAGCTGGCCCGGCCGGTCCGCGAGCCGTTGCGCCAGCCCCAAGGGCGCAACGACGAAGTCGCCGCCGTTGATGCGCCTTCCGCCGGCCGCATCGACCACCTCTGTCACTGTCACGGTCGAGGTTCCGATCGCCAGCGACCGGCCCGGCGAAAGTCCGGTCCCGGCTCCCGCAACAACCCCGTTGGGCGTGCCGAGGAGGGCGGACGGGTTCCTGATCGCATTACGCAGATCGCTGTCGAGAGCGGTGACACTCGCGTCGACGCCGATCACGGTCATTCGCCGATCACCGGCGCGCAGCTGGGTCTGCATCAAGGGGACGGCCTCGGCAACACCCGGAACCTTCGCGACCTCGCCGAGCAACGACTGGTCGAATCCACCGCCTGTGACACCGGCGACCTCGAGCTCGACGTTGCCCGCAATCGCCAACGACATGCGATCGACCGATTCGGTAATCGACCCGGACACACCTGCCACGGCCAAGAGCAAGGCAGACGAGACCGCGACCACACCCACGGATGCGACGGAAGCTCTCCAGTGTGCCGCGAACTCGCGCGCGCCGAACAGCCGCAACCGGTTCAACACCACTGCGATCAATTCGGCACCTGTCCCGTCAACGATTTGTTGTCGGCAATACGTCCATCGCGGATCGTGATGATCCGATCCGTCGATTCAGCGGCGTCCGCATTGTGGGTGACCATTACCACCGTTCGCCTGTCGGCTGCGTCGTGAGCAAGGTCGGTGAGGAGGCCGATGATCTCGGCGCCGGTACTGGAATCGAGATTTCCTGACGGCTCGTCGGCCAGGATCAGCGGAGGTTTCATGATCAGAGATCGCGCCACCGCCACCCGCTGCATTTGCCCGCCGGACAACTCGGACGGGCGGTGGTCGGCGCGATGACCTAAACCAACGGAATCCAGCAATCGCATCGCATCCGGCTTGGCTCGTCGGGTCGTGACACCGCTGAGTAATTTCGGAACCGCAACGTTCTCCCATGCCGACAACGTCGGCTGCAGGTTGAAGAATTGAAAAATGAATCCCACGCGGTGCAGCCGGAACTCGGATTGTTCACGCTCGGTCAGCCGTGTGATATCATTTCCATCGACGCTCACCGATCCCTCGTCGGGCACATCCAGGGCACCAAGGATATGTAAGAGCGTACTCTTCCCGGCGCCCGACTGTCCGACAATTGAGACAAATTGTCCCGCTTCGATTGTCAGATCAATCCCATCGAGTGCACGCACCGTCTGCGCACCGAGCCGGTACTCACGCACCAGACCGGCTATCTCAACTGCCGAATCGCCCAAGACTGACTTCCCCTCACCCCTCGAAATCTTGTCCGGCCGCCGCGAATATGCTGACCGCCCGAGCAGTATTGCACAACCGACGCAGACAAGCACACGCAACGCAGTCCAGAGTGTCTGTGTCACAGAGTGATATACATTAATGTTGCTACATGTTGGCGCACAACATGATCTACTGAATCTACGCAGGCATACACAGCCCGGGATGGATTGCTGGACGACCGCCGAGCGCCTATGGCCGATACATACGCGGGCAAGTTCTGATGAGTCGACTTGGCGCGCCGTACCCACGTTCGACTGCGCTGCTACCGTGGTGCAACCAAGTATTTGCCGGAGGGGGCCCCATGAAGCGAAGCGTCAAGGACCGACAGGAGACCGGTAGGCAGTTGCTTGCTTCCGCAGCACGCACATCTTTCAATCCGATGACCGAGATCGACTGGGAAGCACCGATTCCCGACAATCGCTACGGATTGCCGCCAGAATGGTGCACACTTTATGGTACCCGTTTATGGGATTGCATGACCATGGATCAACGCGTCGCCCTCACAATTCATGAGGCCGCAAGTATCTTCGGTACCGGGATCTGGCTCGAGAACAGCCTGATGCAAATGATCCTCCGGGACGTGTACGACCAAGATCCGTCGACGCCGCATGCTCAGTTCGCCCTGACCGAGATAGCTGACGAGTGTCGGCATTCGATCATGTTCGCTCGCGCAGCAGAACGATTCGGCGTCCCGAGCTACCGCCCGCAGGGCTGGCGACATCAGACGGTCCGAATGTTCAAGACGTTCGCTACCGGATCGCTGGCCTACGGCGGAACTCTGTTCGCGGAAGAAGCCCTGGACATGGTACAACGTGAAGCAATGCGGGACGAGCGCGTGCAGCCGTTGAACCGCGAAGTATGCCGCATTCACGTCGTCGAAGAAGCTCGGCATATGCGCTATGCACGCGAAGAGATTGTCCGCCGCATATCCGGCGCATCATGGATCACGATCGCCGGAACGCGTCTGCTATTGGCGATAGGCGGATATCTTATCGTCACCAGTCAGGTGAATAGGAAAGTTTACGCCGCAGTCGGTTTGGACGTTCGGGAAGCAGTTCGGACGGCACGTAAAAATACACAGTATCACGAGAAGATCCGAGACGGATTCCATGGAACCGTGGAATTTCTGCACTCAGCCGGCCTGATCGGCAGCGTGTCGAAGATCTTCCTCCGGCTCGCTCATATTATCTGACCTCAGATAACCTTAATTCACCCCCCGGAGGGCGCGGCTGAACGGAGTGGCCGCACCACAAGATGGCCCATGGGGACGTGGCCGAGCGACGCTCGGGGGGTTCGCATTATCTTTGCCTTTTAGTTTTCCCGGGGGGCACTACCATTTCACGCACGAATTTTCCACGAAACCTGTCCAGTCAATACCTGCCAGAAACATCCAGAACTCTTCGCAAAAATCCGATAAGCACAGACGAGGCGTTTCGGTACAAACGTGCCAGCAGATCAGAGAAGGGTCGCATTCTGGATGAAATCTGTAAAAGAAATCATTGGAGCCGACATCACGCGCGGAGAATGCTACGCCTCGCAATATCACCGAAAATCTCTCTACCTCAGCACGAACCATCGATAACATACGGACCATCCGTCATCGACGCCTTGAAGCTGTGCTGGGAAATACTCGACATGCCCACCGGCAAGCGGCTGGCTCCAATGCTACCCGACCTGGTCCCAATACTCCGAAGATTTGATGAACTCGAGATCGACGATTCTACGGCAGAACTGTTGATGTCGATATCCGCGGCTACCATAGACCGTCGGCTCTCCTCCGAGCGAGCGAGGCGGATGCCCCGGAGGCGTGTGATACCCGGCGGCTCGGGGGCACATTATCGTGATGTGGCACCCGGGCACATAGATATCGACATCCTGCAGCACAACAACGACATCTACACCATTACAACGATCGACGGCGCTACCGGTTGGACAGAAAACCGTTCGATCGGTGGCAGATCATCTGAACTGGTCTCGGCCGCGATCGACGAAATTCACAAGGTCATGCCGTTCCCGGTGCTCAGAGTAACGACGGTAGACAGCCTGATCCACGAACCCGTCGAAGCCTGGTGCGTCAACCGGCGGGTCGCTCATGATACCGCCGACTCCAGCCCGTATCGCGCCGGCGGACGGCCCTACGGGTTGGCCACCGGAACGATCCTCGACGAGGAGCTAATCTGCGGCACACCTTCGGAATTGGAGTTGCTCAACGAGATCTGGATCCTACAATCGGACCTGACCAACTACTTCTATCCACACCAGCAACTGATTTCCAAGGTACGGTCGGGAGCGAGGGCCACCAGGAGATACGACCGCGCCGCCACCCCCCATCGCCGCGCCGTACTCCATCCCATCGTTACAGTCGAGGACAAGGCCATCCTCGACCACACGTACGCTCAACTCAATCCGGCCGCTATTCGACGGAGGATCCACACGCTCACGAACATGCTCCGGGGTGTTTCCTCCGAGGAATGAGGCGTCTGAATGTGCAGGACCCACGCGGGTACGGCTCCTGACGACATGGTCGTCTGCGAAGCGACGGCACACCGATGATCCGTCTCGGGACCACCTCGTTCTCCCGTTCGAACTCCTTCCTGCGTTCGAGCACGTGGTATCGCTTGCTGGGCGGCTTCGTAGTTGTCGGATGTCTCGCCGCCGGCACGGTCGTCGTGATTCTGCGGCAGCAGTTCCCGGGCAACCCGGTAGGTTCCTGCACAGCACTCGGCGGAATCGCGGTGTGGACCCTGTCATTCGGCTGGGGGCACATCGACGGCCCGGGCGAGTTCTACGGATTGCGTGCATCACGCGGTCGGATGGCACTGTTCCTGGCCGGCGTGACAGCTCTGTTCACGATCGCAATGCACTTCTCGCGTCCGGCCATTGCCGCGCTCCCGGTCGTCTACGTATTGGTCTACACGGCATTGCCGTTGCGGGCAGCCGTACTTACGGGTACTGCGATCAGCCTCCTCCCCACCCTCAGCACACTGCGATCGGACGGCACGCTGGGCTCGGAAGCGCCGCTGGCGCTGGTTATTTCGCTGATAGGCGTGATCGTCAGCCCGGTGATCGGCGCCGCCGTCACGCTGGCCGTGGAGCGAGGTGAACAGCAGGCCGCGCTGCTCGACGAGTTGACCAGGAACAGAGCGGAGATGGCCCGCCTCTCGCACGAGGCCGGCCAGGCTGCGGAGCGGACCCGCCTGGCCCGAGATATCCACGACACCTTGGCACAAGGGTTCACCAGTATCGTGGCACTCACACAAGCGGTGGAGCGCGAACTCGATACCGACGCCGCTGCCGCCCGCCGACATATCGCACTCATCGGCGATACGGCCAGGGAAAACCTCACCGAAGCCCGTACCATGGTGGTCACGTTGACTCCACCGGCACTGGCCGAGGGGTCTCTGGTCGACCTGCTTCGACAGCTTGCGGACAAGCTCGCCTCGGAAGCGGGAACTGCGGTGACATTCAGTGCGTCGGATGATTTGCCGCCCCTCGGCACCGCAGCCGAGGTCGTGCTGCTGCGCGCCGCACAGGAAGCGATCACCAATGTACGCAAGCATTCCGACGCTTCGGCGGTACGGGTGGAGGTGACCGCTACCGCCGTACGCGTGCGATTGTCCGTGGCCGACAACGGAATCGGATTCTCCATCGACGAAGTCGGCACCGGGTTCGGCTTGCGCGGGATGCGGGACAGAGCTGAGCAAATCGGTGGCAGTATGACCGTGAACAGCCGCCCAGACACGGGCACTACCGTATGTGTGGAGGTCCCGAGATGACCAGCATTCTGCTCGTCGATGATCACCCGGTGGTGCGCGAGGGTCTGCGCGGAATGCTCACGGCCGAGCCGGATCTGGTCGTCTGCGGCGAGGCCGATTCCGGCGCCGCCGCTGTCGCGCTGGCAGAGGAAACGCGGCCCGACGTGATCCTGATGGACCTGCGGATGCCCGGCGGTGATGGGGTCACCGCGATCGAGCAAATCCTCGCGTGTGTCCCGACCACCAGAATCGTTGTCGTGACGACGTTCGAGACCGACACCGACATCCTGCGCGCTGTCGCGGCCGGCGCGACCGGTTATCTCCTGAAGGATTTCCTCAGCACGGAGCTGACCGCGGCCGTGCGGGCGGCCGCGCGGGGCGAGACTGTGCTGGCCCCGGCCGTGGTCGAGCGCCTGGCACACCGGTTGCGGCGCCCCTCACTGCCCACCTTGTCCGCCCGGGAGACACAGGTGCTCGCATACGTAGCAACCGGCATGACGAATACCGACATCGGCCGCGAGCTCCACATCACCGAAGCGACGGTGAAGACGCACCTGATCAGGGCGTTCGCCAAACTCGAGGTGTCCGACCGAACTGCGGCGGTGACGAAAGCGATGGCCCTGGGCATACTGCCACGCTGAAAGCACCGCCCTCCACCGTTCGGTGGACAGTGATTGCCCACTGCTCGGAGGACAACGCTGTCAGCCCTCCGGCCGTCGCGGCGCACGCCGTACACGGCGAAGGATAGTTCCATGACGACCGATGCACTCGGCGCCCGCATATCCGAGCCGGGCGAAACGTATTCGGAATCGAATGACCCCGTAGTGGTCGGCGTCGACAGCACCACGCGCTCCGATCTGGCGGTCGAGTACGCCGCCCGCATTGCCCACACAGCGAACGTACCGTTGATACTGGTCGGCGCCTACAGCGTCCGAGCTGTTCGAAAACTCTCGTCCGGGGACGACGACATCCTCGGCGACGACGCGTATTTGATACGCGGCAGCAATCCAGCCGACGACCTGTTGCGTTCCGCCCAGGAAAAAGCCACAGCCTACGGCGTGAGTCGGATTACGCGCATCGCTGTCGCAGCGCCACTGCACGCTGCGTTGCTCACCGTTGCCGCAGAGTCCCGACCTCGTCTCTTCGTTGTCGCCGATCATGATATCGGGACCAGGAAGGGGCGATGGCTGGGCACCTTGTCCCGTGAACTCCACCGAAAAACGGGGCACGCCGTCCATGCGATCACTCCTGCCGACGATCTGTTAGTATTGTTGCAGAACAACACACAGGGGAGTGGAATATGGCGATGTCGCAGACCGGTAAGGCCCTCGAAATTTTTTGCACCGCATCAGAGAAAAAGGATGTCGAGACGATGCTCGCCACGCTCGCTCCCGATGCGGAATTGATTTCTCCGGTGTCCGGCCGCATGGTTATCCGGGGGCACGATGACCTGCGAATACTGTTCGCCGCCGCATACGACTGCCTCGACGGAATCCGCTGGTATCAGCGCATCGAAAACGACTCGGCCCAGGTGGCGTTGTGCACCGCGAAAGTCAGCGGCGTGAATGTCAACGATGCAATGTTCGTGGAACTCGACGAGCACGGACGGATTCGACGGATCACGCATCACCTCCGCCCTTGGCTCGGACTCACGGCATTCGCTGCCAAGATCGGCCCGAAACTCGGTCGCCACCCCGGTCTGATTCGCCGCGCAATGCGCTCGTAAATCAGTCGGTGGCGTGCATCCACCGAATTGTATCCGCTATGGTCGTGTCGACGGCCGTGAACGTGATACCGAGTTCCTCCACTGTCGCCGAGGTATCGATCGACGGACAATTCAGTGCAGTCCACACACTTTGATAGTCGGGGACGAGCCGGTGTTGCACGAATCGCTGGAGCAGATCGGTGATACGCGCCAAGCCGAGCATGATCGGCCCCGGCACCGTTCCGACCGGGGCAGGCCGGTCGGCCAGGGTCGCGACAATGCTCAGAATGTCTTTCATTCGCACTACCTCTGCCGCGGCCAAGAAGCGACGAGGCCCGCGGCCGGTACACAGGAGAGCCGCATGCAGTGCCGCGACATCTCGAACGTCCACCAGCGGCACCGCCCCGGGTGCTCCGACGCGGATCTCACCGGCCAGCACCGCCTGTGCCAGTCGGGTGCTCTCGCCGAAAGCGGGATCGTGCGGCCCCCACACCATTCCGGGATAGGTGATGGCCACCGGTGCACCCTCGCGTTGCAAACGGCGGGCGATTACTTCGGACCGCGCCTTGGACAGGGCATACGGTGTGCGCGGCAGACCGATCGGTGAATCGGGAACCATGGTGCCGCGCAGGGGAAGCAAGGCGACGTAGGACGAGACGTGGACGATGGGATCCAGTCCCATGCCGGCCGCCTGGCCGAGCACCAGCTGTGTTCCGAGGGGATTGGTGGCGAGTATCTGCCGCCGTTCACGCACATCGTGCGAATAGACAGCCGCAGCATGAACTACGGCGTCCGCGCCGCGCAGGGCGGCGGCGACGGCACGCTGATCAGAGATATCGGCTTCGACAACATCCACGTGCGCGCAGTCGAGCGGCGCCAGCGCGCGTTTCACCCGCTCGGCGGAACGTGCCGAGCCGACAACCTCGTGGCCGGCGGCGACCAGCGCCTGCACCGTGTGCGCGCCGACGAATCCACTTGCTCCGGTCACTACGACCCGCACTGTGCTGCAACCCTTTCCAATACCACCACGGGAATTGTGCGGTTGGTCAGCCTTTGGTACACCACGAGATCGGGGTACGCCTCGACCAGGATCGACCAGCACTCCCGCCGTTCGTCACCGTCGACTCGACGAGCAGCCACCTCCCAGCGCTGTCCGGCCACATCCACCGTCGCCGTACGCGCCTCCATCAGATTCAGGAACCAGGCCGGCGTAGTCGCGCTTCCCGCGTTGGAAGGCGTGACCAGGATGTCGTCTCCCCGTCTGGTGAGGATGAGCAGCACCGACCGAGGACGCCCGGTTCGGCGTCCGCGCACGGTGAGTGTGACCAATGGCGCTCCGAAATACCGGTCGATCAGGCTCGACCTGCCTCTGGCATGCAGAAACACATGGAAACGGGTGGCCGCCCGCGCCAGTGGTCCTGTCTTCACCATCACGTTGTTCAATCGGCCGCGCATCTTCTCCCCTACCTGCCTTGTACTCGGTCGAACCGCACACCACGAACCCGCAGACACACCTCGCCGTGGCTGTCACGGCCTGTCCAGGTCCGATACGGCGGATCCGAATCCACCGTGACCGTCGTTGCCGAACCTCGGCCTGCAAGCTCTACACAATCAATCGATAGATGCTCGGGATGCGGCCCCGAACCTCCGGTCAGATGCTGCGAATACGCGGCGGCCAGAATGCTTTCCAGCTGGTTGTGCGGCAGTTCCCCGTTCGGCACCGGCGAAGTCCTGATGAGGTCGCTCATGGTGTCGGGGGCCACCTCCGCGAACCAAGCGCCACCGCCGGTGTCGAATCGCCACTGCCCGAGCTGAAATGCCTCGCCCGCCCAATGTAGGCGGCCCGGAACCGGCGCCTGCTCGACAATCCTGCCCGGGCGTGCCAGCCGAAGCACCGGGGCGTCACCATCATCGGATGACGACTCCCGAAACGTCAGCACCGATTCCACTACCCGGCGGTCGGAGGTTCCATCGGCCCGGGTAACCCGCACACGCACCTGCCATTGCCCGTGACCGTCCCAGCTACCCCGGCTGTCCGCCCGCAACCGCAGTACGCCACGTCCCTCGTCGACGCGCAATGCGGAGAGGTCGACGAGGACATTCTCGATTGTCGCCAGGGTCCGGTGACGCCCTTCCGGCAGAGTCCATTCCGCAATCGAGCGACTGTAGGTCAGGGCCATGCTGACGGGGAGTGCCGGCCATCCGTCGATCCGAAAGTCGTTGCAGCAAGCCAGCACCGAGGGCCATACATCGAAGGCCGCCTCGAAGGTCTCGCCCGGGCGCCAGCGCAGCGGTTCCCCTAGGAACAGCACTTGGCCGGCGATCGCCTCGACAGCCGCTATGCCGGTGCTGAGCGGATATCCACGCAGAAGCAAGGGCTGTAGGGCCGAGCCGAACTCACCGATGAATGTCCGCTCGCCACGACCTCCCTCACGAATCTCTGCCAGCCAGTGGAACAGACCCTCCTCGACGCTGACGGCCGAGGCATACCGGAGTGCGGCCTCATAGTTGCTGATGATGCCGAGCCGCTCCCAGGTCGGCCAGCACATCGTGGTGACGGGCACTGCGCGCGACCGGCCGAGTTGCGCCGTCGAGGCCGATGCCCACAGTCCGATCCTGCTCAACGCCTCGTTGGCCGCGCCATATTCGAGCTGGCCGACCATCGCGCCCATCCGCCCGGTCAACGATCCCACATTGTGGAAGAAACGGAGTGGCAGATCCGACACCGCATCGAGCAGATTGAGCAAACCCACGACCTTGATGGCGATCGTTCGCCGCATCCGCTCGGGCGCCTTCTTGGGAAGCCGGGTCGGCTCGTCGATCCCCGCATTGTGTACGACGCCGACCAACCGCTCGCCGGCGGCCGCGATCAATTCACGAACTTGTTCGGGTTCTGTTATGTCGCAACGGATATATTCGATGGCGAGCCCGTCCCGCCGCACTGTCGAAAGAGCTTCGGCCAGTTCCCGATCGCGTCTGGACTGCTCCAGCTCCGCACGGGCAGCAGCGAACCGGCCCTGCCGCGCTCCGGCAACGAGCAACTCGTCGCGGCGCGCCTGGAAATCGTCGTCCGACATCCGGATCAACGGATCGGCAGGATCGGGCGCGGGGCTCCTGCCACTGACGATCACCCGGCAACCGAAGTTCCGACTCAGGGCCCTCGCCAGCGCAAATCCGATACCGCGACCACCTCCGGAGACGACGATCACGTCGTCGGGAGCGATACCGGCTGAGCCCTCGGAGAAGCCGCCGAGCGGCGCCGGAACCGCCTTGAGCGTCATGCGGCGTTCCTGGTGGTACCCGATCTCGAAATACCCCCACCGATACAGCTCGCGGCACAAGAGATCGGCGAACTTCTCGGGAGTATTTCCTCCCGAGGACATCGGCAGGTCCACAACGCGGATATTGCAATTCGGGATCTCGCGCGGCAGGCTCTTGGCCAGTCCGGCCCATAAGCCGCCGAGTGGCTGCGACATCGGCGCGTCGGCGAAACCCATATGCCCGCCCATGCGGGTGACTGCCACATAGAAGAGGCGGTCGGCGTCGGACTCCGCTCGCCAATCGTCGTAGCATGCCTGCAGTAACGCGACCGTCTGTTGGAACGCCGGATCCCAGCCGTAGCTGTCCCGCGGTTGGAACGGCAGCTCGAGATTGAGGTCGACAATTCCGTCCACCCGCCCGATTGTCCGGCGAAACTCCTCGACAGCCGTTCTCCCGTCCGTCGCTGCGGTCCCGGGCAGCGGCGGAGGCAGCCGGTGTCCCGTTGCACCCGCTCGACGCAGTGCGAAGACCAGATGGTCCGCGAGTTCCTCCGAACCACCGATAACCACGACCGAGCGACCCATCAGCCGGGGGCTCGGTTGTGCGGGCAACGCGCCGACCTCGACCAACCGCCAGAGGCATCGGTCCACCGGCCGTACACCGCCATCGTCCGAGTAGGAGAAGGTGGGCTTTCGCGCGTGCGTACCCGAGTCGGTCCTCCCGGGGATCGGTGCGCCGGTCACCGGCGCCTGCCTCGGATTCGTAGCGGAATACCGGCTACCGGTCGCAGTGACACCGTGGTTCCCAGCTCGACCGGCTCCGACGAGTTCAGGCCGAGTTCGAAGCGCTGCACGATCAGCGCCAAGGACAACTGGGTTTGCAACAGTGCCATCGTGTTTCCGATGCACTTGCGCTGCCCGCCGCCGAAGGGGAAGTAGGCGTACTTCGGGCGCTGCGCCTCGCCGGTCGGGCTGAATCTTTCAGGTTCGAAGGACAACGGGTCGGGCCAATACTCCGGATTCCGATGCGTCGCATAGGGAACGAGAAAGACCGTAGATCCTGCGGGCAGATGCCAGCCCCCGAGTTCGTCATCAGCCACCGCGTCCCGGGGATAGGCCCAGATCGGCGGATGCAGTCGCAGCGTCTCGTCGGTCACCATCTTGAGATAGGGCAGATCGGCCAGGTCGGCGAGGTCGGGGGCGCGCCCGGCGAGTACCTGCTCCACCTCGGCATGCAGACGCTGTTGCGCTTCCGGGTTCGCCGCCAGCTCGTACAGTGCCCAGGCCAGCCCCGTTCCCGTGGTCTCGTGCCCGGCCATGAAGATCGTCATGATCTCGTCCCGGACAGCCGTATCGGTCAGCGGACGGCCGGTGTCCGCATCGACGGAATCGAGCAGCAGGGAGACCAGGTCCGCGCGATCGGTGTGCCGGCCGTTTCGATGCGACTCGATGATCCGGCCGACAATGTCGTACATGGTGCGCCGGTCGCGCTCGATCCGCCGGTTCGACGGGAACGGCAGCCAATCCGGCAGCAGCTGGGGGATGGTACCGCGGAACACGATGGCCTGGATCGCCGTCGACATGGCCTCGGTTACCCGGCCGTGGTCGGCATCGAGGTCGGTGTCGAACATGATCTCGCCCAGTGCCCCCAGCGTAATTCGCATCATGGCCGGTACCACATCGCGAACATGCTCTCGCCCGGTGCCGGTATCCCAGCTATCGAGGGTCAGCGAAGTCCAGCGGACCATGGTCTCGGACATCAGGTCCACCGCCGACCTGTGAAACAGCGGATTGACGATCTTACGGTGACTTTTCCACTCATCACCATCCAGCGTCAGCAACCCACGCCCCATGAAGATCTTGAAGCACTCGTAGCCGAATCCGCGGATATAGTTGTGGTTGTTATCTTGCAGGACATGCTGGACCAGGTCCGGGTGAAACGACAGGTATGCGGTGAACAACCCCAGCGGCAGCCTGGCAATGTCCCCGTACTCACGCCGCATATCGTTGAATAGATCCGGCGCGTTCTGCTGCAACGAACGGCCGTTTCGCAATATGGATACAAAGCCCTTCGGCCCGGGCGGAATCCGTGATCCGCCAGGGGATCTCCGACTCGACAATTCGGTGCCGACAGCCATGACTATTGTCCTCCCCGGCGCGGCAGAGCCGCTGTCACGCCGTTGTTGTTGAGCCTGGCGGCGCTCGAGGCCGCGGTGCCGACCGGCGGCGGTATGACAGCACCCGAGGCAATATCCAGATACCCGGCCAATGACCAGTCGATGTCGCTGAGCTGGAGCAGAATCGGCCCGCCGCGCCGTGCGGCGACAAATCTGTTGTCCGTTCCTGCGGTGTGGCCGTCCGCCGATGGGTTCGGCAACATCGCATATAGGTCGACCGTGCCGGACTCCGCACCGAGCAGCGCGTCGTTCGTACGCTCGAAGAGATCGACCCGGCCGATCCGCAGCACCGCGGCGATCGGGAGCCTTCCGTCATCGCCTTCGGTGAGAACACCGGTGCGCAACAGTCCGTCCAACAGGACCACCGGCACGCCGAACCGGCTGTAGACCCCGTCCGAAGCTGGGACGCCGGCCCGGTAAGTCGACCTCTTGCCGAGCGGATGAATTCTGGGATCACGAGTGGAGACGAACTCGTGCGTCAACGAGATCGGCGCCGCCGGGTGATGGTACGGATCGATCACGGACAGTTCCTCGGCCTGATACCACTCGTTCCAGTCCGGCGCTGGTGGAAGTTGCGCCGCGAGGTGAACCTTGGCGGTGGCGTGGGGTCTGTCCTGCACCAGAACCGTGCCGTTCGGAGCCGTGACATCGCCTGTCACCGTGACGTGCACAACCGCATGCCCCTGTGCCGGACTCCACTCGACGACGGTGGCGGTCACTCGCTTGAGCTGCCGCCGATCCGCATGCGGCAGCTTCAGGAAATGATGGAACGCCAAATCCTCCAACGCGTGCACGCGCAGTTCCGGCAGGACAGCTGCTGCCGCCTCCGAGGCGATCTCGGCATAGAACGCCCCAGGCAGCGTCGGCACGCCGTTGACGCAGTGGTGCTTCAGGTACGGATCTCGGGACTGCGAGAACTCTCGCTCGAATATCGCCCAAGGCAGGCCGTCAGCAACACCCTTTTCGACGCATCTATCGAGGAAGAACGGGGCGCCCGCGGACCGCACCAAACCCGGCAAGAGCGATTCGACGGTCGCGCACTCCGCGTCACCCAGATATCCGACGTACGGTTCGCGGGCAGGCAGACCCACAGCATGCAGGAAGTGCCGAATCCCTTCGGACGTAGACATATTCGAGTAATAACCGGTCTTGTCGAAGTATGCCCTCGTCAGCTCGTCCGCTCCCAGCCCGACCTCGCCCCACAGTGTCCAGCCCATGGTGAACTCGTCGGCTCCTACCACCCGATCCTGGAAACCAGCGGCCGTTCCGAGAAAATCATTGGCCGAAGCATAGTCCGCTTCGCCTACCTGGCCGGTAATCCCCAGCAGAGAGCCGAAATTGCACCACATGCGCGGTGTCCGGCCGGCCAGTGCCCGTTTCAGGTGCAAGTAGCCCTGTAGCTTCACATCGCGAATCCTGCGGAAGTCGGCAAATTTCTTGGCGTGAATAGGTGCCGACTGGTTCAGACCCGCCGCATTGATCAGGAGGTCGATCTGCCCGGACTCCGAAATGACCTGATCCATAACGGATTTCACCTGGACCTCATCGGTGATGTCACAGCGGAGGTATCGCACCTTCGCGCCGTGCTCACCGATACGTGCCAGGTTCGACGCAGTGACGCGAGCACTACCGATCCGGTCGTACTCCCGATTCACATCACCGACTGTCCGCCCCGCCCCGGGATTCAGATTCCGGCGAATGAAGTCCGCTCGCCCCGCAGCGAAGTCGGCAGCACTCATGTCGAGATAGGACGACGCCGACCCGTCCATCTCGGTGCTCCCCAGGACGTAGCACACCACCTTCGTCTCGCGGGCCAGGGCCACCAGAAGCTCAGCCGTGATGCCCCTGCCGCCACCAACCGCGACGACGACCGAACCATCCTGGAGGGAACCGCGACTGTCACCGGCCTCCATCACGGGCGGCACCGCCAACTCGGCGACGAATCGCTCCACACCCTGGTAGTAGGTGACCGGCAGCACGCGATTCAGGGTCGACTCGCGCGCGGCCACCTCGCACGCGCGCGCACAATCGCCGTCGTCGGTCACCAGCGCGAAGACCATGCTGTCCGGACGCTCGAGATGCAACACCTTGAAGAATCCGGTGAACAACCCCACCAGCGGATGCGGTGTGCCGGCTGTCATCGCGTCCAACAGCAATCCGATATGACTCGAGTCGTCACCGCGCATCGTATCGGCACGATGCTGTACAAGGAGAAACAACAGATCGTGCAGGGTTCGGGAAGAGCCGATTCGCTCCGCTCCCGGGTGCTGGTCCAGATCGACCGCCGCACTGGTGATCAAACGAACATGACGCACGCGGCACTCCGCATCCACAAGTGTGAGCGCGTCCGCCACGGCCGTCGCGGTGACCTCCGGGATGAAGACGAACCCGCTACCGTCCGGCGGCTCGGTGGTCGACAGCACCACTGTCGAGCCGGGCAGTTCGATGTCGGCCAACCTCGCCGGAATATCGGTGATCACGATGGTGGGAGCTGCCGGCCAGAAGGGAACACCTGCCGTGGTCTCAGCGCCGGGCTCCGGGACGAGGCGCCACGTATACGGCCGCACCTTGTCGGCCGGCTCCACCGGGGCCGGACCACATACGCGCAACGCGAGGTCGGATACCCCGTCCTCACCTCGGCACACCACAACCGTGCTGCCCGACCGCTCGACATGTTCGAGAGCCTCCAAGATGCCGACGGCCCCTTCGGCGCCGAGGAAGCATGCGGTCCTTCCCGGATGCTCTGCGCCACAAATCATCTGGCTTCCAGCCGCGGCGGGCGCGGACTCGTCTGCGTCGAGGAAACCGAGGATCGGCAGTCCTGCCGCCACCGCGACGCTCTCGGTGGTCAGCCCCATCAACAACGTCGCCTCGGCCAGGGAGGTCCCGGCCGGCAGCGCCTCGCCGATCAACCGGCGAATCTCGGGTGTCGAGTTCCCATTCGTGCCGCCGACCAGCGCCACCTTGATATCTCCGTGCCGGAGATACTTCTCGGCAACCGACACTGCGCTCAAGACCGATGTGAAGCCGGTATCGACGGTCATATTGAGGCCGTTGAGCCCGAAATAGTTGGCTACCCTGGCCGGGATCACATTGGGCATCATGCCCGGGAAGGTCACCTCACTCGACACCGGAACCGCCGCTCGCACCTCGGCCGCGATCTCATCGACGAGACCACGCAGTACGCCGTCGTCGTTCGATAGCGCATCCTCGGTAAACGCCGAGCCGAGGTCATCGAGATAGCAACGAGCCGCGTAGCGGGTCGCGTTATGCGTGGCCCCGAAATGTCCCAGAATGACGCCGGTTTCCTCTGTATTTTCTTCCCAGAACGTGCCCAGCTGTCGTCGAATCGACGCGGCACATTGAATTACCATCAACTGACACCGGTCGATCCCCCGCGCCGACGGCGGCGGCATCCGCACCTCGTGCAGTGGGGGAAGCGGATACGTGGTTCCGAAGGAGAGATCGGCTTCGCCCCGGGCGTGCGCGCCCTGCCATGCACTCAGTTCGCACATGCCCGGAAAAAGACTCGCGGTGGCGACGACGGCGATGCGCTCGGGTTGCGTCCGCGGCGCGGACTCTTCCCTCGCCACCACCCGAACCGCGGCCACGTCCGATGGTTCTTCCACCACGAGGTGCGCATTGGTGCCGCCGAACCCGAACCCGGACACCGCTGCGATACGGGGGGTGCCGTCGGCATGCACCGGCCACTCCGTTATCTCCGTGGGGATTTCGAGGTTCGTGGAATCGATTCCGAATGCCTTCGGCGACTCGGCATAGTTGTGTTGCGGAGGAATTGCACCGTGACGCATCGCCAGCAGCACATGAATCAACGACGCGGTGCCCGCGGCCCAGCCCGTGTGCCCGATGACCGACTTGTTGGAAGTGACCAGCACCGGCCGGTCTCCCGCCAGCGTTTCCCGCAGCGTGGTGAACTCCGCCAGATCGCCTGCCGGCGTTCCGGTCGCATGCGCCACAACCCAATCCGGCCTGAGACCCGGCTCGTTCGCCCGGACCAGCGCCCGACGAATAGCCAGTTTCTGCCCGACCGCGCTGGGAGCGTAGATAGCCTTGCCCTTGCCATCGGACGAACTGCCGAAGGCTTTGATCATGCCCAATACCCGGTCGCCGTCTTCGCGTGCACGTCGAAGCGTCTTCAGGACGACGGTGGCGGCGCCGTCGGAGAACAGCACCCCGTCACTGTCACGATCCAGCGAACGCACTTGGCCTTGCTCCGACAGCCCGCTGAGCTTCGCGAACAGCACCGAGCCCCGCGGGCCGACCGCGAAAGCGCCGCCGCAGACGACAATGTCGTGATCACCGTCGAGCAGCCGCTTGACTCCGAGGTCTATCGCGTACAACGACGAAGAGCAGGCCGTGTCGACCATCATCAGGTCGGATCCGGGCGGAAGAACTCCGTCTATAGCGCCCAGCCCCACGCGATGTGGGAAGAACCGCAACGGATCCGGTCCACTGCGCGGATACTTGCGGCACAGTATCTCATCGACCGCTGCCGACAAGCGGGCGCGAGCTTCGCCATCGAGTTCGCTCCGCGCGACGACGGACTCCAGCCTGCTCATGAAGCCGGCGTGCACCATGGCTTCCTCCAGGTGCTGGCTGCCGTCAGCGGTGTAGCCGACAAAGCATCCGAAACGGTCGGCAGGGCGCCGTGACACCGTCGCCAGCGCCTGCATGATCGAATGCCGCAGCCACAGTGTGGTCGATTCGAGGTCGCCTTCCGTCTGCCCGGTCCCGCGCAATTCCGCCGCCAACGCGGCATCAGGAACAAAATCGGTCACGAAAGCCGAACTGCGCGAGTAGGTCTTGTCTTCCGCGTGGCTGTCAGCCGAGTAGAAGTTGGCGGCGGTCCAGCGATCCTCCGGTACCGGAGTGAACCGCGCCGCGCCGTTCAACAGCTCGTCCCAGTACTCGTCCGGATTATTGGCGCCCGGGACGACAATCCCCATGCCCACGACCGCGATCGCGTCGGCATCAGCATCAAAGGCAGGGTCGCCGGCGGCAGCAGCAGCATCGGCGGCAGTGGCCTCGATGGCGGCAGGGACATCAGTGGGGACGGGAACGTCGGCGGGTGCGGCATATTCGATCGGCTCAGCAAGTGGCTCGACGATTCCCGGTGGCGGCGACAACAGGGCGTATCCGGTGGACAGTCCCCCGTCCGCCAGAATCATCTGCCCGGTGATCCAACTGGCCCTGTCGGAGGCGAGAAAGCTGACCACATCGGCCAGTTCCTCGGGTCGGCCGAGTCGACGCATCGGAGTGGCGTCGATGATCGCCTGCTGCATTCGTTCGGCATCGGGGAACTTGTCGGCCACCGGGCTCACCAGCATGCCGGCGGCCGCGGTGTTCACTCGGATCCCCGCAGGCGCATACTCGACCGCCAGGTACCGGGTCATCGCCTCCACCGCAGCCTTGGCGGGACCACACGCGAAGTAGTTGGCCATCACCAGATTTCCGCCGCCCAATGTCGAGACATTGACGATTGCCGCGCCCGGTCGGCCCTTCATGAGCTCCGCTGCGCGGCGCGCACAGCCGTATCCGCCCTTGAGATTGGTTCCGACGGCCCTGTCGAGCATGTCCTCGGTGACATCCGAGGTAGCGACCAATCGGCCGTCGGCGGCATTATTCACCAGAATATCCAGCCCACCGAATTCTTCGGCGATCTCAGCGAACATACGGTCCCGTTGCTCCGACACAGCGACGGACGCTCGAATCACGTGGGCGCGACCGCCGCGGGCTTCGATTTCCTCCCTCGTCCGCCGCGCCTCTTCCGGGGATCGCAAATGATTGATGATGACGGTCGCGCCTTCGGCTGCCAACCGCAGGGCGATGATCTTGCCCACGTTCCGGGCACCACCCGTGACCAGAGCAATCTTTCCGGCAAGTTCGCCATGAGCTGTCATGTTTCGGTCCTAACCCGCCGCAAGAACGAGATCGGCGATGCGCCCCAGGGTGTTGTGTTCCGATACCCCGAAATCAGCCGGCCGGGGAGGAAGTCCGAATCGGTCGCTCACCCGCGCCAGCAATTCCATCTGTTTGACCGAGTCGACACCCAGTTCGCCTTCCAGGTCGGTGTCCTCTTCGAAAACCTCGGTCGGGTATTCCAAAGCCTCCGCGTACATCGTCACGAGCGAGTCGATAACCTCCGGTCGGCGGCCGGGTTCGTTCGATGGCGCAGGCGCTGCGGGAACGTCGGCTGTACTGGATGAAAACTCTTGTGACGGTTCGCCATCCGCCCTGTCGCGCATCGCCGCCGCGTATTCGAGGCGCGCAAATTCGACCACCCGCGCACCCCGGTCCCGCCAGAACTCCGAGAATTCCGCCGAATCCAGTTCCGGCAGAAGAAGATTCCGCGGCGAGAGATCTGCGGAGCCCGTTGTCGCCACGCCCGCAACGGCCAATGCGTCGAGCGCGTCCGATATCGGATGCGTCGGCGTCAGCACAGCCATCGCTTGGTGCCTGCGGCCTTCCAGCACCCTGCCGGCAATCTTGGTCAGGGCGTCGAGCCCGCCGCTCTCTACGAACATTCCGACACCGGTGGCGTACACCTCGCGGACGGCACCGGCGTAGCCCACCGGCCGAACCAGATGCTCGGACAACGCGGCGGTCAGATCGTCCGACGGTTGATAGATTCGCCCCAGAATGGGCGAGAAGACATCGATTTCGGTCGGCCGTTGCCTGATATGCCGTATTCGTCGTTCGAAATCGACCGCCGCCGCGCTCAAGAGCGGGCTGTGGAAAGGGTAGGGCGACCGCAACGGATGGAAGGCCACATCCAGGGCGCCTGCCACCTTCGCGATCTTGTCCATGGTCACCCGGCGGCCGGATACCACGGTCTGCAGGTCGTGATTCTCCGCGGCGATGACGGTATCCGGGTCCTGCAGCAGCGCCAGGAGGCCGGCAGTCGTCTGACGGTCGGCGCGCAGGGCGGCCATGTAACCGTCCTCGACCTGGGCGGAACGCAGCGCGGCAACCCGGTGACACATCAGCTCGGCGCCCTCGGCAACGGTGAACGCGCCCGCGCTGACGAGAGCGGCGATCTCACCGACACTGTGTCCGAGCAGCACTGTCGGCGCCACCCCCCGGGACCGCAGAATACGGAACGTCGCCACAGCGGTGCTGTACATGACGATCTGCATCATGTCGGTGGCGAGCGGGTCCGAACCGGTGCCGCTCGCGGACTTCCCACCGCCGATCCAGGACGACAGCGATTCACCCAGAAAGGACTCGGCTACGGTGTCGATCTCGGTGAGTACGGATTTCGCCTCCTGGTACGTGTCGCAGAGATTCTCCAGCGCACCATCGAAATTGGCTCCCTGTCCGGGAAACTGAATCGCAACTTTCTCGGTCATCACTTACTCCGATACCTACCGCTGTCAACAATGAGAAGAGTCAAGGGTGCCGAACAGCGCCTCGTAGCCGCTGTAGTCCGGCGTCATTCCTGCCGCGACCAGTTCCCACAGAACCTCGTCGCTGCCACCGCCGAGACGAGAAAGCCTCATATCCTGCCACCACCGGCCGATCGGTCCTTCGTCCAGCAGATAACCGCTGCCACCGAAGATGTGCATGCACTCGCCGACCACTTCCTCGCCCAGCCGGGCGGCAGACACCTTCAGTGCCGCCGCCGTGCGCAGGTCGATCTGACGCATGCCGGCCAGGCCCTCCAGTGCCAATCGCAGCACGTCGACTCGCGCCTGCAGATCGGCGACCCGCAATCGCAGCGCCTGGTGGGCGAACAGATTCTGCCCGAATTGTTCGCGTCGCATCATCCGGGCAACGGTCACCCCGAGCACCCGCTCGCACGCCCCCGCGACCTGCCCCGCAATCGACACTCGTTCATGACTCAAACCCCACGTCAGGGCAGCGAGACCGGTGCCCGCGCGGGCGAGCATCGCCGACTCCGGGATCCAGGCGTCGAACTCGATCGGTGCGGTGTCCAGCGACGCCGCACCGACTTTGTCGTATACCTCACCCACCTCGGCCGATGCCATGGGCAGCACGAACAGGCCGACATTGCCCCACCGGCGATCCACGGCGTGGTCATCGACACAACGGGCAACGATCACGGCAAAGTCCGCTATCGGGGACAACGACACAAATTTCTTGGCGCCGGAGAGAACGAATCCGTCACCGCGCCGGGTGGCGGTCGAGGTTACTGCCTGCAAGTCGGAGCCGCCGCCCGACTCGGATGCCCCGATACACATAACCGCCCGCCCCGCGATGGCATCGGTGGCAATCGAGCTCAGATACTCCGACTTGACGCCGAACCGCCGCAGCATGGCGATGGCCGAGTCGTGCAAGCTGATACCCACGCTGATACCCGCTGACCCGAGTGCGCCCACAGAAGTGGACAGCAGCACCAACTTGTGCAAGTCCAGATCGGCTCCACGCGACCATTTGGCCGCGAAGACCCCGGACGATCCGAGTCGGGTCAAAATCTCGCGCGGGAATCGACGAGTGCGATCGGCCTCCGCCACCAAACAGTGAAAGTCGTCGTCGAGGACGCTTCTCAGCAGCGCCGCGAAATCGTCTTCTGCCGTCGCTACCATTGCTGTGCACCTACCTCGAGTCGTTTCAATTTTCCCGAGGTCGTCCTCGGCAATGTGCCGGGCGAGACCAGCACCACCCGAGTCGGCACCACACCGCATTCGCTGGCCACGGTCGCCACAATCCGGTCCTCGGTACCGGGCGCATTCTTCCCGCTGAACTCGGCCACGATGACCAAGCGATCGGGGCGTGCATCGGTAGAGCGCCTTTCGGTCATGGTCGCCACAACCGCTCCCGCGCGTACGCCCGGAACCAGCGCGGTCACACGCTCGATATGGTGCGGAAAGACATTGCGGCCCGCGACGGTGATTACTTCCTTCACACGACCGCACACGACAAGTTCGCCGTCGATCAGGTAGCCGACGTCTCCGGTCGGCCACCATTGATCTGCGGTGACAACGACGGTGTCGTGGAGATATCCGCTCATCATCGAACGACCGCGGATTTCCACAAGCCCCACGTCCCGGCCCGCCAGTTCGGGAAGATCACGCTCGCCTGCGACGATTCTGATCTCGACGCCGTCCAGCGGCTGGCCGAGCAGCGCGTGCCGATGCCGCACGGGGTCGGACGCCGGCCTCTTCTGCAAAACGTCATCGATACGCAGCCCGACACCTCGCGCCGACGCCGTCACCGCGCAAGTCGCCTCGGCGAGCCCGTACGACGGCGCCAAGGCGTTCGCGTCCAGCCCGAATGGGGCCAGCGCCGATGCGAACTGTGCGAGGCCATCCGCGTCGACCGGCTCGCCGCCGTTGATGGCGTACTGCAGCGCACTCAGATCGACCGCGCTCAGCCGGCGGGAGTACTTCCCGATCAGGTTGTAGGCGAAGTTCGGAGCCGCCGTGAGCGTGGCCGAACTCAGGTCCAACCACCGGATCCACTCGAACGGCGCTCGCGCGAACGCACTCGTGGGAGCCAGCCACATCGTGATTCCCATCGCCATCCCGCAAACCACGGACATCAGCCCCATGTCGTGGTAGAGCGGCAACCACGAACAGAGGACGTCGTCACGGCTACCGCCGACACGATCGGACAGGCCCCGGAAGTGGTTCAGTACTGCCTCATGTGACAGCACTGCCGTCTTGGGGTCACCTGTCGAGCCGGCAGTCCCCTGCATGACAGCGGGGGCGCCGACCGGGATCCGATGACCTATCGAATCGGGTGCAGTCGACCAGCCCGGCAACGACTGTAAGTCGTACAGCGACATTCCTTCGGACCGATCACGCAACAACTCGAGCGTCGAACCGTGCGACAGCAGCGTGTCGCAGTCCAACGTCCTGAGCCTGCGGACCGTGACCGCGGCCCACTGGTCCGGTGCGCTGCCCCGAACGGGGCCGGGCAGGATCGACACGCTCCGGCCCGCCGCCCAGCAGCCATAGATCGAGGCGATGAGCTCGGCCGTCACCTCCCCCACGACGCCCACCACGTTGCTTGCGCCGGAATCTTCCAGACGTCCTGCCATCCGGGTTCCGAGCTCGAAGATGCTCGGCCACGGGTGGTGGACCCACTGTCCGGATTCGGCGTCCATCACCACGAGATGCCCGGGGCTGTCGAGCATCGCGTTCCCGATGGTGTCTACGAGTTCGCTACCGGAGGGACGAATCAACTGCCTACTCATTCCGTCAGAAGCTTTTCGAGACAATCCGTGAAAAACGCGATATCTGTGGGCAGCGCACGCGGATCCGCAATCACGCCGATCGTGATTTCATTGCGGAATACCAACGCCGACAGCATCAACTCGTGTCCTGCCAGCGGCGGAAAGGCCGTGATACGCGTGATCTGGTGGCCGAGGAGGTTCTGATCCGGGCTGAATCCCGGATTCACTCCCACTGTCAGGTCCCAACTGTCGGCGACGGACATCTGAGTAATCAGGACCTGAGCACGCCACGGCATGTATTTGAGGCCCATCGATGCCTTGGGCAGTTCCATGGCCTGTTCCAACGGATTCGTATTCGCGAGTTGGGACTGCACGACGGCAAGCTGCGCCGCCACCGTGTCCAGTTCCGGATCGAGCGAGATGTAGGCAAGCGATGCCGCATTGCCCGTGTGCGAAAGCTCGCGATCCAAGGTGACCGGGAACATCATGCGCAGGCCCTTGCCATCCCGACGAGGAAACGCCCGGTTATACGCGGCACTCACTGCCGCGTATATGTACTCGGTCGTCGACCCTCCGGCCCGCAGGGCGTTGTTGCGGGCGGTCGCCACCGGAATGGACACGCTCCCGACCCGGCGTACGGAGTGCTTGGCTCGGACGAAGCGCCGAGTCCGGCCGCGACGGCCACCTCGAGAGGTTTGGTAGTAGCGCGGTCCCGCCATCATCGCATCACGCATTCCGACGCCTGTGACCTCGAAGCGTTCCGAGGTCACATACCGGGCGTACTCGGCGGTGGTGCCGGATTCGGTATCTGCGAGCAAGGCCGCGAAGCCGGTGGCTCCCAGTCCGTCGGAGAGCGCATGATGTCCCCTGAGCAAAATGGTCTGCGCAGCCTCCGATTTCTGGTTCACCAAAACGAAGTTCCACAGCGGAGCTCGACGAGGCATCTGATTTTCCATCAGCTCCTCGATCTGCGCCGGCACATCTTCTCGGCTCTCCACGTCGACCTCGACCACCTGAGCTTCCAGATCTATGCCAGATACCTGAACAAAGTGCGGACGCCGTCGATCCCGTTTCGGGAGACACATGTGATACAGACTGCTTTCATACAGCCTTTCCGCGATGCGAGCCCTGATCTCGTCGACACGAATCGGACCGCCGGCGTTTGCCACATCCATCGCCAGTACCCAGTTCATCGGGTGACCGGGCTTATCGAGCCTGAGGTGAATACAGTCGAGACTCTTCAACTCGACCGGAAAATCCATCGCATTCATACGATTTCTTCCCGGTTGTTCGACATTTCCGAACGAAGCAGAGCATCGATATCCCCGATCGTCGTGCACTGCATCATCTTTTCCTCGGACAGTTTTATCCCGATTCTGTCTTCTATCGCTACGAGAGCAATTGCGAATGCAACAGAATCCAAGCCCAAATCTTCGATCAACCGATCATCCCGTTTCAGGTCACCAACTGCGATCGAAAGATCACGCTGCAGGACATCGAGCAGTTCCGCACTGGGTACGAACGGCGACATGAGGGCTCCTAGACTCGACAAGAGACAGCATTCCGGCAGGCGTGTCTCAGAACAATGATTTGACGCGGTTCGTCATAATTTGTTTCACCACCCGAGGCCCCGGAATCATCGACGCACCGAGCTGCTTCGCGAAATCCAGACCATCGAAGAACAGCCAGCTCTCAGCCGTGCGATCGCCCTCGAACCGATCGATCGCGACGCCCATGACATTGATCTTGGCACCCATCGGCGGAATTCCCTCGAAATCCTCGCCGGTGTGGGTCCCACGACACGTCCAGCGACTGACGACGAAGTCTCCCTGAACAATCCACTCATCGACGATGACCTCGATATCAGGGAAGGCGGCTCGCTTCTCGAGAACCCATCGCTTCAGATTGTGGGCGCCCGGCTTTCCGTTTCCGACCGGGTCGGTTGTCTCCCAGCTGCGATGATCTTTTGTCACCATATTGTCGATCAAATCGACATTGCCTCCGTTCAGTACTTCTTCATAGAAGCGCTGCACGGTTCGCTGGTTGTCTTCTGGCGACATGACTTCTCCCTGTCGGTTGACATTCAAAACCCCGCTGGATGAATATGCTGGATACACCTCAGGGCATATCTCCGCACCACCGCAAACACGATAAACATCTGCCGACTGCGCAGTCAACGGGTCACGTCGACTCATCACCGGTGGCCCGTCAGCCGGAAAGCGGGCGTTATCGGATGAGTCGACGCAACGCTTTTGTGCCGCCGGATCGAGCTATACAGTCGATTTGTCAATGCGTCCCCCGGCGGGCGCGACGGAGTCATGGATACAGCAGGCAGGGGTTGGCCTTGTACGATGTCATAATTGTCGGTGCCAGATGTGCGGGTGCTCCGACAGCGATGCTGCTGTCAGGCATGGGCTACAAAGTCCTCCTGCTCGACCGGGCAAATTTCCCGAGCGACAGCCCCACATCTACGAGGCTGATACATCCTCCCGGCGTCGCCAAGTTGCAGAGATGGGGCCTGCTCGAAGAGATACTGGCGTGTGGCTGCCCGCCGATCTATCGATACGGTCTGGCTGCCGGGCCAGTCAATATCATGGCCGATTTGCCTCTCGTCGACGGGGTCAACATGGCATATTCGCCGGACCGTGAGGTTCTCGACCACGTATTGGTGAAGGCAGCAGTCGGTGCCGGAGCAGAGTTGCGGGAGAACGTCTCCGTCAGCAGCCTGCTTCGCGACGAGGCCGGCAGCGTGATCGGTGCCGCGGGCAAAGCGCGCAGTGGTGGCAAGTTCGAGGAACGTGCACACGTCGTCGTCGGAGCCGACGGAACCAATTCGACGATCGCCCGACTCGTCGGTGCACCGAAGTACAACGTCCAGCCGACCCGGGCGAAGAGCTGGTGGACGTATTGGGACGGCTTACCGCTGGATAACGAGGTAGCGACGGTCCGGGCGAACCAGAAGCACGGCTTCGCCTGGCCGACCCACGACGGCCTGGCTATTGTCGGAATGACCTGGAAGCCCAGTGAGTTCGACGCACTGACAACCGATCCGGAAGCCTCGTTCACCGCCGCCTACGAGGAGGTTGCGCCCGAGTTCGCGACGCGACTCCGAGCCGGCAAACAAGCAGGACGATGGATCTGCGGGTCGGTGCCGAACTTCTTCCGCAAGCCGTACGGCCCGGGTTGGGCGCTGGTCGGTGACGCCTCCTACAGCAAAGACCCCTGCACTGCCGCCGGTATTACCGATGCCATGGGCGGTGCCGAGTTGCTGTCCGCCGCCCTGGATCGCGGGCTCTCTGGCCGAGCCACCATGAACGACGCGCTGGCTGAATACGAACAGGCGCGAAACACCAAGGCATTTCAGCACTACGACTACACCTGTGACATGGCGGACCTCCACGACTACAGCCCCGAAGAGCTGGACCTCATGGGTGCCATAGCCAAGAGCCCACGGCACGCTACCGGTCTGCTCGGCGTCTTCTCCGACGCCACGAAACCTGCAGACTTCTTCTCCGCGGACAATATCCATGAGCTGTTCGGCTACATGGAGCCGAACCAGTTGCTGAGTTGGCGTATGCGTGTGCTGCACTGGATCATCACCGGCCCCCCGAGCCGCTTCAAACGCCCGGTCTCCATGGCAGACAAGCTTATGGCCCAGAACATGGGCGAGATGGGTAAGTTTCTACTGGGCAACGTATGAGGTGGACTGCACGCAACATCCCTCCCATGCTCGGCCGATGCGTGATCGTAACCGGCGCGAACAGCGGCCTCGGACGAATTGTCGCCCGTGAGTGCGCCCGGGCGGGAGCACAGGTCGTGATGGCCTGTCGAAGTGTTCCCCGGGGCCACGAAGTAGCAGCCGAAATACGAGCTGCGACGCCCGCCGCCGATCTCACCGTACTGGAGCTCGACCTCGCGGATCTCGTTTCCGTCCGGTCGTTTGTAACCCAACTGAAGATGCTGGAGTACACACCCGATGTACTCGTGAACAACGCAGGCGTGATGGCGATGCCGCCACGCTTGACCACAGACGGTTTCGAACTGCATTTCGGTACCAATCACCTTGGCCATTTCGCCCTCACTGCATTGCTGGCATCCGGCATGCTGAGCCGCCCGGACGCACGAGTCGTCACGGTGAGCAGTGCAATGCATCGGCTCGGTCGGATGAACCTTCAGGTCTTCGACGATGTGCGGCACGACAAGTGGCGGGCCTACTGCGACTCGAAGTTGGCCAATGTGATGTTCAGCTATGAATTGGCCAGGAAGGCTGCCGCGTCCGGGAGTCCGCTACGAAGCATCGCCGCCCATCCAGGGTTTGCGGCGACAAATCTGCAGTTGGCCGGGCCGCGAGTGGCGGGCGACCGACTTCAAGAACGCATCGGCCGCATTGCAAACCGCCTTCTCGCGCAGGACGCAGAGGTGGGTGCGTTGCCGATCCTATTTGCCGCGACCGCTCTCGACGCTCCGCCGAACGGGGCATTCATCGGACCTGACGGATTCGCAGGAGCACGCGGATATCCGCGGGTTGTGCGGTCGGGCAGCAGATCTCGAGATCTTGCCACGGCAGAGCTGCTATGGACGGTGTCGGAGAAGCTGGCCGGCGTCGAGTGGCCTGTGTGACGTACTCGCATCGTGATGTCGTGATGGACGAAGCCTCGCGGTGCGCGGAATCCAAGCCACGCCGCCGACAGACGGCGTCGCCGCGCCAGAGGTGGTCCGAATGAGTGGGCCGCAGGGGCAGAGTCGGACTCCTCCTCGATCGAGCGAATCACAGTGAACACGGGAACCGTTGCGGGCCTGACCTTTCCGAACGCGGCCAGCGTTGCGGCCGGGGCTGGATTCATCGTCGGCCGATCGGTCCGTAGCGGGGCGGAGTCGCCGTAGTACTCCGAGAACTGCTGGCCAACATCGCGCTGAGCGTGCTCGACGAGCATGTGATGGCGCCGTGGCGGCCGGACGGTGTGACGGGAACGATGATTGCCGGACAGTGGCCCGATGTCATCGAGTGGGTATACGGGTGGTCGAGGTTTGCCTCTTGTACCCCAAGACGCACACGGGCGCCGACCGCGGAAGACCGCGCGATGCTGGCAGGAATTACACAGCACGACAGCAACACTCGGACAGTAGTGGATGAAAAGCGTTGGTAGCCAGTGTCATTGTGCGATGTTCCGAGGGATCAATGTGCAACAGCACCGATGAAACCGGGCGCTTGGTGGTGCCCGGTTTCATCGGTGTCGGTTCAGTCGACGGTGGGTATGTCGACGTAGGTGTCGGCGCCGTGGTGGATTGTGATGATGCCGGCCGGCGCGTTGGGGGTGATCTTCGGTGAGTCGCCACCGCTGAGGGTGATCCGCAGTTGTTCACCGGCTTTGAATTTCCAGTGGGTGTTACCGAGGTCGATTCGGTACCGGACCGGTTCTCCGACGGGGATCGGAACGGTACGTTCCAAGCTTTCGCGCAGCTGGCCGCGGAGGTATCCGGTTTCGATCGGCAAAACCTTGCCGTCGGTTGTTACGACCTCGAGCTTGCTGACAAAGTAGGTGTCCGGTGCTGTGGAGGATGCTTCGAAGTGGAAGGTGACGGGTCCTTCGACGGAGGTGTCGGTGTCGAATGCAGGCAGGGTGAACGTGGTGCGGGGATCGGTGGTTCCGTAGCGGTCACTCTGGTTCGGCGGTGCGGCGGCTTCCGAGGCTGCTTGGTCCTGGGATGGATCGGTGGGCATGGTTCCCAGTTCATCCACCGAGGGGCCGTCGTTGGGATTGACCGAGTAGCTGCTTTCGCCCGCGGCCGGGGCTGTGGTGTTCAAAGTTCCATCCGATACGGGAAATACACGGCGCGTCTTCGCGTTCGGAGAAGGCCACTGATCGGACTGTGTCCACTGTCCCGCACCGGAGGTGGATTCGTAGCTCACCACTCGTGAGGGCGGAAGGCCGGCCTCGGGCCGGTCCTGGAGCCAGTGATCGAACCATTGCAGGACTGCGCCGGTGGGAAGCGCGGCGTTCGCGGTTTCGGGATCGCCGGGCTCCGGCAGCTCGACATTGTGGGTCCACGGCCCGGTGAGCAGCCAGGTTTTGTCCGGCCGCTGTGCGAGAGCGTCGAAGCTGCCTTCTTTGAAGATGTCGGAGTAGCCGCCGATATGCAGGGCCGGAACCTGCACATCGCGGAGTTTGTTGGTGGTGACGGCCTGCTTCCAGTAGTCGTCGAACAGCGGGTGGTTCTGGAAACTCGCTGCGGTACCGGCGTGGGCCTGCATGTCGATGACAGGCGCCTCGTTGGCCCACCACGACTGGTTCCGACCCGACGGTACTCCGCCGGGATAGACCCACTCGGCGTAGATGTTGGTCGGCGACACTATCGGCACGATCGTGGTCAGGTGCGGGGGCCTGAGCGCGGCCGCCCGGTAGGCGGTGATCGAACCGTAACTCTCGCCGATCTGGGCGACCTTGCCAGTGGATTCCGGCTGGGCGGCCAACCATTCGATCAGGTCGTAGTTGTCTGCCGCTTCCTGGGGCTGGAACCAGCTCGGATACTCGCCCCCGGAGTTTCCCGATCCACGAACATTGCAGACCAGCACGTCGTAACCGTGCTCGGCAAAGTAGGAGCCGGGCATCGGCGCGGCGCTTATCTCATAGGGCGTGAACTCCATGACCACTCCCGGATGGGGTCCGGGGGCGGGTTTTCCGTCGTTGCCGGGCTGATTCCGCGTGCAGTCGAGGAGGGTTCCGTCGCGGGTCGGTACCTGGACTGTCGATTCTATGCTGTCGAAGTCGGCAGATCGGCTGTAGTGGAACCAGTTACGTACGGCTTCAGGCGCCGGTGCGTCGACGGCGCGGGCGGTGGGCTGTCCGGACGGATCGGGACCGGTATTGCGGGCGACGCCATCGGAAGAACATCCCGACAAGGCGATCGACAACACGGTGGCTATGGCACCGGCGGTGTACAGGCTTTTCCGTGGAGGCATTGCTTGGAGCTCCTAAAGAATGGTGTTCGACCGCGCCCGCTGGGAGCGCGATAATCATTGGCATCCGGATCAGCGGATGGACGAACCGATTCCGAGGCCGCCGTCGACGTCGAGGACGACGCCGGTGACATAGCCGGCTGCGGGTGAGCAGAGGTAGGCGGCGGCTTCGGCGATATCGCGGGGATCGCCGGTGCGGCGCAGCGGAACCTTGGAGACGAGTTTCTCGCGGGCCGGGCCGTTCATCGATGCGAGCATCGGCGTCTCGATCAGTCCGGGGGCGATGGCGTTGGCGGTGACGCCGTGACGGGCGCCTTCCAAGGCGATGGTGCGGGTGAGGCCGACGATCCCGGCCTTGGCTGCCACGTAGTTGGCCTGCCCGTAGTTGCCGCGCCAGCTCATCGAGGAGAAGGACAGGATGCGGCCGTAACCCTGCTCCTGCATGCTCGGCAGTACGGCGCGGAGGCAATAGAAGGCGGCCGAGAGGCTGGTGTCGAGCACGGCGTGCCAGTCGTCGTCGCTGATGTCGGTGGCGCGGTTGTCGCGGATGATCCCGGCATTGTTGACCAGGACGTCGATACGGTGACGGTCGGTGTACACCTGCTCGACCCACGCGTTCACCTCGCCCGACACGGTCACGTCGAGGACGTGCGCCGTGGCGTGGGTACCGTGTTTCTCGGTCAGCTCTTCGGCGAGCTCGGTACCGGTGGTCTCGTTGATCTCACCGATCATCACCGCAGCACCCTCGGCCGCGAAGCGGTGGGCCATCGCCCGCCCGAGCCCCTGACCGGCCCCGGTCACCAGAACTGTCTGTCCGGCATAGCGATTCACGAATTTTCCTTTCTGGTGCGTAGCGAGCTCAGCTCGCCGCGCGACGGGTGAGGAACCGGCGTAAAGCACGCGGTACGTCGTGCGAGGCCCAGTGCCGGTCGAACGCGGCGAGCTCGAGCGACAGCCCCGCCTCGACCGCGGGCTGATCGTCGAGTTCGGCGAACAGCCGTTTCAGCGCCGACTGAGCCGGATTCGCTGCGGCGGCAAGAGTTTCCGCGACGCGCAGCCCCTCGGCCGCGCCCCTTCCCGGTTCGGCGACGCTGTGCAGCCACCCTGCGGTGAGGAACCGCTCTGCGGGCAGTAACTCCCCGCTGAGACCGAGCCACCGGCCCATCGAGTCACCGAGTTTGCGGCGCATGCGCACTGCCGAGCCCGCGCCGGGTACCAGGTGGTTGCGGATGTGTCCGTCCCCGATCAGCGTGCCGCTCTCGGCCAGGACCGCATCGCAGGCCAACGCGATCTCCAGGCCGCCGGCGACCGCGTGCCCGTGCAGGACGGCCACGACGGGCAGCGGGCTGACCTCGATGCGCCGGGTGAGGTCGGAAACGGTGCGCAGGAACGGCACTGGCGACTCACCCGCCTCGGCGAGGGTCAGCAGATGCCGCAGATCGGCGCCCGCGCAGAAGCTGGGCCCCGCACCACGGATCAGCACCGCCCGGGTGGCCGGGTCGCGCTCGGCGGCGGCCAGCGCCTCGGCCAGTGCGTCGACCAGCGCGGGGTTCAACGCGTTGCGTTGCCGCGGCCGGCTGAGCACGAACGAGCGCACCGCGCCGATCTGCTCGACGAGCACCACGGGGTCCGACACGACGGTCATTGCGCGGACTCGGCGGCCGCGCGCAGACGGCGCCGCAACTCGGCACGCTGGATCTTGCCACTGGCGGTCTTGGGCAACTCCGGCACCACATGCACCCGCCGCGGGTGCGCGTGCGCGGCATACCCGGTCCGGACGTGTTGTTGCAGTTCATGTTCCAGTGCGCCGGAAGACTCGACGCCTGGGCGCAGCACGACGAAAGCCTCGATGACCTCGCCGCGCACCGAGTCGGGCCCGGCGACGACGGCACACTCGGCGACGGCGGGGTGGCCGACGAGGACGGACTCGACGTCGAACGGGCCGATCCGATATCCCGCCATGATGATCACGTCGTCGTCGCGAGAGGAGAACTTCAGCAGTCCCTCGGCGGTGCGGAGGGCCAGGTCGCCGGTGAGGTAGAAGCGCCCGTCGGCGGTGAACCGGTCGGTGGCGTCGCGCCCGGAATAGCCGGTGAAGGTCATCAGCGGGCTGCCGGCGATATCGATGGCGAGCAGCCCGAGTTCGCCGGCCGCTGCCGGCTCACTCGTGCCGTCCTGCAGAACGGTCACCGACCAGCCCGGCAGCGCCACGCCCATCGCCGCCACCACCGGGACCTCGAGATCGTGATGATGCGGGAACCCGATCGTCATCCCGACCTCGGTCTGCCCGTAGTGGTCGTGCACCCGCAAGCCCAACGCCTCGACCGTCCACTCGTTGACTTCAGCGGTCAGGGGCTCGCCCGCGCTCGAAAGCCGTTGCAGGCATAGGTCTTTCGGTATCGGAACGTCGCTGGCGCGCAGGGACCGGAAAACAGTCGGAGCGGCGGCGTAGTCGGTGACAGCGAGATCGGCCAGCGTGCGCCAGGTCGCGGCGGCACCGAATCCCCCGCGTTGCAGCACCGAGCGCAGCCCGAGGACCATCGGCGCCACGATCGCCGAGTACAACCCGTAGGCCCAGCCCGGGTCCGCACCGCACCAATAGACCGAGTCCTCCCGCACGCCGAGTGCGAAACGCAGGTACGCCTGCCATCCCCCGACGTAACGCAGCGGGTGCACAACCCCCTTCGGCGCGCCGGTGGTACCCGAGGTGAACATGTGCACGAATGCGCCCTCGCCCCCGATCGCGGTACTGCCCTCGAACGGGCGCGCCACCTGCAGACGAGCGGTCAAACCCCCCACCGCCTCGGTACCGGCCACAAGCAGCATCCACGCGCCGTCGGGCACCTTGCCGGCTTGGTCTACGTCTGCCACCACCACCTTCGCCTGGGCTCCCGACAACCGGGACGCCACGGCACCGGCCGCGAACGCGGTGAACAACGGCACATAGACCGCGCCGACCCGCCAGATCCCGAGCAGCACCGTCACCAGATCAACGCTCTTACCCATCAAGGTGGCCACTCGGTCACCCCGAGCAACACCGAGCTCGGCGAGCAGGCCCGCGCAACGCTGCGACCGCTCCCGCAGCTCACCGAAGGTGAGGTCGGTGGTCGAGCCGTCCAGCTCGACGACCGTGAACGCCACCGCGTCAGCCGGGTGACGGTCGCACAACAACCACACCGGATCGGCGTCGGCAACCGAGAAGGTTTCCATGATCTCGCGGACCTCCGCGGAGATGCCCTCCGTAGTCACGTTCGGATCCCGAGCCATGAAACCCTCCGTTGGGTACTCAGTTGGGTACTTTATATATTTGAAACGTACCCTGGAACGTCTCCAGGCGGCAAGAGGCACGCGGCATGCGAAACTTTGAGTCATGTCGGCAATCCCCGAAGCGCGCGTCCCGCGCCGAAGCCCACGCAGACGCGCCGTCGCCGGCGACCGTGTCGAGGAATTGCTGCGCCAGGCCGGCGACATCGTCCTGTCCGAAGGGTTCACCTCGGTGACCATGGACGAACTGGCCCAGCGCCTCGGCTGCTCGAAGGCAACCCTCTACAGCGTTGCCGGATCCAAAGAGCAACTGGTACAAGCCATCACACGACGCTTCTTCCTCGGGGCCGCCGAGGAAATCGAAGACAAGGTCGCCGCCGAGACCGACCCGCGCCAGCGGATCCGCACCTATCTCTCCGGTGTCGGCACGGCCATGCACCGGCACTCCCCCGCCTTCTACGACGACATGGTCAGCTACGCCCCGACCGCCCGGATCTACCGCCGCAACTCCGACGCCGCCGCCCGCCGCGTCCACGAACTCATCGACGAAGGCGTCCGCGCCGGAGCATTCCGCAACCTCAACGGCACATTCGCCGCCCACGTCGTCGCAGTCGCCATCGACGCACTCCAATCCGGAGCCCTGCTCGACGCCACCGGCCTCTCCCCCGGAGACGCATTCACGGAACTCGGCGACCTCCTGCTGGACGGACTCAGCCGATAACATGTCGCTGTCACGGGACTCCCCAGCCGGGGCACTGTGAACACAGGAACGGATTCCAGGGTGCGGGGCTGCGGACTCGTTGTAACCTGCCCCCTAGGCCACTATGCAACTCTCGGCTGACCGAACCGGACTCCCGCCGCTGAGTTACCACGCACTGCGTCAGGGTGGACGCGACCATGACGGACGCTTCCGCCGTCCGCAGTGCAGCGCAGCAGACGGTGACGGCCGACACTGCGGTGCGGCTTGACCGGAAATCGCCTCCGCCTTATTCCGCCCAATAGGGAGGCTGCTTCCGCTTCCTTTGGGGGCGGATTACATCAGGTCGGGAGACGACTGGGCGGTCGTAGTGGATGTGGAGCCTGTGGTAGCCGGAGGTCACTGACGTACGGGTCCCGCTGGTCTCGTTCCGCCACACCTATACCTTCGCCGCCGATGGCGCTGTCGTCGTGTCGGATTCGACGCTACGGTTCCGCCACAGCGATAACCGACGTGCAGCCGGAGATCGCGGTTACCGGATGCTGGGCCCGGCGTCGAGCCTGTCGGCGTGGCGTGTGTTGGCGGCGTGCCATGCCTGGCCCATTGCCGTGCCGCCGTGGCCTCCGCCCTCGTCGATGATGAGTTCACTGTCCGGCCAGGCGCGGTGCAACCGCCAGACGAGGCCCGAGGGCGAGCTGACGTCGCGCCGACCGTGGATCAGGGTGGCAGGAATGCCGTGCAAGCGGTCCATGCGTTCGAGGATCGGCGGTGTCAGGAAGCCGTCATGGGCCCAGTAGTGGGTGACGAGGGTGGCGAAGAGTTCTCGGAACTCGGCGTCCTCCCAGCGGGGGTTGCGCTGCACGCCACCGCTGCCGATGGAGATGTGGTGGTCCTCCCAATCCGCCCAGGCACGTGCTGCCCGGTCGCGCACCGCCGGATCTTCGTGCGTCATCAGTTGCGCATAGGCCTCGATGATCCGCCCGTCGCCGCGGCGGTAGCCGATGCCCGCTTGCTCGGCGTGTGTGGCGAGGCGATCCCATGCCTCGGGGTAGATGGCGCTCACCGTTTCCGTTATCCAGTCCACCGCGAAACGGTCGGTCGTGGTGACCGCCACGAGCACGATGCCGCGAACCCGCGCGGGGTGGGCCTGTGCATAGGCCAGTGCCAGCGTCGAACCCCACGAGGCGCCGTTGACCAGCCACCGGTCGACGTGGAGGTGTTCGCGAATCCGTTCGATATCGTCGATGAGATCTGGAGTCGTGTTCTTGCTCAGGTCATAACCCGGTGCTGTGGCGTGCGGAGCCGATCGCCCGCAGCCACGCTGGTCGAAACCGATGATGCGAAATCTCGCGGGATCGAATTTGTTTCGGTAGGCACCGGCGCCGAGGCCGCCACCCGGACCGCCGTGCAGATACACCGCGGGGATGCCGTCAGCGCTTCCCGACTCCTCCCAATAGACCTCGTGACCGTCTCCGATCGCCAAAAGGCCCGAGGCACGAACTTCGACACTGTCGACCACGGCTCGCGACGTTACCGAACACGATTCGCTCACATCAGCCTTTACACGACGGCGCAGCGATCCGGCGGGCGGCAGCCGCCTCGTTTGGTGCGCCTTCTCGGCATTTCCGAGCGTTCAGCGTGTCCGAGCCCGCACACCAACCGATCCGCGATACTCCCCCACATGCGCAACGGTGCCGGCCAACCGATCGAACCCGGACCCCCACCACCAGCAACTCCGACGAACCAACAAACCAGAAGCAGACAGGCCAACGTCTGCCAACCGTGATGCCAAACCGACGGAAAACGGCCCCGGAACCAGTGGTTCCGGGGCCGTTTCCGCTAGTAGCGGGGACAGGATTTGAACCTGCGACCTCTGGGTTATGAGCCAACAAGGAGCGGTCCCGCGCAGGTCTCCGCCTATCTTCGACAGCGGTTGATCCAGCTGTGCCGGCGTCTAGGCGGACTGCAAAGTGATCACCATGTCGCCCATCTGAAGCACCGGATCGCTACGCTGGCGGCGGGATGATCCGGACATTGAGAGGGACATTGTGGACAGCGACAACGTGCACGGTGGCAAGGTGTTTCGAGCGGCGTGGATCGCTGGCGTGACCGAATACTATCCCGGTACGCCGAAGGATAGCTACATCGCGCCGTGGGAGGACACGCCGGAGTGGGAACGTGTCAGTGCGGCGACGGTCTACGGTCAGGTCGCCGATTTCATCGCCGTGACCGACGGGGCGGCGTCGCGGCTGAGCCCGGAGACAAAAGGGCAGTTCGTCGCGATTTGCTGGATAGCGCAAATCTATAGGCACATAACCGATCCCAAGCCGAGCTATGTTGCGCCGTGGGACCAGTTGCCCGCCTGGCAACAGCAGACAGACATTGGGATCTTCGAAGCGATCGAGCGGGACCTGGCGGTCGAGCAGCCGGCCGCCCTCGGATGAGCACGCCGTGCTCGTGCAGTTCATTTCAGCGGCCGGACGGGTCATCCCAGTTGCGGACCGGTAGCGCACCTTTCCCTCCGCAGCCACCGGCGTCACTCGCCGATGTCGACGCTATTCGAGATAATGATTGGTCCGCCTACGCGAGGCTCGGGCAGTTGGAAGATCATTGGACTCTGAAGCCGTGGCCGACCGGTTATGCGGCGTACTACTGGTATCTGACCTTCGACGATCCGTCGCTGATTGCGTTGGCAGAGCACTGCCAGCGGCGCCTCGACCACCTTCGTCTGGATCCGGTTCCCCGCGATGGGTTTCATGCGACTGTGCTGAAAGTCGCTGCAGCAGATGCCGTCGGTGCCGACGATCTGGAGGTGCTCGTTGCTGCGGCGCAGGCGCGGCTGGCTGACTTCGAGTCCTTCTCGTTGCAGGTTGGGCCGTTGACCGGTTCACCGAGCGCGGTGCGGTTCTCGCTGGCTCCGTGGGATCGGCTTTCGGTGTTGCATGCTCGCCTTCGGCAGAGTGTGATCGATGTCCGGCCGTCGTTACGTCCGCGGTCGACGAGCGAGTTCCGGCCGCACCTGGGAATTGCCTACAACAATCGACGTCGCCCTGCGGGCCCGGTCGTCGCCGATGTCGCACGACTGCGTGACGTCGATCCGGTCACGGAGTTCGTCCGGTCGGTGGCCCTGGTCCGGCTGGAGCGCGTCGATCACCAGTACCGGTGGGACGAGTGCGCAGTTATCGCACTTCAGTCCTAGCCTCAGGCGTGGTCACGGGTTCGGCCTGTTCCGACCATTCGCGGAGCTGGTCGACATAGTCGCGGACCTTGCCTGTCTTCACCGTGGTGACGGTTTCGGCGAGTTCGTGGGCACGTTGCCACACGGATCGGATGGGTCGGTCTCGTGAGGTGTCGAGTGCCTCACCTCCGAGGTCCATCGCGTGGTCGATGTCGCGATTGCGTTGTCGTACAAGGGCTGTCGCGACATCCAAGCGAACCAGCGATCGGCTCCACACCGAGTCCGATGCGTTGACTTGGTTTTCCACCAGCTGTCCGCATTCGAGTGCTTTGCTGTACTCGCCGGCCGACAAGTACGCGGTGGCTGCGTTGGCGAGCAGACGCGCCTCGCTGAAAGGCACGAACGCGAGCGCTGGTGTCAAACCGGAGGGGATTTCCACCGAGGACGCGGTCGACATAGCCGCGTCGATCGCGCGCTCGACACCCGTGGAATCTCCCATCTTCCCCAACGCACGCGCCAGCCCATTGGCATACAGGCGGATGACCTGGCTACCATCGTCTGCCCGTCGAATACCCTCCTGGGCGAATTCGACGGCGGCAGTGTAGTCACACTGGTAATACGCGCAGAAACTCTGCGTACCCCGAACCCATGCCTCCAGGTTCCGGTCCCGCAGGAAACCCGCGATGGCGAGGGCTTCTTGTCCATAGATGGTGGCGTGACCGAATGCGCCGCGGTTGACAGCCATGTACGCGAGGACGCCCGATAGTTTGCAGGCCAGACGATGTAACCGCTGCAATTGCTCGGGTTGGCGGCATTGCCCGACCAAGGATTCGACTTCTCGGCGCAACGAGCGTGCTTGCGGCGCCGACCGCACCGGCCCCTCGAGTTCGTATCGATCGAGGATGCCGCCCAGTGCAACTTCAGCAACGGCGATGACACCGTCGTCGACATCGCTGCTACGTAACCGCCGCATCCGCTGAATGATGTCCGTAGGCGTTTCGAACGCGGTCGTGTCCGGGGCCGGGACGGTGAGTGCCGTTGCCGCGCGGGAAGATTCGTGTCGCCCGGTCGCTGGCTTGTGGCGTGCCCGCCAGGACGTTTCTCCCTCGGCGATGATTTCGTCGAACCGCATGCGCTCGACGTCGGTTGCTCGTCTCTCCAGCGTGGTGTCGAGAATCGCCTGGGTAGCCGATCGAAGCGTTGCCGTACCCAAGCGCGACCGCCAGTTGGTGACCGTCGTCGTTTCCACTCCGAGGAGCGCGGCGTACTCACGGATGGATTTGCGCATGGCTTCCTGCAAGGCGGCGGCTTCGAAGCCTGTCCATTCCCGTGCCCGCACCATTTGCCCCACCTACGCACTCGATGCCCTACCAGGGAAAACCCCACAGTAGCCCTACGGTACCCCACCACTACGCGGTTACGCGGCTACTTCAGAGCCCGCGAAACTTGAAGGCAGGCACTCGAGGCGAAGCACCCTCTCAGCCCGCCGTTCACGCGAGACCCGTGACGCCTGCTGAACTGACGACAGCTTCGCACTCGCGCCGAGTGCATCCCAGATGACGAGGGGAGCAAAGCATGTCGTGGACACAGACCAGTTTCGCTATGCGACAGGCTTGACCGGGCGGACACCTTGGCAAGACCACCTCAAGACCGTTGGTGCGCTTGACATTTCGATACAACACCCATCGGTCACGTCTCGACGAAACGCTTTCGATGGAGCGGAGTCCAACGGAACGGAAGGAGCCGACCGTGAAAAATCAGGTGACATCCCCGGAGAGGGGGCGAGTGACATGACCGTTGCCGAAGAGACGGTGAAAACCTGGCCGCCCTCCCGCGAGTTCTGGTCTGACCGGTTCCGGTCCGAGACGGCCGGAGCGACGGTTCCGGTGCTGTTCAAACATCTCGTTCCCACCGACGTGCTGGGACACGCGGAGGTGTTGGCAGGGCTGCAGCGTCTGCGCCGAGCGGCGGCCGACGGTGATCCCAGCTCTGCTCGCGCCAGGGTGTACGTCGGCGAGGATCGGCGAGACTCCCTGGTCGACACCGTGCTCGGCGCACCGTGGAACGGCGACGAGCCGTTCGTGTCGTGGATGCAACGCCTTACCGGCGCCGACCGGTTCAGTCTGGTCGTCAACAACCTCGAAACAACGTCTCCCATCCTGTCGTCGGTTCTCGGTCAGCTGGTCGAGTCGGCGTTCGGTGGCTGGGGCGTACCGATCGGCGGATGCGAGCAGGTCGCGTTCGCCGGCAACTACGCGGGCACCGCGTTCGGTGTACACGAGGGGTACGAGGACGCATTCCTGGTGCATCTCGGCCCCGGAGTGAAGCACTTCTACTGCTGGTCCGGAGACCTGTACCGGGAGCTGACCGGTTCGGGCGCACCGACATTCGGTGACTACAGCTGGCTGCTGGATCACGGTCAGGTATTCCACCTGGAACCGGGTGACGTGTTGTTTCTGCCGCGGCGAGTCTTCCACGTCGGCGTGCAGGACGAGTACTCCGTGTCGATCGCTATCGCCTTCTACACCTATCCCGACTCCCGGCTCTTGGCCCGGTCGGTGCTTCCGACCGTGCTCGAGTCCGTGGTCGTCGACGACACTCCGTCGCCGATGTACCCCATCGACGGAGGCCCGGAGCCGGTCGCGGCGGCGCTGGCGATTGCTGCCAGTGACATGCTTGAAACCACGGAACGGGCTCTGCCGCAGCATGTTTACGCACAGGTGACGCAGCGGTGGCAGGCGGTGCTCAGCAACGGCGGCTGGGAGACCGTCGAGCACGACCTGGGACGACTCGACAGCGCACGGGAAGCAGAAGCGGCACTCGCAGGCGGCGCGACCCGGATGCGGGTGCGTTCCCCGTTCCGGCTGTACGCCATCGACGGCATCGACGATGCCCTCAGCATTCGAATCACTGTGCGCGGCATAACATTATCCGTTCCGGAGTCGCCGGACTGGGCCGCTGCCATATCCAGATTGGCTGCGGGCGAGACCATCACATTGACCGACGCTCTCCACGGTGACGCACTGTGGGATCTGTTGCGCACCGGCGGAATTGACGTTCTCACCGTCACCAAGGAGCCGTGATCACCATGTCCGTGTCGAAGGTCCAGTCCTATCTGGACCAGCATCCAGCGACTCACACCGTGATCAGCAAAGTCCTGCGGAACGGGGCGGCCGACATCAGCGGGGACGAGTTGGTCGACAAGCACCTGGTCCCCGTGATGGACAATGTCTTCGCGCAAATCACCGAGGAAGTATCGCCCGAGACTCTGACACGAGACCAGGCTGCCTTGTATATCAGGGAGCTGAGTGTCTTCGCTCGCTACAACGCTGATTTCCTGCGCCGGGCCGCCGATGCAGTGCAGGGCGGGTGCATGGAACTCGCGCACGAGTTCCGCCGCAACCATCTGGAGGAGGGCGGCGAGCGCGGGAAGGTCCCTGCACACTACACCCTGTACTCCGGTGCACTGCTGACCGATTTGGGTCTGCTGGTCAACGGTCACGTTCCTGCGCCGGAGACGGTGACGCTGGTGTCGCTACACGATTGGTTGGTCGATGGGTCGTCGGTCAGTCGGATCTGCGGGGGCTATTACGCGACCGAGGGCGTCGCCATCAACGAAACCGTGCTGTTGCGGTCGATCACCGACCGCTACGGGCGGCTCGCTGTCGGCAAGGCGAGCGGCCAACTGCCGCAACTGGACTACTACTACTACTCACTGCACCTCGATGAAGGCCACGAAGCCGCGACCGTCGAAGGGCTGAGCGTCGAAGCGGCCCACATCGAGGGCATCGCCCGCTTCATTCGCGAGTACCAGCTGTTCGGTCTCGATCTTCCGCAGATCGTCGATGGCTGGCTGCAAATCCTCGACGGCATGGCCCACTGGTGGTCCGGCCTGACTGCTCGCGCCCGTTCCACGACCTGACCCGCGCGGTCCCGCGAGGCAAAGCAGTTGTCTCGCACGGTGAAAGGAGAAAGAAAGTGAACAACACCCTGAAGTCCGGTGTTCGGCCCGACGCCAGCCTCAAGGCAGGTGTCCGGCCGGACACCATGAAAGCCGGTGTGCGGCCCGACGCCGTGCTCAAGACCGGTGTGCGGCCCGACGCCGTGAAGACCGGCATCCGCCCCGACGTGTCCTGAATCCTCGGCGGGGACTCGGTGCCCGCGCGACTGCCGTGCGGGCACCGGGGAACACCGGTCGCGGCACACCCTCCGCGTCGGTGGGGTGCGCCACAACTCGCTTCGTTTCGAATTCCCGGAGTTGCCCCATGACAGTCAACCTGCAGAAACCTCGCCGCCGGCCGTCGGCCGGTGCCTCCGGACCGGTGCGGCGCGCACTGGGGCCAGAACTGACCCAGCGACTGGATGACTTGTGCGCCCGTAGCCGCTCGGAAGGCCCGATGGATGTGGTGCGCGACTACGCAGTCGTCGCAGCGACCGCCGCATTAGGCACCGCTGTCGGCCACCCGGCCGCGTCACTGGCGTGCGCGAGTTACATCGGTGTGCGCCAACGTCACCTGTCCAACCTCACCCATGAGTGCATCCACACCAAGCTCACACGATCCCGGCGCGCCAACCTGCTACTAGGGCACGTCCTTACCATCACGCTCGGGGAACCGTTCACGCCCTACAAACGAAGCCACCGCCTCCACCACGCCAAACTCGGCTCACCGGACGACCCGATGCTGCAGTCGTACCTGTCGCGCAACGCGCACCACCCGCGACCGAGCAAGGCAGCGTTCGCCTTTCACGTCCTCGCCCGCAACGCCGTCTCCACCCTGCCCGCGTCCGCAATGGTGAAGCTCGCAGGGAAGTCGCCGGACGAAAGCTGGGGCGCGGCGCTGGCACGCTGGAGCCTCTGGTCGGCCGCTACCGCGTCCGCAGCCGCTACCGGCCGACTGGGCGCCTTCGCCCTCTACTGGGCGATCCCGTTGATCGTCGTCCGTCCGGCAGTGACCTGGCTGACCGATCTCGGCAACCATGCCGGGCTGATCGAGAACGACGACCCGTTCCGGCAGACCCGCGGCTGGACCTCACACTGGCTGACCCGGCATCTGCTCGGCGGTCACAACGACGACATGTATCACCCGGTACACCACCTCCTTCCCAACGTCGGCTGGCGCCAGCTCCCGGAAGCCGAACGCCTCCTGCGCCGCGAGTACGCCGGCTGGGCCGAGGTGGCGTGGTGCAGCGGGTTCTTCGTCCGCCGTCGGTCCACCCCCGACATCCCCAGCGTTCTCGACGACATCGTCACCCGGTTGCAGCCCATCAACAACGGCCGCAATTCGTACTGATCGCCGAACTTCACACCGAGCACGTCTCACCGCCGTCTCAAACAGGACAGCCATGACCCAGCCCAGCCACAGCATCAATAGCTTCGACGAGTGGACCCGCCTGGAGGAAGTGATCGTCGGCGACCCCGCGTCCTATACCTCCCACCACCTCGACACCAGCTTCCAGCTGTTCTACCTCGACAACGTCACCCCCGACCCGAGCATCGGCCGCGAGCTGGCGATCCCCTCCCGCCTGGTCGACGAATTGGCAGAAGATGTCGACGGCTTTGTACAAGCCCTCGGCGATCTCGGCGTGCGAGTGCTGCGCCCGCAGCCGGTCACCGACCGTGCCACGATCTGCTCACCGTGGTGGAACGCGGTGGAGACGCCGCCGCTGAATGTCCGGGACCAGACAATCGTGCTCGGCGACACGATCGTCGAAACCGCGCCACACATCCGCGGGCGGGTGTTCGAGAACGACTACCTCAAGCCCCTGTTCTATGGCTACCTTGCCCGTGGCTGCGGCTGGCTGGCGATGCCCCGGCCCGCGCTGGCCCGCGCCTCGCTCGACACTGGGTACCACGACGCGCACGACTTCGATCTCACCGGACTGGTCGAAGACCCCGCGACCCGGCCTATCCCCGGACTCGGACACGAACTGATCTTCGACGGCGCACAATGCATGCGATTCGGGCTCGACATCCTGGTCAATATCGCCAACGCCAACCACCGGCTCGGCTTCGACTGGCTGCGTCGCACCCTGCCGCAGTTCCGATGGCATCGCCTCGACGCCGTTGCCGACAGCCACATCGACAGCATCATCGTCCCGCTCCGGCCCGGCCTGCTGATGCTGCGCTCCCCCGATTACCTAAACACCCTGCCGGAGCCTTTGCAACGGTGGGACATCATGTACCCGCCCGAGCAGGACGAGTCCGTCTTCCCCGACTACAGCGACTTCGGATTCAATCTGACCAGCCGCTACATCGACATCAACGTGCTGTCGGTCGATGAAGAGACCGTCATCGTGAACTCACTGTGCCCGGACCTTATGCGCACGTTGGAAAAGCACGGACTCACCGTCGTACCGGTCCAGCACCGCCACCGCCGGTTGTTCGGCGGCGGATTCCATTGCTTCACCCTCGACACCGCCCGCGCAGGTACCGCAGAGGACTACTTCGCCTGACCCGTACTCGTGACGAAAGGCCACCGACCGTGCTCGACAACGACACCATCACCGTCAAGTCCGAACTGCTGTGGAGCCTCCACAATATGCTCCACGACGAAGGATTCAAGGAGCTTGTCACACCCACGTTCCGGCGTGCCGACGATCTGACCGGCAACCGCCCGACCGCTACCGTCGGCGCGCCCGGGTATCTACGCAGCATGATCGGGCCCGCACTGCGATACAACCTCCAATACACACCCCGCATCTACGAGATCGGACCGTGCTTCCGCACCGATATCCCCGACGCCACCCACAACCGCGAATTCTCCATGCTCGACCTCTACGCCGCCGACGAGGACTACACCTACCTACTCGATTTGGCAGAGCGGATGGTGCGACTGGCGTACTCCGGCGACATAGTCCACTTGTCGGTCGCAGACCACGTCTGGACCACTCTGGGGATCGATCTCAAGAACGAACCGCTCGAATCGCACGTCCTCGCCGACCACCTCGCAATGCCGGCCGAAACTCCGCTCCCCGCACTGCTCGATGCCTATCTGCACTCCGAGATCGAGCCACTGACTCTCGGCTGCGCCACCTTTCTGGTCGACTTGCCGCTGGGAGGAAACGAACCATGCGCTCGGCGCCGCCCCGACACTGTCGCCGTCCTCAACCGGTTCGAGGTATTCATCGACGGAATCGAGGTTATCCACGGTTACGAAGACGAGACCAACACCCACGAATTCCTCACCCGCGCCTCCGCAATCGACCTCTACAACGCCGAACAACACCTGGTCCAGCAGGCCATCCTCGCCGGCACCGTCCCCGCAGCCAGCGTGGGGCTCGGCATCGGCATCGAACGACTGTGCATGGCCGCCAGCGGCATCCGCGACATCCACCGATTCCTGCACTCGGCATGTTTCTAGTCAACGAGCATAAGTCCGATCGGACACGGTTCTACGCTGGTCGCGCGCGAGCACCGGACGCCTCGACCAGGGGCCGAGACGACGCAGTCACAACACCGACCATAAGGAGACTTTGATGTACGAAGGCGGCTGCCTGTGCGGGCAGATCCGATATCGCACAACCGGAAAACCCGACTGGCCGCACCTGTGCTCCTGCCCGCACTGCCAGAAACTCGGCGGATGCCCGGTCATGGCCTGGGTCGACTTCGCAAACGACACCTTCGAATGGACGGGCCCCGGCGGCGAGCCCCACTGGTACGCCACCTTCCCAACCACCCGACGAGGATTCTGCCCGACCTGCGGCAGCACCGTCGCCGCACTCGACGACGACGCCGAAATGATGGGCGTGACACTGATGTCCCTCGACGACCACACCAGCCTCGTGCCCGAGCACCAGTCCTTCAAGGACCACGCCGTCCGGTGGTTGCCCGTACTCGCTACGACGGACGAATGACATTTCGCCCGGCCTTGTCGGCGCACCCACACCGCGATGAACTGCCGGGGACCAATGCCCAGTAGTCAGACCACCGCTCTGCTGGCTGATCTTGCCCTTATCCTGGTGGCTGCCCGCGTATTCGGCTGGATGGCCGAACGGATCGGTCAGCCTCCCGTGGTCGGCGAGATCACTGCCGGAATCCTCGCCGGACCGACCATTCTCGGCACCTGCCTGTCCGCGTCCGTGTTTCCCCCCGATGTACGCCCGTCGATCGCCGCGCTGGCGAACGTCGGTATCACGCTGTTCATGTTCGTCGCCGGACTCGGAACCGACATGCGGGTGTTCTCACAAGCGCGGAACACGGTACTGGTCGTGTCACTGTCGGCATACGCCGCACCGTTCGCACTCGGATGCGGCGTCGCGGCGACAGTGCTGGCCCGGCACCACAGCATCGGCCAGGCCGAGTTCGTGGCATTCGTCGGATGTGCGTTGGCGGTCACCGCGTTTCCTGTACTGGCCCGAATCCTGCACGACCGGCGCATGTTCGACACCCCCGCTGGCCAGCTCGCCCTCGGCTGCGCAGCGGTCGAGGATGTCCTGGCCTGGGTTCTACTCGCCGCCATCATCGCCACCGCCGACACCGGAAACCATCAGCAATGGCGGCTTCTACTGCTCATCCCGCTCCTCGCAGGGACTCGGTGGATTGTGCGGCCGCTACTGACACGTACAGCGAAGGACACCAATGACGTCTCGGCATGGCTGGTCGCGGTCTGCGGCGCATTGCTGTGGGGCGCGGCGACCGAATGGGCCGGACTGCACCTCATCTTCGGCGCCTTTCTGTTCGGCGTCGCGTTCCCCTCCGAACTCCGGGCCGCCGCCGACGCCGGGATCCAGCCACTCGCTCAGCTGTTACTGCCCTGCTTCTTCGTCATCGCTGGCCTACAAGTCGACCTCACATCCATCGACACCGCCGCAGCCGCAGAACTCGCAGCGCTCATCACGTGCGCCGTAGTAGGAAAAGCAGGCGCCGCCTATCTCGCTGCCCGCTTGACCGGGACCAGCGCCCAGGACGCACGCATACTCGCAGTACTGCTCAACACTCGGGGACTGACCGAGCTGATCCTCCTCAATGTCGGGATGGCCGCGGGAATCATCGGCTCGCAACTGTATTCGCTGCTCGTCGTGATGGCCTTGGTCACCACTGCGGCCACCGCACCACTACTGAACGCGGTACGATCAGTCGAGGCTGGCGGATAACGCGGCATTGTGAATCTGGAATCCGACGTCGGCAACGCGCGTGCCGTTGATCTGGATGTGGAGGTGCCCGGGTCCAGGGCCGAGCCGGCGACTCGCAGTCGGCCGCAGCGTCTGTCTCTTGGAGAGGACGACTTGCTCACCGGCAGGCAGATCGAGGGTCTTGAGCTTGAACACGGCTTCTCCACAGCTACCGGTCGAGGCCCGTGCATACTGGACAACAAAGTCGATCATCACGCGTTCCGCTCTCCGCGCACGAACAGACACGGTGAAAGCCAGGTCGCCGCCCAAAGCGATGTCATTCGCCTCCAATGCCAAGCTCACCACCTCGACAGCAGGTGACGTCGATAGCCCCAGGAACTCAAAGGCACCATAGTGGCCCTGTTTAATCAGGGTCCGCAGCGCCTGCCGAACAATAAAATCCATTTCACGAGGACTCTGCGTTCCCAAGTCGCGCCAACGTTCCAACGTCGCCAACACTAATTCGGGATCGATGCGTGAAATGTCATTGAGGTGATTGGCCACCGACTGCGTAACGAAACGGTGCTCGTCTGAAAAAAGGTTGTCGAGAACAGGAATCGCCGATGTCACATGCAACGCAATACGCGGCGACCACGGCAGCAACGGGCGGGTTCCCTCGCTAGCCAGGCGGCGGACATGGTAATCCGAATCGACACTCCACGCCGTCACCGACGCTAGCGTCTCGTCCGGGAAAGCATTCAGAAAGTACCGCAGGGCATCCTCTGCCGTGAAGTGCTTCGTCATCTCCGCTAATGCATCCAGCGAGGTTCTAAGATGTGGCCGCGCACACCCATACCGGGCAACGAAATCAGAGTAGGGCGCATATGTGTACAGGCCGAAGTCGGGCCCGCGAAAGTTTGCGTCGTCGTGGGCCGGCAAGGCCGATACGACAACCTCGATGGCCCTCTCGATATCTCCAGGCAGGTATTCGGCGAGTTTGTCTGCCACCCAGGCGACCCGCGCCTTCAGCTCCAGCTGCGGAAGCTTCGCCACAACAGCAGACACGAACCCACCAGCGTCGAATCCTGGATAGACCGCCGCAAGATCCGCAGCGATGACCTGAACCCGCGCCGGACTAATCGCAGTCTCTTTTAGCGGAACCCCCATGCCCATGACAGAGTTATAGCACGAACACACATAGAGCCTCGGACATGAGTAGTCCGATCTCTGCCACAGTCATCGCCGACCGTCGACAACTGCCGCTCCCGACCGGTCACTGCTCACAAAAGCCTTGTCGCTCACCGCAGTTCGGGCATAGCCGCAGACCAGGGCGGGCCGGTCATCGCGGGGGACGAGGTCGTCCGGTTTCCGGGCCGACCATGGCCCGGTATCTCGCCTCGATCACTGGGCGGGTCTGCCGGACCAAGTCGGTGTATCCGGGAGTGCGGGACATCTGCGCCGGATGTGCCCGGTGGATCAGGCTACGGCTCTCGCGCCAACCGCGCCTACCTGCGTGAACGTGGAATCAAGGCCACGATCCCGGTGAAGGCGGATCAGGCGGCCAACCGGAAGAACAAAGGCTCCGCCGGTGGCCGGCCACCCGCGTTCGACGCCGAACGATACAAGTACCGTCACGCCGTCGAGTGCGGCATCGGCCAGCTGAAGGAAAACCGTGCCATGGCAACCAGATACGACAAACTCGCAGTCCGCTACCAGGCCACCGTCCACATCACCGCCATCAACCAATGGCTCCGACATGGGTGAGGGCGGGCACACGCCCGCCCTCACCCACTTTAAAACACTGGCTAGTTGAAGTTTGCCCAGCCGTAGGTTCGTGCCCTGGGGCGCGGTCCTGTACGCGACACGGAACGATCGGTTTCCGGGCTTGGCGGACCACCGCCCGGGTGCAGTCGATCGATTAGTCTCGAACACAGGCTCCATCGATGGTTCGCGGTGCGCCCGACCCGGCACTGCACCGGCCAGAGACGCCGCAGGGAGGAGGTTGCATGAGGAGCGAATCGGAACTCGCTGTGTACGAGTCTCTGAAACCCGACTACCGCGAAATCGTGGATGTCGTCGACCTGTTTCCGCGCGGGATCCAGGCGAGGCGGATCGCGAAGATGACGCATCCGCGGTCCTGGGAAATCGACGAACACGACATCGATGCCCGGCAGATCAAGGCCATCCGCGATAAGCTGGCGAGACTGGAATCGAAGGGTTTCGTCACGATCGAACGGACCCTTGACTACGGAAACATCTACCGGCCGGTGAACAGTGACTTCGACATGGCGACCTGGACGCTGGAGCAGGGCCGGGAGTTCTACGCCCGGCAGCGGGCCGACCGGACCGGCACCGACCAAACTCCGGTCGCTGCCTATTCGATGATGCTGAGCGTATGGCGCAACACGATCGTCGAGGACGCGCACGCAGGCGATGGACTGAACCGCATCAGCGATGGCGAGATGTTCGCCGCGAACGTCTCCATATTCCGGATGCTGCGTGACTTTCTGGAAGCCGCAGACGGGACACACACGGCATGGCAGCGACTGTCTCACGAGGTGATCCGTCCGGATCGCCTCGCGGCGGGGTCGAGGACCGTCGAGGATCTCGTTGGCGAGTACTACGACCGGTGGGCGAGACACGCGGAGAATACGGTGATGTACTTCGCCGAGTTGACCGAGCGCGACGACCACGATATCGAGTGGTTCATTTCGGTGACGTCGTGTTTCGGCGGTGTGCATAGGGACTGGTTCGGTATGCCGGACTGGCCGCTTCTCGTGAATGCGTTTGTCGACAAGTCGTTTTCGGGATCGCAGCCCTTGGAGGACTACGACGACAGCGTCATCGACATGTTCCCCACGCTGGTCGAGCACGCCCGCACACCGCGAGTGCTGCCGATCGACGCCGAGGAACTGCGGACCGGACTGCTGACCGGCCCGGATCATATGGATCCTGACGTGCTGGAGTGGTGCATCGACGACGGGATCGGATTCATGCGAGTCCATCGCCGCCCGCGCGAGAGCGCGTAGGGCTCTGTGAACGGTCTTCGGCAAGTGAGGCGGGACCTGCCTGGCAGAGCCGTCAACGCCTCACTGTGTGGCAACCCGGGACCATCCAGGTCAGCCGCGTGCCAACGGGGCTCACCGTCGCAGTTATCCCGGCCCTGTGGGTGGCCGAAGCTGTCAGTCACGTTGCGGGTGTGGAGCAGGCGCGGGACGTGGGAGCGGTAACACGGCCGCCTCGTCCACCCTCGGCACCCCGCTCGGCGACAGATCTGCTGCTGACGTGACACGAATATACCGCCGTTGACACGCCACACGCGGGTGGTTGGGGACTCGATCATCGGACAGATGTCGGTCTGGCCGGGCACACTGAGCGACATGGGCGTGTGGGGCCATCTATGGGGCGTCTTGCCGGACGAGTTGAAAGACAAGCTCTGGGGCAAGGTCAGGGAGCATCTGGGTGAGAGCTTGAGGCCACGGCTGGCGTTGAACCTCGGTGGCGCGCGGTTCGACGACGGCAACCCGTTCCTGTGGCCCGCACCGCGAGGCGAGGTTGGCGTCACGGACGCCGAACTCGGTTCGACCTTCGAAGCGTATCCCGATCTCGCCGCCATGATATTGCAAGAAGCCATGCAGCACAAAGGATTTCGTGCCTACTGTGCCAGCACGGAAGACATCTCCCTGCACGCTGTCGCGGCCGGATCCGTTCCAGATCTGGTTGAGCTGGCGCTGCTGGAGTCGCCCGGTGACCTGGCCGCCGACGGGAATAACCTCGACCTGTTACTCAGGTGGGCAGCGGTCACCGCGCGGGTCGGTTCGGTTCCGCCTGAGCTTCGTAGAGCAGCCGCTGTCGCCGACGGTGTCCGCGCAGGGTTTCATCGAGCGAGGTATGTCGCTGACCGCCGGGGCGATCGCGGCAGGATGCGGGCTCGTAGCGCGAGTATCCCGGCTATCGAGGAAGACGCAGCTTCTGATATCGCCGAAGTTGTTGCAGCGGCGGTGGTGTGCGAAAGACTCTTCAACTACGGGCAGGGGCTCGTAGGGGACGGCGCACGCCGTGAATTCCATGTCGCTGTCCAGCAGCATCCTTCAGCCTGGCAGGAAGCGCTGCCCTGGCTGCTGCAGATTCTGAACCCTCGCCGCAACGAACTCGTGGACGGCACCACGATCGCCCTCGCGGCAGACCCTGGCATGCATGGTGCCCTCGCTGACGCCACTGCCCACCCGATACCCGAGATTGCGATGCGCGCCTCGGGACTTCACGCGGTCGTCGCCAACCTCGACGAGGCCGGCGCCCTGTCCGTCTCCGCGATCGCACGGCGGTCCGATCGAGCGCGGCACGAGTTCCCGCGTCCCCTCGCCGAGCCCAGCGCAACATGGCTGTCCGACCTCGAGTTGGAGGCGATGCTGTGTGACGCGGTGGGTGACGCTCGAAAAGCGTTCGCCAGGGAGTTCGCCGATTTCGCGGCTCACGAAGAAGAAGGGCACCTGCGTAGCCTGATGAAGGAGATCGAGTCGACGCTGCGCACACGCCAGCACATCCACTCGATCTCCGGCGAGCCGGGCCGCGCGCCCGAGGTGATCACCAAGTACCGACCGTATCCGAAGTCCGAGGAGCACGATGGCGGTGCGGACCTGGCGCTGGTCGTCGCGATCGAGGTGACGGGGCGCGGCTGTCGATCACCTTTGCCGAGTTCGTGCAGGTGAAAAAATCCCATCAGACGGCCGGTGCCGCCGATTCCGACAGATGGACCATCAAGCTCAGCCAGCTCAGTGACCTCCTGGCGACGAGCCCGACAGCCGCATACTGGCTGATCGGCGCCGACGGTGAGATCTACGTGGTTCCCGCGAAACTGCTCCACGCGCACGCGGCAGGACGACACGTCGTCGACCAAGGCACCTTCACACTGGGCTACTGCGAAATCCGGCACTCGGCGATCAGCCCGGAGGGGTACTTCACCTACCTCACACTCGGCACCTGGACGGGATGCACGGACCAGGACACGGTTGCCGAGGCTCGCGGCACCGGCCAAGGTAATTGAACCCGTGCGCGCGCAGTCTTCGAGCTCACCATCCGAAGCGCCCCCGAGGAACTCCGATGATCGAGTCGGTGCACACCCCCGGGGCCATCGCCATCCACCTCTGCGCCGGGCACGCAGGCGCATAGTGCCGTCGCCACTGTCGTTCAAAGTTGAGGAGGGGGCAGGTCGTGTCGCGGATTGCACAGCTGGCAGTGATCGCCGTGACCGCGGTGTTGCGGGAACGTTTACGCCGTCGCAGCGGCCGACAGGTCGACAGGTCCGTCCGTGTCCAGAAGCCCGTGCCGCCGCCCGTTCAGGTTCCCGGCGCGCCGACCGAGACCGGTTCCGTGGCTGACGAGATAGGCGCTGCCTTCGTCGAGGTACGTGCCGAAACCCGTAGCCGCGCGGTGGGCGTCGTCGGCATGGCTGCGGTCGCGTTGCTGGCGATCGCGTACGCGGCGTGGATCGTCGGTGCACCGAGCAGGGAAACGATGCCACCGAACCTGCCTTTGCCGCTGGCAGCAAATCCATGGCCCAGCCTGCGGGACACGCTCGAAGGCCGACTCTCGGCACCGGTCGCATTGACCATCAACCTCGCGCTTGTGGCCCTGTGCGCGTCGGTCACCATCGCGCTGGCCGTAGGCCGAGACCAGCCGACCGACCTGCGTACCCAAGCAGCGCACCTGCAGTGGCGTGCAGGGTTGCTGCGGGTAGCAGCAGTTGCCGCGCCATCAACCATCGTGGTCGGCGTCATTACCTGGTTCGGACCGCTGGGCGGCGACAGTATTGGCTACCGGGTCGGTGCCGACCTCGCGGCGCTCCTGGCGGTCCTGGTCGTGGTGGCCATCCAGACCGACGCCAGCGACCTTCGCCAGCGACTGGCCGCAGCACGGACAGCGGCGAGACTCCACAGTGTCACGGAACGCCGCCGCTACCTCGGTGTCCGGCCGGGTTCGACCCATCGACGGCTCTGGGCATCGCGACCACGCCGCATCATCTTCCTGTATCTCCCTCGCCTTGCCGTCCTAGCATTACCGGTCGTCGCCACGTCGGTACTCGTCGAGGGCCTGGTCGGTTATGTCGTTGACGACCCGGTTCAGTTGTCGTGGGACTACGTCCGTGAGCTGGCAGTCGCAACCGTATCGGAGGTGGCGCTGTTCGTGATGCTCACATCAATCGTCCTCGCGTCCTGGACACGGCTGACCGCCTCGTGGCGACGCCGTACGGATCTTGTGGTCGCCACCGTCGGGCGGTCGGCCTGGATCGCGTTCAACCTTTCTTCAGTAGTGGTTTACGGCGCCACGGCCCCGGTATTCGGCGCACGCTGGGCCATGGTGAGTGTCGCCGGGCCGACCGTGCTGTGGTGCGTCATCGCATGGACTCGGACGAACCGGCACAACGCGGGTTTTCTCACGTGGTGTGCGGCCCCGTTGTGGCTGAACATAGATAGAGAGTTGCAACTGAAGGAAGACCGGCTGAAGACACAGTTGGAGGGGCTTCAGTTCGCCTCGAACTGAAGAAGCACAGAACGGGTTCCTGTCTCCGTATCACATGCAGTCCCAGGTAGAGCATTCCCAGAGGTCCCAGATCGTGCGCGCTGAGTGGGCGAGGTATTGCCGCCCGGCCGCGCCCCCATGACGCCTCGCTCTGGATCGGACGGGTCTCAGCTCGCCCTGTTGAACGCCGTCACGATGTCGGCTGGAATGCGGCCCCGGCTGGACACCTCGTACCCTTTTTTCGCGCCCAGTCCCGAATCGCGCCGGTCTGTTCTTTGCCGGCCGTGGTCCGAACGCCAGTCTTGTTCTTGCCTTTCGGGATTCGGCCAACCTTGCGGCCAGACCCCCAGTCCACTGCTACACTATCTCGCGCAGCTTCCCCGCGTTCTTCATCGACAGGTCGATCTCGTACTCCACACCGTCGACACCGAAGCGGACAGTTTCCTCAGCCTTGGACTTACCGTCGTAGTCTTCGATCAGCTCAACGGTGACCTTCTTAGCCGTACCTGGCTCCTCTCGTCAGAATGCCGGAGCAGCCAGCGTAGAACGACGGTAAGAAGGGGCGTTCGACCGGCACGCGACCCTCGCTGACCCGATGCCGGACACGCCCCTCGCGGCCCCGAATCCACCGACAGCCGGAAAACGGGGTTCGGTCTCATCGCTCACGGCCTATGCTCGCGGGGTGAGCGAAGCCCGCCCCCACGCTGTACAGCGCTGTCCCGCATGGTGTTCCAACCACTACACACCACGCGAGGGCGACGACCTCGACCTCGGGCACATCCATGAGGGACTGGAATCGACCCGGGAACTAAGCATCTTCGGCAACTTGCCGCTCACCACCTCGATGCTCCGGGGAGACACTCTCGCCGGCGACCCCGAGTCCTACGTCATCGAACTGCGCGACGGAAAGGCACCGCTGCTGGCCCTCACCCCCGCCGAGGCTGAGCACCTGGCTACTCAGCTGCACCTATTAGTCGACGAAGCTCGACGAGCACCTGCCGCAAACCAATCCGGTTCCCTCGAATGACTGACGCACGGACTCTACTGTCGTCGGACGAGCCCGGTTGGGGCAACCGCGTGGCTGCCACGCTACTCAGTGCCCCTGTATGGTCGCACTCGGACGAGATCCGCGCGACTCCGAAGAGCTCGAATTTTCGAGTGAACCATCCTTGTGAGACGCGACACCTAGGTTGTGGAACCACGCGCGTTGAACGCACCGGTCGCCGAACGCCATGAGAGAGTTGACACGAGTTGCACCCTGCCCGACCGCTAGCGTCCGGCGGTTTCAACCCGCCATCGCAACACAAGGTCGGATTTCATCCTGCCAGTTCGGTTTTCGAACACCTACGCCGCGCTTCGCCACCCGAGGATCTTCCACGGGCGGGGTATTGATTCGATGTTCGACCACGCGCAGGTCAGACCTACGTTGAGCAGCCAGTACGGGCCCTCGCCGCTCCGAAATTTGTACGAATTTTGCCCACAACCCACCCAGGGCTGTCCTAACTTACCAACGGTCGATATCACCCGTTACCAGGATGTCTCCGTACTCGGCAGGGCGCGCCATAGCTAGCCAATCAGGGCTTGACCCTCACGTGGCGTTAGGTAGCCCCGGCGCTGCCGGGTGCGACGAGTACGTGAATCTCGCCCAGCACCCGTGCCATCACCTCCTCCCCCATCGCGGGATCGCGACCAGAACGTTAGGTTGCGCCCGACGCGGCACGCGGAACTCGCAGAAGGTGGCGCCGCGCCCGACAGAGCGGCTCAGCTCGACGGACCTGGCGGGTGAGGTTGAGGCCGAACATGCGCACCGCGACGCTGGACCGCAGCAGGCCGTCGAACGCTTCGGGGTCGGCGTAGGCGTTGAACTCGGAGGCGGCCGTGTGGTTGCCGCTTGTCGCCGAACCTCCCATCCAGACCATCGAGTCGATGGCGTCGGCCAGCTCCGGGTGCAGCAGCAGGACGACGGCGATATTCGTCAACGGGCCGGTCGCAAGGATCGTGACCGATCCGGGCTCGGCCGAACGCAATGTCGCGGTCAGAGCCCCGACCGCGTCCGTGTCGGCCTCGGCGCGGCGGGCGGCGGGGAACCGCCGGCCGAAGGTACCCATCGCGCCGTCACCGAGCATCCGCTCGATCGTCTGCGGTTCCTGCGCAAGCGGTTTCGCGGCTCCGCGATGCACCGGCGTGTCCAGGCTGCAGAACTCGACAGCGTCGAGAGTGTTCGCGGTCGTGTTGTCGATGCTGGTGTTGCCCACGACCGTCGAGATTCCCAGCAGGTCTACGTCCGGCGCGTGCGCGAGCACCATCAACGCCACGACATCGTCGAATCCGCTGTCGCAATCCATCCACACCGCACGCATCGCTCCCCTTCCTCATGAGACGGCACCGCGGGTGGCTCGGATCATCGCGCGGACTGCCGAAATACGCGACTGCTTTCCCTGCTCCTCGGCCAGACGCGCCCGGCTTTCCCGGAACGCCCGGCCCTGAAGACAAGATGCGCGGCTGGCCGGACCCTCGGTCTGCCACCATGGCGATGGTCTGACACTCGATGCGTCGTACACCATGACGCTCCGGTCGTCTCGGCTACGGCCAGGCCAACGTCCTCGCCAATCCCCTGCCACGAACCGACCGGCTGACAGAGCAGCTGCTGACCTCCGATCCGGACATGGCCGAAATCGACTGGCCTCGTTATCTGGGAGTCCCGCTGTTCATCGTGCTGCTCACCGGACGTCGGGGTCTGCTGTAGCCGACTGGGCCGCTGCCGGGACACCAGCCTCGGAGGTCTACGTGCGGAAACCAGCTGTAAGACTTAGGAGTTCGGCGAGAATTGAGTGGTGACGAAGAGGGAGAGCGGGAAGACACCACTCGACATATGGCAGCACGACCTGGTCCGCCGTAACTTTTTGTGGTCAGCCGACGAGATCAGGGCATGACCGTGCTGGCGATCCCGCATCCGGACTATGGGTTGAGCCTCAACGGCGCCAAGTCGCGGTACAGCCTGTCCTACTTGTATGCAGTGTGCTCTCAGGCGGGATGCACTGTGCTGGAGACGCCTCAGGATTCTGATGTTCACGCTGTCGACGCCACCGTTCAGTTCGCTGAAGCTGATGTTCGCGTCCAGATGAAGTGCTCCAGCACATATCGGATGACTGGGTCGCACATCCGGTTCCCACTCCAGCCGGACTGGATCGACAAGTGGAAGAAGCACCAAGGAGCCACGTTCGTTGTCCTTGTCCTTGTTCCCAAGGACAAGGCCGACTGGGTCGAGTACGGTGCCGACACCCTGCATCGAACGCAGGCGTACTGGGCCAAGTTCGACAGGACCTCGACGGAGAAGTCAATCGTTATCCCCCGCACCAACCGATTCGGTGTCTCCACGCTCGCCGAGTGGCACGCTGAGTTCGCGAACGACTTCGGAGAGGAGGCAGCATCCTGATGTCCAACGACGACCTGCTCACACACACCAAGGCGTGGATGCTGCAACACGGCTGGAACGAGGTCTCCGAGGGCGCAGCCGGATGGATGTGGAGGCGCACCACACCCGGTGAAGATCCTCGAAAGGTCGCCATCGTCCGAGACCTCGCCAGCGACAGCGTCGCATTCAACGGCGTCGTCCAGCGCCTCGCGGCAGCACACGGAACGCCCGCCGACGAAGTCGAGCGCAGACTACGGTGGTGGGACACAGATGTCACCATGCTCCGCGCCGCCAACGACAGCGTGATCGCCGATACGATCCCCCTCACCGCGGGTGCAGTCATGGTCGAATCCGCACGACTGATGTATCGAAGCTCGGCCACCGCTGCCGTACGGCTCCGCCCTGAGATCAGCGGTGGATACTCGAAAATCGGCGACGACATCAGCGACACCGTGAGGATGGGCCATACCGAGCGGGGCTCGTATGTCATCCCCGTCTACGTGAAACTGAGCGACCCCGAACCAGTAGATGACGAACAACCGACACTGGAAGGGTTGGAGCGCCGATCGGTCGCGACAGTGGAGTCGGCGGAACGTCGAATGACTCGAACCTTCGCCCAAGCGATGCAAGCCGTCCACGATCACGTCGTCACGCCAGAACATCTGCCGAGAACTGACGAGGTGATCGGGCTCGTCTCCGCAGGGGTGACACGTGAGTTCGTGTCGGCGATCAGCCGCGTCCTCGCGGAAGATGCAGTAGCGGAATTCGAAACGCGTTTCGAGTGGGCCTCCTCGCAACCGACCCCCGCTCGCATAGTGCAGACAGTCAGCGTTCCCGCAGCAGCCAAGGAGAAGCTGACTCAAACGGTCCGAATCCTGAAACGATCAAAACGGCGGGAATTCAACGTCATGACTGGCCCGATCGTCACCGTAAGCAAGTTCCCAGAGGATCCGATTGTCTACGCGACGATCAAGACGGTCCGAGGTGGCCGCCCCTGCAACGTCACCGCTTACACTGGCACCCCGCTGAAGACGGTCACAGAGTGGATGAACACCGGTGAGACAGTCCAACTACAGGGGGTAGTGGATCGTGGCAGCAGCGGCCTGGTCGTACGGAATCCGCGGGGTTTCGGGCCTATCGCATTGCCTACAGAATGACCGCGCGGACACGGCCAGGCGAGTGCTGTAAATCGATGCGTTGGTGAACCCACAGATTCGACTGAGGTATCACCGTCCTCGAATACCTCTGGGCCACAGCGTGTCCGAGGCGTCCCCCGGGGCCCAGGCGTTCGTCGGCGCAACACACCAGCCCGGCGTCGCACTCGAAGGTGGCGTACGGCGCGGCCTGTAACCTCGACGTCGGTCGCTCTGGCTGTGCACCACATGCGCTGGGGCGAACAGGATCCGGGCGGCATCCGTGTGCCGGCCAACGACAAACATGGGCGATGAAATGGATGCTGACCGGCGGGCGCACGAGTATGCGAAGTGCACGTACACGTTGACCCACCAGCCCGGTCTCGACGGTCGCGAGGCCGTGTTCGACCAGGCATTAACCAACGGGCTCACCGTACTGGTCGCGCATACGTGGCCAGGCGAGGAAAAGAAAACTGTGCGCGGGACGGTGATGATCAAGTCGGCGAACGAGCTGCTGGACGTGATAAAGAACAAGACCGGCGGCACCGGCCGTGTCCCGCACGACACGGACAACCCGGTCACCGATCTCCCCGACACACACGACCCGCTGGTGGTGCTGCCGTTCACCCAGGTCGACGTCGCGTTGTTGAAGGCTGCGGTCGTCGCGACGCAGGCGATCCGTCATGCCCGGGAGACCGGTTCCGACACCGACAGCGCGTTGACCGTCGAGCATCTGGCCGCACTCGCCGCGCTGGACCGGCATCCGAAACTGGGGGGGATTACGTGGGTACAGATCGACAGGGACTGGGAGAGCAACCGCGCCGCCGACGACATCGAAGTGGACCGTGCGCATCGCTACCTCGACGCCCTCGGTAACTCGGCGGAAATCGAACGGCGGACTGCCCTGGATTACGAGGTTGAGGCGTTCGAGCGTCCCGACGAACCGGTGGATGTGGAGATGTGCCCAGTGTGCGGGGAGGCCGCGTTCGTGGCTCGTAGCCGCGATGGCATGACTGCGACCATCGGTGGCGGGCATTGCTGGGTGTGCTCGTATGAGCGCACCGCGTTGGTTGCCGAGCAGATGGCGGTAGACGCTCATATCGAGCGGGCTATGGAACGCGACGACTGACCGTTTGGGGCCGTGCGGCGACGATCGACACAACCCCCTTATGTCGTCTGACCAGCAACCCCATCCACCCACCGGCAGGGGCCGCTGCACGTCGTGACCGCCCGACTACGGGCACTCCTCGAGCAGGAATCGTCCGAGCAGGACGCCGCATGAACAAGGGCCACGTCCGCAAACGCGGGAAGACCTGGTACTACCAGTTCCGGCTGCCGAACAAGAAGCCCAACGGCAAACCCGACTACGAGACCAAAGGCGGGTTCGCCACCGAAAAACAAGCCTGGGCCGCCTGCCGCGACGCCATGAAAGCGGTCGAGCAGAACAAGCATGTCAAGCGCTCGACAATCACCCTGCGCACCTACCTCGTCGATCAATGGCTGCCCGCGATCAAGATGATTGTCGACGCCACCACCTACGGCAACTGGGAAGATCTGATCACCGCCTACGTCGTACCCCGGCTCGGCGACGGCGACCTGCAGAAACTGACCGCGCCGATGCTAGTGTCGTTCTACGCCGACCTGCTGGCCAACGGACGCATCAAGCCCGACAACAACATTCGCATGTACGAGTACTGGTCCACGACGGGAAACGACCGACACCACGAGAGATCACCACTGCCTGCGGTGTCACCATCCACGCAGCCCGGGCAGCCGTCCGAAGATACAAATCCGGCCGGATCCCGACACCGAAACCACCTGGCCTGCAACCCAAAACAGTCCGCAACATCCATATCGCTCTCCACCGCGCACTCGTCGACGCCGTGAACATCTGGAAATACCGCGTCGACAACCCAGCCGACAACGCGAGACCACCCCGAGTAGCCGAAACACGACGACCGGTCTGGACACCCGTACAGGCCACCCAGTTCATGGACCGCATTCGCTTCGACCGGTTCTACGCACTGTTCCGCCTGGAACTGACCACCGGCCTACGTCGCGCAGAGATCTGCGGAATGCGCTGGTCTTCACTCGATCTCGACGCCGGAGCGCTGTCAGTGCATCAAGGCCGCGTCGTCGTCGCCGGGCACGCTCAAGACTCTCAGGTCAAAACCGACGACTCCGCCCGCTGGATCGCCCTCGACGCCGAAACAGTCCGAGCACTACGGGCCTGGAAAGCGATCCAGGACGCCGAACGCGCACTCTACGGCGACGACTACCGCAACACCGACTTCGTCTTCACCTACGAAGACGGCCGCCCCGCCCACCCCGACTCGGTCCGGGAACGATTCAAGCGCCTGGCCGCCCGCGCCGGGCTGCCCGAGATCCGCTTCTACGATCTGCGCCACACCTACATCACCGGTGCCCTGATGGCCGGAATCAACCCCAAAGTCGTCAGCCAACGCGTAGGCCACACCGACGTGGCATTCACTATGGAGACCTACCAACACGTCCTGCCCGGCATGGACGAAGACGCCGCCGCCATCGCAGCCGCGCACCTACTGGGCGGAACACCACGGACACCACAGCACAACTGAAACTTAGTTTGGCTAATGATGCCAAACGTGATGCCAAACCGAACGAAAAACGGCCCCGGAACCATGGTTCCGGGGCCGTTTCCCTAGTAGCGGGGACAGGATTTGAACCTGCGACCTCTGGGTTATGAGCCCAGCGAGCTACCGAACTGCTCCACCCCGCGTCGGGTAGGTGCAACCTTACGCACTCGGGGCCGAATAACCAAAACGGACTCGCGGGCCCTTCCGGTCGGCCCGATCCGGCCCGTGGCCCGTCGGGGGCGATCCGATCATCAGGTGCCCCAGAACAGGTGATCGTCAGCCCGTGCCGCGCGGTCGGGGCGGTACACGACTCACCCCGGTCGAACGTCAGTCCGGTGGAATTTTGTGACCACCTCGGCCGGTCACAATGCTCCTGCTGCACAGCGGGCTCGGCAGAGCGATCGAACCGCGAACGACCGAGGCGGGAGCGCTACAAGGGACCCGCACCACGAACCTCCGGACAATGCGAAACGGCCCCGGAACAAGATGTTCCGGGGCCGTTCCCTAGTAGCGGGGACAGGATTTGAACCTGCGACCTCTGGGTTATGAGCCCAGCGAGCTACCGAGCTGCTCCACCCCGCGTCGGTGAACACAACATTACACACACGTGCTGTCGGTATACAAATCGTATGGTCAGAGCCGATTTCGGGGGTTTGGAGATGATCATGAACGCCCACTCCCGGACGCAGCGATCGAGCCGCTGTGAGCAAAGCCACACCGGCCACACTGGCTACCATCCGGCATCGCTCGACACCCTGCCCGGACGACCAAGCGGACCCCGCGTCACCGACCAACGCCGACTACCTCAACCCCCCGCGCACACGCGCGTTGCCCGGACAACCCCCAGGAAACGTGAACCGGATCACAATCACAGAGTGATATGCAACACATAACGAACACATAACAGACCGACCAGAATAGCCAAATGCAGCATAGCTAGTCTGCATCAACGCTTTAAAAGCAGTTATTCGCATCATGCATTCCTCCTGTTATCAAGACGTGATCTGTTGAAATCTGTTCGTTACCGTCGTGCTCGGCCCTGAACGACCACGTGACGGGCACCGACCCGAACCGCTGCACGCCGGCGACCCTGCCCCGCGGTTCGAGGGATCCCCGACCTCCTGGGGGCAGGGACACGGCGGACGATCGCCATGCCGGTGGGCGCGGGGAGGGAAATACGATGCACAAGAACCGGAAGATCAGCAGTCGCGCCCTCGGCCTCGCCGCCGTCACGGGTGCCCTTGTTGCCGTCCCGTTCGCCATGTCCAGCACGGCTTCGGCCGCCCCGGCGCACGACTGGGACGGTGTCGCCCAGTGCGAGAGCGGCGGCAACTGGAACATCAACACCGGCAACGGCTACTACGGGGGCCTGCAGTTCACGCAGAGCACCTGGCATGCCAACGGTGGCAGCGGCAGCCCCGCCAACGCGTCCAAGGAGGAACAGATCCGCGTCGCGGAGAACGTGCTCGACTCGCAGGGTGTGGGCGCCTGGCCGGTGTGTGGCCAGTACCTGCGCTGGGGTGCCGGCTCCGACGACACCGCGGCGGCCGAGCCCGAACCCGCGCCGCAGGAGCAGGCGCCGGCCCAGGCTCCCGCCCCGTCCGAGCGGCAGGCCCTGATCGATCAGGCCAAGAGCACGGGCGATCAGCTCGCCGGCCAGTTCGGTGTCACCGATCAGTACCAGCGGATCCTGCAGCAGAACAGCGGACTGATCGAGTCGCTCGGCCGCTGACCCGAAGACTCCCCTTCCATACCGGGAGAACCACCGACGGCGCTGCCATCATCGATGATGGCAGCGCCGTCGGCCGTGTGCGGGTCCCTTATCCCCCGGCCTTGTTGTAGGAGTCGACGGCCCGTTGCAGGGTCTCCAGCGCCTGGCCCAGCTGCCCGAGATCGCCGGATCGCTGCGCGTCCTGGACGCCCTTCAGGGCGTTGTTGAGCTCCGTGACCGCGGCATCCCTACCGGCCGATCCGGTGGACGGCGTGGCCGGGGGCTGCACGGTCTGGCTCGACGGCGGCGCGGTGCCGTTCTGGCCGGTCGGTGGGCTGGTCGCCGACTGCTGGCCGGGCTGCTGGGTCGCCTTCGCGCCCAGGCCCTCCTGGACGTCGTCCAGGGCGTCGCCGAGGGTGGCCTGGTACCCGACCTTGTCACCGGCGCTGGCCAGCACCTTGACCAGCTGCGGGAACGACGCGGCGTTCGGGCCCGCGTTGCGCTCCAGATACCACGGCTCCACGTACAGGATGCCGCCGTCGCCGATCGGCAGGGTCAGCAGGTTGCCATATTTGATCTTGTTGGTATTGCCGCCGGTGAGCACCGTGCGGTCACTCGACACCCGCGCGTCGGTCGTCATCGACGTCTGCACCTGCTGCGGGCCCGGTGTCTGCGAATCCGTCGGCAGCTTGCGCACCGTGAACTGGCCGTAGTTCTCCGGATCGGAACTCACCTGGATGTAGGCGGCCAGGAACTGGCGTTTGTAGCCGACCATCGCGCTGGTCAGGTTGAACGACGGCTTACCCGTCTTCGGATCGCCCAGCAGCAGGTAGTACGGCGGCTGGTGGGCGTTGGTCGGGGTGTCCGAGGTCGGGTCGCTGGGCACCGACCAGAACGCGTTGGTGGTGAAGAACTCGCGCGGATCGTTCACGTGGTAGCGGGACAGGATGTCGCGCTGCACCTTGAACAGGTCCTCCGGATAGCGGAAGTGCGCCTGCAGTTCGGGGGTGATCTCGCTCTGCGGCTTCACCGAATTCGGGAACACGCCCTCCCATGCCTTCAGCACCGGATCCTTGGGATCGGTCTCGTAGAGGTCCACCTTGCCGTCGTAGGCGTCGACGGTGGCCTTCACCGAGTTGCGGATGTAGCTGACCTCCTTGCGCGGCAGCACCCGGCCGGTGTCCTGATCGATCGAATCCTCTATCACGCCGTCCAGCGAGGTGCGCTGGGCGTAGGGGAAGTTGTCCAGCGTGGTGTAGCCATCGACGATCCACTTGATGCGGCCGTCGATCACCGCGGGATAGACGTCGCCGTCGGCGGTCAGCCACGGCGCCACCTGCTGCACCCGGTCGCGCGGGTTGCGGTTGTAGATGATCTTCGAGTCGTCGCCGATCGCGCCGGAGAACAGGATGTTGCGCTCGGCGTACTTGGCGGCGAAGGCCAGCCGGTTGAACCAGTTGCTGATCGGGACGCCGCCGGCACCGGTGTAGGTGTACTGCGATGTGCCGGTGTCGTATTCGCGCGGCGGTTGGCCGTTGCCGCCGACGATGGCGTAATCGGCATCGGACTTGGCGATCTGCTCGCCGTAGTAGATGCGCGGCTGGTCGACCTTGATCGCCTGCTTGTCCTTGGGCGTGAACAGATCGCTCACGGTGGACTGATCGCCGACATTGAACGTCGGATAGCCGTAGCCGCCCGAATTGGATCCGGCGGAACCGGAGGCGGCCTGCTGGGTCTCCTTCGGCGGCGCGACGTTCACGCGGTTGGCCGGCGCGGCGACGAAGCCGTTGCCGTGGGTGTAGACGGTGTGCCGGTTGATCCAGTCGGTCTGGTTACCGGACAGGTTCTGCGGGACCAGTTCGCGGGCGCCCACGATGTAGTCCTGGACGTCGCCGTTCACGGTGTAGCGATCGATGTCCAGGGGGTCCGGGAAGCCGTAGAAGTTCTGCAGCTGCTGGCGCTGAACGAAGGTCTGCGACAACAGGTTCGGATCCAGCAGCCGGATGTTCTGGATGGTCTGCTGGTCGCTCGGGATGGTGGCCGGATCCTTCGTCGGGGTGCCCTTGTAGTCCTGGTACCGGACCTTGTCGTCGGTGAGGCCGTAGGCCTGCCGGGTGGCGGCGATGTTGCGTTCGATGTACGCCGACTCCTTGGTCGCCGCGTTCGGGCGCACCTCGAACTGCTCGACGATCAGCGGCCACACCGCGCCGATCAGGATCGACGACAGCACCAGCAGCGCCGCCGCCATGGCCGGAACCCGCAAGTCCTTCAGGACGATTCCGGTGAAGAAGGCGAGCGCGCAGATGACCGCGATCGACATCAGGATCAGCTTGGCCGGCAGCACGGCGTTGATATCGGTATAGGAACCGCCGGTGAACGTGGGCTCCTTGCGGGTGCTCGACAGCATCGAATACCGGTCGAACCAGTAGGCGATCGCCTTCAGCAGGACGAAGGTTCCGGCGATCACCGCCAGCTGGATGCGGGCCGGGCGGGTCAGGGTGCCCTCGCGGCCGGCCAGACGCAGGCCCCCGAAGACGTAGTGCGTCACCAGGTTCGCGAAGAAGGCGATCACCGCCGCGACGAACAGCCAGTTCAACAGCATCTTGTAGAACGGCAGATCGAAGGCGTAGAAGCCGACGTCCAGGCCGAACTGCGGATCCTTGATGTTGAACGCCCCGCCGTGCAGGAACATCTGCACCGTCACCCAGCTGGACTGGGCGACCAGCCCGGACAGCAGGCCGACCAGAACCGGGATGCCGATGCCGAACAGCCGCAGCCGGCCCATCACCGTGGTGCGATACCGCGCGATCGGATCGTTGGGACCGGCGACCGGCACGAACACCGGGCGGGTGCGATACGCCGCCAGCATCGCCAGCCAGATCACCAGGCCGACCACCACCGCCACCACCAGGAACAGCAGAATGCGGGTCACCAGCACGGTGGCGAAGACCCGGCGGAAGCCGAGCTCACCGAACCACAGCCAGTTGGTATAGGCGTCGACCAGGCGCGGCCCGATCAGCAGCAGTGCCGCCAGCACAAGGGCCGTCACCAGCAGCACCCGGCTGCGGCGGGACAGCGAAGGTAAGCCTGTCGGGGGGCGCATGCCCACGATTCCACTCTCCCAGGGGTCCGGCGGCGCGCGACTTCCCGGCCGGCACACCGCAGTCCGATGTTGCGGAGGTCCCTGCGGACCGTCTCTCGCGCCCCACTCTACGTAAAACGGGTCCGCTTGGATGACCGTCCCTGCCCGTGTGCCGCCACATCCGCAGAATTGGGTGGCACCGGCCGGCCGCGCCGCGCCCGCCGGCCCCTAGACTCTGCGCGCGTGACCATCGCTAATCCGTCCTCCGCTCTGTTCCGCTGCATCCGCGAGGTGGCCGAGTACGCCGACGGCGAAGGGTGGGATCGGCCACCGCAGCTGTTCGCGCTGGTGCCGACCGCGGACCTGGTGGCGGCCGAGCCGAGCCTGGAGGATCAGCTCGGCGACGGCGCGGAGCTGACTCCCATTGCGCAGGAACCGCTTCCGGACACCGTGCGCGAGGACCCGATGGCGCTCGAGGAGTTCCTGGCCACTACCAGCTGGTCACCGGCGGTGGCCGGATGCGTGCTGGTGCAGCAGATCGTGGTGCTGCCCCCGGACGCCGAGCAGACCCTGGACGATGCCATCGTCCCGCTGCTGGCCGACCGCGACGCCGCCGATCGCGCGGCCCGCTACGCCGCGGTCACCCACCCCGGACGCCGCGACGCCCGCCTGTTCGCCGGCGTGCTGCGCGACGGCGTCTCGCTGTGCCTGCTGCAGGTCCGCCCGGACGAGGCGGACGAGGACCCGTTCGGCGACCTCGACCTGCGCACCACGCCCAACCTCGCCCCGAGCCTGGTCGAGGCCCTGCACCACACCCTCGAGACCGAGCCGGACGACTGATACCGCGACGGCGCCCGCGCCGTTGCGGTGCCGCCCGCGATCGTTCCGGCGTGCCGTGGACCAACCGCGACTAACCGCAGCTGGGAGTGTCGCGGCCGGCGTTGATGTCGCCGAGGGATTGCACTGCGCCCGTGAGGGTGTCGACCTTCACCAGCCGCAGGCCCTCGGGGATGCGCTGGCGCGCCTCGTTGCAGTTGCCGGCGGGCACCAGGAAGGTCTCGGCACCGGCCTCGCGGGCGGCGATCATCTTGTACTGGATGCCGCCGATCGGGCCGACCTCGCCGGTCGTATCGATGGTGCCGGTACCGGCGATGAACTTGCCGCCGTTCAGCTCTCCGGGGCTCAGCTTGTCGATCAGCGCCAGGCTGAACATCAGCCCGGCCGACGGGCCGCCGATATCGGCCAGGTTGAAGGTCACGTCCAGCGGACCCTGCGGCACCTCTCCCGGCGTCACGCCGAGATAGCCCTTCGACTTGTCGTCGGGGCGCGCGCCGAGCTTCACCTCGACGGGCTGCTCGGCGCCGTCGCGGCGCACCACGAGCGGGACCACCGCGTCGGGCTGGGCCGCCCGCACCGCGTCGATCACGTCGGCGGAGGTGGTCACCGGCTTACCGGCCACGCTCACCAGCGCGTCGCCCTTGCGCAGTAGCCCGTTGGACGGGCCGTCCTCGGCGACCGAGCGCACCTGGACCGTGGTCGGATACTTCAGGTAGTGCAGCGCCGCGAGTTCCGCGTTGTCCTCGGAGTCCTTGAAATCCTGCTCGTTGGACTTGTCGATCTGATCGCGCGGCACGCCGGGCGGGTACACCTCCGAGCGCGGCACCAGCCCGTAGCGGCCGTCGGCCCACAGCACGAACGCCTCGAAGATATTCAGCCCGTCGCGAACGGACACCGTCGTCATGTTGAGGTTGCCCGCGGTCGGATCCACCGGTGAACCGGCCACGTCGACGACCTGCTTACCCTCGACCTCGCCCAGCGTATTGAAGGTGGGACCGGGGCCTAACGCGACGAACGGCACCCTGACGGCACTGCCTATGACGCCGAGTACGAGGACGGGGACCAGGGCTGCCAACAGCGTGAGGATCCGGCGATTCACCCGGCCCACAGTAGCGGCTCGGTTCTTGCCGTCCGCGTAGCCTGAGGGTTATGAGCGACGTGCCATTCGGATTCTCGAACCGCGATGACGATCCCGACCGCGACAAGCGCGGGGATCAATCCGGTTCCGGTGCGAACAACCCGTTCGCCTTCGGGATCGGGGGCCCGGGCGCGGGCGGGTTCGATCCGTCGCAGCTCGGGCAGATGTTGACCTCGCTGGGCCAGATGTTCTCCACCATGGGCCAGCCGGGTTCGGAGTCGGGCGGCCCGGTGAACTACGACATCGCCAAGCGGCTGGCCCGCCAGCAGCTCGGCTCGTCCGTCGAACCGGTGACGCCGGGTACCCAGCGCGCGGTGGCCGACGCGGCCCACCTGGCCGAACTGTGGCTCGACGCGGTCACCACGCTGCCCGCCGGGGCCTCGAAGACGGTGGCCTGGACGCCCAACGACTGGATCGAGGAGACGCTGCCGACCTGGCGCCGGCTCTGCGATCCGGTGGCCCAGCAGGTGTCGGGCATGTGGACGTCGACGCTGCCCGAGGAGGCGCGGGAGTTCGCCGCGCCGATGATCGGCATGCTCGGCCAGATGGGCGGCATGGCGTTCGGATCGCAGCTCGGCCAGGCCCTGGGCCAGCTCGCCAAGGAGGTGCTGACCTCCACCGACATCGGCCTGCCGCTGGGCCCGGACGGCACCGCGGCGCTGCTGCCGGAGGCGATCACCGAGTTCAGCAAGGGGCTGGAGCGGCCGGAGAGCGAGATCCTGGTGTATCTGGCCGCCCGGGAGGCCGCGCATCAGCGGCTGTTCGGGCACGTGCCGTGGCTGCGCCAGCAGGTGCTGGGGGCGGTGGAGGATTACGCGCGCGGCATCAGGATGGACTTCTCGGCGATCGAGGAGGCGGCGCAGAACATCGATCCGTCCTCCCTGACCGACCCGTCCAAGCTGGAAGAACTGTTGTCGCAGGGCACCTTCGAACCGCAGACCACACCGGAGCAGAAGGCCGCGCTGGAGCGGCTCGAGACGCTGCTCGCGCTGATCGAGGGCTGGGTGCAGGTCGTCGTGACCGACGCCGTCGGCGACCGGCTGCCCGGCGCCGGCGCGCTGTCCGAGACGCTGCGCCGCCGGCGCGCCACCGGCGGCCCCGCCGAGCAGACCTTCGCCACCCTGGTCGGCCTGGAACTGCGGCCGCGCAAGCTGCGCGAGGCCGCCGCGCTGTGGCGGCGCCTGACCACCGACGCGGGCGTGCAGGCCCGCGACGCGGTGTGGGCGCACCCCGATCTGCTGCCCAGCTCGGAGGATCTCGACAATCCGGCCGGCTTCATCGACGGCGTGATCGGCGGCGGCACGGACGCCTTCGACGACCCGCTGGCCCAGCTGGCCGAGACCGAGGCCCGCGAGCGCGCCGAGGGCAGGAAGGCCCAGGGCAAGAACACCGAGGACGAGAAAACGGACGACGAGAAGCCGGACGACGACTAGCGCACGCCCCGGCCCCGGGTGTCAGAGGGTGTGGCCCAGTGCGGCGACGAGTTCGGCGATGCGCTGTTCGTCGCGTTTGTAGTGGGTCCACTTGCCGACCCGCGTCGATCGCACCAGGCCCGCCCGCTCGAGTTCCGCCAGGTACGCCGAGACCGTCGACTGCGCCAGGCCGGCCTTCTCCTGGATGTGGCTGACGCAGATCCCCACCTCGTGCGGGTCGGCGATCGCCCGCTCCATCGGAAAGTTCCGCTCGGGGTCGCGCAGCCACGAAAGCAGTTGCAGCCGCATCGGATTCGCCAGCGCCCGCAGGGCCCGCATCAGATCCGGGTCCGGTGTGACGCCACTTTCCACCATGCGTCCCAGAATAATCACGCAGTGCCACAACCGACCGTTCGCTACGTCCTCGCGGCGGATCGACGATCGCACGGGCGGCGCCGATCGCAGGCACGGCGTCGATCGCAGGGACGGCGCCGCTGGGAACGATCCCTCTCGGTCGGCGGCGGACCGAGATCCCGGCCGGGATGTCAGGCGAAGCGGGCCTCGGCGGTGGCGTAGCCGAACAGCTTGCGGCCCTTGGCCGTTGCCTCGATGACGACGGTGGCGGTGCGGCGGACCGGGTTCAGCCAGGTGACCCGGCCGCGGAATTCGACGGGCGTGGGTTCGGCGGTGCCGACCGGCAGGTAGTGCATCTTGGGCGCGTACTGCACCCGGTACTTCGTCACGGCGGTCGGGTCGCCCAGCCAGGACGAGAGGTATCCGGCGGCCAGGCCGAGGCTGAGCATGCCGGGTGTCGCGGCGACCGGCGGGGGCGCCGGCGCCCGGTCGTCGGCGACGAGCCCGCCCGGCCGGCCGACCACGCTGGCGTGGTGCATCACGTCGGCGGAAGCGAGGGCGTGCCGCCGGACCGGGAGTTCGGAACCGACCCGCAGGCCGGTGAAGTCGATCACCGGCTGCGGCGAACGGGTCACCGCCACACCCCGATGCCGGATCGGCAGATGGTCGCCGGGACCGGCGGTGCGCGGCCGGTGCCGGGCCGGAACGAGTTCTAGCCCGCGCTCGTAGCCGATCGGTCCGGCGCCGCGCGCGGAGAGCCGCTGCGTGTGCACCAGCAGCGTGGAGCTGCCGACCGTCACGATCTGCCCCGGTTGATCGCGCAGGGTGGTCGTCATCGAGACGATGTCGTAGTCGCGGTAGTGCCGGAACGACTCGAAATGCACATCGCAGCCGACCCGGTCGCCCGCCAGCAACGGGCGCAGGATGTCCAGGGTGCGGTCGGCGTGCAGGATGCGGCCGATGTGGAAGCCCGGCACCAGGGCGGCCAGGGTCTCCTCCTCCGCCCGCATCCACACCATGGTGGCGAAGGTCGGCGGCGCCACCAGGGCGCCGAAGCCGCGGGCAGCGGCAGCGCCGGCATCCAGATGGATGCTGTCGTCGTTGCCGACCGCCCGCGCGTAGTCGCGGATGCGGGCGGCGTCCACCGTGAAGGTGTTGCGCGAACGCAGTCGTTCGTTCGATGCCACGTGCGGGACGTCGACGGATGCGCTTCCCATGATGCTCCTTTGCAGCGGATCCGGGCCGAACCGTTCGGGCGGGTACTTCGGTGCGGAACATCCATTGTTTGCCCACATCCGGCCCCACTCACTCGGGTACGCCGATGATCTGGATAAATCACCGCCTGCGGACGAACCCGTTGTGAACACCACAACGAGCCGCCCAGTGGCCCAGACGGTTTACGCAGACCGTGTCCCGAAAGATCTGCCCGGCTGGGGATCGGCCCGCCGTCCGGCGGCGGGGAGGACACCGGCGAGCGGCCGGGGACAGCCCGGTGTCCTGACGGAATGCCCTGTGGATGGGCGGCGAATCCTGGGGATAACCAGCGCTTTTCGCGGACCGGGAGACGGGCGCGGTGCGGATACTGCCGCTATGACCATATTTCGGCCGCGCGGGCCGATGTTGCATCCGCGGGTGGCGGTGCTGCGGCGCCCCTCGGGGGTTGTTCAGTTGGGCTGGGATCCCGAGCGGGCGGTGCTGGTGAACCCGCCGGGGATCGACGCGGAGCCGATCGTGGAATTCCTGCGACTGCTGGACGGCATGCACAGCCATCCGCAGATCCTCTGGGAGGCAAATCGTCTCGGGCTCGCGGCCGGCGAAACGCTGCGCCTGCTGGCCGATATCGACCGAGCCGGACTACTGGTCCGGCCGCAGCCGCAGGTGGCCGTGCGGGTGGTGCACGTACACGGCCGCGGCCCACTGTCGGAGGCCGTGGCCGCGGGGGTGCGCCGGCTCGGCCTGCGGCCCGGCCGTTCCCGCGATCTCGACACCGAGCTTCCGGTCGACGGCTGGGGCGCCGATGTGGTGGTGCTGGCCGATGCCCTGGTGCCGGAGCCGCATCTGGTGAACGACCTGGTCCTGCGGCGGATCCCGCATCTGCAGGTGCGCATTCGCGACGGCCGCGGCGTGGTCGGGCCACTGGTACTGCCCGGCGGCACCAGTTGCCTGCGATGCGCCGACCTCACCCGCCGCGATCTCGATCCGAACTGGCCGCACCTGGCCGCCCAGCTGCTCGGCCGCGTCGGCTACGGCTCCCCCGCGATGATCGCGGCCACCGCGGCCCTGGCCCTGCGCGATCTGGAGATCATCGTCGGCGGGGTCCCGGACCCGCCGCCGCAGACCCTCGACACCACCCTGGAGCTGGATCCGAACAGCCACCGCGTGCACCGCCGCGGCTGGCGCCCGCACGCCGCCTGCGGCTGCCGCGCCGTCCTCACCGGCCCGCCCGATCCGCGACTGTGACCGATCCCACCCCCGGTCACGACCCGGAAGTTCACTCGATTCCCGTGGCACACCGCGAGGTTCGTCGGCCATGATGGAACGGTGTCTGAGATTGTGCGTCGTCCCTCGTCCCGGAATGCCAAGCTGGCCAAGATCCCGCTCGGGATCGCCGGCCGGGCCGCGGTGGGATTCGGGCGCAGGCTCGCGGGCGGCGACCGGACCGAGATCAGTGCCGACCTGAACCAGAAGGCCGCCGAGCAGCTGTTCGCCGTGCTCGGTGAGCTCAAGGGCGGCGCGATGAAATTCGGCCAGGCGCTGTCGGTGATGGAGGCCGCCGTCCCGGAGGAGTTCGGCGAGCCCTACCGCGACGCGCTGACCCGGCTGCAGGCCGCCGCCCCGCCGATGCCCATCGCCGACGTGCACCGGGTGCTGGATCAGCAGCTGGGCACGGGCTGGCGCAAGCGGTTCGCCTCCTTCGACGACGAGCCGGCCGCCTCGGCCAGCATCGGCCAGGTGCACAAGGCACAGTGGTCCGACGGCCGCACCGTCGCCGTGAAGGTGCAGTATCCGGGCGCCGACGAGGCGCTGCGCGCCGACCTGAAGACGCTGAACCGGATGACGGGCATGATCGGCTCGGTCATCCCCGGCGCCGACGTGAAACCGATCCTCGCCGAGATCACCGAGCGCACGGAGGAGGAGCTCGACTACCGCACCGAGGCCGCCAATCAGCGCGCCTTCGCCAAGGGCTTCGACGGCCACCCGCGGTTCGTGGTGCCGAAGGTGGTGGCCGGGGCGCCCAAGGTGCTCGTCACCGAATGGCTGGACGGCGAACCGGTTTCGGCCATCATCAAGCGGGGCCAGGAGGATCCGCAGGGAACCGTCGAGCTACGCAACCGGGTCGCCGGGCTGATGGGCGAGTTCCATTTCTCCTCCCCCTCGGTGGTCGGCAAGCTGCACGCCGACCCGCATCCGGGCAACTTCATGATGCTCGCCGACGGCCGCCTGGCGGTCATCGACTTCGGCGCGTGCGCGCCACTGCCGAACGGGTTCCCGCCCATTCTCGGGCAGATGGTGGCCCTGGCGGTCGAGGAGCGCTTCGACGAGCTGACCGAGTTGATGTATTCCCACGGATTCGTCATCCCCGGCCGCACCATCACCCATCGGGAGATCGCCGACTACCTGCGTCCGTTCACCGATCCCATCCAGACCGAATCGTTCCACTTCACCCGCAAGTGGATGCAGCGCGTCGCCGGCAAGGCCACCGACCTCAGCCGTCCCGAGGTGAAAACCGGTATGTCCCTGCAACTTCCGCCGGAGTACGTGATGATCTTCCGCGTGCTCGGCGGCTCGATCGGGATCTGCGCACAACTCGACGCCGAGGTGCCGTTCATGAAGCTGATGCAGGACTGGGTTCCCGGTTACACCGAATACCGAACCGCCGGTTGAGATTTCGGTGCCGGCGGGAGACCGCCCGGCACCACTCCGCGGAAAAGGGCGAGCCCCGCATCTCGAACAGAGATGCGGGGCTCGGTCGGAATTCGGATCATGCGCGCGCATTACGCCACTGCGACCTTGCGCGGGCGGCCGCGGGGCCGCTTGCGGGCGATCACGACACCCTGGTCGAAGATCTCACCGCCCCACACGCCCCAGGGCTCGCCGCGGTCCAGCGCGGCGGCAAGGCAACCCTTGCGGATGGGGCAGGTGGCGCACAGGGCCTTCGCCTCCTCCAGCTGTGCCGGGCTCTCGGCGAACCACAGGTCGGGGTCGCCGACCCGGCAGGGCAGGTTGAGGGTAACTCCCCGGTTGCGGGAGGTCGGGGCCACGGTCGGGCAGCATGTCACGCGAGGAACGGTCGCGGTAGACACGTCGTCTCTCCTTCAGCTCGTGCAGCGGTCGTTTCGTTCTTCCGCGAAACCGGTGCCGGTGGCTGGAGAGCCGGTAAAAACTATGGCCACGGTTTCGCTTCGGGCGATCCGTGGCCAGGGGGCTCAGTGGGTGTGATCCCTACCTGAGTCGACTTCGATGTCGAGATCTGATCACGGTCGCTGGTGTGGTGCGGCGGAGGTGCGCTGCCGGCATACCGCCCGTCGGGTGGTCGGCAGCATGGGCATTGGCGAATGCGTCCGCGGATGCGTCGGCAAAGGCCAGCCATCCCCGCTCGGGCTTGTCCGTCTCGAGGGCATACTGCGGCGCCTGCGTTTCGGCTCCGAGAATGCTGACGGCGGACAGGCCGGTCCCCTGCAAGGCGAGGACCCCCCGGGAGACGGACATGGACGGAATCGCCGTCGCCGCAACGCCGGTCGATGCGATGGTTACGATTACGCTCATCGGTCTGCCTCCCTCCTGCTCGTTTGTCCTGATGGTCACTGTGCGCGCCGGAATGACCTCCCGGTGCGTGGTCCCCACCCTACGGGCGGTCTACACAACCGCACAACCTATTTTTCACCTGCACTTTTAGGGTCTTGTGCGCCGACGCGCGAGCGGACTATCGCTAGTACGTCGGCACCGAACTCGCCGAGCTTCTTGGCGCCGATGCCGGGGATGGCGACCAGCGCGCGGTCGTCGGTCGGCAGCTGTTCGGCGATCGCGGTCAGCGTGGTGTCGCTGAACACCACGAAGTGCGGGACCGACAGCTCGTCGGCCTTCTCCTGCCGCCACTCCTGCAGCGCGGCCAGCAGGCCCTGGTCGATCTCGGCCGGGCAGCGGGAACAGCGGCCGAGCATGGTGGACTTGGTACCCAGCAGCGGGCGGCCGCAGATGCGGCAGGACGGATGCTTGCGGGTGCGCCTGTCGCCCGTGGCCCGGGCGATGCGCGAGGCCGGGGAATCCTCCGGCACCAGATCGTTGAGGAATCGGCTGCGCCGCCGCGTCTTCCGGCCGCCGGCACCGCGCGACAGCGACCAGGACAACCGCAGATGTTCCCGGGCGCGGGTGACGCCGACGTAGAGCAGCCGGCGCTCCTCCTCCAGCGCGGCGTCGTCGGCGACCGTGCCGTCGTCGCCGAGCACGTGCCCGATCGGCAGGGTGCCGTCGGCGAGGCCGACCAGGAACACCGCGTCCCACTCCAGCCCCTTCGCGGCGTGCAGCGAGGCCAGCGTCACGCCCTGCACTGTCGGGGGGTGGCGGGCCTCGGCGCGGGTGGCAAACTCGCGCAACAGGCCGCCCAAGGGCAGGTCGGGGTCGTGGCCGGTCAGTTCCTCGGTCAGCTGCACCAGCGCGACCAGCGACGTCCAGCGCTCCCGGGCCTGGGCGCCGCTGGGCTCGGTGGCCGTCAGGCCCAGCCGGGCCAGCGCCGCGCGGACCAGGCTGACCAGGTCGGCGCCGCGGGCGTCGGGAAGATCGTCGCGGGCGGCGGTGCGGCGCAGCGCCTGGACCGCCTGGCGGACCTCGGTGCGCTGGAAGAAACCCTCGCCGCCGCGCACCTGATACGGGATGCCCGCCTCGGTGAGCGCCTGCTCGTACACCTCCGACTGCGCGTTGATCCGGTACAGCACGGCGATCTCACCGGCGGAGACGCCCTGGCCGAGCAGGCGGGCAATGGACTTGGCGACCGCGAGGGCCTCGGCCGGCTCGTCGTCGTGTTCGGCGAAGGCCGGATCGGGGCCGTCGGGGCGCTCGCCGATCAGCTGCAGGCGGGTGCCGGCGATGCGGCCGCGGGCCGCGCCGATCACCCGGTTGGCCAGCGAGACCACCTGCGGGGTGGAGCGGTAGTCGCGCTCCAGCCGGACCACCGTGGCGTCGGGGAAGCGGCGGGAGAACTCCAGCAGATGGTTCGGGGTGGCGCCGGTGAAGGAGTAGATGGTCTGGTTGGCGTCGCCGACGACGGTCAGATCGTCGCGATCGCCCAGCCAGGCGTCGAGCACGCGCTGCTGCAGCGGGGTGACGTCCTGGTATTCGTCGACCACGAAGCAGCGGTAGCGGCCCCGGAACTCCTCGGCGACCGAGACGTAGTCCTCCAGCGCGGCCGCGGTGTGCAGCAGCAGATCGTCGAAGTCGAGGAGCAGGCCGTCTGCCGTGTTCTTCGCCTGCTCGTAGCCGGCATAGACATCGGCGACCTTGCCCGCCTCGTACGGGGTGTCGCGGCGCAGGCGCCCGGCGGTGGCGGCGTAATCCTCCGGGGCGACCAGCGACGCCTTGGCCCATTCGATCTCGCCGGCGAGATCGCGCACGCTCTCGGTGGCCGTCGACAGGCCGACCCGGTGCGCGGCCTGCGACACGATCGGGAACTTGCTGTCGATGAGCCGCCACGGCACGTCACCGATGATCTGCGGCCAGAAGTAGCGCAGCTGCCGCAGGGCGGCCGCGTGGAAGGTGCGGGCCTGCACCGCCGTCGCGTCGCCGCCCAGGCCCAGCGCCCGCAGGCGGGTACGCAACTCCCCGGCGGCGCGGGCGGTGAACGTCACGGCCAGGACCTGATCGGCGCGGACGTGGCCCGCCGACACCAGGTGCGCGATGCGGTGGGTGATGGTGCGGGTCTTGCCCGTGCCCGCGCCCGCCAGCACGCAGACCGGCCCGCGCGGCGCCGTGACGGCGGCGGCCTGCTCGGGATCGAGTCCGTCGAGCCGCAGCGCGGGTGGGGTGGTCGATGCGGGCACGGGCTCCATCATGACAGTGCGGTCCGACAGGAACGGACCCTCGTCGGCGGATACGTCCCGGCAGCATCCGATCGCGGAGCGGATTCTGCCATGCGGCCCCGGCGGTCACGAGCCTTCGCGGTCGCGCAGGCCGCGCAGCGCTTCCGCGAATCGCGCAGCCCGCTCCCCCAGCGGTCCGAAGAACTCGCGGTCGCAGGCCTCCACCGCGACGATGGCCCGATCCGCCAGCGCCACACCGGTTTCCGTCGGGAGCAGCGACTTCGCCCGCCGGTCGTGCGGGTGGTCGTGGCGTTCCACCAGACCCTTGCGCTCGAGGGTGCGCAACACCTGGGACGTCATCATCGGGTCGGTGGCGGCGTGGGCGGCGATGTCGCGCTGCATCACCGGCGCACCGGCGGCATCGGCGAGCCAGGTGAGCGAGGCCAGCAGGACGAACTGCACATGGGTGAGATCGAAGGGGGCGAGCGCCGCGCGCTGGGCCGCCTGCCACCGATTGGTCACCTGCCACAGCAGCAGGCCGGGACTCTCGTCGGCGTGCCCGAATTCGGTGCGCAGTCGATGCCTCACGGTCGATGCCTCACGCGCCGACCATGGCCCGCGAGATCACGGCGAAATCGTGGGCGCTCAGCTCGACCAGCCCGCGCCGCAGCACCACGCCCCAGTGGGGCACGGCGGTGAGATCGAGTTCGCCCCGCAGCGCGTCGATCGGGACCTCCTGTGCCGCAGGCTCATAGCTGACCGCGCGCCGCCAGGGACGAAAGCACCCGTCCTGCTCCTCGGCCTGCCAGGCGGGCCGATCGGCAATGGCGCCGAGGGCGGTGAACGCCTGCACCGGCGCACCCTCGCGCATGCCGGTGCGCGGCGAGTAGTACACCAGCCCGTCGCCGGGGCGCATCCGCTCCACGGGGGCACGCTCGCCGTGGTTCGCCTGCGCGATGCCGAGGTCGACGCCGCGCCGGACGTGCTCGCGGGAGACCACGCCGAGCCAGTACCGGGTGCCCGCCGATGGGGAAGACGAGGAGGTCATGACATATAGTATGCGCACTTATCAAAAGTTCGGCAAGCCGCGGGAACAGGTTCGCCGCGGCCGCTGTTGACAGCAGACGTGAGCGCATTCGACCTGACCATGTATTCGACGACCTGGTGTGGCTACTGCCGCCGCCTCAAGAAGCAGCTCGACGAGGCGGGCATCACCTACACCGAGGTCGACATCGAACAGGATCCCGCGGCCGCCGAATTCGTCGGCAGCGTCAACGCCGGCAACCACGTGGTGCCGACCGTGAAGTACGCCGACGGCTCCACCGCCACGAATCCGACCCTGGTCCAGGTGAAGCAGGCGCTGGCGGCCATCGCCTGAATACTGCCGGCTGACGGCTGCCGGACTACTCCGCCGCCCAGCTCTCGATGATGCTGCGGGCGATCGAGATCGACCCCGGCAGGAACAGTTTCTGCTGTTCGGCGTCCGGCGAGAGCCCGGTCGGCGCGCCCCACGCACCCGCGGCCAGCGCCTGCCGCACCTCGGCGCGGGTGAACCAGTATGCCTCGACGATCTCGCCGTCGGAGAAGACCAGCGGCTGCTCCGGGTCGGCGAGCGCGGCGAAGCCGAGCATCAGCGAGCGCGGCAACGGCCAGGGCTGACTGCCCAGGTAGCGGATGTCGCGCACGCCGACGCCGACCTCCTCGCCGATCTCGCGCTGCACGCAGCGCTCCAGCGACTCGCCCGCCTCGACGAACCCGGCCAGCAGCGAGAACATCTTCGGCGGCCAGCTGTGCTGGCGGGCCAGCAGCACGCGGTCGCCGCCGTCGTGCACCAGGCAGATCACCGCCGGATCGATCCGCGGGAACTCCTCGTGCCCGGACTCGCTGATCCGCATCCAGCCGCCGTTGGCGGGTGCGGTCGGGGTGCCGTCGGCGGCGCTGTATCCGGCGCGGTCGTGCCAGTTCAGCAGCGCGAGGGCGGTGGACAGGACACCCAGGGTGATGTCGTCGAGGTGCAGCGCGCCGCCGACCGCCCGCAGGTCCATCAGTTCGCCGTCGAGATCGTTGTCGCGCAGGGCCCACAGGTGGCGGCCCGCCTCGACACCGACGAACACCGCCTCGTCGACCGGCTCCTGCGCCAGCGTCGTCGCCGGTTCCAGCAGAATCGAGCCGTCTTCCACGCGGACCTGACCGCGCCGGTTCATTCGCAGCACGCGCGCGCCGGGCCAGCCCTCCTTCAACGCCTGCTCGTCCGAGCGCAGGTGCTCGGCCCGGTCGAGCGCGGAACGCGAGAGAAGTGGAACGTCGTTCAGCTGAAAATCCGGCACTCTTCGAGCGTATCCGTCCGGCTTGCTACTTCTGCGCGCGGCGGACGTAGAGCAGGCGATCGCCCGAATCGAGGGCGTCCACCTCGGGCTCGTCGACGCGGATCAGCTCGCCGCCGCGGACCACGGCCAGCACGATGTCGCGCAGGTGCCGCGGGGAACCGCCCACCTCGTCCTGCTCCACGTCGCGCTCGGCTATCGCGAAGCCCGCCTCCGGAGTGAGCAGATCCTCGACCATGTCGACCACCTTCGGGGTGGTGGTGGCGATGCCGAGCAGACGCCCCGCCGTCTCCGACGACACCACCACCGAATCGGCGCCCGACTGACGCAGCAGGTGGACGTTCTCCGCCTCCCGGATCGCGGCGACGATCTTGGCCTTCGGGTTCAGCTCGCGGGCCGTCAGCGCGACCAGCACCGCGGTGTCGTCGCGATTGGCCGCCACCACCACCGACGCCGCGTTCTGGGTACCGGCCAGCCGGAGCACATCGGACTGGCTCGCCGAGCCGTGCACGGTCACCAGGCCCGCGGCGGCCGCGCGCTCCAGTGCCACCGGATCGGTGTCCACGACGACGATCTCGCCGGGCGCCACGCCGTCGCCCAGCATCGCGTCGACGGCGGTGCGGCCCTTCGTCCCGTACCCGACCACCACGGTGTGATTGCGCACCCTGTGCCTCCATCGCTGAATCTTGAACGCCTGCCGGGACCGTTCGGTCAGCACCTGCAGGGTGGTCCCGACCAGGACGATCAGGAACAGGACCCGGAGCGGCGTGATGACGACGATATTGATCAGCCGGGCCGACGGGGTGAAAGGAGTGATGTCGCCGTAGCCGGTGGTCGACAGCGACACCGTCGAATAATACGCCGCATCCAGCAGCGACAGCTCGCCGCCGCTGTTGTCGTTGTATCCGGAGCGGCCGAAATACACCACCAGCGTCGCGGTTACCAGCAATCCGAACGCGAACGCCACCCGGCGCGTCAGGGAAACCCAAGGGCTGGATTGGATTTCCGGAATGCGCAGCACGCCGACGAGGGCGTAGTCCGGGCGATCGGTGAGTCGGCGCAGGCCACGCCGCTGCTCATCGAACACGGTAATCACCGCCGTTGTCCTGCACCACGAGTCAGCAGCGTACCGGGCCGCGCCGGGGTCGACAGCTCGGCACGCGGAATGGCATTGTGCAGGCATGACCGATTCCGCTGCCCGGCCACGGCGCGCACAGCTCATGGCTGCCGCGTTGTTCGGAATGGGCACGCTGCATTTCGTGATACCGAAGCCGTTCGATTCGATCGTGCCGCGTGTGCTGCCCGGGTCGGCACGCACCTACACCTACCTGTCGGGGGTCGCGGAGCTCGGCGTGGCGACCACGTTGGCGCTGCCCAGCACCCGGCGGTTCGGCGGGCTGCTGGCGGTGCTGCTGTTCGTGGCCGTATATCCGGCGAACGTTCAGATGGCGGTGGACAGCGTCCGAAATCCCCAGGCGCCGTTCGCGTTGAAGGCCGTCTCGGTGCTGCGGCTGCCGCTGCAGATCCCGATGATGGCGCAGGCGTGGAAGATTCGTCGCGAGGCGGCCTGACGCCTCACTCAGCCTCCCCGTCGGGTGCCGACCCGTTCGCTCCGTCGGGTGCCGACCAGTTCGGCGCGGCCGTCTCGAGGAATTCCGCGAGTTCCTCGGGACCCGGCAGATTCGGCGGGGAAATGGTGCGGCCGGTGCGCACGTAATGGAATGCGGCGCTGATCTTTTCGAGGATCTCGTGTTCGTCGGCGCCGGTGCGGGCGGCCAGTAGCCGGGCCCAGGCCAGCCGGTAGACCGCCAGCTGCATGGCGACCGCGGGTTCCTCGGCGCGAGTGGGCTCGGCGCCGGTCTTCCAGTCCACCACCAGCCAGCGGTCGCCGGGTTCGGCGAACACCGCGTCCATGCGGCCGCGGATCAGGGTGCCCGCCAGGGATGTTTCGAACCCCACCTCCACCTCGGCGGGGTTGCGGTCGGCCCACGGCGAAGACAGGAACGCCTCCTGCAGCCGGACCAGGTCGGCGTCGGCCGCACCGCTGTCGGCGGCGCCGGGCAGTTCGTCCAGGCCCAGCAGCCGCGCCGAGCCGAACCACTGCTGCAACCAGGCGTGGAAGGCGGTGCCGCGCCGGGCGAACGGGCTCGGCGGATACGGCAGCGGGCGGCGCAGCCGCGCGGCCAGCTTGGCCGGGTCGGCGCGCATCTCCACCAGGGCCGTGGCGGGCAGCTGGCTGGGGAGTTCCACGTCCCGCACGCTCTCCCCGGCCGCGAAGTGCTCGGCGAGCAGGGCGTCGACATCGGCCGCCCAGCCCTCGGGGTCGAGGTCCTGGTGCTCCGAATACGCCTGGTCGCCAGCGTGTTCGGCCGCTGGGGAGAACTCGGCCGGCTCCCCCGGCGGCTCGGGGACCTCGTCCGGATCCGTGAACAGCGACAGCTGACCGTAGAATTCCCCTGCGCCACCGGCCCTTTCATCCGTACCCTCGGGCTCGGCCGGGCTCGGTGCGGCGGGGTTATCGAGCGCACCAGAGTGTTCCGGTGCGCCGGCCACATCGATCGTGGTGGAGGTTCCGGCAGCGGCGGAAGTATCGGCCGCGGCCGAATCAGGTGCGGCGGCGTCGTCGAGTGTGGCGGCGTCGTCGAGTGTGGCTGGGGGGTCGGGCTCGTGTGCCAGGTCTCGTAGGGACTCTCGGACCAGGGCGGCACCGTCCTGAACCGCGGTGCGGCGCTTGCCCAGTGGGTCGCGGGGCCAGGTGGCCGACGCCGGGTCGTCGGTGAAGGGGTTGACCGCGTCGGTGGCCGGCGGATCGGCCCACAGGTCGATGCGCACGGCCGTGGATAGTGTCTCGATGCCCGCGGCCGTGGATAGTGTCTCGATGCCCGCGGCCGCGGATAGTGTCTCGATGCCCACGGCCGTGGACGGTGTCGAATCTGGGTGTTCGACAGCGCGTTTGAGGTCGAGCAGGAAATCGGACGGGCCCTTCGGCGTCGAGCCGGTTTCGGCCCAGTGGTGCGCCGATACGAACAGGATGCGTTCGGTCCTGGTGAGGGCGACGTAGAACAGGCGCCGCTCCTCGTCGAGCCGACGCCGGGCGAGGGTGTCCTTGTGCTGCTTGATGGCCCGGTCGAGATCGCTGCGGTCGTAGAGGTCCGACAGGTCCAGCACGGGGACGCCGTCGGACACCGCTGGAGCGCCGGACCGCGAGACCGGCGATGCCGCCGTGGCCGAGTCGGCCGGCGCCGCGTCGTCGCGCAGCTCCTGGGAAGCGTGGCGCAGCCCTTGGGAAACATCGTGCAGCCCAGGGGAAGGGACGTCCCCCTCGGAAACAGCGGCCCGGGTTACCGCAGACCGGCCCTGGTCGGCCCCGGCGGCGGACCGCGTGACCGCGGAACGACCCTGCTCGGCACCAACGGCGGCGACCGAACCGGAACGTTCCGCGGGCACCGCATCGCGCTGCCGGTCACCACGCAGGGAGGTGGGGAGTTCGGCGAGCGCGCCCAGCCAGGTGCCCGCGGCCGCGCCGGACGGGAAGACCCCGCGGGTCACGTGCGGCACGGCCACCACCTCCCATTCCAGGCCCTTGGCGGCGTGCACGGTCAGGACCTGGACGCGGTCGCGGGCGACCTCGACCTCGCCCGGTTCCAGACCGTTCTCGACCTCCTCGGCCGCGGCCAGGAACGTCAGCAACCCGGGCAGTGACGCGCGGTGATCGCTCGCGTAGTCGGCGACCACGTCGGCGAAGGCGTCCAGGTGCTCGCGGCCGGCACCACCGCCTGCGGAGGCGCGGCGGGACTGGGTCTCCACGCCGACGCCGATGGTGCGCTCCACATCGGAGACGAGTTCCGGCAGCGTCTGGCCGCTGCGTTCGCGCAGCGCGGCAAGTTCCCGGCCGAGCGCGACGATGCGCTGGTATCCGGGCTCCGAGTACTGTTCCGCCGCACCGGGATCGGCGATGGCGTCGGCGAGACCGGCCTGTTCGGCGGGCTCCGGGGCCACGGTGCGCAGGGCATCCGCCAGGGTGGCCGTATCGGTGATCGCGGCCGTCTGGTCGGGCGGCCGGGTGATCGACAGCTCGCGGGCCCGCCGGGCCAGCGCGGCCAGGTCGGTGACGCCGAGCCGCCAGCGGGCCCCGGTGAGGATGCGCATCGCGGCGCTGCCCGCGGCCGGATCCGCGATCAGGCGCAGGGTCGCGACGACATCGGCCACCTCCGGCGTGGCGAGCAGGCCGCCGAGGCCGACGATCTCCACCGGTAATCCCCGCTCGCGCAGCGCTTCTGCCAACGGCGCGGCATCGGCGTTGCGGCGCACCAGCACCGCGGAGGTAGGCGGAGGCGAACCGGCGTCGGCCCGCGCCTCCCATTCGGCGGCGACCCGCTCGGCCACCCAGTCCCGTTCGTCGGCAACGGTATCGGTGAGCGCCAGCGCGACCGTGCCCGCGGTGGCGTCCGGTCGCGGCCGCAGCGCGTCGACCGCCACCCCGCCCTCGGCCTGCCGCAGCGGTTCGGCCACCAGATTCGCCAGCGCCAGCGCCTCCGGCGGATTACGCCAACTGGTGAGCAGCGGCAGAATCGGCGCGGGAACGCCCGGCGCACTGGGGAAGTCGGTGGCGAACCGCGGCAGGTTGGCCGCCGAAGCTCCCCGCCAGCCGTAGATCGACTGCATGGGGTCGCCGACGGCCGTCACCGCCAACCGCTGCGGGATCGAGCCGGAGACACCTGGTCCGTCGAGCGCCGACGCCACCTCGGAGCCGATCGAATCCGGTCCCGACCCAGCGGATGTGGCCGTATCGGCATCGGTTCCGTGCGGACGAGCCCCGCCGCCGAGACCCGAGCCGCGCTCGTCGGCACCGCGCTTCGAATCACCGCCCGCCGATTCCGCTTCCGCACCCGTCGGATTCGGCTCACCTTCGCTACTCACCTGCGAGCCGCCGACGGGTCCGGCCGCCCGGCCATCGCCCTCGGAACCAGGGGCTGCCCCGCGGCCCTCACCACCATCCGCGTCGACCGTCGATCCGAATCTCGGCTCCGGCACTCGGTCCGGTGCGTCGAACCGACGCGAACCTCTGCTGCCGGACATGTCATCTCCCGGCGAGGAACTCGATTCCAGGTTCGATTGCGAGAGTTCGCCCGAGTCGGAGGGCCCGGTCGATGCTCGATCCGGATTTTGCTCGCCGGGCTTTCGCACAGACGAGATCCCCGGCGACGCAACGGTGTCGGCACGTCTCACCCGCGCACTCCGCGCCGCCGCGGTATCCGCGGCAATGCCGGAACCGTCGCCCGCGAGTTCTCCGGGCGGCCGCTCCTCCCCGGACGGTCTCGAAACCTGTTCGGCGGTGGGCGAAGTCGATCCCTGGGCACTGTCCAGGTCGCCGAACAGGGCGGCCAGCAGGATGCGCTGGGCGTGGCCGGTGTCCTGATATTCGTCCAGCAGGACCAGGCGGAAGCGGTCTCGTTCGGCGGCGCCGACCTCCGGATGTTCGGCGGCCAGGCGGGCCGCCAGCGACATCTGGGCGCCGAAGTCCAAGGCGCCGCGGCGGCGCAATTCCTCGCCCAGGCGGCGGACCAACGGCAGCAGCGCCACCCGCTCGTGCTGCACCTCGAGGATGCCCAGCAGTTCCTGGCTCGGGCCGCCGCGCTGGCGCGGACCGCGCGGCAGGGTCAGGATCAGCTTCTCCAGTTCGGTGTGCGCCTCGGCCAGCTGCTCGGGTTCCACCAGATGCTCGGCGAGCTGACCGGACAGCGCCAGCACCGCCTCGGTGACCGATACCGGGGTGCGGTCGGTGTCCAGGTCGCCGTCCCAGCCCGTGACCACGCGGTGCGCCAGCTGCCACAGCTGGGTCGCGGTGAGCAGGGTCGCGTTCGGCTCCACCGGCAGCAGCAGGCCGTGCTCGCCGAGCAGCCGCCCGGCGTACGAGTGGTAGGTGCTGATCTCCGGTTCGGACGCGGTCAGCCGCGACCGCAGCCGGCCACTCGGATCGATCTCGCGCAGCAGCGGCGATCCGGCCAGCCGGGCGAGCCGGGTGCGGATGCGAGAGGTCAACTGCTGCGCGGCCTTTCGGGTGAACGTCAGGCCCAGTACGGCGTCGGGCGCGACCAGCCCGTTGGCGACCATCCACAGCACCCGGGCGGCCATCGTCTCGGTCTTGCCCGCGCCCGCGCCCGCGACCACCAGCGTCGGGCCGGGCGGGGCCGCGATGACGGCGGCCTGCTCCTCGGTCGGCGGCGGCAGGCCGAGCGCCTCGGCCAGCAGGCCGGGCGTGATTCTCCCGCCCGCGCCGCTCACGTGTCGGTCACCTGCCGGCCGGTGTCCTGGACCGGGCAACTGCCCGACACCGCGCAGTGCCGGCAGCCGTCGTTGCGCATCGCGAGATAGCTGGGGCCGCGGGTGGCGGCGGCGGCCTCGTGGATGGCGTCGCGCCACTGCTCGACGCCGTCGCCGTCCAGCGCGGCCTGGAGGCGCTGGGCGGCGCCCTCCTTGGCGCTCGGCTTGGCGACGTAGACCAGGCGCGCGCCACCGGGTTCGGCCCCGGGCGAGCCGTCGGGGCCGCCCGCGGCGGTGTCGTCGGGGCCGCCCGCGGCCGTGTCGTGGAGGCCGCCCGCGGCCGTGTCGTGGAGGCCGCCCGCGGCCGTGTCGTGGAGGCCGCCCGCGGCCGTGTCGTCGAGCGCCCCGGCGGCCGCCGCCACCTGATAGGTCGCCAGCTGGGCGTGGTCCTGCGCGGCCTGTTTGGAGATCGGCGTCTTACCGGTCTTGACATCCACGATCACGAAGCGCCCGAACGCATCTCGCTCGACCCGGTCGACGCGACCACGGACCCGCACCGCGTACTCGCCCGGTGCGCGCGCCGGCAGGACGCAGTCGACCGGAACCTCGACGCCCATCTGGGTGAGTTCGGCGCGGGTGTTGCGCAGCCAGTCCAGGAACGTGTCCAGCATCGATTCGGTGCGCCGCAAATCCTGGCGGGAATGCCAGCTGCGCGGGCCGGAGTCGGCGGCGGCGGGGTCGACCGCCTTCCACGCCCGCGCCAGCGCGGCCTTCACCTGCGCCTCCGACACCTGACCGGCCAGCGCTTGCACGAGGGTGTGCACCAGATTGCCCTTGACCGCGTGCGGATTGTCGCCGTCGCTGCCGCCGTTCCGCTCCAGGGCCCACCGCAGCGGACACGTCCGCAGCAACTCGACGGTGGAGGGGGACAACGCGATCGGGCCCTCGTCGTCGCCCCACAGCGGCAGTTGCGAGCTGAGTTCGGCGGTGCCGTACCACTCGTCGGGGTGCGCGCCGCGCACGCCCGCCCGCGCCAGCCGGGCCAGCTGCCGGGATGCGCGCTGCCGCCGCGGCGGCTCGACCTCGGGATCGCAGACCACCCCGCGCAATTCGGCGATCAGCGTCTGCATGATCAGGGCTCGGCCGGGGTCGATGGGCGGCGGAATGCGGCCGGGTTCGTCGGTGCCCGCGGTATCGTCGAGTTCGCCGAGAAAGCGGGACGGCACCAGATCCCGGTCGCCGCTGACCGATTCGACCGCCGTCACCAGCAGCGAGCGCCGAGCCCGGCTGCACGCGAGCAGCAGCAGCCGCCGCTCCTCGGCCAGGATCGGCGCCGCCCGGCTCACCCGGTCGCCGGAATCGACCACGCCCGCAACCAGATCCACCAGATCCTCGACACCCAGCAGCGTGCCGCGCGGGCGCAGGTTCGGCCAGATCCCCTCCTGCACACCGGCGACCGCGACCACATCCCACTCCCGGCCCGCCGCCGCATGCGCGCTCACGATGGCGACCGCCTCGCCGGAATCGGTGAGCGGCGCCGAGTCCTGCGGAATCTCCTGCAGTTCCAGGTATTCCACGAAACCCTCGACGGTGGCGTGCGGCAGCCTGTCGACGTAGGCGGCCGCCGAATCGAACAGGCCCACGGCGGCATCCAGATCGCGATCGGCCTGCATGCCCACGGCGCCACCGCGCTCGGACTGCCCGACCCAGCGCCGCTCCAGATTCGATGCGGTCCACACCCCCCACAGCACGTCCTCCAGCCCCGCACCGCGCCGCAACACCCGCCGCGCCCGCCCCACGGCCTTCAACACCCGCCGCAGCGGCGCCGCCTCCACCTCGGTGAGCCGATCCAGAACGGTGAGGTCGCCGACCCCGGTAACCAGTTCCCGCAGCACCTCGGCAGACGACCGATCCAGATCCGCGGTATAGGCGGAATCGACCGCCTCCCACGCGAAATCGTCGTCCGTGCCGGAGGCCCCCCTGCGTCTCGATGCGGAGCCCACCACAGTCGGCCCGCCGGCTCCCTGCACCTCACCATGTCCGGAGCCTGCGGAACTCGGGTGGCTCTGCCCGGCATCCTCGGCCTCCGACCGACCTGTAGCCGACATCTCGCCGGCGCCATCGACCGCACGCGAAACCGGGGCACCGCGAGCCGATTCCGCCTCCTCGGGGGGCAACCCGGCCGGGTCCTCCGCGTTCCCGGGGTCGGCTGCCCCGCAGGCCGAGCCCGCGTCAGCACTCGCAGGAACCGCACGGTCCGACACGGCCCCACAGTCGTCGGGGTCGGGCGGTCCGGTCCGATCGCTCGCCTGCGGCCGGTTGCCGGGAACACCCTGTCCGGCCCACTCGGCCGACTCGGCGGCTGCGCCGACATCACCAGCGGCTTCCCGTTCTTCCGGTGCGCCGGCATGTTCCAGCTCGGCGGGGCCCGTATCGCCGTCCGCACGCTCCCGCCACGGGTCATCGTCGGGGCGGGAGCGACCGCGTTCCAGCAGGGTGCGGCGGATGCCGCGGCGGAGGCGGCGCAGGCTGATCTGGTCGGCGCCGCCGAGCGGGCCGGACAGCAGGTCGAGGGTGTCGTCCTCGGTGAACAGGTCGGGGCGGGCGCGCTCGCCGGCCAGCAGGGCGCGCAGCGCGAGCAGCATCCAGGCCGCGCCGCGGCGGCGGGCCAGCGGCACATCCGGTTTCGGTTGCAGGACGGGCACTCCCGCGGCCAGCAGGGCGCGGCGCAGCGGAGCCAGCGACAGCGGGACGGATCGGACGATCACCGCCATCCGCGACCAGGGCACGTCGTCGGTGAGGTGGGCGCGGCGCAGATGGTCGGCGATCAGGGCCGCCTCCTTCGCCGGAGTGGTCAGAACCCGGACCTGCACGGCGCCCGCGCCAGTCGGTTCCGCTGCGCCGGTGGTATGTTCGCGGCCGTCGAACCGGTGTGGCGCGCTGCCCGGCAGTCGCGCCGAGATCCGGGCGACGGCCTCGTGCACCGGGCCGGTGCAGCGCCGGTCGTCGCGCAGCACGATACGCCGGTCGGCCGGGGCGTCCAGATCGGCGACGATGCGGGCGTCGGCGCCGCGGAAGGTGAAGACGGCCTGGTCGGGGTCGCCCGCTACGACCACCGTCGCGGCGCCCGAACCGATGGCGCCGACCAGTTGCGCCGCAAGCGGATCCAGATGCTGGGCATCGTCGACGAGCAGGCAGCCGAGGCGCTCGCGCTCCGCGGCCAGCTGCTCCGGATCCAGCGCCAGCGCGTCCAGCGCCGCGCCCACGAGTTCCGCGGCGTCCAACGCGGGCGCGCTCGCCTCCGGCGCCTCGACGCCGACCGACCAGCGCAGCAGCATCGCCTGCTCGTAGCGTTCGGCGAAGCGGCCGGCCGCCTCCCATTCCCGGCGATCGTGCCGGCGACCCAGTTCGACGAGATCCTCCGGCCCCAGACCGCGTTCGGTGGCACGCAGCATCAGATCGCGCAACTGCTCGGCGAATCCGACCGTCCCCAGCGCCGGATGCAGCCGCTGCGGCCAGAACTCGGTGTCCCCGCCGGTGCCCTGTTGAATATCGGCCAGCTCGCCGCGCAGCATCTCGCGCAGCACCACATCCTGTTCCGCGCCGGTGAGCAGCCGCGGCGGCGGATTGCCGTGCGCGGCGGCATGCCTGCGCACGATCGCGAAGGCATAGGAATGCACGGTGCGCACCAGCGGCTCCCGCGTGGCACCGGGCACGCCGCCCAGCGAGTCGGCCAGCCGCGCGGTGACGGCGGTGCGGACCCGCAGCGCCGCCTGCTTCGAATGGGTGAGCAGCAGCACCGATTCCGGATCGGCGCCGCCCGCGATCCGGTCGGCCGCGAGGTCGACGAGCAGCGCGGTCTTGCCGGTGCCCGGACCGCCCAGCACCTGCCACGGCCGCCATCCGGCCGCGGCGCCCTCGCTGAACAGCGCGCGGACATCGGCGCCCCATTCTCGCGTTCGGGGGGCCGGCTCGCCGCGACGCACCAATCGCACCGAGCCATCCGATCGCATCACGACCGCTATTTCAACAGACACCCCCGACAGAAATTGCGGGCCCAGCAAATTGCCGAGCCCGTGCGGACGTATCCGAGCCGTGATAGGCGTCCCGAGGCCGTTGTTATCCGTCACACGATTATCTGCCGCACCGTCATTTCCGTACGCGGATACAGCTCGATCCTAATTCGAACGTATTTTCGAATTTCCGTTTACCGCACCATCCCTTTCGGCACGACGTCGGCATCGAGCCACGCAACCCGCACACGCGACGGCGCCCCGAGTCCCCCACATCGGGACCCGGGGCGCCGTTGCCGTTGCCGGACCGGGATCTACGTCAGGCCGGGATCTGCGCGCCGACAGCGCCGCCCACGCCCGCGCCCGCCGCGGCGCCGAGGGCCCCACCCGTCGCGGCGCCGATGCCCGCGCCGACCGCGATGCCGGCGACCGTGCCGACCGGGCAGGCGACCGTCGTCGCCACGCATCCGGTGGCGCCGCCCGCGACCGCGCCGACACCCGCGCCGGCGACCGTGCCGACGGCGCCGCCCACGACACCGCCGACGACCTGGCCGGGGACGGCCTGGGTCTGCCCGGCGGCGACCGGCTCGACGACCGGCCGCACCGGGGCGGGCTCCGGCGCGGGCGCGGCGGCCTGGGAGATGCCGGCACCAGCGCCGATCATGGCCGCGGCAACGGCGGCCGTTGTGGTGAATTTACGAATCATGATGCTTCTCCTGGATCTTCGGTGCCGCACATGCGGTCCGCGAACAGGGTGACAGAGATTCGGCCCGCTTGCAGGAGTGAGCAGTCGCACCTGTCGGACCCACCCGGCACAATGGGCGCGTGCCCGATCTCCACGTCCATCGTTACGGCCCGGCTACCGGCCCCCTGGTCCTCGCCCTGCACGGGCTCACCGGCCACGGCAGGCGGTGGGAGGCGCTGGCCACCGGGGAGCTGCCGGATGTCCGGATCGTCGCGCCCGATCTGCGCGGGCACGGCCGGTCCACCGCGCTGCCGCCGTGGACGTTCGAGGCGGTGGTCGACGATGTGGTCCCGCTGCTGGACGGCGAGCCGGCGGTGGTGGTCGGGCATTCGTTCGGCGGCGCGGCCGGAATCCATCTCGCCCACCGGTATCCGGAGCTGGTCCGGGGCCTCGTCCTGCTCGATCCGGCCATCGCCCTGGATCCGGCCCTGATGCTCGACACCGCCGAGAGCCTGCTCGCCCGGCCCGACTATCCCGATGCCGAGGCCGCGCGCCGCGACAAGCTGGAGACGTCCTGGGGCGAGGTCGCGCCCGAGTTGCTCGAGGCCGAACTCGCCGAACATCTGGTGGCTGCCCCGTCCGGCCGGCTGACGTGGCGGATGAGCCTGCCCGCCGTCGTCTCCTACTGGGGCCAGCTCGCCCGCGATCTCGTCCTTCCCCCCGCCGGCCTGCCGACTGTCGTGGTGCAGGCACTGAAGGCCCCGTTCGTCACCCCGCAGTTGCGCGCGACGCTCGCCGGGCAGCTGGGCGAGAGCCTGACGGTGCACGAATTCGACTGCGACCACATGGTGGCCCAGGCCCGCCCCGCCGAGACCGCCGCCGTCCTGCGCGCGGCGCTCTGACACATCCGGAGGCGACGTACCCGATGCCCACCACCGACGCCGAGATAGAACGGGTCCGCGAACTGGTCGCCACGATCCCGCCGGGCCGGGTCGCCACCTACGGCGACATCGCCGCGGCGGCCGGGCTGTCGACACCGCGCACGGTCGGCTGGATCATGCGTACCGACGCCGCCGATCTGCCGTGGCACCGCGTGCTGCGCGCGAACGGCACGCCCGCACCGCACCTGAACCACCGCCAGCTGCGGCTGCTCGCCGAGGAGGGCTGCCCGGTCCGCGGCGACCGGGTGGATCTGGCCGTCGCCCGGCACCGCTTCGAATCCCCCGGCGGCACAACCTGACCCGGTCCGGTCCGGACGGGCGCCGCCCGGGCTCGAGGACACGCGGCCGAACCGGCCCGCGAGGCCCGGCTCGGCGGCTACCGTGGAGCCATGTCCACCCGTCTGGCGTGCGTGGTGTTCGACGCGGTGCAGCCGCGTGCCGTGGCCCGCTTCTGGGCCGAACTGCTGAGCTGGGAGGTCACCGTGGACCGGCCCGGCCTGGTCGACGTGGCCGCCCCCGATCCCGACGCGGCCGATGTCGCGCTGACCTTCCTGGCGGCGCGCCACCCCAAGTCCGGTAAGAACCGCATTCATCTCGATCTGGCCAGCAGATCGCTGGATCATCAACGGGTGCAGGTGGATCGGGCGCTGTCGCTGGGCGCGCGGCGGATCGATATCGGGCAGGGCACGGTGCCGTGGACGGTGCTGGCCGACCCGGAGGGCAACGAATTCTGCGTGCTCGAGCCCCGGGAGCAGTACGTCGACACCGGTTCGATCGCCGCCATCGTGGTCGATACCCGCGATCCGGGCCGGCTGGCCCGGTTCTGGTCGACGGCCGCGGGCTGGCCGGTGATCCTCGACGACGACCGGCTCACCGGCATCCGATCGGCGACGGGGCAGGGCCCGTGGCTGGAGTTCCTGCGCAACCCGGGCGGCATCCGGGTATCGGGCCGGGTGCACCTGGATCTGGTCCCCTACGCCACCGACGACCCCGCCGAGGAGGTCGCGCGGCTGCGGGCCGCCGGTGCGGTTCCGGTGCGGCCCAGCGATTCTCGCTCGACCGATCCGCCGCTGGTACTGGCCGATCCGGAGACCTACGAGTTCTGCCTGCTGCGCCCGCACAGCGAGTGAGCCGGCCGGGTGCGCCGGGCGACACGGCACCGACACGCCCACGAACTACGATCGGCGCCATGAACAACCTCCCGGGCGCCTCGTGATCGACGCGGACGCGATCGTGCTGGCCGGCGGGCGCGCCACCCGGATGGGCGGCGTGGACAAGCCCGCGATCGTGGTCGGCGGGCGGTCGATGCTGGATGCCGCGCTGAGCGCGGTCGCCGGCTGCGCGAGCACGGTGGTGGTCGGCCCGCCCCGCCCCGAACTCGGCCCCGGGATCCGGCAGGTGCAAGAGACTCCGGCCGGTGCGGGGCCGGTCGCGGCCATCGCCGCCGGGATGCGGTCGCTGGCGGAATCCGGCGCTCCGGCCGGCTCGGTGGTGGTGCTGGCCGCCGACATGCCGTTCCTGACCGCCGACGCGATCGCCGAATTGCTCCGGCACGCCGACGAATCCGGCGCCGATGCGGTCTTCGCGACCGACGAGTCGGGGCGCCCGCAGTATCTGGTCGGGGTGTGGCGGCGCACTGCCCTGCTGGCGGCCCTGGACCGGCTCGACTCGCTTCCCAACCAGCCGATGAAGGCGCTGGTTCCGGCCGCGACCGCACTCGTGCCGCTGTCCGGCGTCGCCGACTGCGACACCGACGACGACCTGCGGCGGGCCCGCGCGCAGGCGGCGCCGCTGGCGCTGGACGATGCGCGAAAGATACTGCGCGGCACGCTGACCCGGCTGCCTATCCGGCATGCGCCACTGCATGCGGCGGCGCGCGGAGCGGCGCTGGCGGCACCGCTGGTCGCCACCGAGGCCCTGCCCCGGTTCGACGTCTCCGCGATGGACGGATACGCGGTGTCCGGGGAGGGGCCCTGGCGGCTGCGCCACGACATCGGCTTCGCGGGCGGGCAGCGCCCGGCCGGGCTGCGGCCCGGCGAGGCGGTGCGCATCGCGACCGGCGCGCACGTGCCCGACGGCACGAGCACGGTGATCCGCGACGAGTTCGTGCATCGCGACGAGGGCGATCTGCTGTCGCGGCTGCCGGACACGCCGGTTCGCGACGACGTGCGCCACCGCGGCGACGACTGGCTGCCGGGTGACACGGTGGCACCGGAGGGCACCCCGGTCGGTCCGGCGCTGCTGTCGGTGGCCGCGGCCGCCGAGGTCGGCACGGCCGCGGTGCGCGGGCCGGTGCGGGCACGCATCGTGATGACCGGTGACGAGATCCGCAGCGAGGGCCCGCTGCAAACCGGCCAGACCCGCGACTCGATCGGCCCGGTGCTTCCGGAGCTGTTGGCGTGGTGCGGAATTCACCCGATGGACCGGGCGCATCTGCGGGACACCCCGAGCGGCTTCGACGAGCTGCTGGCGGCAGCGGCGGACGGTGAGCTGCTGGTGGTCGTCGGCGCCACCGGCGGCGGGGCGGCCGATCAGCTGCGCGCCGCCCTCGATCGGGCCGGCGCGCGAATCCTGGTGCACCGGTTGCTGATGCGGCCGGGCGGATCCACGGTGATCGCCGAAACCGGTTACGGCACCACGGTTCTGGGGCTGCCGGGCAATCCGTACGCGGCGGTCGCCACCCTGCTGGCCGTGGCGCCGGCCATCGTCGAGGGCCGCACCGGCCGCATTCCGGGCCGACCGAGCACCGGCCCGTTGCTCAATGCCGGTGACATCGCCGGTGCGACACCGCGCATCGTCCCCGCACGCGCCGTTCCCGACGGCTGGCTGGGCGACCCGCACATCCGCACCGCCCACCTCGCGGGCCTGCTGAACCGCGACGGCCTGGTGATCGTCCCACCGAACGCCGCCGACGGCGCCCGCGTCGAGTTTCTGCCACTGCCCGCCTGATTTCGCGCCTCCGCCCGCGATCCCCGGGGAGTTCCTGTTGTCGCGACCGCGAACACCCCCGTTCGCAGCGATGCGGCAGTAGCAGTAGCAGCGCGGATAACCCGCCGATCACCTTTCGGTTACCTGCCGATGGCACCGTGGCGGCATGCTGGCCGACACGAGTGCCGAGACGGCGGGGCGAGCCGCGTGGTTCCATCGATGGTGCGAAGTGGTGGTTTCGCGACTCCCCTGGGGACTCGACCGGGTGGTTCCCGCGACATTCCTGGGTTTCGCGCTCATCAACAGCTGCACCTTCGCGATCGATCTGATCCTGCTCACGGCCCTGCACGGCTGGTGGGGCATGCCGCTGCCGATCGCCGTGACGGTGGCTTACGCCTGCGCGTTCGGGCTGGCGTACCTGGGCAACCGAACCCTGAACTTCCGCTCGCACGCGGCGGTGGGCCCGCAGCTCACGGTGTACGTGATAGTCGTGGTGATCAACTATCTGGCGTTCATCCTCGGCGTATCCAGCCTGCTGAGCGCGATCGGCGTCGAATACCACCTGGCCCGCATCACCGCCGGCGCCTGCGAGGCGGTGTACATGTACTGCGCCATGCGCTGGGTGGTGTTCCGGCGCTGACCGCGCACCGGCCCGGAAGCCCGGTGGACCCAGCCGGATTCGCCCGCACCACAGGTAGTCGGCACGGCAAGTTGCCAGTAGTTCGGCGCCGCCCGCGTGCTCTCGACAGCCGACGTCGGCGTGCGTTCCAGGGTCAGGCGAGCATCTCGTCGAGCGTGGCGGCGGTCAGCACGCGGGTCGTCCACGCGCGAACCTGAGCCGGATCTGCGGATCGGACTTCCTGGATGACGGCGGCCGACAACGGGCCGAACTTCACGGTCATCTGCTCGAGCAACGCCTCCGCGCGACCTTCTGCGCGCCCCCGTGCCTCGCCCCGCGCTTCTCCCCGCGCTTCGCCCCGCGCCTCGATGACTGCTTCCGTGGTCACGATTGCCTCCTTCGCGTGCGGACCCAGCCGCTCGAACACCGTCGTCAGATCACCTTCGGACGTTTCGCCGACCTTGAAGATATAGGTCAGCACAGCCTTCAAATCACCGAGCGGATCCGGACCGGCCTCCAATGCACGCAGCTCTTCCAGCAAATCCAGCATAACCCGGTCCAGCTCGGTATTGCGGGGTGCGGTCCGCAACAACACCAGCAACACCCGCACTGCCGGCGTCAGATCCCGCGCACGCAACTCCTGTGGATCGACCACCGCCACGTCGTCGAGCAGGAACCGCAACCGCGGCAGATACGGGCCCATCGTTTCCCGTCCGGCCGGGTCGATGTCGAGCAGTTCGGCGAGTTCGGTGGGGGCTGACCACGCCCGTCCTCGCGCATTCACGTGTACGACGACAGGGATCACCACCGGCAGTGTGGTGGCCTTCGCGACGCGGCCGGGAGTGTGTTTGTGTTCGTCATGATTGCGGGTCAGATGCTGGCGCCAGATAGCGACCATATATTCCAGCATCCGGAACGCCATGAACCGATCGCTACCGGACTGGTGTTCCAGCAGTATGTAGATGTAGGCAGCGTGACCATCCAGACGTGTGCGGAACAGTAGGTCGCTGAAGCGGTTCCGCAATTCCGGTGAGATGAAACTGCCCGGCTGAAGTTCCAGGTTCGCCCAGTCGACCCGGACGGTGAGCGCTTCGGGCACGAGCGGGCGGATTTCCGAGGCCGCGTTCTCACCACGCCCCAGCACTTTCCGGGCATAGGAGTCATGGGGGTTGGACCACTCCGCGGGCATGACGGCGACCCTACGCCCGGCCACCGACAACCGATCAACAAACAAACCGCCCAGGATGCTCGGGAATCTCGGCTGCCCGGCGACCTGGTCACCCCTCCCCGGCTACTCGAACGATCTGGGCCGTACACCGTAACCGCGGCCCTATGCGTGGCCCGGCATCCGGTCGGCGGGGCGGAGGGGTGCGCCGGCGTGGTGCAGGTGCCGCAGCGCCTCGCTGTAGGAGGAGATCAGTCCGGTCTCGTGGTAGGGCACGCCGATTTCGGTGCAGTAGTCGCGGACGATCGGCTGGGCATGACGCAGATTCGGCGTCGGCATGTTCGGGAACAAGTGGTGCTCGATCTGATAGTTGAGCCCGCCGAGGGCGACGTCGGTCAGCAGGCCACCCCGGACGTTGCGGGAGGTCAGCACCTGCCGGCGCAGGTAGTCGGGGCGGTCGTCGCCGGTCAGGGTCGGCATGCCCTTGTGGTTCGGGGCGAAGATGCAGCCCATGTACAGGCCGAACAGCGCCTGGTGAACCGCGAGGAACGCGAGGGCCTTGTCGGCGGGCAGGACCGCGAACACCGCGGCCAGATAGGCGCCGAAGTGGCCGAAGAGCAGCGCGCCCTCCATGACGCGGTGTTTCATCGAACGATTCCCGAGTGCGCGTACACCGGACACGTGGAGGTTCACGCCCTCCAGCATCAGCAGGGGGAAGAACAGGAATGCCTGCGCCCTCCCGACGAGTCGAGGCAGACCGCGGCTGGCCCGCGCCTGCCGCTGTGACCAGACCAGAATGTCGGGCGCGACATCGGGATCGAGTTCCTCGTGGTTCGGATTGGCGTGATGCCGGGTGTGCTTGTCCTGCCACCAGCCGTAGCCCAGGCCGATGCCGGCGTTGCCGACGACCCGGCCCATGACCTCCGTCGGCCGTCGCAGCCGGAAGACCTGGCGGTGCGCGACATCGTGCATGACGAGTGCGACCTGAGCGAACGTCACGGCCATGAGCGCCGCGACCACGAGCGTCCACCACGAGTCGCCGACGAGGACGAATGCCGCCCAACCCGCCACGAACGCGAGGGCGACGAGGCCGAACCGGACGGCGTAGTAGACGGGCCGCCGGTCCATCAGTCCCGCGTCGGAGATCCGGCGCAGCAGCCGGGCGTAATCACCGCCCGTGCCGCCGCGCCGCGATGACCGCGTAGAGGACTCTGGGACCAAGGCCGGTGTCGTCATAAATCTTCCTGAGAGCTGAGTCGAAGATGCCACCTCCGCCCGTCCTCGATGCCGACCGGAGATCTGATCCCGCGGGCACTGCTCGGTGTGCCGCGGGCTGGGTGACTATTGCTATACCCCGAAGCTATCGGCTGAACTCTCGTTACGTGTAGTCCCCTGGTATGAGATTTGGGACCGGACTGCGGTGTGACATCGAATATCCGCCGTCGACCGGCAAGGCGCGCACCGGCCACCGCCGCTGTCGATCACGACGCGACGCTATGCCCGGAATCGGAGAAGGCGCCGGTCACCGACGGCGGGTCGCGCGGATCTCGTTCACGCACAGTCACTTCCGGCCACGGCGCGGGTTCAGCTCCCGAAACCGAGGGACCGGCGGCGGGCGCGATCGGGGTCGGGGATCGGTACCGCCGCAAGCAACCGGCGCGTGTATTCGGCGCGAGGGCTGCCGAAAACCTGTCCGGGGGAACCAGTTTCGGCGATCGAGCCGTCGCGCAGCACCACGACGCGGTCGGCTACGCGGTGGACGACGGCGAGGTCGTGGCTGATGAACAGGCAGGCGAAGTGGTATTCGGCGCGGAGGTCGGCGAACAGGTCGAGGACCTGGGCCTGGACCGAGACGTCCAGGGCGCTGGTGGGTTCGTCGGCGACCAGCAGGCGCGGCGCCAGGGCCAGGGCACGCGCCAGGGCGACTCGCTGGCGCTGGCCGCCGGACAGCTCCCCGGGGCGGCGCTGGGCGTAATCACGGGGCAGGCGAACGGATTCGAGCAGGTCGCCCACCTTGGCCCGCAGCACGGTTCCACCGGCCACCCGGTGTACGAGCAGCGGTTCCCCGACGGAGTCCTCGATCGTGCGCCGGGGATCCAGCGAGGCGGCCACGTCCTGATGCACCAGCGCGACATTCTTACGGACGGCACGCAGTTCGCGCGGGCTCAACCCGCTCAGCGAGGTGCCGTGCAGGGTCACCTCGCCGCTCTGCGCGGGCACCAGCCCGAGCGCGGCACGGCCGAGCGTGCTCTTGCCCGAACCCGATTCGCCTACCAGACCGATCACCTCGCGGGGCGCCACGGACAGCGAGACATCGTGCAGAGCCCGGAACCGCTTGCCGCGCGACCGGTAGACGACCGAGAGTTCCGTCAATTGCAGAACCGGTTTCGGATCGGATTCCGGCGACAGCGGACCGGGCGTCGTATCCTCCACTGCCCCAAAATCGTTCACCTCCGTACCGGTGCCGGGTAACAGCGGCACCGAGGACAGCAGGTCACGCGTGTAGGACTCCCGGGGTGTGGCGAACAGCTCGCGCACCGGCCCCTGTTCGATCACCCGTCCACCGTGCAGGACCACCACCCGGTCGGCGACCTCGGCCACCACGCCCAGATTATGGGTGATGAACAGGATGGTGGTTCCGTTGCGGCGCTGCAGTTCTCGCAGCAGATCGAGGATCTCCGCCTGCACCGTGACGTCCAGGGCGGTCGTCGGCTCGTCGGCGATGAGCAGGTCCGGTTCTCCCGACAGGGCCAGGGCGATGACCACGCGCTGCTTCTGCCCGCCGGACAGTTGATGCGGGTACCAGCCGGCCCGCCGCTCCGGTTCCGGAATGCCGACAAGTCCCAGCAGCTCCACCGCGCGTGCGCGGGCGTCCGCGCGGGAGATCGGTCCGCGAGCGCGGAGCGCCTGGCCGATCTGGGTGCCGATCTTCTGCACCGGATTCAGCGCGGTCTGCGGCTCCTGGAACACCATCGCGACCCGGGTGCCGCGCACGTCCTGCAACTCCCGCTCGCTCGCGCCGATGATCTCGGTGCCGCCCAGCACGATCGACCCCTGCGGCTCGGCCCCCTCGGGCAGCAATCCGAGCACGGAGCGGGCGGTCATCGACTTGCCCGAGCCCGACTCCCCCACCAGCGCCACCACTTCACCGCGCCGCGCGGTCAGATCGATGCCGTCGACGACGGTCCGCGCCCCGAACCGCACGGACAGCCCGCGGACATCGAGCACGACGTCGGCCGTCCCGCCGGGCACGCGTGGCGAATCCGCCACGCGCGGCACCGTATCGGTGATACTCATCCGATCCTCCTCGCCCGGCCCAGCCCCTGGGCGATCAGCAGGAACCCCAGCGTCAGCCCCGCGACCACCACCAGCGGCCCGGCCGCCATCGCCGGATTGGCATCCATGGTCGACAACGACTCGGCGAGTAGCGATCCCACCGACGGCTGCGGTGGCCGCACCCCGAGCCCGATGAAGCTCATCGCCCCGTCGACCGCCACGGCGATCGACATCGACAACGCCAGCTGCACCGCCAGCGGTTCCAACACGTTGGGCAGCACATGTTTTCGCAGCGTCCACCAGGTTCCGGCGCCGATCACCTCGGCGGCCTCGATGAACGCCTGCTCGCGCACCCGCAGCACCGCGGTGCGCAGCTGGCGCCCGAAGACCGGCACCTCGGCGGCGACGATCACGATGATCACGGCGTGCGCCCCGGGACCGGTGATCGCGGCCAGCGCGATGGCGAGGATGAGCGCGGGGAATGCCAGCACGACATCGAACACCCGCTGCGCCACGGTGTCGGCGACCGGGTGCAGACCCGCCACCAGTCCGATCGCCGAACCCAGCACCGCGGCGACCGGCACCGCGACGAAGACGATGAGCAGATCGACCCGCAGGCCGTACAGCAATCGCGCGAACACGTCGCGGTTCAGGTCGTCGGTGCCCAGCCAATGCTCGGCGCCGGGCGGCACCAGGTTCGCACCGACGCTCTGCGTGAGCGGGTCGTAGCGGGCCAGCAGCCCCGCGCACACTCCGGCGAGCACGATGACGCCGACGAGAATCAGGCCGGCCAGCGTCTGTCCACGCCACCAGGACCGGCGGCCGACGGAATCCGCTGCCGTCGAGAGGGTTTCGCTCTGCGAGACCGCGCCGGTCATGCCTGCCCGCCGATCCGGATCCGCGGATCCAGCCAGGCGTGCACGACGTCGGTGAACAGCTGGATCGCCACGAACACCGTCACCGACAGCAGCAACAGCACCTGCACCACCGGATAGTCGCGCCGGTTGATGCCCTGCTCGATGAGCTGACCGATGCCCGGCCACGCGAACACCGCCTCGACCAGCACGGCGCCGCCGAGCAGATGGCCGGTCTGGATACCCAGCGCGGTCAGCATGGCCGGCAGCGCATTGCGCAGCGCGCCCCGGGCGACGATCTGCCGGCGCGGTATCCCCTGCGAACGGGCCGTCAGCACATAGGGTTTGGCGAGTTCGGTGCGCAGCGCCTCGGTGAGGAAGCGGGTCAGCGCGGCGGCCACGGGGAGCGCCAGGCACACCGCGGGCAGCACCAGATACTGCACGGCGATATCCGGCCGCGCGAGGAAACCGTCCGGCGGCACCCCGCCCGCGGGCAGCACGGGAATCACCACCGCGAACACCAGCACCAGCAGCACACTGGTCACGAACGGAGGCAGCGCGACGGCCACGGTGTCGGCGGCCGTGACGACGGTCCGCAACCACCGGCTGGGCCACACCACCGACGCCACACCGAGACTCAGGCTCGCCACCACCGCGAGCAGCAGCGCGGAACCGGTCAGCACCAGCGTATTGGCCAGCCCCTGCCCCACCAGCTCGGTGATCTGCCCGCCGAGGACGTAGGACCGGCCGAGGTCGAAGGTGACCAGGCCGCGCAGCCAGCTCAGGTACTGCGCCGGGAGGGAACGATCCAGCCCCAGCTGGTGCCGGATGGCCTCGATGCTCTGCGGTGTCGCGTCCGGTCCCGCGAGCGTGCTCGCCGGATCACCCGGAACCAGCCGCATCAGCAGGAAGATCAGCACCGACGCCACGAACAGCACCAGGGCCACGGAAGGCAAGCGGCGCAACAGATATCGGGTCACGACAGGAATGCCTCCGTGAGTAGGGTCTCGCGGCTGCGGGTCCAGTTCACCCCGTGCACCCGCTTGGACGCCGCGGCCTGCAGCAGCCGCGCGCCGATCTCGATGAGAAACAGCCCCTCCAGCAGCCGGTCGCTGACGTCCCGGTAGGCCGCGACCGCGCCGGGTCCGGTGCCATCGGCACGCCGCCAGGCGGCGTCGGCGGCCGCGACGTAGGCCGGGGATTCGTAGTTCGACGCGTTCTTGCGCGCGTTGAACGGATAGGCGCTGACGTTGAGCGTGGACGGCGTGTATTGCGCCCAGGAGTGGTCGGTCACCCACAGGCCCGGAAACTGGCCGCCGATCAGCTTTTTCACGAAGGTGGCGTCGTCGGTCGGGTCGAGCGTCACGTCGATGCCGATCTCGGCCAGGTTGGCCTGCACGATCTGCGCCGTCGCGGCGTAGACGGGGAGGGTGACGTTGTAGGTCAGCGGGATCTCCGGCGGCTTGCCGAGCTGCGCCATCAGCTCGCGCGCCCGGTCCGGGTTGCGCGCGAACCGCGTATTGCGCCCCTCGTCGTAGGCGGGAGAAGTCTTGGGCCACGGGACGTTCAGCGGGTAGCCGGCGCCGCGGAAGATCTCGGTGATGATGCGTTCCCGGTCGATCGCGTACGCGATCGCCTGCCGCAGCCGGACATCGGCAAGCGCCGGATTGCGCACGTTCACACCGACATACACCTGCAGTTCGGCGCCGTCGTAGGTGATGGACTTGAATCCGGCTCGCTTGGCGAGGTTTTCGATATCGCGGGAGTTCAGCCCGTGTGCCAGCCCGACCTGGCCCGACCTCAGCGAGTTCAGCTGGGCCTGGCTGTCGGGGATGATCGACAGCTGCACGCCGTCCAGATACGGCCGATCGGGCACCCAGTACCGTTCGTTGCGCTCGAACACCAACCGGCTGTTGGGGATTCGCTCGGTCAGCCGGAACGGGCCGGTGCCGACGAACTCCTCGCCCACGGCCGCCCGGTCGAGGGTGTCGCGATCCAGCATCGGCGCGGTGTTGAGCAGGTCGAAGATATTGCCCAGCGGGTGCGCGAAGGTGAGCACGACGCGATGCGGTGCGCTGGTGTCGAAGCCGGTGACGGCCGCGGCCGTGCTCTTCAGCTGCGCGGTCCACTTCGGGTCGGCGTAGGTGCGCAGCGAGAACTCGACATCGGCCGACGTGAACGGGCGTCCGCTGTGAAAGGTGACGTCGTCGCGCAGGTCCAGCGCGAGCGACAGCCCGTCCAGCGCCAGGCTCCACGACTTCGCCAGCAGCGGTTGGGGTTCCAGCCGGTCGTGCGGGTAGCGGACCAGGGTCTCGTAGACCAGGCCGACCAGCGCCGGCATCGTGGCGGTGTTGGTGAGCAGGTTGGCCGGGACGATATCCCACGGCGTGCCGACCTTCAGCGTTCCGCCGTGCACGGGCGTCGCGTCGTCGCCGGCCGCGTCGAGTTCGCGCACGGCCGACGTGCACGACGCCAGCGCACCGCCGCCGGCGACCGCGAGCGCGGCGGCTCCGGCGCCGCGCAGAAAGGTGCGCCGCCCCAGGGCTGCGGATGGTGAACTCATATCGGGATCCTCGGAATACGACCGTGTGCCGGTCGGCTGCGGTGCTCGCACGGCACCGGGGGCGAAGCGGATTCGGTGGGGCGCGCCGATGCCGGCGTCAGTCACATCCGAAACGGCAGCGGCACGACGGCTCGCCGGAACTGTCTCCGGGCGGCCGGGGTCGACTCGCGTGCATGGCGTTCACGCTAACCAGCCGGATGCGGCCGGGCACCGGTTGCGCGCACTCTGCGTCAAACTCTGGTGAACCGCCTCGGCGGGCGGTTTCGCTGGACCGATGTCAGTGCCCGACCACGCCCGCGGCTACGAGAACTTCACCGGAACCGCCGGCCGCACCGCCGCCGATTCCACCCCGCGATGGACCTCTCCGCCGACCGCCCCCGCGCAGGCCCCGAACATCATCGTGGTCCTCGTCGACGACATGGGCTTCAGCGATATCGGGCCGTTCGGTTCGGAGATCGAGACACCGAACCTGGACCGCCTGGCCGAGCGCGGGATCCGGCTCACCAACTATCACACCACCCCGCTGTGCTCGCCGTCGCGGGCCGCGCTGCTCACCGGAATCAATGCGCACCGAGCGGGTTTCGGATTCGTCGCGAATGCCGATCCGGGCTATCCGGGGCTGCGCCTGGAGCTCGCCGAGGATGTGCTCACGCTGCCGGAGATCCTGCGGGAGAACGGCTATGCCACCTACGCGGTCGGCAAGTGGCATCTGGTACGCGACGCCACCATGAACCCTGCGGCACACCGTGGTTCGTGGCCGACACAGCGCGGTTTCGACCGCTACTACGGGTCGCTGGAGGGGTTCAACTCCTTCTTCTACCCGAATCAGATCGTTTCCGACAGCTCGGTAGTCGATGTCGAGTCCTATCCCGACGACTACTACGTCACCGACGACCTGACCGACAGGGCGATGTCGTATCTGAAGGACCTGCGGGCGCACGACGCGACGAAACCGTTCTTCTTGTATTTCGCCCACGTCGCCGTGCACGGCCCCCTGCAAGCGAAGCAGGTCGATCTGGACAAGTACCGGGGCCGCTACGCCGAGGGCTGGGACCGGCTGCGGCACAGCCGTTTCGCCGCCCAGCTCGCGCAGGGCCTGTTCCCGGCCGGGACACGGCAGAAGCCGCGCAACACCGAGCCGGGATACGAGGCCCAGGAATGGGATTCGCTACCGGCCGACCAGCAGAGCCGTTTCGCCCGCTACATGGAGGTCTACGCGGCGATGGTCGACAACATCGACCAGAACCTGGGCCGGTTGCTCGATACGGTGGACCTGCTGGGTGAACTCGACGACACCATCGTGGTGTTCACCTCCGACAACGGCGGCACCGCCGAGGGCGGTCCGATCGGAACCCGCAGCTACCTGGCGGAGTTCGCGCACGTCGACGATCCGGACTGGGTCGGCGACGTGCCGCACGACGAGGAGTTGATCGGCACCGCCCGGCTCGGCGTGCACTATCCGCGCGGCTGGGGCCAGGCGTCGAATACGCCGTTCCGGTTCTACAAGGGCCAGACCTTCGCCGGCGGCGTGCGAGTACCGTTCGTCGTTTCCTGGCCGAAGGGGTTGCCCGCCAACGAGATCCGCCGCGAGTACACCTACGTGACCGACCTCGCCCCGACCCTGCTGGAACTGGCGGGCCTGCACCGGCCCGGCGTGCGCAACGGGAAGCCCGCCAAGGACTTCGACGGCGTCTCGGCGGTGCCGGTACTCCGCGATCCGCGGGCCGGCTCCCGGCACCTCGAGCAGTACTCGGAGATGACCGGGCACCGCGGCTTCTACCGCGACGGCTGGAAACTGCTGGCCCTGCACGAACCGGGCACGGATATCGACGACCCGCGCTGGCAGTTGTTCGACGTGCGGACCGACCCGACCGAACTACACGACGTCGCGCAAGATTTTCCGGACAAGGTCGCCGAACTGGCCCGCGCCTGGGACGAGGCCGCCTGGCGCAACACCGTATTCCCGCTGCTCACCCGCGCGGATCTGGCACGGCGCAGGCCCGAGGAGGCCCGGTTGGCCGAGCCGGTGCGGTTACTACCCGGCACCCCGACCCTGGAGCGGTACCGATCCCAGCGGCTGATCGCCTATCGCGACTTCACCGTCACCGCCGAACTGGGCGGATATCGCTCCGGGGACGAGGGCGTGCTGGTGGCGCACGGCGACCCGCAGGGCGGCTACCTGCTGTATGTCGAGGACGGCCGAGTCGTGTTCGGGTACAACGGCTACGGCCGCTACGCCACCGCGACGGCCCCGCTCCCGGTGGGGGCGCGGGAGATCAGCATCACCGCGTCCGTAAGACCGCGGCTGCGCTGGGATTTCGCCCTCGGCATCGACGGCACGACGGCCGCGCGCCTGCCCGATCGGGTTCAGCTGGTCGGCATGTCGCCGTGGACGGGCATCTCCGTCGGCCTCGACGCCCGCGGACCGGTGGACTGGGACCTGCGTCAACGCCGCGGACCGTTCCGCTACACCGGCGACCTGCGCGCGGTCACCTACACCTCGGGAGAGCTGCGCGTCCCCGAGCGGACGGCCCGTGCCGTCGAGTCGGAGGCCGAACTCGTAGCCGAATAACCGGGTCCCGTCGAAGACGGCACACCGATCGGACCGAAATCGGCCCCAACGGAGAGCGCATCGATGCAGGATAGGGATTGTGCAGCCGCATCGGCACGTTCCGTGGGTGGCCGCCGCGGGTGCCGCGACCGTGTGGACCGCCGTGGCGGCCTGCAGTGTTGCGATCGGCCTGTTCGCGGCCGCCGACACCCGCTGCGGATCCACCACGCCCCGAGTGGATATGGCCGGCGGCTGGTGGGTCATCGCCACCCTGGCCATCTGGACGCTGCCGTTCGCCCTGTGCGCGTTCGTGTTTCGCTCGCGCTGGGCGGTCCCCGCCGCCTGGGTGGCCGTCGTGGTCGACCTGGTCGTGGTCGCGGCGATGTTCGCCAACCCGATGCGTTTCTGCTGGTGAGGCTATCCGCGCAGGCCGTCGAGGATCTTGTCGATGCGCCGGGCGCGGGTCTGCGCTCGCTTGGCGTCGGAGACGGAGGCGGCGTGCTCGCGGCGGCGGGTGTAGGACAACCGGTCGAACTGCTCGCGCAGGCCCGCGGCGGTGAGGGCCGCGGCCAGGTCGTCGGGGACCGCCACCGTGCGTTCGGCGGTGTCCCGTTCCACGGTGACGCGCACCGTCTCACCGGGTTCCTTGCCGAGAGCCGCGCGGATCGCCTTCAGCAGCCCGATGCACGGGCCGTCGCCCATCGACACGATCGACCCGACGTACTCGACGCCGTCGAAGGTGGCACGCACCGGGATCCGGCCACCGCCGCCGAGCGCCGCCACCACGCCGGCCGGCACCGGGACGTACGCGCCACCACCGCGGGCCGCACGGATGGTGGCCTCGAATCGCTCCATGATCCGCACCCTATCCGGACACCGGCGGGGGGTGGTGGAAATCCGGTGGCGACCGCCTGGCAAACGATTTACCACGCGGTAATTCGGGCGCCGTAGCCTGGGCGTCGCCGGTCGCGCCGTGGTGGGAAAATCGGCCCCTGCCACGGCTCCCGGATATGTAAACAAATGTAAAGTGCCCGAGAACCAGCCGTTTCCAAAGCATCACCCGACCGGCCCGGCACGACCCCCCGAAACCTCGGAAACCGGTATACGCCCAGGTCGCCTCCGAGCAGGTCGGGTCGCATCGCTACGGCACAGTGACCACCACGTTTCCCCGGCCTCACAGCTCACCGGCCCCCTCGGAGCGTTGTGAGAGAAGCGTTTTACGGCACCTCCCGACGTCCTTACTCTCGGAGCAGCAGCCCGGATTCTCAGCTCGAAGGGGGCGCTGTGGTTATTTCGCATACGAATGGACGAGCCGACGGCTCGGGCGACGCGCTACTCCGGTTGGGCAAATATTTCCACCGCGGCGAGGTGGCCGACGACCTGCGAACGGTGCACAAGGTGGGCGGGCGCGACGCCGACGAGTTCTATCGCGACCGGTGGGCGCACGACAAGGTGGTGCGCTCCACGCACGGGGTGAACTGCACCGGATCCTGCTCGTGGAAGATCTACGTCAAGGACGGCGTGATCACCTGGGAGTCGCAGCAGACCGATTACCCGTCGGTCGGCTCGGAGAAGCCGGAGTACGAGCCGCGCGGCTGCCCGCGCGGCGCGTCGTTCTCCTGGTACACGTATTCGCCTGCGCGCGTGCGGTATCCGTATGTGCGCGGGGTGCTGCTGGAGATGTATCGAGAGGCCAAGGCGCGGCTGAAGGACCCGGTGATGGCGTGGGAGTCGCTGGTCGAGGATCCGGAGAAGGCGAAGCGGTACAAGGCCGCCCGCGGCAAGGGCGGATTCGTGCGCGCCGAGTGGTGGGAGGCCGCCGAGATCGCCGCGGCCGCGCACGTCCACACGATCAAGCGGTACGGACCGGACCGCGTGGCCGGGTTCTCGCCGATCCCGGCCATGTCGATGGTGTCGCATGCGGTGGGGGCGCGGTTCATCTCGATGCTGGGCGGGTCGATGCTGTCGTTCTACGACTGGTACGCCGATCTGCCGGTGGCCTCGCCGCAGGTGTTCGGCGACCAGACCGACGTACCGGAGTCCGCCGACTGGTTCGACGCCGGCTACCTGATCATGTGGGGCTCCAACGTGCCGGTGACGCGCACCCCGGACGCGCACTACATGACCGAGGCGCGCTACCGCGGGCAGAAGGTGGTCGTGGTCTCGCCGGACTACGCCGACAACACCAAGTTCGCCGACGAGTGGGTGCCGGCCCGGCCGGGAACCGATGCGGCGCTTGCCATGTCGATGGGGCACGTGGTGCTGAAGGAGTTCTTCGTCGACAAGTCCACGCCCCGTTTCCTCGACTACGTGCGGCAGTACACCGATCTGCCGTTCCTGATCACCCTCGACGAGCACGAGGGCTGGAACGCCGACGGCGAGTACCGCGGACATACCTGGGTGCCCGGAAAGTTCCTCACCGCCGCCGATCTCGCCGCGAGCGGGCTCGCGGAGTTCGGCTCCGAGGGCGCCGAGCACAAGACGGTGCTGCTGGACGCCGACGGAAATCCGGTGGTGCCGAACGGCACGCTGGGCCACCGCTTCTCCGAATCCGGCGCCGGGCACTGGAATCTGGACCTGGGGGACGTCGATCCCCTGCTGACGCTGCACGGCCGCACCAACGACGCTGCGGCCGTGCAGTTTCCCCGCTTCGACGGCAGCGAGGGCGGGGTGCTCACCCGCGGGGTACCGACCAGAATCGTTGCGGGCAAGCGGGTGACGACCGTGTTCGATCTGCTCCTCGCTCAGTACGGCGTGGCCCGTGACGGCCTGCCGGGCAACTGGCCGACCGGCTACGACGATCCCGACGGGCCCTACACACCGGCCTGGCAGGAGGCCATCACCGGCGTCCCGGCCGTGCAGGCGGCGCGCATCGCCCGCGAGTTCGCCGACAACGCCGATCGGTCCGGCGGCCGCTCGATGATCCTGATGGGTGCCGGCACCAATCACTGGTTCCACTCCGATCAGATCTACCGGTCGTTCTTCACGCTGACGCTGCTGACCGGCTGTCAGGGCGTGAACGGCGGCGGCTGGGCACACTACGTCGGCCAGGAGAAGTGCCGACCCGTGACCGGCTGGGCGACACTGGCATTCGGCCTGGACTGGCAGCGGCCGCCGCGGCAGATGCAGGGCACGGTGTACTGGTACCTGGCCAACGATCAGTGGCGCTACGACCCGTTCACCGCCGAATCCTTCTCCTCCCCACTGGCATCGGGGCGGTTCGCCGGGCGCACCGCCGCCGACAACATCGCGCTGGCATCGCGGCTGGGCTGGATGCCGTCGTATCCGACCTTCGACCGCAATCCGCTGGACCTGGTCGACGAGGCCGAGGCCGCGGGCAAGACGCCGCAGGACCACGTGGTCGACGGGCTGAAGTCCGGCGACCTGCGGTTCGCGTGTGAGGATCCGGACGCGCCGGAGAACTTCCCGCGCTGCCTGACGGTGTGGCGGGCGAACCTGCTCGGCTCGTCCGGTAAGGGCAACGAGTACTTCCACAAGCATCTGCTCGGCGCCGACTCCAACCTGCAGACGACCGACACCACCGGAATCCGGCCGCAGGAGCTGGAATGGCGCGACGAGGCGCCCAGCGGGAAGCTGGATCTGCTGCTGTCACTGGACTTCCGGATGACCTCGACCACGCTGTTCTCCGATATCGTGCTGCCGGCGGCGACCTGGTACGAGAAGCACGACCTGTCCTCGACGGATATGCACCCGTTCGTGCACGCCTTCTCCCCCGCCATCTCCCCACCGTGGGAGGCGAAGACCGATTTCGAGGCGTTCCACCGCATCGCGCGCGGATTCTCCTGGCTGGCCGAGAAGCACCTCGGTGTCCGCAAGGACCTCGTCGCGGTGGCGCTGCAACACGATTCCCCCGACGCGCTGGCCCAGCCCGGCGGCCGGGTGCTGGACTGGAAGGCCGGCGAGTGCGAGCCGATCCCCGGCCGGACCATGCCGAAACTCGTTGTGGTCGAGCGCGACTACCCGAAGCTCGCGGAGAAGATGGCCGCGCTCGGGCCGCTGGTCGAGTCGCTCGGCCTCACCACCAAGGGCGTCACCACCCACCCCGAGGCCGAGGTGAGCTATCTCGCCGGCGTCAACGGCACCGTGATTTCCGGTGCCGGACAGGGCCGTCCGTCGCTGGCCAAGGACATCCACGCGGCCGAGGCGATCCTGGCGCTGTCCGGCACCACCAACGGGCGGCTCGCGGTCGAGGGATTCCAGGCCCTGGAACGCCGCACCGGAACGGAGCTGGCCGACCTGGCGGCCGAGCACGAGGGCAAGCGAATCACCTTCGCCGACACCCAGGCCCGGCCCGTTCCGGTGATCACCTCGCCGGAATGGTCCGGCTCCGAGACCGGCGGGCGCCGCTACTCGCCGTTCACCATCAACACCGAGCGGCTCAAGCCCTGGCACACCCTCACCGGCCGCCAGCACTTCTACCTCGACCACGACTGGATGATCGAACTCGGCGAACAACTCCCGATCTTCCGGCCACCCCTCGATATGACCGCCCTGTTCCGGGAGCCCGGCGTCGGCGAGGTCGGCGAGCACGGCGTCACCGTGCGCTACCTGACCCCGCATTCGAAATGGTCGATCCACTCGGCCTACCAGGACAACCTGCACATGCTCACGCTCTCCCGCGGCGGTCAGGCGATCTGGATGTCGGAGCTGGACGCCGCGAAAATCGGTGTGGCCGATAATGATTGGATCGAGGCGATCAACCGCAACGGTGTCGTCGTCGCCCGCGCAATCGTGAGCCACCGCATGCCCGAGGGCACCGTGTTCATGTACCACGCCCAGGACCGTGCCGTCGCCGTGCCCCGCATCGAGGGACCGAAGAACAACGGCGGCAGTACAAATGGGGCCTCCTCCGGCGGCGGTACAAATGGGACCTCCTCCGGCGGCGGTGCCAACGGCGACTCCTTCGTCGGCCGCGGTAAGCGCGGCGGTATCCACAATGCCCTGACCCGCATCATGATCAAGCCCTCGCATCTGATCGGCGGCTACGCCCAGCAGTCCTTCGCGATCAACTACCACGGCCCCACCGGCAACCAGCGTGACGAGGTCACCACCATCCGCAAACGCTCCCAGCACGTGGAGTACTGACATGCCCCGCGCCGGAACGACCGGCAACGCCACCACCGTCCGGCGGCGGTACACGTCGTCACGGAAGGAGTACTGACATGCGTGTCATGGCACAGCTGGCCATGGTGATGAACCTGGACAAATGCATCGGCTGTCACACCTGCTCGGTCACCTGCAAGCAGGCGTGGACCAACCGGGCGGGCACCGAGTACGTGTGGTTCAACAACGTCGAAACCCGTCCGGGACAAGGATATCCGAAGCAGTACCAGGATCAGGAGAAGTGGAAGGGCGGCTGGCGGCTGGACCGCAAGGGCCGGCTCACCCTGAAATCCGGGTCGCGAATGAAGCGGCTGCTCAACATCTTCGCCAATCCGGACCTGCCCACGGTGTCGGACTACTACGACCCGTGGAGCTACGACTACGACAATCTGCTGAGCGCACCGGCCATGGACACCACCCCGGTGGCCAAGCCGAAATCGCTGATCACCGGCGAGGATACGAAGGTCACCTGGGGCGCCAACTGGGACGACGACCTGGGTTCCGGCCCGGAGCAGGTCGGCAAGGATCCGTTGCTGGCCAAGCTGTCCGAACAGGTGAAGCTCGAGTTCGAGCAGACCTTCATGTTCTACCTGCCGCGCATCTGCGAGCACTGCCTCAACCCGTCCTGCGCGGCGTCGTGCCCCTCCGGCGCGATCTACAAGCGCACCGAGGACGGCATCGTCCTGGTCGACCAGGACAAGTGCCGCGGCTGGCGGCAGTGCGTCACCGGCTGCCCGTACAAGAAGATCTACTTCAATCACAAGACGGGCAAGGCGGAGAAGTGCACGTTCTGCTACCCGCGCGTGGAGGTCGGCATCCCGACGGTGTGCTCGGAGACCTGCGTGGGGCGGCTGCGCTACATCGGGGTCATGCTGTACGACGCGGACGCCGTGCTCGACGCGGCGTCCGCGACCGACGACACCGACCTCTACCCGGCGCAGCTGGGCGTGTTCCTGAACCCGCACGATCCGCGCGTGATCGCCGAGGCGGAGCGCGCCGGAATCTCGCCCGAATGGATTGCCGCGGCGCAGGATTCGCCGGTCTACAAGCTGATCGTCGACTATCAGATCGCGCTGCCGCTGCATCCGGAGTACCGGACCATGCCGATGGTCTGGTACGTGCCGCCGCTGTCGCCGGTGGTCGATGTGCTGTCGGAGACCGGGAACGACGGCGAGAACGTGTCGAACCTGTTCGGCGCCATCGACGCCCTGCGCATCCCCGTGGAGTATCTGGCCGAACTGTTCACCGCGGGTGATGTCGGCCCGGTGCGCGCGGCGCTACAGCGGCTGGCCGGTATGCGGTCGTTCATGCGCTCGATCAACCTCGGCCAGGAGCCCGACCTGTCCATCCCGGAGTCGGTGCGGCTCGAGCCCGAGGAGATCGAGGCCATGTACCGGCTGCTGGCCATCGCCAAATACGAGGACCGCTACGTCATCCCCAGCGGAGCGACCTCCCGTGCGCACGAACTGGATTCGCTGGCGACCGGGTGCAGCCTGGACACCGACGGCGGCCCCGGTATGACCGCCTTCGACACCATGGTAGAGAAGTTCCACCTCACCGACACCAACGGCGCCGCACCCGAGGAGAAGTCGAACCGCGTCAACCTGCTCAACTGGGACGGCAAGCACACCGACGGCCTGCTGCCCGAGCGGAACGGGGCGAAGGGCAACGGGCACAACGGGTCCGGCGCCGACGGAGCCGACCGCGTGTCGGCGGTCGATACGAACGGCAATGGCTCCCACGCCGATACAACAGGCGGTTCCGGCGCCACCACGCCCGCGCCGAGCCGGGTGGCGAGATGACGTCTCACCCCCACATCCGGCCCCGACGGTCGGAGGCGGCACAACGACCGCGGAGGTCGCGGCCGAGGGCTCGATACCCGTCCGATCCGATCCGACCCGACACGGTAGCCCGGCCCGCCCGCACGTGGCACGTCGCATCGTCGCGGCGAGAGCCGGGTTCCGGCGGCATCTCTCGCCGGTCCGCTCGACCACCGGAAACGCCCGATCGCCGACGTCCGCCCGGACGACGGGACGGCCGCGACGGAAGGACCACCCGATGAGCCTGCTGAAACTACGCCGCCGCCCCGAGCCGGCCGTGCGGATGCCCGAGCGCGACCGCCGCCTGGTGTGGCGGATAGCGGCACTACTGCTCGACTACCCCGGCGAGAAAACCCTGGGTATGGCGGAGGAACTGAGTGCCGCCATCGCGGAATTGCCGGACGGGGTGCGCGACGACCTGGACCGCTTCCTCGTCCATCTGTGCACCACGGAACCGCTCACCCTGGCCCAGCAGTACGTCGAGACCTTCGACCTGCGCCGCCGCGCCAGCCTGCACCTGACCTACTACGCCTACGGCGACACCCGCAAGCGCGGCATGGCCCTGCTCAGGTTCAAGCACGCCTACCGCCACGCCGGCGCCGAACTCGACGACACGGAGCTGCCGGACCACCTCCCGGTGCTGCTGGAGTTCGCCGCCACCGTCGATCCGATCGGCGGCGAACGCCTGCTCGGCGAGCACGTCCCCGTCATCGAGTTGCTGCGACTGTCGCTGTCGGACAGCGGATCTCCGTACGCGGGCGTCCTCGCCGCCGTGGTCGCGACCCTCCCGCCGCTGACCACCGCGGACCGCCGCCGCATCGCCGAGCTCGCCGCCCAGGGCCCGCCGGAGGAAGAGGTCGGCCTGGACCCGTTCGCCATGGACCCCTCGCTGTTCGCCGGAACGGAAGGCCGACGATGACCACAGTCCTCTGGATGACCCTGCCCTACGTGGCATTCACCTCGTTCCTGCTCGGCCACCTGTGGCGCTACCGCAACGACCAATTCGGCTGGACCACAAGGTCTTCCCAGATCTACGAGAGCCGCCTGCTGCGCCTGGGCAGCCCGCTGTTCCACTTCGGGATGCTCGGCGTCATCGGCGGGCACGTGCTCGGCGTGCTCATCCCGGAGTCGTGGACGGCGGCGGTCGGCATCTCCGAGCACGTCTACCACCTGGTCGCGGTCTCGGCGGGCACGATCGCAGGCGTGGCCGTCATCGCGGGCATCGCCATCCTGCTCTACCGCCGCCTCACCGTGCCCGCCGTCCGGCAGGCCACCACCACCAACGACAAGGTGATGTACGTCCTGCTCGCCGGGGCCCTGATCACCGGCCTGCTCAATACCGTAGGCAGCAACCTGCTCTGGGGCAGGCACAACTACCGCGAAACCGTATCCCCTTGGTTCCGAAGCCTTTTCACGCTCCACCCCGAACCCGAGCTGATGATCGGCACCCCCTGGACCTTCCAGGCCCACGGCCTGCTGGTCCTCACCCTCATCGGCATCTGGCCCTACACCCGCCTGGTCCACATGTTCAGCGCCCCCATCGGCTACCTGACCCGCCCCTACATCGTCTATCGCAGCAAGGAACAAGACGCCCCCGACAAGCGGCGCTACGCCCGAGCCTGGGAATCCCCGGCGGTCCCACCGACCCGAACCCGCTGAGCACCCCGCAGATCACAAGTCGCCTCCGCCGAACAGCTCGACGACGCGGATCCGATAGTAGGCAGCGGTGACCGCAGGCTGCTCCGAGCCCGCACCGAACTCGGCCGCACCACCGCGGATACGAACTCGAGTCAACGGTGACCGGGGCCGGGCCGGTTTCGGCACCCGGAATGCACCGCAGATGCTCTCCGAGGCCGATGTGAAAAGCGTTGTCCAACAATCAAGTCCACACTAATATCGAACACATGAGCGACAGCGTGGCGATCCTCGACGGCGAGCGGGAACTGCTCGCCGAAATCGCCGCGGCCGCTCGCGAGGAGGCCGCCGCGGCCGCCCGGAAGATGGCGCTGGCGGCACAGTATGTCGCCCTGCGGTCCGATCACGCCGCTGCCGCACCCGGGGCCGATTTCGATGCGGAGGCTGCTCGGAGGTCGGGGATCGCGGAGGTGGCACTGGCTACCACGAACAGTTATCCGGCCGTCGGTGCATGGATCCGCACCACCCGAACTCTGGAGCGGCACAACGATATCCGGGAGGCGTTCGTTACCGGCCGGATCGGCACGGCACAGGTGCGCACGATCTGTGAACACACCGCCGCGGCCCCGGCGGCGGTCGTGTTCGCCATCGAACCCACCGTCGTCGCGGTGGCGCAGCGCCTGGCGCCACGAGCGCTGGGGGTCGAGATCGATCGGCTACTGCTGGAATCCGATCCGGAGGGCGCCGAGCATGCTGTCGAGCGGGCACAGCAGAGTCGGCGGGTGAATTCGCAGCGGGCGCCGCACGGAATGGGTGCGGTCAGGGCGGTGCTTACCGCCGCGGAGACCACCGAGATCTGGCAGCAGCTGCGGCAGATGGTCAAGACCGTGTGCGCCCTCGATCACCGCGATGTGCAGCAGCGCTATGCCGACGCCTACATGGCGGTGGTGCGCGGACACAGTAGCCTGCGATGCACCTGCCAGAGCGCGGACTGCGCCGCCCGCCACAACCCGGTCCATGCCACGCCCGAGGTTCAGCTGCACATCAGTTGCGATGTCGACACCCTGCTCGGCATCGGCGGTAGCCCGGCCGTCCTCGACGGCTACGGCTGCCTGGACGCCGCCACCACCCGTGAACTCGCGAAAGACGCGACCTGGCAAGCCATCATCCACACCGCCGAGCGGCTCGACATCGCTCCCACGCGCTCAGCGGTCCACGCGGGCATGGCGCCTGCCGATGTCGGCGCGGAGGCGATGGCCGCCAACAATCCGTTGCTGGCGACATATCCTGGCCACAAGATTCGCCGCCGCACCGAGCCGAGGCGCGACCGCACCCGGAACAGTCCACATATCGACAACAGTCCGCATATCGACTGCGGCACAAGACATTTCGAAACATATTCTGACGATTCCCCCGCAGCCGACGCCGTCAGTGCGGGTTCGCCGTCACGGCCACGTCCGGACACATCCGTCGAACACAGCGCCGCCGCACGAGAATTGGTCCCCCAGCCGCCCCCGGACACTGGGGTGAGCGTCGCCCGCACCCGCCGCCTACCCGCCGGCGCCGTATTCGGCACGGCTCCGCGCCGCACCACCCGCCCCTCCCCCGTGCTCTGGCAACAGGTCATCGACAACCTCGAAGCCATGGCCGACAAGAATCCCGCGGCAATTCGCGCCTGGGATCCACACGGGCACGGCGGATTTCACCAAGCACCACCCGGTGCCCTCACCTACCAACCCGGTGCCGCACTCACCGCGGCGGTCCGGCTGCGCGACGGGACCTGCCGCCACCCGGGCTGCACCACCCCCGCCACCGACTGCCAGATAGACCACATCGTCCCCTTCGACCACCGCAACCCGGCAGTGGGCGGCTGGAGCGTCCTCGGCAATCTGCAATGCCTGTGCCGACTCCACCACGCCCTGAAGACCGCCGAACTCTGGCAATACGAAATGCTCGGCCTCGGCATCATCCACGCCTGGAACACCCACGGCCAACAGGGGTTCACCCTGCCCGCCCACCGGGCAGCCCGACCTGCCGGAACGGGAGTCGTCTAGAGTTCGAGCCTACAGGTTCGGGATGTCGCTCGCGGTTGTGTCCGCCAACGCGCCCAGGCGTAGTGAATGCGCCGCTCACCGAGCACGATAACTACGTGCGCTCGATAGCGTTCAGTCCGGACGGGCGGCTTATGGTCACGATCGCCGAAGACGACGATCTCATCCTCTGGGAGACATCCGATTCGGCGAGCCGCTCATCCGGCGGGGGGCCGCCGAATGAGCGGCTCGACCACATCCCGTAGCATCCAGTATTGTTGTGGCACAACGCGTAATTCTATTAATGCGTGCGATAATCCTATGTCACTGTATTCGGTCGATCATCGGATGAACAGCACCTCATCGGCGACCGCATCGAGATCGCGCAGTGCACAACTACCGTCCCACGGTGACAGCAGATCACGGGTCTTCCGGTAGTTCTCCCGCAACCGTGGCGAGGTGTTCTTCCTGGCGAGTTGAACGGCTTGCTTGGCGGCGTCGGTGGCGCGATCGAGGTCCTGCGGTGCGGTGAGCCGAGCCAATCGGAGCAGTGTCGAAGCCTGATCGCGTACAGCATCCGACGGGATGAGTGGCAACGACTCCTCCACTGCCTCAGCCGCACCCCGGCGGTCGCCGGTCGCTTCCAAGACGGAACCGTTGAGGTAGATGGAGACCCATTCGGCCATCATGTAGGCGTACGACTGGGCGGGCGTCGTCCTGTCCGTGTATTTTCGCGAGACAGTTTCCAGCTGTTTACGGGCATCCTGTCGTCGGTTGGCGTGCGCGTACGCCTCCGCAGCGTGCAATGCCAAGAGGTCGGCCATCCGGGGGTCACGTACTCGGATGGCCAGCGCACCCTCGGCGTAGTCGGCGGCATCGGAGTACCGGTGGGTCCCCACAGCGAGACAGGTGCGATCTACCAGGATCCCGGCTTGCACGTCGGTGTCGCCCGCCTCTAGTGCGTGCTCGTATGCCTGCTTGTACAGCCGGTCGGCCAGCCTGGTCTCCTTCTGATCCCATGCCGCCCACGCGCTGGAAGCAACCGATTCAGCGGTCAGCCGTGACAGATCAGGTTTCAACAGCTCCGGGCAGTACGGCAACAGCGACGTGCAGGTACGCGCCGCGGCGTCGATGAGCGGTTTAGCGGCGTCGGAACCCAGTGAGTCGTCCAGCAGCTTCAGCGTGTGCACGGTTTGCCGCAGATGCCCGATTGACGCCGGGGTGACAGTCGGCGTAGCCGAACCCGCTGTGGCTGCCGCCAGAGCCGCTGTCTTCAGGAATTCCCTTCGATCCACGTCATCCTCCTCGACGAGCACTTCGAAACGTGCTCGCACCACAGGATCCAGTGTTGCGCAAACCTCGTCCAGCGCAAGCTGGGCGGTCTTATTAATACCGGATTGTCCTCTCTCCCAACCACTTACAGTTCTCTGGCCGCAGCCGAGCATCCGGGCGAAGTCGGCCTGACTCATCCGCAGCGCCATGCGCAGCGCCTTCACTGCCGCGCCCGTCCACCAAGTGGTCACATCGCCTCGCTAGAAATCGCTAAAGCCCGTGTAGTCCTACCCTTTGCTCAGGATCGTTGCAGGTCCAGCCTTGTTACGTACTGGAACAGAAAGATTGCCCGATCTGAGTCAAAGGGAATCCGAAAATGGGCTGGAGTTGGACCCACAAGTGGCGGAGTGTCCTCGCGGCAATTTCGCCATCCCTCGCGGTTCTGGCCTTCGGCGTCTCCGGGCGCCTCCCCGCCGGGGTCTTCCTTCATCGCCCCGGCGGCAGGCATCCGACCCTGTCGAGTCGACCGAGGTAGTCGAGATGACTTGCGGGACAGAGCGAAACGAGTGCAGCGCGGAGCCGATGATCACCGATCGCGAATATGCAGGGTGGCTACTCAGGATGCACGCCGACCACGCGGCGCCGGGTGTGTGCCCGTCGTACCTGGCCGCGGCCGCGTACACCAGCGCCGGAATGGGGGATTACGAGTGAACGCCCGCACAGTGGAGCCGTCCGCCAGTGGGGCCGACCGGCCGATGCGAGTCATCATCTGGATACGCGCCGATCTGTCGGGCCCAAGCGCCGACCGGCACTATCGGATGATCCGCCGCGAGATCGACGACGGCCCGTACGAGCTGGTGCGCGAGTACATCGGTGCCGCGAGCATGTGGGCGGCGCCCACGGCACAACTGATCAGCGCGTGCGCGGCCGCCGACGTCGACGGCGTATTCACCCCGAGTAGCGAACACCTCGGCGACGGCCTGATCACGGCATCCGCGTTCGCGTCCGTGATGGCCGTCGAGCCGCGCGAATGCTGGCTACGCGGCCGGCGGGTGGACCGGCCGTGAGCGGCGAGGCGCCCGCGCTGGGCATGACGCTGGCGGTCTGGGCGTTCGTGTGCATGACCCTGTACTGGTTCGCGAAGGTGATTCCTGCCGACGACACCCCGGCACCGGAACCGCAACCGGAAAGGGGGACGTACACGATCCGGCTCCGTCTCGACCATGAGGGCCGCGGTGCACCGATCGCCGATTCGACGACCGCCCATCGTGGGATGCAATTGCATCGCAACTGCGACCGGCACTGGTGCGCCAGCAAGCGCGACGCCTACCGCTGGCTGGTCGACAACGGCGAACTGACCCCGGACAGCAGCCGATTCCCCAATGATTCACAACCACGAGATTCGAGGTGAGGATGACTGTCACCGTCCCGTCCGAACGCGAGATCGCGGCAGCACTGAGCGGTTTTGTGCCCGAGGCACATCTGTGCACGGATGTGCTGCGCGCGGCATGGATGCTGAGCAGCCTCGACAGATGGCTCGTGCTCGACGCGGCCCGCACGCTCGACGGCGATACCGCACCGGAAACGTTGTCCGCATTGGGGTTCGGCGACTTCCGAATGCACACCCTGGCCATGCATCAAACCATTGCGCTGACCGGGCAGGAAACCCACTACGCACCGGAGACGCCGTTCAGCGTCGAACGTGCTCACCTCATCGTGCAGTTCCATATTGCCTGCCGGGCGAAGCGCTGCCCGCGCAAAGCTGCCGCACTACAGGTGTTGGCCGGGGCCGGTCGTCTGGTGCCGTCCACGACACGTCCGCGGTGATCGAGATGAATACACAACCGGAGCGCAGTGCGCCGGACGCGGCCGCGCCCACGCACACCGAGACCATCGGGGAGATCGCGGCCCGGATGGCGGAGCTGGGGGCCGGGGCCGGCGCCACGGGGAATGCGCCGGTGGGTGCCGAACAGGGCGGTACCCGCCTGCTGCCGGCCGAAGCTCACCTGCTGAGCGAACTGTGCGCCGCATACGCCCGCCTGACGGCGGAGGTCGAATCCGGTCGGCGACTGCGGCCGGGGATGTGATGCCGGATGCGGCCCGTCGTCCCGCCCCGGCCACTCCGGCGTATCCGCCACATTCACATCGAATCCGGTGCGCTCCGACTGGACTTCCAGGCCGGTGCCGAGCAAGCGGAGAACGTGGCTGATGAACTGGCGCAGGGCTTTCCAGAGCTCATTGTCACTGTCGATGACGAGGTGCACCCGGATCTGCCGCCGTTGGCGTGCGCGGACTTATGGGACTGAAGCAGGACCTGGACGGTTGCCTGGTACCCGGGCAACAGTTCCACATTCATTTTCTCACAATGATTTTCGTTCTTCCGTCTTCGTTCTTCGCGTTTCACACCTCCCCCTACCGAAGGGATGCATGATCTATGCCTGACAACCGACCGGCCGAGTCGTCCGCCCGGCCCGTTCACCACGTCCACTACGGCCTCATCCCGGACCGACCGCTGGCATTCACCGTGCCTCCGGTGGAAGCGATGCCGGATCAGCCACTACCGGACTGCGCACCGTTCCTCCGGGTGTGCGCCGGAGCGGAGGAACCGAGCACGGTGATGCTGCGTGGAGGACGAGAACTGGCGGGGATCTGGCGGCACGTGTATGAGCAGCGACCGAAGGACATGACCAAGATCGACGAACAGCTGAACCTGTACATCTGGTTCATCGACCGCGAAGCGGGCGGGCATACCAAAGACGTTGTCTACCAAGATGATGCGCCGCGAAGTCCGTCATCGTACGGCCAGTGGGTTGCCTGGTTGGCATGGAAGTATGTCCTGCATGCCCTCCGGCAGCAGGATCCCGAGCACAGCGCGCGTGATGCGGCCGAATTGTCCTGGTACATAGAATCGTTCGACGAATTGGTGACGGCCGTTCGGGCCGGGCGTCTGCGGCTCCCGCCGGAACAGGGGCCGGAGGGGGAAGAGACGGAGTTTCCACCCCGGCGAGTGTGGCCGGAGACCCATTGAGTACCAACAGCTTTGTGATGGCCGATGGCCCACTGGCCGAGCACATGTGCCAGGTGCAGTTGCTCGAACTGACCGAAGCGCGAGCCTACGAGCTACGCTTCGCCCATCGGAACCACCACCCTGACGAGTGCCTCGTCCACCTGACCGTGGCACTGTTCCTGCTCGAACGACAGTAGCGCCATATCCCCCTTCGACAGACATCGACGCTGACCAACGCCACTATCCACACGTCAATTCCTCTGGGGAGCGAGACCACCGCGTGACTGTGACCGATTCTGAGCTGCCGCGCCCGCGTTCGTCTGGATGCTGTGGCCCGCGTCGGTGTCCTCGCGGCAGTACTCGGGTTCCGGATGGGGGTGTGGTGGAGCGCGGTAGTCCGAAGCGCTCAGCGGCGGGCCGCTGTCCTTATTGAAAACTGCCTGTTCATAGGCGTCAAGTGCCCGCGTCAGGTGCGTGGTGATGGCGTGGCGTAGTTCGGTCGGTTCTTCGACGAGGACGTCGGCGCCGTAGCTGGTGACGAGCGGGATCAGCCATTCCCAGCGGTCGACGTAGAGCTGGATGATCAGACCGCCGTCCGGTGTGCTTCCCGACCAGCCGCGAGTCTTCCGGTATGGACGCTCGCTTATGTGCATGAGCGTCATGACGATGGCCTGGTCCATCCACCCGGGATGTACTTGTTCCATGACAACGATGCAGGCAAGCACCACCTCGACACTCGGCACCACTTCCCTTGTGGTGGCGACCATTTCGACCGGCCTGCTGGCCGGTGTGTTCTATGCCTATGCCAGTTCGGTGATGCCGGCGTTGCGGCAGGTCGATGATCGCACCTTCGTGGCGGTGATGAACCGGATCAATGTGGTGATCGTCAATCCGGTCTTCATGTTCAGCTTTCTCGGATCGGTCGCGTTCACCGCGCTGGCGGCCGCGCTGCATTTGCGCGCGGATCAGCGCACCGTGCTGTGGTGGATCCTGGCGGCGCTGGTGCTCAACGTGACCAGCCTCCTGATCACCGCCGGCGGCAACATCCCGCTCAACAACCGCCTCGCCGACACCGCCGGTGGCGATCTCGCCGCGCTCCGACGGCAGTTCGAGGGGGCGTGGGTGCGGCTGAACATCCTGCGCGGCATCGCGAATACCGCCGCCGTCGGAACCCTCGCCTGGGCCCTGCGTTGCGCCGGCCGCGGGTGAACAGGCCCCGAAGGGAACTGGACCCGCCCGCTATGGCAACTCCGGCCCGTCGAGCTGGTCTACGGACGTCCGGGTGGTGCGGATCAGTCGGTCGAGTTCATCGATCGCGCACGTGATGGTGACGGTGTCCACCTGCCTGCGTTCCCTGGGCGTGCCGGCGCGCCGGGAGCGCACCAGCTCGTTGTGGACGCGCAAGCCGATCGCGAACATGCGATCGATCAGTTGATCGCTCAGTTCTACGACCATGTCCCGATCCGCGGGCGCGGGGCGCACGACGGGCGGGGCGGGCGATCGCTGATCGTGAGCGGGCTGGTCGCCGGGAATTACGGGTTCGACAGGAGTCATCGGAGATCCCCCGGGTAGATGCGGACGCGGCGCGGCCACCCTTCGGGACCAGATCGTCAATATCAAGCCTAGCGGGATGATTCGAAGATCGGTGCTATTGACCGGAATTCGGCAGCCGGATACGAAAAACAGGACTATTCGCAGACAAAATGAGGCCGTCCAGTATTTGCCGGTCGAACACCAGGATGTAGCGGGCACCGCCACTGTACGGGGTTGCGGCACACCGTGCTCGCCGACGCGGGCGCCCAGCAGCGCCACCACCCGGCCCGGTGGTGACTCGTACCGGGCCCGGACCGGCCCCGCGCCCTGCCCCGGCGCGACCCACCGGCCGCACCTTCCCGGCTCGCCTGACATCGGCACGGCCGAGCGGGTCACGGATCAGGCGGCCCGCGGGAACCGACCGGTGCGCCGGGTACCGAGCACCTCGGCCGCCTTCCCCTCGCCGAAATGTAAGTGCCCCCGACGAATACGGCCGTCACGGTGGCGTCGTTGCGATTCACCATGCGAGAAAGGTTGTCGTAGTACGGCGCGGGCTGCTCGGCATAGCCGTCCACACTCTCGTCGAGCCGCTGCGGATCGATCACCACGACGTCGGCACGATCACCGGCCCGCAGATGATGCTGTCGTACATCGGTATTCCTCTTCCGGTATCCCCGGCGCCGGGGAACGACCCCCGCCGTCAGATCACTATCTCGCGGCGGACGACCTTGCCGGTCGCGTTGCGCGGCAAGGGCTTGTCGGTGATCACCCAGCGAGCGGGCACCTTGAAGTAGGCCAGCCGCTCGGTGGCGAACTCGCGCAGCGCCGACTCGGTGACAGCGGCCGGATCGGCCACCACCACGACGGCCGCCACCTCCTGTCCGAGATCGTCGTGCGCGATCCCGAGCACGGCCGATTCCAGCACCGCGGGATGTTCGTCGAGCGCGTTCTCGATCTCGGTGGGGTACACGTTCTCTCCGCCGCGCACGATGAGATCGGTGCGGCGGCCGGACAATCGGAGCCGACCGTCCTCGACCGTCCCGAAATCGCCGGTACGCAACCAGCGGTCGCCGTCGATGGCGGCCGTGGTGGCGGCCTCGTCGTCCCAGTAGCCGAGCATCACGTACGGGCTGCGGATGCAGATCTCGCCCTGCTCGCCGTCGGGCACGGGCCGCCCGTCCGGGTCGCGGATCTCCACCGCGACACCCAGGATGGGACGCCCCACCGTATCCGGATGCGCGGCCAGTTCCGGCGGCGTGGCAACCGTTGCGGCCGTACCGCTTTCGGTCAATCCGTAGCTGGTGGTGAGCGCCACCCGGGCGACCGGCAGCCGCTCGCGCAGCCGCTGGTGAAATGCCGGGGACGAGGGCGCGGCATTGAGCGAAAACGCGGTCAGCGACGACAGGTCGTAGCCGGACAGGTCGTGTTCGAGCATCCGGCTCGCCATTGTCGGCACCGCGCCCCAGTTGGTCACCCGCTCGCGCTCCACCAGCCGCAGCAGCCGCTCGACCTCGAACGGACCCTGGTGCATCACTACGGCCGCCCCGGTGGCCAGGCGCGGGATCACCAGGTTGTGCAGGCTCGCGACGTGGAACAGCGGCGAGGTCAGCAGGAAGCGCTTATCGCTGGGCTCCCGGTACAGCTGCCCCCGCATACCGGCCACCATGGCATCGGTGAAACGGTGATAATCGGTGACCGCCACCAGGTTCCGGTGCGAATGCACGACTCCCTTGGGTCGCCCGCTGGTGCCGCTGGTGTACAGAACCACCGCCGGATCGTCCTCGGCGACGGCGGCGCGCGGTGCGGCACCGGCGTATTCGGCAATCAGCCGGGGAACGTCGTCCTCCATCGTGAGCACGGGGACAGCGGAGCCCTCGGCTCCCGCGCCGCCCGGCTCTTCGGCCCGGCGACCACCGCCCGAACCCGCCGATTCACTCAGCAGGACAGCACGTTTCGCATCCGCGATCACCACCGACGGCCGCGTGTGCCCGAGCCCGTACTCGATCTCCCGGGGCGCCCACCACGCGTTGTACCCGACCGCGATCGCGCCGAGACACTGCGCCGCCCAGAACGCCACCACCCATTCGGGAGTATTGGCCGCCAGAATGCCGATACGGTCGCCCTTACCGACTCCGTATCGGTCCGCCAGTGCCTGCGCGAGCGCACCCGCCGCGGTCCGATGCTCCGCGAACGTCATCCGGCTCTCCGCCGTCACCAGATACTCGCGTTCACCCCACGCGGCCGAGGCGTCGAGCTGCTCCACCAGCGAACGCCGCCGGGTGCGCAGCTGCGGGATCGGCGCCCCGAGCACGTTCTCGACCGTCGCCTCGAACGGCGCGCCCGGCCCGGTCAGCTCCGCGGTGACCCGAGCCGCAACCGCCCGTGGATCAACGGTGTCGGTCATAGCGTCCGCCTCCTCGCACGACGATCGCCCGGGCCCCGGGTCGCCCTCATCCCGCACACGAATCGCCGCTTCGACATGAGCCTCGACAATAAACTAGAACCTGTTGCAGCTACCGTGGCGTGGGACACACCGTAGCACTCACCGGGCACGAACAGAAGCGCCGCCCGCCCCGCGCTCTACTTCGCCGGCAGCGAGCGCGCGTAGGCGAGGCCGCGCTCGATCCACCCCGACAGGACGCCGTCGTCGTCCAGCGCCTCGGTGGTTATCCGCAGCCAATTGCGCATCTCTCGGCCGCCCATCACCATCCTGGTCACCGCCTCGCCGTCGACCAGGCGGTCGGCATCGGCCGGATCGACGCGCACCATCAGGCCGCCGTGACCGCTGGCCACCACCGCCATATTGCCGCCGGCCAGGAACGCCAGCCCGCCGAACATCTTCTTCTCCACCATCTCCGGCAGCGCCGGACCGAGCAGATCCCGGATCCGATCGGCCAGTTCCTCGTCGTAGGCCATACCGGCATTCTTGCCCCTGCCACCGACAAGTTCCGCCGCACACAGAATTCACCGCCGACCGCGATGTTCGAGTTGCCAAGGTCCCGGGCACCGGACGAGCATCCCTTTTCATGCCGTCGAACCGCTCGAACCCGGCGACATCCCCGACACGGAGATCCCGGCGGCGCTGGCAGCCACCATGACCATGGCCGAGCAGCAGGTGCACGCCCGAGTCAGCTGCCGACTCGGGCCCGTCCGTCACTCCGGCAGACGATCACACACCCAGGGCGGCGGCGAACACCGGCCAGGAGTTGTGCAGATCGTCCTGCCAGTACGGCCAGGCGTGAGTGCCGGGCCGGAACACCACCGTGGCCGGGATGCCCAGTGCCCCCAGACGGTCCGACAGTTCCCGGGTGCAGCCGTTGACGACCGACTCCATCGGGCCGCCGACCGCGAGCCGGTCGGCCAGGACACCGGCATTGCCGCCGATCGACGGGTCACCGAGGGTGTCGTGCACGCCCGCGCCGCCGGTTCCGGCCGAAATATAGAGCGCCACACCGCGTAACCGGTCGGCATTCAGCACCGGGTCGTGCGCCTGCCACGCCGGATCGCCCGGACCACCCCACATATTGGCGGCATTGGCGCCGAAAATGCCCAGCTGCGAATGGACGTAGGCGCGCGACACCGCATCGCTGGTGCGCGGGCAGCCGCTGTAGGAGCCCACCGCCTGATACATTCCCGGCGCCTCGATCGCGAGATCCAGCGCCGAGGTCGCCGACATCGACGTTCCCGCAACGGCATTGCGGCCGGTCGCCTGGAAGCGCTCCGCCAGCAACGGCGGCAGCTCGTGAATCAGGAAGGTGGACCACTGGTTTCGCCCCAGCACCGGATCGTCGGCGGCCCAGTTCGTGTAGTAGCTGGCCCGCCCGCCCATCGGCACCACCACGTTGACCGGCTTGTCGGCGAAGAACTGCGCGGCGTCGGTGCGGGTGGTCCAGGGGCCGCCGTTCTCGCCGCCGTCGACCGCATTGAGCAGATACAGCGCCGGAGCGGGCTCGCCGGGATGCGACAGCCACACCGTGATCGGCTTGGCCATGGCGGCGGAATAGACCACCACCTCGAACTGCCGGCCGCCGAGCGGGCGCACGTCGAGAATCGCCGGGCCGCCCGTCGGGGCGGCGTGGGCGACTGTCGGCACAGTTGCGGCAATCATCGCGAACAGGACAACCAGGCAACGCAGGAGCCGGTGCATGCGGTCAGTATCCCATTGCGGCGCAGCGAATACCGCCGACGTCAGCGGGCGTGTTCCCCCGGCGCGTGTGCGCGCAGCGCGGTGATCTCGGCGGCGGCGGGGCCGTCCACGCGCATCCGTTCGGCAATCGCCCAGCGCAGCTTGCCCGGCAGATTCGGCGCCATCCGGGTGAGGTACGCGTAGAGCCAGTCGCTGCGGGCGGCCAGGAACGGGAAGTCGGTACTCATCATCGTGCGCAGCACCAGCATCGGCACGGGCGCGTCGAGCGGGCGGAAGTCGTGATTCCACAGGCCGGGCACCGCGCATCCGGGATAGAACTGCCCGAGCATGAGCCCCTGCCCGACCACCTCGGTCTTGCGGGCCCGGTGCACGGCGTCGATCAGATCGAATCGGGTCAGTTCGGGGAACATGGTCACCAAGGTGAGACCCCGTGCCTCGGAAGGGTTTTCGCCGCGCAACGCGCAGTGGACCTCGAGCGCGTCATCGATGGTCCGCCGCACATCGGATTCGGCCGATCGGTCGTTCTCGGGCGCCAGCCCGGCCCAGACCAGCCGCCGCGTGGCGCTGTGCGAGACGAACGGGCATACCGGCCCGTCCCGCCCGAGTTCGGCGTGCGGCCGCACCAGATGCTCGTCCACCCACCGCGCGAACACCCGCGCCGCCGGATGCCGCCGCTCCCAGGATGCCCGATCCTCGTACACATTCCACCAGCGCAACCCGGTCCGCGTCCCGGTGCGCACCGTGCCGCCACGCCCCCGCACCCGCTGCCCGCCGGTCACGAGACCGCCCTCGCTCCCGCTGGCCCGCACGACCACCCGTGGCCTCCGCAAAACCACCGACCGGATCGCCGCTGCCGCGTCATCGGATTCCCTCCAGATGCGCGTCGAGCAGCGGGCCGATCGTCGCGACCACATCGGCGTTGGTCAGCTGGGCGTGGGTGGCGTCGACGGGGTGTTCGGTCAGCGTGCCGGTGACGTAAGGGCGCCACAGGTCCGCGCCGAGCCATTCGGTCTCGCCGCGGGTGGCCGAGAAGTAGAGCAGGTCGCCGTCGAAGACGCCCGGCCGGTAGCCGTGCGACAGCCGCACCCCGTCGACGTATCCGCGGTGCAGGCGGGCGAGCTGGTCGGCCGTGAGCCCGGTGCCGAACGAGGCTGCGGCGGTGGCCAGTTCGGCCGCGGCGGCCTCGGCGGTGAGATCGTCCAGCGCGTCGCCGTCCTCGGGTTCGTCACCGAGCAGGTGGGTCAGCAGATCGCGCATCCGCGGGGTCGGGGGCGCGGGCATGTCGTCGGGGAATATCAGGCTGTCCAGCATCACCAGCAGCGCGACGGCGTGCCCGCGCTCGCGCAGGCGCACCGCGACCGCGTGCGCGATCTGCCCGCCCAGCGACCAGCCCAGCAGGTGGTAGGGCCCCTCCGGCTGCGCGCGCAGGATCTCGTCGGCGTATCCGTCGGCGAGTTCGTCGATGGTGGCGCCGGAGCGCGGTTCGCCGGCCAGCGTCAGCGCCTGCAGGCCGAGCACCGGCCGATCGGTGATGTGGCGGGCGAGCCCCGCGTAGCACCAGGCCAGCGGAACCGCCGAGTGCACACAGAACAGCGGCGGCCGAGAACCGTTGCGGCGCAAGGTGAGCAGAACGCCGAGGGCGTCGTCACCGGCGGCGCCGCCGTCGTGCCCGGCGATGCGGGCGGACAGCTCGGCCACGGTCGGCGTGGTGTAGAGCCACCGCACAGTGACCGGCTTCCCGCTCGCGCTCGCCAGGTCGGCCGAGACCGCCACGCCGAGCAGGGAATTCCCGCCCGCCTCGAAGAAGTCGTCGTCGAGTCCGATGCGTGCCGCGCCGACCGCCGCCGCGAACCGGTCCGCCACCAGTCGCTGTAGTTCGGTTTCCGGTGCGCGGTAGGGACGCCGGGCGGCATCGGGCGCCGGGAGCGCACGGCGATCGATCTTGCCGTGCCCGGTGACCGGCAACCGGTCCAGCTCGACCAGTTGCCCGGGAACCAGTGCGGCGGGCAGCAGTTCGCGCAGCTTGCGCACGATGTCCCCGCTGTCGATTCGGACGCCCTGTGCGGCAACGACATACCCGATCAGCCGGTCACCCGCGGCGGCTCGGTCGACGGTGACGACGGCGTGCGCGATCTCCGGCAGTGCGGTCAGCGCCGCCTCCACCTCCGCCGGCTCGATCCGGCGGCCGCGCACGGTGAGCTGTTCGTCGCCGCGGCCGAGGAACTCCAGCACGCCGTCCACCTCGGCGCGGACGAGATCGCCGGTGCGGTAACAGCGTTCACCGGTACCGAACGGGTCGGCGACGAAGCGTTCGGCCGTCGCGCCCGGACGGCCCAGATAGCCTTCGGCGACGCCCGGCCCGCCGACGTACAGTTCCCCGCGAGCACCCGGCGGCACCGGACGCAGCCGCCGGTCCAGCACCGGTGCGCGCACCCCCGGCAGCGGCGGACCGATCGGCACCGGCTCACCGGCCGCCAGGGGCGCGGACTGCGTTGCCATCACGGTCGTTTCGGTCGGCCCGTAACCGTTGAACAGCCGCAGCGCGGGCGCCCAGCGGTGCACGAGATCGGGCGGGCAGCTCTCGCCTCCGACCACGGCGACCCGCAGCTGGGGGACCTGTTCCGGCGCGATCGTCGCCAGCACCGCCGGCGTGGTGAGGAAATGCGTGATGCTCGCCCCGTTCACCAGCCGGGCCAGTTCGACGCCGGCCACCACGTCCGCCGGCTGAACCACCAGCCGCGCACCGGCGGCGAAGGCGCCCAGCAGCGCCAGCAGGTGGGCGTCGAACGACGGCGCGTGCGCGTGCAGGATCCGCGAATCCCGTTCCACCGCATAGTGCTCGACGATGTGGTCGGTGAGCGGCCCCAGCCCGCGATGGGTGGCCACCACGCCCTTCGGCGTTCCGGTGGTTCCGGAGGTGTAGATCGCGTAGGCGGGATGGTCCGCGCGCAACGGCCGCGGGCGATCGCCGTCTCCGACCGGTCCGCCGGACCGCCGCCCGACCCGCTCGGCCGTGTCCGGGTCGTCGAGCACCAGCCAGGCCAGCCCTTCCGGCAGCCCCGGCCGCACCCGATCCACCGTAACTCCCAGCCGCGCACCGGAATCCGATAGCAGCGCGGCCAGCCGCGATGCCGGATCCGCCGGATCCACGGGCACGAAGGCCGCACCCGTCTTCGCCACCGCCCACACCGCGAGCACCGACTCCCCCGACCGCGGCACGGCGACGACCACGAAAGTTCCCGGCCCCGCCCCGAACTCGATCAGCTCCCGCGCCCAGCGCGACGTTTCCTCGTCCAGCTCCCGATACGACCACCGCCGCGCACCGTCCTGCAACGCAACCGACCCCGCCGCTTCATCGGCCGCCATCGAGTTCGGCCGAGCCTGCCGCTGTTCCACGACGCGCCGCGACGCTTCGCCACCGTCCCCGTCGCCGACACCGTGCTGCCCGGCCACCGAACCCTCTGCCACGTCACCCGGCATCGGCCGGGCGTGCTCGGCGTCGCCGGCCGGGAAGACCGGACCGCGGTGGGCGCCACCCAGGCTCGCAGCCAGCAGATCGGGCAGCAGCCGATCCGATCGCACCCGCTCCGCCGCGACCGCGCGCGGCCGTTCGGGCACCGGTACCGCCTGCTCCGCGCCCAGGAAACGGTCGAGGTAGCGCAGGAAACGGTCGTGATGCCAACGCAGGGTGGCCTGCGAGTACACGGCGGGGTTGGCCTGCATATCGATGCGCGCGGTCCGCTCGTCCGGGCCGAGCTGATATCCGTTGACGAGCAGATCCTCCACCGGACCGAGCGACAGCAGTCGCGCCTGCGCGGTCAGCGGCCCCAGTCGCAGCGGTTCGACGAATCCGAGCACATTCAGCACCGGCCCGAAACCGCCACGCGCCACCTGGTTTTCGCCGCGGTCGCGCTGCATGTCCTCGTATCGGTAGCGCTGGTGCCGCAGCGCCCCGACCACCCGCGATCGCACCAGGTCGAGCACCGACGGCACCGACATACCGCGAATACCGTTCAGCCGCAACGGAACCACGTTCGACACCGACCCCGCCGACCGGCGCAGCGCCGCCGTGGGGCGGACGGCCACCGGAAGCGCCATCACCACCTCGTCGGCCCCGGTCATACCGGCCAGGTAACACCCGAACGCGGCGATCACCAGCTCGGGAAAGCTCGCACCGGTCCGGCGGCGCACCTCCGCCAGCCGATCCGCCGTGGCGGCAGGCAGTGTCGCCCCGACTCGGTGCGGCCGCGGCGCGGGCGCCGCCCGCCGCCCGGCCAGCGTCACCGGGTCCGCCAGACCCGACAGCTGCGTGGCCCAGTACTCCCGGTCACCACGCGCCCGGCGCGAATCCTGGTATGCGCGTTCGTCTTCCACCAGCTCGGCCACCGAGAGCGGAACCGGCCCAGCCGTTCCCGGATCGACACCGGCGGCCGAAGCGCCCGGCTCGGTCCCCGAACTCACCCCGCCCGCGTACAGTTCGGCGGTACGCCGCAGCACCGCCGCCGCCCCCACACCGTCCAGCACGATGTGATGGCTGCGCAGATACAGCAGATGGTGATCGGCGCCGACCCGAAAGACGACCGCGGTCGTCAGCCGGTCCCCGCACAGGTCGAGCGGCGAACCGCAATCCCGCTCCATCACCTCCAGCGCGGCGGCCACCGGGTCGGCGCGGTCGGCGAGATCCTCGTAACGCGGCGAATCGAAGGCGTCCGGGTCCACATACTGCCGCGGTCGCCCGTCCGCGAGCCGGAACCGCACCCGCGGCGATTGCAGGTCCCGGGCCGCCCGCACCGCGCAGCGCCGCAACAGCTCCACCGTCAGCGGCCCGGTCAGCTCCAGGTACATCGCGACGGTATTCGGCACGTCCGGATACAGCTGCTGCGCCACCCACCACCGCATCTGCCCCGCCGACAGCGGAAGATCGCCGTCCGTGCCGACGGTGGCCGCGCCGACCTGGGTTCGCGTCACCCGGCCTCCTCGTCTCCGGTGTGCCTGTCCTCCGAACCGTTCCCGAGCAAACCTACGGCATTCGAGTCCGAGGATAGGCGTAGACCGCGCCGATGGGTTCGACCTGGTCACACACCGGAACCGCGCGAGAGAGCGAGCCTCCCGCGCGCGGCCGGCCGGTTGCCGTCAGCCCCGGTCGTGGGCGTCCTGCAACACCTTGAGGTCGATCTTGGACATGGTGCGCAGCGCCGCACCGACGGCCGCGGCACGGTCACCGCTCATCAGCGTCAGCATCGGCGCGGGCACCACCTGCCAGGACAACCCGTACCGATCGGTCAGCCACCCGCACGGCCCGGACGCGCCGCCGTCGGTCAGCGCGGCCCACAGCCGGTCGACCTCGTCCTGGGTGTCGACGAGGACCTGGATGGACGCCGCATCGGTATGCGAATGACCCGGTCCGCCGTTCATCAGCGTGACCGCGTGCCCGGCCAGCTCGAGCGACACGATGAAGGCCGATCCGTCGGGGTTGCGGGAGATGTCGGTGATCCGGGAATCCGGTACCACCGAGGTGTAGAACTCGGCCGCCGCCTCGGCGCCCCGATCGAACCAGAGGAAGGTGTTGACGCTGGTCATGATGTGCTCCTGGGTTTGTTCCGACTTGCTGTCACCCTGTGGTCGGAGCCGCCCACGCCGATTCGACACATCTCGCGAAGAATCTTCGAACTTTTCCCGTCAGCGCGCGGAGAGCCGGTCCAGCGCCGCCTGACTGTCGTCGTCCGCGGCGCGGTAGATGATCAGCCGCTGATCCGGATCCTGCATCGGCGCCAGGACCTCGAAGGCGACCGTGACCGGGCCGACCTCGGGATGCAGCATGGTCTTCTGGCCGCGCCCGTTCACCCGGACGTCCCGCTTCGCCCACAGCTCCTCGAATTCCGCACTGCGGGAACGGAATTCTCCGATCAGCTCGGCGAGCACCCGGTCCTCGGGATGTGCCGCCCAGGCCGCCCGCAGATCGGCGATGCCCTCGCGCACGGTGCGCTCCCGGTCGGCGAAGAACTCGCTCATCCCGGGATGCAGCAGGCATATCCACATCGAATTGCGCTGCGCCGGCGGCAGGGTGTCGAAATCCAGGTACAACCTGGCCATCTCACGATTCCAGGTGAGGACGTCGTAGCGGTGGTTCACCACCATCGCCGGCAGCGGCGAAAGATCGGCCACCAGCAGTTCCAGGGCGGGCGACACCATGGTGGCCGGCTTGCCGTCGTCGGGGAGCCGCTGCCGGGCCAGGTCGAACAGGTAGGCCCGCTCGTCCGGGCCCAGGCGCAGCGCGCGGGCGAGCGCCTCCAGCACCCCCGCCGAGGGCCGCAACCCGCGCCCCTGCTCCAGCCGCACGACGTAGTCGGTGCTGACGCCCGCCAGCTCCGCGACCTCCTCGCGGCGCAGCCCGGGCGTGCGCCGGGACCGCCGCCGCGGCAGGCCGACCGCCTGCGGATCCAGCCGTTCCCGCCGGGCGCGCAAGAAGGCGGCCAGCTCCTGTGTCGCATCCACCGTGCCAGTCATCGATATCGATCCTACGGGCAGTCTGGTACCGGCGTTCCCAGGAAAAACCCTCCCTTACCGCCTGTTCCCGATCGCCGCAGACTCGATCGCGACGCACGGATACGAACAGGAGAACACCATGCCGCTCACGCTCGACACCTACCGGCTGCTGGGCCGCTCCGGGCTGCGGGTCTCGCCGCTGGCCCTGGGCACGATGACGTTCGGCGACGACTGGGGCTGGGGCGCCGACCGCGACGATTCGCGCAAGCTGCTCGAGCTGTACACCGACCGCGGCGGCAACTTCATCGACACCGCCAGCATGTACACCGACGGCAGCGCGGAACGCCTGCTCGGCGAGTTCACCCGGGACAACCGCGAAAGCCTGGTACTGGCAACGAAATACACGATGCAGCGGCGCCCCGGCGACCCGAACTCCGGTGGCAACCACCGCAAGAGCATGGTCGCCTCGGTGGAAACCAGTCTGCGCCACCTGAATACGGACTACATCGACCTGCTGTACCTGCACGTCTGGGACTTCCACACGCCGGTCGAGGAGATCCTGCGCGGCATGGACGATCTGGTCCGCCAGGGCAAGGTGCTGTACGTGGCCATCTCCGACACCCCGGCCTGGCAGGTCTCGCGCATGCAGACCATCGCCGACCTGCGCGGCTGGTCGCCCCTGGTGGCGCTGCAGGTCGAGTACAGCCTGGTCGAGCGCACCGCGGAACGCGACCTCATCCCGATGGCCCGGGAGATGGGCCTCGGCGTGATCCCGTGGTCCCCGCTGGCCGGCGGGGTGCTGACGGGCAAGTACGGCCGCGCCGACCTGGACGCCGAGGGCAGCGATTCACCGCAGAGCACCCGCAAGAACATCGCCGTCGCACATAATCAGCTGACCGAGCGCGGCCTCGCCATCGCCGACGCGGTGCAACAGGTCGCGAACGACCTCGGCCGCACGCCGGCCCAGGTGGCGCTGGCGTGGACCCTGCACAACCCGGCGGTCACGGCCCCGATCATCGGCGCCCGCACCCCCGCTCAGCTGGAGGACAACCTGGGTGCCCTGGACCTCGACCTCGAACCCACCCACCTGACCAGCCTGGACGAGGCCGCCGCCGTGGAACTCGGCTTCCCGCACGAGATGCTCACCCGCGACATCGTCGGCAACGTCATCAGTGGCGGCCTCACCGTCCAGCCCCGCCGCTGACCGCCGACCGCCCCGCACCCTCGCGATAGCCTCCACCCCGGCGGCATTCCGACAGACGACCGCTGATACGGCGTGAATCGTGCGGCGGCATTTCCGGAACAACCTGCCACCCAACGACTCTGCCCTTTTCCCCGGACAGACAGCGCAGGCCGGACAGCACCGGCACGCAGACCGCGAGTCGCACCCCCATTCGCACGTTCCGCACCGGATACGGGCGGACTCGGCACTGCGACGTCACCTCCGCCGTTCCGGCGTGCTTCGCCGGGATCCACAGTTGTCCGAGAGGATCCCGGCCGAGAGCGCGCCGGGACGGCGAAAGGGTGACGACGAGTGGCGTTGCGGTATCAGGCGGCCGTGCGGACCAGATCCCGGGCGGCCGTGCGGTAGCGGTCGGCCAGCAGGCGGACCACGGCCGGGTGCACGCCGATCGGCTCGGCGACACCGTCGGCACCGCAGTCGTGCAGGCGCTCGTGGAACAGGCCGTGGGCGAGCAGATAGGAGGCCACGAACACCCGTCGCGCACCCGATCGGCGCAGGGACGCAACGACTTCCGGAACTCGGGGCGCACCGGTCGCGATATATCCGACCCGCACACGGGAGCCCAGGTCCTCGCCCAGCATCCGGGCGGCCACCCGCACGTCGTGGCGGGCTCGCGCATCCGAGGAACCGGCGGCGGCGAACACCACGGCATCACCGGGACGCCAGCCCGCCTCCCGCAGCCGAATGCGCATGACCCGCGCGAGCGCCGGGTCCGGCCCCATCGCCGGGGTCACCGCCACGGCGGTGTGCCCGCTCTCGGCGACCTCCCGCGGAACATCCTGATACACGTGGTACCCGGACGCCAGAAACGCCGGAACCGCCACGGCCGGAACGGAATCCAGGTCACGCAGGACCTCCGACGGCGAGGGCCCGAGCACGTCGACGAACGCCGTCCGCACCGTGGGCCCCGACGGCGGAGCATCGGCTCCACCCGGTGCACCGGCCGGCTTCCGGTCCGCGATCGTGACCGCGCCGGCCGCATTACCGCCGCGTCCCCGCACCGACCGAACAGCCTGTGCGGCACCATGTTCCGCGACCGTCCCGCCGGAAAGCCGAACCGGCGCGCCGAGTTCGCGCGTCACGGCCTCGGCAAGATCCGCGATCATCCGCACGCCCCGCGTACTCCTGGTGCCGTGCGCGACCAGCACCAGGGCCGGATCGCTCACCACACCCCCGCCAGCGGCGCGGGCCCCTGCGGGCGCTGTGTCCGGCCGACGGCCTCGCGGTCCCCTTCGTAGGTGCGCACGCCGCCCCCGGGGCCGTCGCCACGCCGGAGCGAAGGACCGTAGCCGCCCGTCGGGCGAGGATTGTTGTCGATGCACTCGGCGGGATCCAGCGCCAGCCGGTACCCCCGCTTCACCACGGTCTGCACGGCCTTCGGCGTACCGAGCCCGGCCCGCAGCCGCGCGATACCGGTCTCCACCGCATGCGTGTCGTCCCCGCCGCCCGGCAGCGCCGCCAGCAGATCCTCGCGCGACACCACCCGGCCCGGCTGCCGCGCCAGCGCCCGCATCAGCGCCATCGGCGCCGGCGCCAGCTGGCGCACCCGGCCGTCGACCACCACGCATCCGCCGCGCACGCTGAGGATGTGCCCGGCGGCGTGAATCCGGTTGGCGCGCCGGGGCAATTCCTCGGCGACGTGCCGTGCCAGCGCACCCAGCCGAGCCCGGCCGGGCATGGTCGTCGACACGCCCAGTTCCTCCAGCGGCGCCGCGGTGATCGGCCCGACGCAGGCCGGCAGCACCCGGGCCCGGAAGGCATGCAGCGCCGCCTCCAGCAGCCCGGTTTCCTTGGCGCGCATCAGCGTCGAGGCCACCGCCGGCGCGCTGGTGAAGGTGACGCAGTCCAGCGCCGAGGTGACGATCGCCTCGATCATCCGGTCCATCGGCGCCGAATCCTCCGGCGGAATCCAGCGATACACCGGAACCGGCACGACATCGGCTCCGGCACAGCGCAATACCTCGCAGAAGTCGGGCACCGGCTCCCATTCGGTGGTGGCGCCGTGCAGCTGCACCGCGATCCGCACCCCCTCGACGCCCTCGCCGAGCAGGTGGTCGAGCACCTCCGCCGACGACTCCGAGGCCGGCGACCACTCCTCGCGCAGTTCGGCCGCGCGAATGGCGCCCTTGGCCTTCGGGCCGCGCGCCAGCAGGCGGGTGGAGCCCAGCGTGGTGCGCAGGTCCTCGGCCAGGCCCCACCCTTCCGCGGCTTCCATCCAGCCGCGGAACCCGATACCGGTGGTGGCGACGGTGATCTGCGGCGGATCGGTGACCAGTTGCTGCGTCACCCGCTCCAGCTCGGTGTCGTCGGCCAGCGGAATGATCCGGATCGCGGGCGTCGCGACCACGGTCGCGCCCCGCCTGGTCAGCAGGGTGGCCAGTTCCTCGGCCCGGCGCGAGGCCGTGACACCGACGGTGAAACCCTCGAGGCAGCCGGGGTTGGCGATGTTCACAGTCATGCCGAGTCCTCGAGACAGTCCACGGTGTCGTTCGACACGCCCACGACACCGTCGGCCACGCGCACGGCATACACCGGCAGCGCCGTCGACGCATCGTCCAGGCAGCGGCCGTCCAGCAGCGAGAATGCCTGCTTGAGCAGCGGCGACGCCACCACCGGCTCACCGCCGCGGTCGCCGACGATGCCGCGCGACATCACCGCGGCCCGCCCGAACGGGTCGATATTGCCGACGGCGTAGAGGCTGCCGTCGGGCAGCAGGAACAGAGCGGCCTGGCGGCCGTCTTTCAGTAACACCGCCACGCCGCGGCCCGGAATGAGGTAGTCGAGACGGCAAGCCGAGGTCCAACCCGTAGCGGACCGAGCAATGCCGGGGGTGTCGATCACGGTCATCGGTAACTCTCCTCCGAACGCCCTACCCATTGGTACCGGCATCCTGTTTCCACGTGATTACGCGCTTATTTCCCATCCGTGGCGGCGTCGGTGGCCGCGCCGGCCGGTATGTCCGGCATACCCAGCAGAACCGGGACCTTTCGCTCCCCGCTGTCATCGAATCCGATGGTCGGATCCGCCTGATCAGGCGCGTTGACGAAGGAGACGAACCGCGACAGCTTCTCCGGGTCCTCCAGCACCGCCGACCACTCGTCCTTGTACCCGGCGACGTGCCTGGCCATGGCCGCCTCCAGGTCGCCGGCGATGCCCAGCGAGTCCTCGCAGACGACCTCCCGGACGTGATCGATGCCACCCTCCAGCGCCTCCTGCCACGGCGCGGTGCGCTGCAGCCGGTCGGCGGTGCGGATGTAGAACATCAGGTACCGGTCGACGTACTTGATCAGCGTCTCGTCGTCGAGGTCACCGGCCAGCAGCACCGCGTGCTTGGGGGTGAGGCCGCCGTTGCCGCCGACGTACAGGTTCCAGCCGTTCTCGGTGGCGATGACGCCGACGTCCTTGCCGCGCGCCTCGGCGCATTCCCGGGCGCATCCGGACACCGCCAGCTTCAGCTTGTGCGGCGACCGCAGCCCGCGATACCGCTTCTCCAGCCGCACCGCCATGCCGACCGAATCCTGCTGCCCGTACCGGCACCAGGTGGAACCGACGCAGCTCTTCACGGTCCGCAGCGCCTTACCGTAGGCGTGACCGGACTCCATGCCGACATCGACGAGCCGCTGCCAGATCTGCGGCAGCTGCTCCACCCGCGCACCGAACAGGTCGATCCGCTGACCGCCGGTCACCTTCACGTACAGCCCGAAATCCTTGGCAATCTGCCCGATCTCGATGAGCTGCTCGGGCGTGCATTCGCCGCCGGGCATCCGCGGCACCACCGAATAGGTGCCGTTCTTCTGCATATTGGCCAGGAAGTGGTCGTTGGTGTCCTGCAGCGCGGCCTGCTCCCCGTCCAGGATGTGGTCGCTGGAGGTGGAGGCCAGGATGGAGGCGACCGCCGGCTTGCAGATATCGCAGCCGGCGCCCCGGCCGTGCTTGGTGATCAGTTCCGAGAACGTGCGGATGCCGGTGGCCTGGACGACCTCGAACAGCTCCGCGCGTGACTGCTCGAAATGCTCGCACAGCGCCTTGGACATCTCCACGCCCGACTGCTCCAGCAGCTTCTTGAGCATGGGAACGCAACCGCCGCAGGAGGTTCCGGCCGCGGTGCAGCTCTTGATGCCCGGAACGTCGCAGGCGCCGTCCGCGATGGCGCCGCAGATCGTGCCCTTGGACACGTTGTTGCACGAGCAGATCTGCGCGTCGTCGGGTAACGCGTCGGCGCCCAGTTCCGCACCGGCGGGCGAGATCAGTGCCGCCGGCTCGGCCGGTAATTCGCTGCCGACCAGCGGGCGCAGCGCCGCGTACTGCGAGGCGTCGCCGACCAGGATGCCACCCAGCAGGATCTTGGCGTCGTCGGAGATGACCAGTTTCGCGTAGGTGCCCTTGGCCGCGTCGTGCAGCACCACCGACAGCGCGCCCTCCGTGGCGCCGTGCGCGTCACCGAAGCTGGCCACGTCCACGCCGAGCAGCTTCAGCTTGGTGGACATGTCCGCGCCCGGGAATTCCCCCGCGCCGCCGAGCAATCGGTCCGCCACGATCTCGGCGGTGGTGTAGCCCGGGGCCACCAGCCCGTAACAGGTGCCCTCCACCGCGGCCACCTCGCCGACGGCGTAGATGTGCGGATCGGAGCTCCGCAGGCCCAGGTCGGTGATGACGCCGCCGCGCGGGCCGACCTCCAGCCCGGCGTCACGGGCGATCTGGTCGCGCGGCCGGATACCGGCCGAGAACACCACCATCGACGCGTCGATGACCGACTCGTCCGACAGCGTGACCCGCAGTCCCGCACCGTCTTCGGCCCGCTCGATGGACGAGGTGCCGACACCGGTGTGCACCTGCAAGCCCAGATCGGTGACCAGGCGCTCCAGGATCGCGCCGCCGCCCTCGTCGATCTGCGCCGACATCAGCCGCGGCGCGAACTCGACCACATGCGGCGTGATCCCCAACAGCCGCAGCGCGTTCGCCGCCTCCAGGCCGAGCAGGCCACCGCCGACCACCACGCCGGTCGCGCCCGGACCCGCCGACTCGGCCGCGGCCCGGATGCCGTCGAGATCCTCGATGGTGCGGTAGACGAAGCACTCCGGCCGGTCGTGCCCCGGCACCGGCGGAACGAAGGCGTACGAGCCGGTCGCGAGAACCAGTGCGTCGTAACCGATCACGTCGCCGGTGGCGGTGGTGACCTTGCGCGCGTCGCGGTCGATCGTCTCGGCGCACGCGCCCAGCCGCAGATCCACCAGCGAGTCACCGGCGTACTCGTTGCCGGGCAACGCCAGTTCGCCGGCGTTCCAGTTGCCGACGTACGACGACAACCCGACGCGGTCGTAGGCCGCCCGCGGCTCCTCACCGAGAACGACGACCTGCCACCGGCCCTCGGTGTCGCGCGAACGCAGTGCCTCGACGAACCGGTGGCCGACCATGCCGTGCCCGACGACCACCACGGTCTTGCGCGGAGTGGGTTCCACAGTGGGGTTCATGACTGTCCTCCGGGTGGTTCTGGTCAGGCTCTGGGCCGACGGTTGGTGGACTGGAATCCGCTGCCGGACAGGGAGTCTCCGTGTCCCGAGTCGCTCTCGGCGTCGAGCACGAACGACTCGGCCTCGGTCACCACGTCGCTGCCGGACGCGTGCCCGGCGCTCGGCCGGCGCAGGAACACCGCCCAGCACACCGCCGCGCAGACCAGATAGAAGACCATGAACACCCAGAACGCGGTGGTCGCGGACTTGGTGGAGGCGTAGGACGAGCGCAGCACCAGGTTGATGCCGACGCCGCCGAGCGCGCCGATCGCGCCGACGAAACCGATCAGCGCACCCGAGGTGTTCTGCGCCCAGGCCGCCCGGCCGGCCGAATCCATCTCCAGGCCACGGGATTTCGCCTCGAACACGGACGGGATGATCTTGGTGACCGAGCCGTTGCCGACACCCGACACCACGAACAGCGCGATGAAGCCGAGCACCAGCGCCACCATGACGCCACCGCTGGGCACGTGCCCGTTGCCGTCGGCCACCGCGCTCGCGCCGGCCACCACCAGGGCGGCCACCGTCATGACACCGAAGCTGAACAGCGTCACCCGGCTGCCGCCGAACCGGTCGGCCCACTTGCCGCCGTAGGGCCGCGCCAGCGAGCCGAGCAGCGGACCGATGAAGGCGATCTGCGCGGCGTGCAGCGCGGCGTCGGCGGCCTTGTCACCGCCCGCGACGAAACCGATCTGCAGTACCTGCCCGAAGGCGAAGCTGTAGCCGATGAACGACCCGAACGTGCCGATGTAGAGGAACGCGATCACCCAGGACTGCGGCACCTTCAGCGCCGTGACCATGTAGCCGTAGTCGGCCTTCTGGTTGCGCACGTTGTCCATGTACAGCGCCGCGCCCGCGGCCGCGATCACGATCAGCGCCAGGTAGACGAGGCAGACCACCGAGGCGTGCCCGTAGGCGCTGCCGACCGCGGCGATGACCGCGAGGCCGACCAGCTGGATCACCGGCACGCCGACGTTGCCGCCGCCGGCGTTGAGCCCGAGCGCCCAGCCCTTGAGCCGCTGCGGATAGAAGACGTTGATATTGGCCATCGAGGAGGCGAAGTTGCCGCCGCCCAGGCCCGCCAGCGCCGCGATGATCAGGAAGGTGGTGTACGAGGTGCCCGGCTGATTGATGAAGTACAGCGTCAGCAGGGTCGGCACCAGCAGCGCGAGCGCCGAGAAGATGGTCCAGTTGCGCCCGCCGAACTTGGCGGTGGCCACCGTGTAGGGGATCCGCAGCACGCCGCCGACCAGCGTCGGCACCGCACCGAGGAAGAACTTGCCCGCAGTGTCGATGTGGAACACGTCGGTGGGCATGAACAGCACCATCACCGACCAGATGGACCACACCGAGAATCCGATGTGCTCGGCGAACACCGACCAGATCAGGTTGCGGCGCGCGACGTCCTTACCGCCGGCCTCCCATGCCTCGACGTCCTCGGCATCCCAGTGCTCGATGTCGTGACTGCGCGTCAGCGTACTCAGCGTCGGCATACTCAACAGGGCCTCCTGAAATCGGGATGGCCCCAAGGTAGGAAACGGGTATTGCGCCGATGCTGCGCGAAATGACCTACAAATCAACGGTTGCTCACGTCGACCGAGGCCGATTGTGAGAACCGGGCGATTGTTTCGTCCGTGTGACGCAACGGTTTCCGTGCGTCACGAACCACCCACCCGGCCATGATCGGCCGGTGAGATCATCGACAGAGCGTGGTGTAGCACACAATCACTTGCCGATGGCCAACATCTTGGACCACACCTCACCGATCGGCAAGTCCTGCGGTGAAATTCGCCGGAATCACCAGGTGTCCTCCAGCATCCGCGGCCGGCACGCCTGCCAGGCGCCGGCCAGCAGCACCAGCACCGCGACCACCAGCAGCGCGAACGGCGCACCCCAGCCACCTGTCGCGTCGTGCAGCACCCCGAACAGCAGCGGACCCACGCACGCCACCGTGTAGCCGACGCCCTGCGTGAACCCGGACAGCGACGCCGACCCGGCCTGCGTGCGGGTGCGCAGGTTGATCAGCGTCAGGCCCATCGGGAACGTGCTCGGCCCCAGGCCCAGCAGCACCACCCACAGCCAGGGCGCGCTCATCGGCGCCGTCAGCAGTCCGGCGAAGGCGACGAAAAAGCAGACGGCACACACGATCACGATCGGAAAGGGATTGCGCACCCGCGCCGTGACGCTGGGCGCGGTGAGCGCGGCGACCAGACCGATCAGCGAGAAGACCGCGACCATGGTGCCGCCGAACGCCGCGGACGCGCCGGCGTCGGTGAAGATCTTCGGCAGCCAGGTGAACATGGCATAGGTGGTCAGCGAGGTCATGCCGAACATCCCCGCCATCCCCCAGGCCACCGGCGACCGCCATACCTTGCCGTCGGCCGGGCGCTGTTCCGGCAGGGCGGTCCGATCGGCCCGGTCGTGCCCGCGCCGATCGCGCAGCACGCCCAGCCACGGCAGCGCGGCCGCGAATCCGAGCAGCGACCACAACCCCAGCGACACCCGCCAGCCCGCGGCGTCGGCCACCGGCACCGCGATCAGCGCCGGCACCACCGTGCCCAGCTGCACCATCGTGATGTACAGCGAGCTCAGCACCGCCAGGCGGTCCGGGAAATAGCGCTTGACCAGCGGCGGGACCACCACGTTGCCGATACCCATGCCGGCCAGCGCCAGCGCCGAGAGCGCCAGCAGCTCCCAGGTGCCCGGCACCACGGCCCGCGCGAGCTGACCGACGCCGGCCATCAGCATCGCCGCCAGCGCGGTGCGCTCCAGGCCCAGCCGGCGCACGAAGATCGGCGTCAGCACGCCGGCGAAGGCGAACATGGCGGTGGGAATCATCCCGAAGACGCCGACGACGGCGGTCGAATACCCGATGTCGGCGCCGATCCGCTCGGCCAGCGGGGTGAACGCGGTGACCGCGAGTCGCAGCGTGACCGCCGACATGAGAATGGCGGCGAAGACGAGCAGCCGCCCCTCGAACAACGCGCGGCGCCGGCGAACCTCGGCGGTGGTGGGCTGCTCAGCTGTTACCGTCACGTTAAAAATCATAGGATGATCGGCTGATAGGAGGCAAGGAATGTGATCAGGGGTACCCTGGCTGCGTGCAACCCGTCCGTCGCACCAGTCTCATCGCTCAGGTCACCGAGCAGCTGCGTGCCGAAATCCGTTCCGGCCGTTGGCCTGTCGGCTCCCGCATCCCCACCGAGCCGGAGCTGACCGAACTCACCGGCACCGGCCGCAACACCGTCCGCGAGGCGGTGCAGGCCCTCGTCCACGCCGGCATGCTGGAACGCCGCCAGGGCTCGGGCACGTACGTCATCGCCACTTCCGACCTGGGCGGCACGCTCACCAAGTACTTCGCCGACGCCGTCGAGCGCGACATCCTCGAGCTGCGCCAGGCACTCGACACCCAGGCCGCCAGGCTGGCCGCGCAGCGCCGCGACGACAGCGATATCGCCGCCCTGCTGCGGTTGCTCGAGGCACGCCGGCAGGCCTGGGACGAAGACGACGCGGGCGCCATCGACGCCGACGTGGCATTGCACCGCGCGATCGTGGTCGCCAGCCACAATGCGGTATATCTGGAGTTCTACGATTCGCTGCTCCCGGTGATCGAGGAGGTAATCCGTTCCAGGACGGCCAAATCCGGCGACACCTACCACGCCGAACATGCCGAACTGGTACACGCGGTGATCGACGGCGACCCGGAACGCGCCGCCCAGGCCGCGAACTGCTTCCTCGGCTCCCTGATCGCGGAGTATCCGGACAAGTAAACGAGTCGTCACCGCCGTGTCGGCGCCCGGGTGAGCCGGAATTGCCCGGGCCGTCATCTGCGGCGACGTGTGCGTAATCACACATTCGTACCGTGGTCGGTCGTCACCCTTCGTGAGAGGAAACGCCGATGACCACCACGACCGACGCCGTCCGGACCGGCTCGGACCGGCCCGCATTCCGATATCAACGCCGCGGCCGCTGGCTGGACCACTGGCACCCGGACGACGAAACCTTCTGGGAGAACGGCGGAAAGCAGACCGCGCGCAAGAACCTGATCTTCTCGGTGTTCGCCGAGAATCTCGGCTTCAGCATCTGGGTGATCTGGGCCAGCGTCGTCACCACCATGGGCTCGGCGGGCTTCGAGTTCCTCGCCGGCCTCGGCAGCGGAAACCCCACCGCAGTCAGCAATTCGCTGCTGCTGACCTCGACGCCGACCCTGGTCGGGGCGGTGCTGCGGGTGCCGTACACCTTCGCGATCCCGAAGTTCGGCGGCCGCGCCTTCACCGTCTTCAGCGCGGGCATGCTGCTGGCGCCCACCCTGGGACTGGCCTACTTCGTCAACCAGCCCGAGACGCCCATGTGGGTGTTCCTGCTCCTCGCCGCCCTCGCCGGCGTCGGCGGCGGCAACTTCTCCTCGTCGATGGCGAACATCAACTTCTTCTTCCCCGAGGGCAAGAAGGGCAGCGCGCTGGGCATCAACGCCGCCGGCGGCAACATGGGCGTGGCGCAGACCCAGCTGATCGTGCCGCTGATCATCACCCTCGGCACCCATCTCATGGCGAAGGATCCGGGCGGCTACCGGTTCGGCATCACGCTGGCCGTGCTGGTCTGGGTGCCGTTCGTGCTGTTCGCGATGTTCGGCGCGCTGCGCTACATGGACAGCATCCGCTCCGCGAAATCCGACGGCCGGTCCTACCGGGTGGCGTTGTCCAACCGGCACACCTGGATCATGGCGTTCCTCTACATCGGCACCTTCGGTTCGTTCATCGGCTTCTCGTTCGCGTTCCCGACGCTGCTGAAGGCCAACTTCCCGGATCTGGCGAAGATCGGCTGGATGAGCACGCTCGGCAACCTGGCCTTCCTCGGCGCCTTCGTCGGCTCGTTCAGCCGGCCCTTCGGCGGCTGGGTGGGCGACAAGCTGGGCGGCGCGCGGATCACCTACTACGTGTTCGGCAGCATGGCGGTCGCCACCGCGCTCATCATGATCTCGTTGTCGCTGAAGAGTTTTCCGCTCTATCTGCTGTCGTTCCTGCTGCTGTTCGTGCTGACCGGAATCGGCAACGGTTCGACCTACCGGATGATCCCGACGATCTTCGGGGCCGAGGCACGCCGCCGTGCGGAGGCGAACGGCGAGGATCCGGACGGCGCGGTGGCCTCGGCCAAGCGCCAGGCCGGTGCCGCGATCGGCGTGGTGGGCGCCGTCGGCGCGGCCGGCGGCTGGCTGCTGCAACAGGCGCTGCGCGAATCCAACACCCACTTCGGCAGCATGGCGCCGGCCTTCTGGTCCTACGCGGTGGCCTTCCTGGTCATGGCCACGGTGACCTGGTGGTGCTACCTGCGCTCGTCGTTCGCGGTGCGCCGGGCCCCGTCACTGGCCTACGCGAACGTGTAACACGATGCGGCGCAACGCCGATAAATGAGTGCACACGTAACCCTCTGTGCCAGTGACCGATCCGGTGCTGACCACACCGGATCTCCGGGCGCGGTCGCCGTTGTCCCCCCTGCCGACGGCGGCCGCGCCACCGGCGCTCACAGCAGCAGGCGGGTCATATCGGCCGTACGGGCCAGTCCGGGGAACGCCTCCGGCGTCGAACGGGGATGCAGGGCATGCACCGCTAGTCGGAACATCACCGCGCGCAACATCATCTGCGGCCACTCCGGCAGATCCGACCAGCGCTGTAGCAGCCCGTCGTCGGCGCCGCCCCAGGACAGCGCGTCCACCACGATCACCGCGGCGGCCCAGGACGGCGGCCGCCAGTACGGCGTGATGTCCGTCAGCCCCGGCATGGCGGTCCCGGCGAACAGCACCGTGCCGAACAGGTCGCCGTGCACCAGCTGGGACGGGGTCTGCACCGGCTTGCGCAGGGTCGCCAGCTGCGTCAGCGTCTCGAGGCTGCGCCGCCCGTCGGGCGAGGTGGCCGGCAGCATGCCGCCCACCTTGAGGCTGCGCAGCGGCACCGGCTCCCAGGCGGCCCGGTCGGCGGCGACGAAGACGTCGACATCCACCCACGGCGTGATCGGCTGATGGATCAGGAACCGCGGGCGCTCCAGCTCGGCGGTGGCCTTGTGCAGCCGCAGCGACACCGACACCACCTCGTCGTGCCGCGCCTCGGGCGTGCCCTCCAGGAATGTGTCGGCGCGCCAACCGGATACGACGTACCGGCCGTCGGTGCCGCGCACCGGACGGGCCAGCCGCACCCCGTCCACCCGCAGGGTCTCGCGCACATTGGCCGACCAGGCCGCCCGCGGATGATCGGCCACCGGGGACAACACCACGTCCCCGCACCGCCATCCGCCGTCCCAATCGCCCAGCGCGACCGGCGTCACCTCGCGAAGCCCGAATGTGGCTCGCACATGTTCGGGGGGTTCCACAGCAGTCACGGCCGTACCGTACTCCCGGACCGTTGTCCACCCCGGACGCCGCGCCGAGGTAGCGATCAGCATCGAGCTAACCCACCTCTCCGCGTTGTCGACCCGCCCTACCAGGTATCCGGTATTGCGAACGGGCACCGCGTGACGGTGTCACGGGACCGCGCAATTGTCCGGTTACCTCCCGGTCGCACCCGGCGAGTTAGCCACGTCCTGACGAATCCTGTTGGTACGCAGGCAAAAATATACGCGAAAAAGTCGTTCCGGACCGGCCGGTTCTGCCACGCCCAAGATCGAACCGGCGGCCCGGATCAGGACCGGGGAGGGCCCGATCAGTACACCGGCAGGCTGGGATCGACCTGATTGGCCCAGGCGAGGATGCCGCCCTGCAGGTGCACCGCGTCGGAGAAGCCCGCCCGCTTCAGCGCCGCCAGCGCCTCGGCCGAACGCACCCCGCTCTTGCAGTGCAACACGATCGGCCGATTCTGCGGCAGCTCGGCCAGCGCCTCGCCGGACAGGATGCGGTCCTTCGGGATCAGCGTCGCGCCCTCGATGCGGACGATGTCCCATTCCACCGGCTCGCGCACGTCCACGATCGCGACGTCCTTACCGGCGTCGAGCATCTCCTTGAGCTCGCGCGCCGTCACGGTGGAGCCCAGGGCGGCGGACTGCCCCTCCTCCGAGACCACACCGCAGAACGCCTCGTAGTCGATCAGCTCGGTGATCGGCTGCCGCTCCGGATCGCGCCGCAGCTTGATGGTGCGGTAGTTCATATCCAGTGCGTCGTACACCATCAGCCGGCCCAGCAGCGACTCGCCGATCCCGGTGATCAGCTTGATCGCCTCGGTGACCATGACCGAGCCGATCGACGCGCACAGCACGCCCAGCACGCCGCCCTCGGCGCAGGAGGGCACCATGCCCGGCGGCGGCGCCTCCGGGTACAGGTCCCGGTAGTTGATGCCGCGCTTCTCGCCGCCCGGCCCGTCGGGCGCGTCTTCCCAGAACACCGACACCTGGCCCTCGAACCGGTAGATCGAGCCCCACACGTAGGGCTTACCGGCCAGCACCGCCGCATCGTTGACGAGATACCGCGTCGCGAAGTTGTCGGTGCCGTCCACGATCAGGTCGTAGTCGGCGAACAACTCGACCGCGTTCTCCGGCTCCAGCCGAATCTTGTGCAGCCGCACGTCGATTCCGGAATTGATCTCCAGAATCGAATCCCGCGCGCTGTCGGCCTTGCTGCGCCCGATATCGGATTCGCCGTGGATGATCTGCCGCTGCAAATTCGACGCATCCACCTCGTCGAACTCCACGATGCCCAGCGTGCCCACCCCGGCCGCGGCCAGATACAACAGCGCGGGAGAGCCCAGACCACCCGCACCGATCACGAGCACCCGGGCGTTCTTCAGCCGTTTCTGCCCGTCCACACCGAGATCCGGAATGATCAGGTGCCGGCTGTAGCGGGCGACCTCGTCATTGGTCAGCTCCGCGGCCGGCTCGACCAGTGGTGGCAGGGATTGTGGTGCTGACACGTCGCCGCGCTCCATCTGAGACTGACTCCTCGTCATTATTATTGTTGAGATTCTCGCCGATCACACCCGTGCAACACCGCGAATCGGACCGCTGTTCCCACCATCGTGCCGCACCGGCCGGCCGGTCAGCCGCGAGGGTACGGCCAGGGGTTGAACCGGCATTTCCGGCCGTCCATCGGCACCACGCCCTCCGGATCCAGCGCGGCGATATCGCTGTTTCGCGTGCCGAAGGTCTGCTGCATCATCACCGGCGCCAGCCCGCCGTCGGACTCGCACGGCTGATGATCGTGGTAGCCGATGGCGTGCCCGACCTCGTGGTTGATCTGATACTGCCGGTACGACCCGATATCGCCCTCGAACGCCGGCGCCCCGCGCACCCACCGCACGTCCGACAGCACCACCCGGCCGGCATCGGAGTTGTAGCAGGAGGAGTCGATGGGAATCTCGAAGCCGCACATGGTCTTCGTGGTCTGCCGCGAGGTGAGCGAGACCCGGAAATCCGGTTCGCCGGCATCGATGCGGCGGAACCCGAACGTCGGATCGTGAATCCAGCTCTTGGGATTGGACAGCGTCGCCTCGACCATCCGCGCCACCGCGTCCTCGCCGCCCAGTGCGGTGGTGTCCACGCCGTCCTCGACCTCGACCGTGTAGGTGAACAGATGCCCCTGCGCGGCGCCCACCTGCGCCGAGGTGCCGGGTACCGGATGCCAGGCGCCCGTGCCGGTTTCGGCGAACGCGCCGCCGGCGGGCAAGGCGCCGCCGGCCAGGTCGGCGGAGAAGCTGCCGTCGCCTCGCGGCGGTGCGCCGATGATGCCGGCCCTGTCGTCGTGCTGGCTGAGCCGGCCCGGCCCGGGCGCGGCGATCCCGTCCGGATCGCCACCCCCCTTTACCGCGTCCACCACCACCAGCACCGTGATCACCGCGAGCACCGGCAGCGCATAGGCTCGCCAGCCGTAGGTCGACGCGAACCGGCGGATCGCACCCCGCTTGCTCTCGCGGCGCGCGCCGGCCCCCTCGGCGACCGGATCCCAGCGGGCGTACAGCGGCTGGCGCGAGTGATCGACGCCACTGGGCGGGTAGTCGGTGCCACCGGGCGGATAATCGGTGCCACCGGGCGGGTAGTCGGTGCCACCGGGCGGGTAGTCGGTGCCGCGCGATCCGTTCGAGCGGGGTGCGTCCGGGTAGAGGCCGAGCGGGTCGTAGACCTCCGAGCCGCGCCCGGATCCCTGCCGGGCGGCGAGGCCGCCGGTGCGCGCCGCGAAGGACTCCGCGAGGCGGCGGGAATCCTGCCCGCCGTTCGATCTGCCCCGTTCGTCGGTCACGCCACCAGAGTCTCACAACCGGCCCGACCGCATCGCCCGACCTCGCCCGGACCGGGTGAGGGGTTGCGATATTTCTCACGGCTGTGTGAGATTGCCCTGGGCCACCGGTTACTGGCAGATTGCCAATAGGTGCGGATTACCGTGAGCAGCGAGGTGGACCGAACCGAGTCATGAACGCGGCCCGCTTCGCGTAGGGTGCACCGAGCGTCGGCGCAAAAACAGCGTCGGCGACGCGAGACGCACCATGTGCGAGTATCGTTCGTGGGATACCCGTGCACATCCTTATTCCGCCGGGAATCGATTGGGAGAGCCGAAATGACAGACCTCGTGGACCGGATGACGTCGCGCAGACTGTCGTCCGAGGCCATGCCGAGCAAGCGCGGAACCCGCCTGCCCCGCGACGCGCGCCGCGCTCAACTGCTGGCCGCGGCCGGCGAGGTCTTCGTGCTACGCGGCTACCACGCGTCCGGCATGGATGAGATCTCGCAGTGCGCCGGCGTCTCCAAACCCGTGCTGTACCAGCACTTCACGAGCAAGCTCGAGCTGTATCTGGCGGTACTGCAGAACTATATCGACGCGCTGGTGTCGAGCGTGCGCCAGGCACTTCGCTCCACCACCGACAACCGCCAGCGCGTGCGCGCCGCGGTGCAGGCGTACTTCGACTTCGTCGATCACGAAACCCAGGGCTTCCGGCTGGTTTTCGAATCCGATCTGACCAGCGAGCCGCAGGTGCAGCGCCGGGTCGAGCAGGCCACCGAGGCGTGCGTGGACGCGGTGTACGACCTGGTCGCGCACGACTCCGGCCTGGACCCGTACCGGGCCCGCATCCTCGCGGTGGGCCTGGTGGGCGCCAGTCAGATCACCGCGCGCTACTGGCTGGAGGCCGACCGCCCGATCGACAAGGAAGAGGCCGTCGACACCACGGTGGCGCTGTGCTGGGGCGGCCTGTCGCGCGTGCCGCTGCATCACCACTGAGGTAGCACCACGGCACCCGGCCGCGACGAACCGGACCAACCGAGGCAGGGACCAACCGAGGCTGGGACGAACCGAGACCCGGCAAACGACAACGCGGCGAAGCGGATTCCGCTTCGCCGCGTTTCGCGTCTCGCCGGACTACACGGCCGCGAAGCCCACCCGGCCGCTGGCCGAGGTGCCGATCTCCACATAGGCGACCTTGGCGGCCTGGATCAGGTATTTGCGGCCCTTCTCGTCGGTCAGCGCCACCACGCCGCCCTTACCCTCCAGCGCACCGGACACCGCCGCCTCGACCTCTTCCGGGGTCTGCGAGCTGTTGATCACGAGCTCGCGCGGGCTGTCCGAAATACCGATCTTGACCTCCACGGTCAACCTCCTAGAGTCCTGATGCTGTCCCGCTCAGGCTAGTGCAGGACAGGCGGGCAGAGTTAAACGCTGTCAGCGAACGGCATTCCCGTCGCCCCGGCACGCCGCACTTCGGCCGCCCGGCACGCCCGCTCCCGTCGTATCGGCACGCCGCTCCGCGGAGCACACCGGAACGGCCGGGAGTCAGCCCAACCCCAGCACGCGCATGCGCTCGGTGTGGCAGGTCTGCATCCGCTCGAACAGCGCGGCGACCCCGTTGAGGTCGCCGGTGGCGATGAGGACCAGCTCGGTGAGCTCATCGCGCTGGGCCATGACGTACTGCGCCTGGGTGATCGCCTCGCCCAGCAGCCGACGACCCCACAGGGTGAGCCGGTCGCGCTCGGACCGGCTCTCGGTGACCGCGCGGCGCACCTCGTCGACGACGAATTCGGAATGGCTGGTCTCGGCGAGCACATCGTGCACCACGCCGGCCACCTCGGGCGCCAGCGCGTCGGCCAGCACCGTGTAGAAGTCGGCGGCGATCCCGTCGCCGACGTAGAACTTCACCATCGACTCCAGCCACGTCGAGGGGTCGGTCGAATCGTGGTAGGCGTCCAGCGCACGCACGAACGGCGCCATCGCGTCGAAGACGCCGACACCGCGCTCCCCCAGCGCTCGTTCCAGCGTGTCGAAATGTTCCATCTCCGCGGCGGCCATGCGGGCCACGGCCACCCGGCCGCGCAGCGTCGGCGCCAGCTTCGCCTCCTCGGCGAGCCGGTAGAACGCGGAGATCTCGCCGTAGGCGAGCACCGCGAACAGATCGACGACACCGGGATGGTCGGCGGGAATGCGGGCATCGGCGTCCATGGCAGTGGAGTCGGTCGAATCGCCCAGCGCGGCAGACGGGTGTGCTCCCATGTCCACCACCCTAGTCGGCTCCGCGGCGGCCACGGGACCGGTCACGACCGATCGCGCAGAAACTTCTCCAGCCAGGTCCAGGTGGTGTCGCGCGCGTCCGCCCCGGCCAGGATGCCGAGATGGCTGCCGGGCGCGGTCTCGTAGCGCACCTCCGGCGCGCCGGTGAGGGTGGTGACGCCGTGCGCGACGGCGGCCGCCGGGGTGATCACATCGTCCGGGCCGCCGATCAGCAGCACCGGCGCGGTGACGTCGGCCAGCGCCGGCCGCCGCCCGGAGAGCCGCACCACACCCTTGCCGATATCGTTGGCCAGCACGAACCGGCTCCACAGCTGGTTGTAGAAGCGCCCCGGATAGCCGGGCAGCTGAGCCTGGAAGCGATCGATCGTCTCCATCCGGCCGAGCTTGGCGCTGTCGGTGAGGTTGGCCGCGAGAAACAGCGGGCGGCGTATCTCGCGCTCCCACGAGGCGGTCCGGTAGGCCAGCCGGGTCAACGGCGCGGGAACCCCGCCCGCGGCGCGGATCATGGTCGAGACGGTCATCCCGCGGGTCAGCCGGGCCAGCGCCCGGACCTGCGGTACCCCGGTGACCCGGTCGTAGTTCAGCGGCGCGCCGACGGCGGTGATCGACCGGATCGGCAGGGCGGCGTCGGCGGCCGCGGTGAGCAGCGCCAGCACGCCGCCCAGCGACCAGCCGACGAGATCCACCGGCGCCCCGCCGCGATCGGCGGAGACCCGCCCGATCGCCACCGGCAGGATGTCGTCGATCCAGTCCTCGAAGCCCATCCGGCGGTCGGCGAAGGTGATCTCGCCGTAGTCGATCACGTACGGGTGCCGCCCCATATCGAGCAGGAACCGGGCCAGGCTCTGGTCGGGGCGCAGGTCGAAGCAGTCGGCGGGGGCCGCGAGCGGCGGGACCAGCAGCACCGCGGCATCGTCGGCGGATTCGGCTGGGCCACTGTTCGCGGAAGAACCACCGTTCGCGGAAGGGCCACCGTTCGCGGAAGGGCCACCGTTCGCGGAAGGGCCACCGTTCGCGGAAGGGCCACCGTTCGCGGAAGGGCCGTGTTCGAAGCGGCGCAGACACCGGTGCGGCTCGTCGCTCAGCACCACCGACGGGGTACGGGCAGGCGATTCGATGCCGTCGCCGAACGTCAGTGCCCACGCGTTGCGCGCGGCGGCGCTCACGGTGTCTGCCAGATTCACGGGCACCAACGTATCCTGTAACCGCGTGTCTCACATATGTGGGATCGGACACCGTCCGGTGCGGCGGCGGGCGGCCCGGAAATTCGCCGCGACGGCCGAATTGTCTTGCGGCACAGCGTTCGGCGTCTCCACTCGCGAGGGTACGGCGAAGCCCCCGGCTAATACCGAGCCGACCATTTGCCGGAGCCGGAAATCGAGGCGAGAACGTATCACGCTACAATCTGTTCGGGCAACGGAATTTCACCCACTCGCGGTACGGTTCGCGACGGGACCGGTGAAACCGGAGCCTACGGAAAATGTGCGCGCACCAGATCCGCGCCACCTATGCGCCGCGCCAGGTCGATGCCAACCCGGTGTCCCGCAGCGGAGCAAGTGGAAACGCCGGATAAGTGGTCGTCGCGGGCCGAGCGGGTCCGCCCCACGCCTCGTGCGCGCGATATGCGATTCACACGAGGAAAGGCACGAACCTGAGCAAGATCACTGTCGAACAGGAGCCGGGGGTGTCGGAGACACTACTGACGGCCGAACTCGACCCCACACATACCGCCCCGTCATTCGCCGAATTGGGTGTGCGCCCGGAAATCGTGCGCGCGCTCGGCGAGATCGGAATCGAACGCACCTTCGCCATCCAGGAACTGACCCTGCCCCTGGCGCTGACCGGTGAGGATCTCATCGGCCAGGCGCGCACCGGCATGGGCAAGACCTTCGGATTCGGCGTACCGCTGCTGCACCGGATCACCTCCCCGGACGACTCCGGCGTCACCGCGCTGGACGGCACGCCGCGGGCACTGGTCATCGTGCCCACCCGGGAGCTGTGCGTCCAGGTCACCCAGGACCTGGAGAACGCAAGCAAGCATCTGACCAACCACCAGGGCCCGCTGCGGGTCGCCTCGATCTACGGTGGCCGTCCCTACGAGGCGCAGATCGAGGCGCTGCGCTCGGGCGTCGACGTGGTCGTCGGCACGCCCGGGCGACTGCTGGATCTGGCCGAGCAGCAGCATCTGATCCTGGGCAAGGTCGCGGTGCTGGTGCTCGACGAGGCCGACGAGATGCTCGACCTGGGCTTCCTGCCCGATATCGAGCGGATCCTCACCATGGTGCCCGATACCCGCCCGAACGGTCAGGGCCCGCGGGGCCGCCAGACCATGCTGTTCTCGGCGACCATGCCGGGGCCGATCATCACGCTGGCCCGCACGTTCCTGCACAAGCCCACGCACATCCGGGCCGAGGAACCGCACGACTCGGCGGTGCACGAACGCACCGCGCAGTTCGTCTACCGGGCACACGCGCTGGACAAGAGCGAGCTGATCGCGCGAATCCTGCAGGCCGAGAGCCGCGGCGCCACCATGATTTTCACCCGCACCAAGCGCACCGCGCAGAAGGTCGCCGACGATCTCGCCGAGCGCGGGTTCGCCGTCGGCGCCGTGCACGGCGATCTGGGCCAGATCGCGCGCGAGAAGGCCCTGGACAAGTTCCGCAAGGGCAAGATCGACGTGCTGGTCGCGACCGACGTCGCGGCGCGCGGCATCGATATCGACGACGTCACGCACGTCGTCAACTACCAGTGCCCCGAGGACGAGAAGACCTACGTGCACCGCATCGGCCGCACCGGCCGCGCCGGGCGCACCGGTGTCGCGGTCACGCTGGTGGACTGGGACGAGCTGAAGCGCTGGGAGTCCATCGATTCCGCGCTCGGCCTGGGTATCCCGGCACCGGTGGAGACGTATTCGCGCTCCCCGCACCTGTTCTCGGATCTCGGCATCCCCGAGGGTGTCACCGGCACGCTGCGGCGCAAGCCGGTTCGAGACGAGGACGCGGTCGTCGTCGAGCGGGAGCGGGAGCGGCGCGCTCCGCGCAAGCGCAACCGCCGGCGCACCGTGCGCGGCCAGGCGATCGAGCGGACCGAGGGCGAAGGCACCGAGAACACCGCCGAATCGAACGGTGAGTCCACGGATTCCGCTGCCGCACAAGGCGATCCGGAGGCGAACGGTGCCGACAAGCCGTCTCGCCGCCGGCGCCGGCGCCGGTCCGGCGGGGGCGGCACCGGTGAGACCGGCGGGAACGGCACCGCGACCGAGGCATCGGGGGCATCCGATACCTCGGGAACGTCCGGCGAAGGCACCGAGCCGGAGTGGTCCACCGATGCCGACGACGACGCGGCCGACAAGCCCGCTCGCCGCCGTCGCCGGCGGCGCCGCAAGCCCGGCCCGGATGCGCACGAGGATGCCTCCGGCGCGGAAGGCAACGGCGAGTCGCGGGCACCGCGTGCCGACGCCACCGCGTCGGACTCCGTGACCACGTCGGCCTGAGCCCACACCCGATCCGCTACCCTCGCTCACGTGCTCGCACCCGAGCGGCGGACGCGCGCCGACCTCCTCGCCGCAGTCGCGATCGCCGTCGTCCTGGCGATCGCGGCGGTGGTCGTGTGGGTGAACAGCGATGCGCGCAAGACGATTTCCGAGCCGGCCGCGCGGGCGGCGACGGTGCCCACGACGGCCGCGGCGCTACCGGCGACGCTGCGTGAACTGTGGCACGAGCCCGACGGCGCGAACGCGCGGGCGCTGACGTCCGGCGGTGTCGCGATCACCGGCGACGGCGGCACGGTCACCGGGCGCGATCCGCGAACCGGCGGGCAGATCTGGAAGTACGAGCGCGACCTGCCGCTGTGCGGGGTGGAAAGCCAGTTCGGCACCGCGATCGCGACCTACCGCGATCAGCGCGGCTGCAGTCAGACCACGCTGCTCGCGGCCGACACCGGGGCCCGCCGCAACGCCCGCAGCAGCTATATGGACCGGCAGCTGAAGCTGTCGGTGGACGGCACCTACGCGCTGGCCCTCGGCGCGAACCGGCTGGAGGTGTGGCGCTCGGATCTCGTCCGCACCCTCGAGTACGGGTACGTGGACGCACCGGTCAACGTGCGCACCCAGCCGCGCAAGAACTGCCGCCTGCTGTCGGGCGCCTCCAGCAGCAGCCGGCTGGGGGTGCTGGAGCGCTGCCCCGACGACGCCGCCGACCGGCTGACCGTGCTGAATCCGGCGCCCAAGGACAACAGCGTGCCCGAGGAGTACGGCACGCACGTGCTCACCGAACCGGGCGCGGTATCCGACAAGGCCAGAGTGATCGCGGTGTCGGACAACCGGGTCGCGCTGTATCTGCCCGGCACCGGCGCCGAACCACCGCAGTTCGCGGTCTACGATCAGGCGGCCAATTTCCTTGCCGTGCATCGGCTCAACGCTCCACTGGCCGACAACCTCACGACCACCCGAATCGGCTCGGCCTTCCTGGTGTTCACCGGCAACAGTCTGATCGCGTTGAGCGCCACCACCTTCGACCCGCTCTGGACCGCCTCCGACGCCCTCGGCAGCCCCGCCCTGATGGCGGGCAAGCTGCTCATGCCGGTCCCGGACGGCATCGCCGTCGTCGATCCCGCCACCGGCGCGCAGGTCTCACGAATCCCGGTGCAGCGCAGCGACTATCACGGAGAGCACATTTCGCTGGCGGTCGTCGGCTCCACCCTGCTGGAGCACCGCGGCAACGGCCTCTACGCGCTCGGCTGAGCGCCCGCCGCGTGCACGGCGCGGCGCGGCTCGTACCAGCCGTCCGCCGCCGGCTCGCCGGCCATGTTCCAGCTCCAGGAGACGGTCGGCTCGACCCGCATGAAGTAACCCGGGCCGACCATGCCGACCCGGTCCACGGGCGACCCGGCGCGGCCGTAGACGCGCAGGCAGCGGGCGACGAACGGATCGAGCGACACCAGCTCGTCGAAGACCAGCGCGACCTGGTTGTTGCCCGCGTAGACGTTGCGGAACTTGCGGGTGTCGAGCACCGCCTCGCCGACACCGCCGACCCAGAACCCGGACCCGTCGAATTCGAAGGCCAGCGGCACCACGTCGGGCTGGCCACCGGGTGCGACCGTCGCCATCCGGACCAGCGGCTGTGACCGGATGAAGGCGGCCTCCTCCGCGCTGAACGACATCGGCGGGCCCTCCTTCCGGCGAACAAGGTCACTCGCACGGTACTAGCGGTCAATCGCCCTATCTGTCGAAAGCGCTGCGAGTCTGTTGCATTTATGTGACGTTCATCACGGGTCGGTCCGTCCGGGTGCACATTCTGCCTGACGGGCCGTGCGTGGACCCGGTGGGGGTACCCGCCACGGCCCGGAGAAGGAGCTCGACATGACGAATATCGGGACCGCGGGCAGGCGCTGGCGGCGCCTGGCGGCCGCGGCACTGGCCGCCGTCGCGCTGGCGACGACGGGGTGCGGCACCGGCGGGGGCGCGGCGGCCGCGGTCACCTACGACGAGGCCAAGACCTCCGGCAAGATCAAGGCCGGATTCGCGAACGAGGCCCCCTGGGCCTTCCTCGACAAGGACGGCTCGCTGACCGGCTACGCACCCGATGTCGCCCGTGCGGTCCTGAAAAATCTCGGAATCGACGAAATCGAGGGCGTCGTCACCGATTTCGACGGCTTGATCGACGGCGTGCGGGCGAACCACTACGCCTTCGTCGCCGCGGGCATGTCCATCAAGCCGAAACGTTGCGAGACTTCGGATTTCGCCGATCCCGATTTCCAGGTCGGCTCGGCATTCCTGGTGCCCCGGGGCAATCCGAAGAACATCGAGAAATTCACCGATATCACCGGCTCCGGCGTGCAGATCGCGACCCTCGGCGGCGCGGTCGAGAACGGATTCGCCGAGCAGGCGGGCGTGCCGAGCGACCGGATCGAGCCGATGGCCAAACAGGACGACATCCTGCGCGCGGTGCGCAACGGCGACGTATACGGCGCGGCACTGCTCGACGTGACGGCCCAGTGGCTGGTGAAGAACAATCCCGGCACCGGTCTCGAGGTGACTCCGACGATCCAGGCCTCCGATAAACCCGAGGTCGGCACCTTCAACTTCCGCAAGGGCGACAACCGGTTCCGCGACGACTTCAATCGCGAGCTGCGCAAGCTGCACGAGAGCGGCGAATGGCTGCGGATCGTCGAGAAATACGGGCTGACCGAGGCGAACGAGCCGACGCCGGCGATGACCACCGAGCAGTACTGCCGCTGACGAACCCGTGTCCGAGAATTTCGACACCTACCTGGATCGGATCGCCGCCGGGCTGCCGTTCACGATCTGGGCGACGGTCGGCGGCATCGGCCTGACCGTCGTGCTGGCGTTCGCCGCCGGGCTCGCGATGCTGTCTCGGTGGCGGCCGGTGCGCGCGGTGGCGCGGGTCTACGTGGAGGGCTTCCGCGGCAGTTCCGAAGTGGTGCAGCTGTTCTTCTTCGCGGTCGCGGTGCCGATCTTCTTCGGGGTGCGCATCGGCGCAACCGCGCAGAGCCTGCTGGTGATCGGCATCCTCGTGCTCGGGCTCAACCACGGCGCCTACGGCGCCGAAATAGTACGGGGGGCAATTAATTCCGTGCCACAGACACAGATAGAGGGTGCGATTGCGCTGAATCTCAGTGTTCCGCAACGGATGTGGCGAGTGGTGCTGCCGCAGGCCGTGGTGGAGATGCTGCCGCCGTTCAACAATCTGTTCATCCAGCTGTTGAAGGCCACCGCACTGCTGAGCTTCATCGCCGTACCGGAGATCTTCAAGAAGGCCGACGAACTGCGCGCGGTGCCCGCCTTCGCCGATGAACTCGGGCTGATCTACGCGATGGAACTGGTGATCTACCTGGTGTTCGCGGTGGTCATCACGATCGTGATGCGGGCGCTGGAACGGCTGGCCGCGCACCGGGTCGGCCGCGCACCGGCGCGCCGCCGCGGCCGGCTGTCGATGGCGGTGGGTGCCTGATGCAGAAGTGGCGCTGGGACAGGTTTTTCGACGCCTTCCCCTACATCTGGGACGGCCTGCGGGTGACGATCGAGTTCACGCTGCTCGGCTCGCTGGTGGCGTACGCGCTGGGGCTGCTGTTCGCCGTAGTCCGGCGGATGCGGGTTCCGGTGATCGACCAAATACTCTGGGCCTTCATCGAATTCGTGCGCAGCACGCCGCTGCTGGTGCAGATCTTCGTGCTGTACTGGGTGGTGCGCCCCGACCTGCTGGGCGGGCTCTCGACCGACGCGCAGCGGCTGGTGGTCGGGGTGACGGCGCTGGGCGTGCACTACGCCTGCTACACCTCCGAGGTGTACCGGGCCGGGATCGACGCGATCCCGGCGGCGCAGTGGGAGGCGGCCCGCGCGCTGAGCCTGCCCCGCGCCCGGACGTGGACCGATGTGATTCTCCCGCAGGCGGTTCCGCGCGTGCTGCCCGCGCTGGGCAACTACACCATCGCGATGTTCAAGGAGGTGCCGCTGCTGTCGGCGATCGTCGTGCTGGACATGGTCTATCAGATCAAGACCGAGTACGCGGCCGACACCGGCGGCGCCGGACCCGAGGCATGGCTGGCGGTCGGCCTCACCTTCTTCGCCCTGAGCTATCCGTGCTCGCTACTGGTACGAAAGGTGGAGCAACGTGTCGGAACCGTCTGACAGCCCGGCCTCCCCCATCATCCGCTTCACCGACGTGGCGAAGCGCTACGGTTCGAACACCGTCCTCGACGGCCTCGACTTCTCCGTCGCCCCAGGGGAGTTCGTCACGCTGATCGGGCCGTCCGGCTCCGGGAAGACGACCATCCTGCGGCTGCTGATGACGCTGGAGCGGGTCACCTCCGGCACCATCGAGGTCGGCGGCGACTACCTCAGCCATATGCGCAAGGGCGAGCGCCTGGTCCCGGCCGACGAGGCGTACCTGCGCCGCGTGCGCCGCCGCATCGGCATGGTGTTCCAGCAGTTCAACCTGTTCCCGAACATGAACGTGCTGCGCAACGTCACCGAGGGCCCGATGCGCAGCCTGGGCAGGCCCAAGGGCGAGGCCGAGGCCCGCGCCCGCGACCTGCTGGAACTGGTGGGCCTGTCGGACAAGGTGGACGCCCGGCCCACCCAGCTGTCGGGCGGCCAGCAGCAGCGCGTGGCCATCGCGCGGGCGCTGGCCATGGATCCGTCGGTGCTGCTGCTGGACGAGATCACCTCCGCGCTGGACCCCGAACTGGTCACCGGCGTCCTGCACCTGCTCGAGAACATCGCCGCCGCCACCGACATCACCTTCCTGTGCGTCACCCACGAGATGCAGTTCGCCCGCGACGTCTCGCACCGGGTGATGATGTTCGACAGCGGCCACGTCATCGAGCAGGGCACCCCGGACCGGATCTTCACCAGCCCCGAGAACCAGCGCACGAGAGATTTCCTCCGCGCGGTCCTGGATCGGTCGTAGCAGGACTTCCGGTGTTCCCCGCGCACGGTTCCGGCATGATCGACTACATGGGCGACACAGATTTCCGGTTGGTGCTGGTACGGCACGGGGAGACCGAATGGTCGCGGGCGCGGCGGCACACCGGCCGCACCGATGTACCGCTGACGCCGCTGGGTGAGGAACAGGCCCGCGCGGCCGGGCAGTTCCTGGACACGCTGAAGCTGCACGACCCGCTCGTGCTGACCAGCCCGAAACAGCGCGCGGTGCGCACCGCCGAACTGGCCGGGCTCCCGGCTGCCCGGACCGACGAGGACCTGGTCGAGTGGGACTACGGCGACTACGAGGGCATCACCACGCCCGAGATCCAGCGGACGGTGCCGGGCTGGACCATCTTCACCGGCGAGATCCCCGGCGGCGAATCCATCGACCAGGTGCGGACCCGCGCCGACCGGGTGCTGGCCTCGATCGAGCCCGCCCTGCGCGACCGCGACGTCGTGCTGGTCGGACACGGCCACTTCTCCCGCGCCCTGATCACCCGCTGGGCCGGATTCGACGTCCGCGAGGGCCGGCGATTCTTCATGTCCACCGGCGGGATCACCGTGCTGGGCCACGACCACCAGGCCCGCAGCGTGCTGAACCACAACCTGGTCCCCACCCTCGACGGAGGTGCCCGATGATCCGCCGCGCGACACCCGCCGACGTGCCCGCCCTGGTCGACCTGGTCTACGACCTCGCCGACTACGAGAAGGCCCGCGACGAATGCCACCTGACGGCCGACCGGCTGCACGCCGCGCTGTTCGCCCCGAACCCGGCGCTGTTCGCCCATGTGGCACAGGACGATTCGAGCGATATCGTGCTCGGCTGCGCGATCTGGTTCCTGAACTACTCGACCTGGACCGGCACCCACGGCATCTACCTGGAGGACCTCTACGTCAAGCCGGAGGCCCGCGGCCTCGGCCTGGGCAAGGCCCTGCTCACCGAACTCGCCCGCGAGGCCGTATCCCAGGGCTATCACCGCGTGTCCTGGTCGGTCCTGGACTGGAACACCCCCTCGATCGACTTCTACAAGTCGCTGGGCGCCGAACCGCAGACCGAATGGATCGGCTACCGCCTGGCCGGCGACGCCCTGACGCGCCTGGCCGAGTCCTGAACCGTCCGGAGTCGACCCGCTCGTCCCACATCGGAGGCCCCGGACAGGCCCCAGCGCCGCCCGCCGGACATTCCCGGACAACCGCGGTGGAAGAACGGGGGCGGCGACTCCGGGAGGGCCGTCGCGCGCAGGACCCGCCGCGGAGCAAGGCGGCAGCGCCCAGCGGGCATCAGATCGACCGGCGGGCCCCGGCTCGCCGTATCGTAGGCGGATGGAGATCACGGTCCGGCGCGCGGAGCCGGCGGAGATACCGATGCTGGCGCGCGTGCTGGGGACGGCATTCGACGACGACCCCATCGTCGGCTGGCTGATCCGGGACGAGCGCAATCGGGCCCGGCGGGCGGCGGTCATGTTCGAAACCCTCGTGCGCCACGAATTCTTCGAGCACGGCGGCACCGACGTGGCGTTCGACGACGCGGGGGCCATGGTCGGGGCGGCGGTGTGGCTGCCGCCCGACCATCGGCAGTCCTCGTATGTCACGACCCTGCGGACGCTGCCGGGCATGGTGCGGGCGTTCCGGACCCGTCTGGTCGCGGCCGGGCAGCTGGCCGAGCGCATACAGGCCGAGCATCCGCGGGAACCGCACTGGTACCTCGGTTTCGTCGGAACACTGCCGCGGGTGCGCGGCCGCGGTGTCGCGCACGCCCTGCTGGGCCCCCGCCTCGAGCGGTGCGACATCACCGGCGCACCGGCCTACCTGGAATCCAGTAAGCGCGACAACATCCCGTACTACGAGCGCTACGGTTTCGAGGTCACCGGCGAACTCGACGCAACCGGCGGCGGGCCGCCGCTCTGGCCGATGTGGCGGACGGCTCAGTCAGCCTCGTAGACCTCGGCCGCCCAGCGCGTCGACGGCGGCGAGAACAGCAGGCCCAGCGTCACCAGCGCGGCCAGCCCCAGCGGGATCCCGTACTGGGGCTGGCCGCCGATCATGTACCAGGACACCGGCAGCAGCAGGATCTGCGCGATCACCACGATGGCCCGCCCCCAGCGCCGCCCCCGCAACAGTCCGATGCCCGCCGCCAGCACCGCCCCGCCGAAGATCACGAACCAGGCCGCGGTCCCGTACGCGCTGGTCAGGCTCTGATCCACGCCGGTGACCCCGCGCACTACCAGCACGATCGCCACGACCACGCCGACGCCGCCCTCGAGCGCCGCCAGCGCACCGGCCGCCCGCACCGTCCCCGGCACCGGCTCCCGGCCGGCACCCTCTTCCGCGTTCCGCTTCGCCACGCGGACAGCCTAGGCATCCGTTCGTCTCTTCGGCGCCCAGCCCCGCGCGCCGGGCTGCGCTGTCTCAGTAGGCTCTCCGGTGTGCGGACGTTGCTGATCGTGAATCCCAATGCCACCTCGACGACACCGGCGACCCGCGACCTGCTCGCCCACGCCCTGGAGAGCCGCACCCAGCTGATCGTCGCACACACCCAGCACCGCGGCCACGCGGCCGAACTGGCGCAGTGGGCGACCACCAACGAGATGGATCTGATCGTGGTGCACGGTGGCGACGGCACCGTGAACGAGACCATCAACGGTTTCCTGCCGCTGCCGCAGGTCGACGACGGCCAGGCGTGGATTCCCCGCCTCGGCGTCATTCCGGGCGGTTCGGCCAACGTCTTCGCGCGATCGCTGGGCATCAGGCCCGATCCGGTCGCCGCCACCAACCAGCTCATCGATCTGTTGTCGCTGGAAACCGACCGCCGCATCGGACTCTCCATCGCCGACGACCGCTGGTTCACCTTCTCCGCGGGCGTCGGCCTGGACGCCGACGTGTGCGAGGCGATCGACAACAGCCGCGCCAACGGGCATGCCGCGACCCCTGCCCGATACCTGCGCACCACCGTCCGGCAGTTCTTCCGGGCGAAACGCAAGGAGCCGTCGGTAACCGTCCACATTCCCGATCACGAACCGGTCACCGACGTCCATTACGCATTCGTGACGAACACCAGTCCGTGGACTTATCTCGACGACACTCCGGTGGTCACCAACCCCGGAACACGATTCGAATCCGGTCTCGGAGTGTTTGCCATGCGGACCATGGGGGTACTGCGGACACTGTGGGTCGCCCGCCAACTGCTGGCCACCAACGGAAACCCCAAGTCCCGCACATTGTTTCGGGTGGACGATGTGCCGTCGGTGCGTATCTCCGCCACCGGGCCGATCGGCCTGCAAATCGACGGCGACTTCATCGGCCGTCGTGACGTGGTGGATTTCACCTCGATCCCCGAGGTGCTCGAGGTGATCGCCCCGCAGCCCGATTCGGGCCGACACAACTGAAAAACATCGTAGTTGTGCTGCGGAAACCGCTTCGAGCGGGTAGAAAGGACTCGGCAGACCCCCGATGTAGGGGTCTTACAGCGTGAGCTTCCCCACGGTGCACCACAAAGCTATTGACATCTACGGTGTTCGTGAAAGCATTCACAAGCAACCGTGCGGAAACATTCGAGTCGCACAAGTGAACGGACCACAAACCCGAGGCGCACCGGTGCGCCCAGCAAAGGAGCAGAGGAATGGACTGGCGCCACAAGGCCATCTGTCGCGATGAGGACCCCGAGCTGTTCTTCCCGGTCGGTAACAGCGGTCCTGCTCTCGCGCAGATTGCCGATGCCAAGCTGGTCTGCGCCCGCTGCCCCGTGACCGCCGAATGCCTGTCCTGGGCACTCAAGTCCGGACAGGACGCCGGCGTTTGGGGCGGTATGAGCGAAGACGAGCGTCGGGCGCTGAAGCGTCGCAACGCGCGCACCCGCACCCGCACCGTCGTCTGACGGTGCACGGCGTTACGGCCACCGCGGTACCGCACAACCCCGGCTCGTAACGCGCTTTTCAGCCCGGCACCGAAAAGGTGCCGGGCTTCACTGTTTTCTGTGCCCGGTCATCCCCCGCACGCCACATCGCCCCCACGCCGCCCCTCCCGTGACATCGTCATCCCCCGCGAGATCGCCATCCGGGCACACGACACCGTGAGCCCGGCACACGACACCGTCATCCCGCCACACGGCATCGTCATCCCGGCACACGGCATCGTCATCCCGGCACGCTTTTGGCCGGGATCCACTGCGCCAGAGGGGATTCCGGCCATAAGCATGCCCGGAATGACGAAACTCGCGTACCGAACGCCCCGGAATGACAAGGCCCACGGACCGGGTACCGCAAGGCCGGAGTGAGCCCACGGGCCGCGCCGGCGGAGGTTCCGGCCACAAGCATGCCGGAATGACGGAAGCCCGCAGTATCACGTAACGGCGGAAGGCCGCAGTATCACGTACCGCGGGGCCGGAGTGGACCCGGACGAGCGGAAGATCAGCGGGACGAGCGGCGGCCGAGCGGCACCCGCAGCACGGCGTCGGTGCCGATATCGGCGCCCGGATGCAGGCCGATGGAGCCACCCAGCTCCGCGGTCACCAGCGTGCGCACGATCTGCAGGCCCAGCCGGTCCGAACCCTCCAGGCTGAAACCGTCCGGCAGCCCGCGGCCGTCGTCGCTGATGATCACGTCGAGCCAGCGCGCCGAACGTTCGGAACGGATGGTGACGGTGCCGTCCTCACCGGCGTCGAAGGCGTGCTCGATGGCGTTCTGCACCAGTTCGGTGAGCACCATCACCAGCGGCGTCGCCCGCTCGGCGGAGAACACGCCCAGCGAACCGGCCCGGCGCACCTTGATCCGGGCGGTGTGCACGGTCGCCACGTCGGCCATGATCGGCAGCAGCCGGTCCACGACCTCGTCTAGATCGACCTCCTCGTCCACCGACATCGACAGCATCTCGTGCACCGACGCGATCGAGGTGACCCGGCGCACCGATTCGGTGAGCGACAGCCGCGCCTCCTCGTTCTCGGTGCGGCGCGCCTGCAATCGCAGCAGCGCGGCCACCGTCTGCAGGTTGTTCTTCACCCGGTGGTGGATCTCGCGGATGGTGGCGTCCTTGGACAGCAGCGCGCGATCGCGGCGCTTGACCTCGGTGACGTCGCGCACCAGCACGGCGGCGCCGGCGAGTTCGCCGTGCGGGCGCAGTACCAGGGTGCGCAGCAGCACGGTGGCCCCGCGCGCCTCGACCTCCATGCGGCGCCCCGATTTCCCCGCCAGCGCGGCCTGTATGTCGTTGACGACCTCCTGCGCGTCGAACGGATCGGTGATCAGCGAGCGGGTGATCTGCGCCAGATCCTGTCCGGCCAGATCGCTCTGCAAACCCATCCGGTGGTACGCCGACAGCGCGTTCGGGCTCGAATAGACCACCGTGCCCTCGGTGTCGATGCGGATGAAACCGTCGCCGGCGCGGGGGCTGGAATGCGAGCCGGTGCGATCCTCCAGGGTCGGGAACGTGCCGTCGGCAATCATCTGGCACAGATCGTCGGCGCAGGCCATGTACGCCTGCTCGAGGCTGCCGCGGACCTTGGACCGCTGCACGTCGGTATCGCGGCCGAGCACCGCGATCACATCGCTGCCCACCCGCACCGGAATGGCCTCCCGGACGGCGTGCACCGTGGTGGGGTGGTAGACGCCGGCCGCCTCGGCCTCGTGATCGACCCGCACGATCTCGCCCGCGAGCAGTGCCTCGAAGACCTGCGGATGATCCTCCTTGGAGGCGAGCGTGCCCACCACATCCTCGGGATGCACGGTGGCCGCGGTGGTGGGCCGGGCCTGGGCCACGCAGACCACGTCGGCGCCCTCGGCCACGGGACCGGCGCCCACCCACAACTGCAGATCCGCGAACGACAGGTCCGACAGCAACTGCCAGTCCCCCACCACCCGCTGCAGGTGATCCACGGCCGCGCCCGGTAGGTCGGTGTGCTCGGCCAGCAGATCGCTCAGTGTCGACATGCGCCACGCTTCCTCGGTACAGCTCTCCCGGCGATCAGGAGATGACGGCGATCAGGTCGCCCTTCTGCAGCACCTGGCCGGTTCGGACGTTGATCGAGGTCACGGTGCCGTCGGCCTCGGCGACCACGGGAATCTCCATCTTCATCGATTCCAGCATCACCAGCGTGTCACCCTCGTGCACCGTCACCCCCTCTTGCGCGACGATCTCGTACACGGTCGACACCATCTCGGCCAGCACTTCCTCAGCCATGACACCCTCTCGATCGATCGGCACTGCTCGAGCCCCGTTTCCGCGGGAGGTACAGCCAATCACACGGGAAACGCCGACGCGCGGTCGGAACGAGAATACCGACCCGTAAACCCGGGCCAGGGGCGGTCCTGATCGGCGGGGCTCCGCGCGCCGGCCCGGCCGACGCCGCGCGCACCGCGGTATGCCGATGCCTGTAATCTCGTTAGCCTGCGAACACGCGCACGAGACGAGTTCGCCCCAGTCTCTGGGCCAGAAGGGAGATACCGATGGGTAAGCGAGGACGGAAGAAGCGCGCGCGCAGGAAGAACGCGGCCAACCACGGCAAGCGGCCGAACTCCTGAGCTGACGGCGCCGCGCGAGCGGCCCGAAACACCAAGAGCGGCATACCTTTCCGTCATGGGAAGGTGTGCCGCTCTTTGGTGTCTGCGCCCGGATTGGTGTCTGCGCTCGGGTACGCCGGTCAGGCCTCGCCGGACTCGAGGCGGGTGTCGGTGACGGCCGTCTCGGTGATGGTCGTCTCCGTGATGGTCACCGATCGGCGGATCTCCAGGGTCAGCCGCTCGCGCAGCGCATCCGGGGCACGATCGCCACCGCACTTGCTGCTGAGCAGCCGCTTCAGCTTCTCCTCCAGGCCATAGGCCTCGATGCACGGCGAACAGTGGTCCATGTGGTGCTGCAGCCGCTCCCGCGTGGCGTCGTCGCACTCACCGTCGAGCATGAGCCAGACGTCGGCGATGACCGCCGAGCAATCCAGTTCCATGTCGTCGCTGCTCACTGGGAAACCTCCTGCCGCGCACTACCCGTCCGGTTCCGATCGAAGCCCCGCTCGTGCGCCACATCGGCCAGCAGCCCCTTGAGCTGCTTGCGACCACGGTGCAACCGGGACATGACGGTGCCGATCGGAGTCCCCATGATGTCGGCAATCTCCTTGTAGGGGAAGCCCTCCACATCCGCGTAGTACACCGCCATCCGGAATTCCTCCGGTAGCGACTGCAGGGCCGCCTTGATGTCGTCGTCGGGCAGCGCCTCGAGCGCCTCCATCTCGGCCGACCGCAGGCCCGTCGAGGTGTGCTCGGCGGTGGCGGCCAGTTGCCAGTCGGTGATCTCCTCCGTCGGATACTGCGCGGGCTGGCGCTGCTTCTTGCGGTAGGAGTTGATGTAGGTGTTGGTCAGGATGCGGTACAGCCACGCACGCAGGTTGGTGCCCTCGCGGAACGACCGGAAGCCCTGGTACGCCTTGGCGAAGGTCTCCTGCACCAGGTCCTCGGCGTCGGCCGGGTTACGGGTCATCCGCAGGGCCGCGCCGTAGAGCTGATCCAGCAGCGGGAGCGCGTCGCGCTCGAACCGCCGTGCCAGCTCGGCCTCGCTGCCGGTGCTGCGCGAGACCCCGGACTGCGCGTCGCCGGACTCGGCTTCCCTCGTCTCCGAATCGCCCGCCCCGGAATCGGCCGTCACATCCTCGGGTTCACCGGTGTCTTTCCGTCCGGTGTCGTCTGCGCGGCCCGCCGCGGTGTCGTCGCTCGTCACGCCCATCCCTTCGGTCGCCGTAGCTTGTGAATCTACCGCGCGGGAGGGGGGCAATGAGAACCCGGTGTCGGGCGTCACGAGGTCGACACGATCGGACGACGGTGACCACCCGGTGGTCACCGGGCGTTCATCAACCAGCAAGGTCACCGGCATCTCCTTCGTGTTCGGTGAGTGGGGTTCGCCCCGCGTTCGGCGGGCGCTCGGCATACCGCGTGCAACATGGCCGGGGGCCACTGTGTTCCCAGCATCAGGGGCCGCTGTGTTCCCACACCAAGGCCGCTGTGTTCCCACACGAGGGCCACTGTGTTCCCACACCAGAGGCAGCTGTGTCCCCCTCATCAGGGCGCACCGTGTTCCCACCTTTCGCCGCCGCATCGGTCCGGCTCTAAGGTTGACCGGCATGGCAGGTGCTCCGACTCCGGCGGTCCGCGCGCTGACCCAGGCGCGGGTGGCGCACCGGGTGCACGCCTACCCGCACGATCCACGCAGCGACTCCTACGGCGCCGAGGCGGTGGCCGCGCTCGCGGACGAGCTGGGGGTGGTGGCCGAGCAGATCTTCAAGACGCTGGTCGTCGAGCTGTCGTCCGGAGGTGCGGCCGGGCGCGGGCAGCTGGCGGTGGCCGTGCTGCCGGTGCCGCGGACGCTGTCGCTGAAGGGCGCCGCGGCCGCGCTGGGCGCGCCGAAGGCGGCGCTCGCCGATCGGGCGAGGGCCGAGCGCACCACCGGCTATGTGCTGGGCGGTATCTCACCGCTGGGCCAGAAGCGGGCGTTGCCCACCGTGCTCGACGATTCGGCGCTGCGATGGGACCGCATGCTGTGCAGCGCCGGCAAGCGCGGCCTGGAGATCGAACTGGCGCCCGCGGACCTGGTCCGGCTCACGGGCGCCGTGACCGCCGCGGTGACGGCCTGAACCGCGCTGCCGGATCGGTAGTGGGACTTGCGAGGAGGTGGCCGTCGGATGGACGGTGACGAGACGACCGGGAACGAGACGACCGGCGACGAGACGACGGGCGCGGAGGCGCTCGGCAACGAGGCCATCGATGTGATCGGCCAGCAGCTGATCCGGCTGGGGCGCATCCGCGAGCGCACCAATGCGCAGATCTCGGCCGCGTCCGGCGGCGAGATCGACACCTCCGCGTACACCATCCTGTTCCGGCTGCTGGCCGACGGCCCGATGCGGTCCGGCGCGCTGGCCGAGGCGATGCTCTCCGACGCGTCCACCATCAGCCGGCAGGTGGCGGGGCTGGTCAAGCGCGGCCTGATCGAGCGCCGCGCCGACCCCGACGACGGCCGGGCCAGCATGCTGGTCGTCACCGCGGCCGGCCGCGCACTGGCCGAACAGCTGCACCGGCGCCGCAGCGAGGTCCTGACGCACATCGTGGCGGACTGGGATCCCACCGATCGCGACCAGCTCGCCACGCTGCTGCGCCGGTTCGTCGACGACTACGAGGCGGCCCGGGAGAGGCTGATCGGGCTGGCGGACACGCCACGCTCACAGGCATAAATCACATAAATCACACGAACCACACCCGCATCTGTGCATTACTTGATCACGCCAGATACTTCTCGACCGTGAGGATGTGATGCGAGATGTCCCACCGACAGCGTGTACGCACCATGGTCGCCGCGTGCGGCGTGATCCTCGCTGTAGGGGGCGGCGTACTGGCCGCCCCCGCGGGCGCGGCACCGGAGGTGAGCCCCGACTATCCGCTCGGCGGCCCGGGGACGCCGCACGAGCGCCAGCAGAGCGAGCCGGAGAAGCGCATCGAGAAGGCCCCCGAGAAGGCGGAGAAGCTGGGCGCCGGCACCGTGGGCGAGCTGCTCGATCTGGGGACGAACGTCATCAAGTGCGGGCTCAATATCGCCACACCGACGGTGAAGTGCAAGCTGTGACTCCGGCCGCCGAGCCGGCACGTGCCCGCCGACAGCGGGCCGGGCTCAGATCAGGCTGGTCTGCCCGGGCTGCCGGGTATCCGCCGCCGGCTCCCCCGTAGCGGGCGCCAGCAGCTCCGGGCCGTTGTTGCGGACGCTGTTCACCAGCGACGACACCGGACGTGCCACGATGCCCGACACTCGTTCCGGACCGGGGGTTTCCAGTAGCTCGTGCGGGGCCGGATGATCGGGGTCCAGCCAGGCGTCCCAGTTCTCGCGCGGCAGCACCAGCGGCATGCGGTCGTGGATCCCGGTCAGGTCGCCGACCGCGTCGGTGGTGAGGATCGTGCAGGACAGGATCGGGTCCATCGCCGGCTGCGACCGGTCGCGCCAGGTCGACCACAGGCCCGCCATGTAGAGGCGGGAACCGTCGGCGTTCGACATGTAGTACGGCTGCTTGACCGCCTTGCCCTTATCGGTCGGCGCGCTCTCGACCAGCCATTCGTACCAGCCGTCCATGGGCACCAGGCAGCGGCGCCGCTTCGCCGCGTCACGGAACGACGGGGCCGTCTCGGCGCGATCGGCCCGGGCATTGAACAGCGGTTTGCCCTTGGCCGGGACGCCGGGCTCGGCGGCCTTGGTCCACACCGGGATCAGGCCCCAGCGCATGCGGCGGATCCGCAGCCGGGGATCGCTGTCGGGATCGTCGTGCTCGCGCCGCTCCACCACCGTCAGCACCCGGTTGGTGGGCGCTACGTTGTAGTTGGGGCGCTCGGCCTCGGGCGGATCACCGGTCTCGTCGACGGCGTCGAGTTCGGCCGCCAATCGGGCCGGGTTCGCGGTGGTCGCGTATCTGCCGCACATGCCACCATGTTGCCACCGCACGCCGACAAATACCCGGATGACCGAAAGGTCCGAAAGATGACCGGAAATGCAACTGAAGGCAGTTGACTTCACATCTAGGGTATGAGAACTTCGTGCCGTAGCTCTCTCACTAGGGGTCGCCCGAATCATGTCCACCACCGAGTCCACCGCCGTCGCCGGCGAGACCACGTTGACCTCGGTCAACCCGGCCAACGGCGAGGTCATCGCCACTCATCCGATCGCCGACCAGCAGGCGGTGAACGCGGCCGTCGACAGAGCCCGCGGCGCCGCGACGACCTGGGGCGCGCTGACCTACGCGGAGCGCAAGAAGTACCTGCTGCGCTGGGCCAGCCGTCTGGTCGCCAAGTCCGAAGAGCTCTGCGATCTCATCCACGCCGAGAACGGCAAGCCGCGCGACGACGCGTTCCTCGAGCTGCTGCTGACCCTCGAGCACATCGCCTGGGCGGCCAAGAACGCCGAGAAGGTCCTGAAGCCGAGGAAGGTCTCTCCCGGCGCGCTGATGTCGAACTTCGGCGCCTACCTCGAGCAGCGCCCGCTGGGTGTGATCGGCGTGATCGGCCCGTGGAACTACCCGATCTTCACGCCGAACGGCTCGATCGCCTACGCGCTGGCCGCCGGCAACACCGTGGTGTACAAGCCCAGCGAATATTCCACCAGTATCGGCAACTTCTACACCAAGGCGTTCGCCGAGGCGAATCCCGAACTGCCCGACGGGGTTTTCGTCACCGTCAACGGCTACGGCGAGACCGGCGCCGCGCTGGTGCGCTCCGATATCGACAAGATCGCGTTCACCGGTTCCGCCGCCACCGGCAAGAAGATCATGGCGGCCGCCGCCGACCGGCTGACCCCGGTGCTGCTGGAATGCGGCGGCAAGGATGCCGTGATCGTCGCCGCCGACGCCGACATCAAGGCCGCCGCCGACGCGGTCGCTTACGGCGCCACCATGAACAGCGGGCAGACCTGCGCCGGCGTCGAGCGGGTGTACGTAGACGCCTCGATCCGCGACGAGTTCGTGGCCGAGGTGAAGAAGATCCTGTCGGACGTGCACCCCGGCTCCGACGACAAGGCCGCCTACGGGCCGATGACCATGCCGAGCCAGATCGATATCGTGCGCCGCCACATCGAGGATGCGCTGAAGAACGGCGGCACGGCCGTGCTGGGCGGTCCCGAATCGATCAAGGGTCCCTACATCGAGCCGGTCGTCCTCGTGGACGTGGACGAGAATTCCGCGGCGGTGCGCGAGGAGACCTTCGGCCCGACGCTGACCATCCGCAGCGTGCGCAGCGTCGACGAGGCCGTCGCTCTGGCCAACGATTCCACCTACTCGCTGGGCTCGACGGTGTTCTCGCGCAAGCACGGGCTGGAGATCGCGCGCCGGCTCGAGGCCGGCGCCACGTCGGTCAACGCCGTGCTGGGCTTCGCGGCGATCTCCGCGCTGCCGTTCGGCGGCGGCCGCGACTCCGGCATCGGCCGCATCCACGGCGCGCCCGGCATGCTGGAGTTCACCGCCGCGCACTCGATCGCGGTGCAGCGCTTCCAGATTCCCGGCATAGCCCTGCTGAGCTACGCCCGCACCGAATCGACGATGAAGCTGCTGCGGCGGGTGGTCCCGCTGCTGCACGGGCGGAACAAGTAACACCGAGCTACGGGAGGCCGGTGCGGTCGGCGTGAAGCACCTGACCGCACCGGCCTCGGGCTATCATTGCCGCATGTCCGGCCCGCACATCGAGCGGCCCGACCTCCCCGAGTACATGAGCTGGGAGGAACTGGAGCGGCTTCCCGAAGAGATCGCAGACCAGATCGAGCTGTGGAACGGGCGCGTGGTGTGGATGCGCCGGGGTAGCGGTGAGCATCAGATGTTCATCCGACGTCTGACCAACGCCCTCGAACAGTCGACACGTAAAGACATGTCGACTCGACCCGACCACTGCTGGGTCGCCAACTTCGAGACCAACATATTCTTCGGCGCCACTGGAAAATCCGATTTCGCCACGCCCGATTTTCTGGTGCACCGTTGTCTCGGTGGCCCCTACCGTGACATCCGCTCCAGCGATGTACTGCTCGTCGGTGAGGTGCTGTCGCCGTCCAACACACCGGTGGATGTCGAGGCGAAGAAGGGACGCTATGCGGACGCCGGGATCCCTTGGTACTGGGAGGTCCATCTGGAACGCGACGACAGCGCCATCGACATGGTGCGCGCCCTCGCGCTCGAAACCCGGCCCGGACAATTGCCCGACGGCGTTCGTCCACTGCACCGCGCCAACTATCTCGCCGTCGGCGAATGGACCCGCGCCGACACCGGCGGCATCGCGATCGACCACCCCTTCCCCATTCATATCCCCTGGTCAGAGCTGGAGTTCTGATTCTTTCAGGACACAACTCCGTGACCGCGCGCCCTCTCCGACCGCGCGTAGGAGAAGATAGAGGGGTGAGTTTCTGGCCCGCGCCCCATACCGACCATGCCGTGCACGCGACCGTCACCCTGCCCGGGTCGAAGTCCATCACCAACCGGGCATTGATCCTGGCCGCGCTCGCCGACCGGCCCTCGACGATCACCGGCGCGCTGCGCAGCCGTGACACCAATCTGATGATCGCCGCCCTGCGGGCCATGGGTACCGAAATCACCGGCGACGCAGATGTTCTCACGGTCACGCCCGCGGAGGGCCTGCACAACGCCACGATCGACTGCGGCCTGGCCGGCACCGTCATGCGGTTCCTGCCGCCGGTGGCGGCGCTGGCCCACGGCAACGTGGCGTTCTTCGGCGACGACCAGGCCCGGTTGCGCCCGCTGGCCACCGTCCTGAACGCGGTGCGACAGCTCGGGGTCGAGATCGAGGGCGATTCGCTGCCGTTCGTGGTGCACGGCACCGGCTCGCTGCGCGGCGGCCCGGTGACCATCGACGCGTCCGGCTCCTCCCAGTTCGTCTCCGGTCTGCTGCTGTCGGCGGCCCGCTTCGACGAGGGCGTGACGGTCCGGCACGAGGGCGCGCCGCTCCCCTCGCTGCCGCACATCGCGATGACCGTGCAGATGCTGGAGCAGGCCGGCGTGCAGGTGCGGGCGCCGAGCAGCCCGCGCGCCGAGCAGGTCTGGACGGTGGCGCCCGGCCCGATCCACGCCGTGGACTGGGAGGTGGAGCCGGACCTGTCCAACGCCACCCCGTTCCTGGCCGCGGCCGCGGTGACCGGCGGCGAGATGACCATCCCGCACTGGCCGTCGCTGACCACCCAGGCCGGCGACATCATCCGGGAGATCCTGGTGCGCATGGGCGCCGAGACCCGCCGCTTCGACGGCCAGCTGACCGTCCGCGGCCCGGATCAGCTGGCGGGCATCGACATCGACCTGCACGACGTCGGCGAGCTCACCCCCACCGTCGCGGCGCTGGCGGCGCTGGCCGATTCGCCGTCGCGGCTGCGCGGCATCGCGCACCTGCGCGGCCACGAGACCGACCGGCTCGCGGCGCTGTCCACCGAGATCAACCGGCTCGGCGGCAACGTCTCCGAAACCGAGGACGGATTGCACATCGAGCCCACCGCGCTGCGGGGCGGGGAATGGCACTCCTACGCCGACCACCGCATGGCCACCGCCGGCGCCATCCTCGGGCTGCGCGTGCCGGGCATCGAAATCGAGGACATCGGCACCACCGCCAAGACGCTGCCGAATTTCGTGGACCTGTGGGACGCAATGCTTTCCGACGGCGAGGTGGAGGCCGGTACGGCGGCGGGAGCGGCGAGCTGAGACGCCGCGAGTACGACGAGTCCGATGTCCGGGTGCGCCCGGGCAGAGGCTCGCGTCCTCGCACCAAGACCCGGCCCGAGCACCGGGACGCGGAGGCGGCCATGGTCACCGCCGTCGACCGCGGGCGATGGAGCTGCGTGCTGGGCGGCGACCCGCGCCGGCGGATCGTCGCGATGCGGGCCCGCGAGCTGGGCCGCACCCCGATCGTCGTCGGCGATCAGGTGGACGTGGTGGGCGATCTGTCCGGCAAGCCGGACAGCCTGGCGCGGATCGTGCGGGTGACCGAACGGCGAACGGTGTTGCGGCGCACCGCCGATGACACCGACCCGTTCGAGCGGGTGGTGGTGGCCAATGCCGAGCTGCTGTTCGTCGTGGTCGCGCTGGCCGACCCGCCACCGCGCACCGGCTTCGTGGAGCGCGCCATGGCCGCGGCGTACGCCGGTGGGCTGGAACCGGTTCTGTGCCTGACCAAACGCGATCTGGCCGCCGAGTCCGAATTCGCTTCGGAATTCGAGGATCTGGGCCTGACCATCGTCTACGGCGGCCGCGACGACCCGCTGGAGCCGATCGAGTCGATGCTGCGCGACCAACTCAGCTGCCTGCTCGGCCACTCCGGTGTCGGCAAGTCGACGTTGGTGAATCGTCTTGTCCCGGAAGCGGAACGGGCCGTCGGCGAGGTCTCCGGGGTCGGCAAGGGCCGGCACACCTCCACCCAGTCGGTGGCGCTGCCGCTGCCCGACGGCGGCTGGGTCATCGATACCCCGGGAATCCGCTCGTTCGGTCTCGCGCACATCACTCCCGACGACGTCATCCAGGCCTTCGACGATCTCGCCGAGGCCATCGAGGACTGCCCCCGCGGCTGCACCCACCTGGGCCCGCCCGCCGACCCGGAGTGCACCCTCGACGAGCTGCCCGGCAAGCAGCGCCGCGTGGCCGCCATCCGCCGGCTGCTCGTCGCGCTGAAGTCCAACGACCCGTGGGTCCTCGGCAATACCTAGATCTTTTGTCCCGACGACGAACCGCCGCCCAGCTCGGGTGCAACCGAATCACTGGGCGATCACAAGGGGCCACCGATACGCTCGGCCGGTGCCGAACGATCCGTACGCGCCCGACCCCCATGGGGGTCCGCAGCACCAGGTCCCGCAGCCCCCGCCGATGCGGCAACCGCCGTACCCGGACCAATTCGGGCAGCCCCCGAATCAGCCGCCTCAGTTCGGCTACGGCCCGCCGCAACCCTGGCAACAGCACGTGCCCTACGGTCCCGCGGTGCCCGCCAAGGGATTCGGATTCGCCGTAGTCGCGCTCATCCTCGGAGCCGCCGCGGCGGTCGTCCCCCTTCTCCCGAACCTCCCCAACGCCCTGACCGACTACCGCCAGTACCTCGTGTACGTCATCGCGCTACCCGGCCTGGCCCTCGGCATCCTCGCCTGCACAGGCCCCCGAAAAGGCAAGCCACTGGCAATAATCGGCGCAATCCTGTCCATCCTCGCCCTGGCAGTCTGGACCGCGGCCAAGCTCCTCGGCATCCCCACGTGAGACCCGCGCCGCCGACGGTGTCACTACGTCGCCGGAAACGCCGAAATCCCCGCTCGGTAGCACATCGGTGTAATCAGGGCTCAACTCGCTCGTACCATGGCGGCATGCCTGTCGTACCGGTCCGCATCGCCGGGACCACGGTGGACATCGCGGTGCCGTCCGGGCCGGGCGTTACCGGGATCAGTATGGCGGGGTTCCGTGGCCGGGCGGATGGCCTCATCGATCTTCGGATGGTCCCGTACCCGGCACTCACGGTGTTCATCGATTTCGGCGACGCACTGCTCACCGACGACGCCGGCGGCGAACGAAGGCGCGGCAGCGTCGTCGTCGGCATGGCGCCGGACAGCGTTTTCCGAGGATGCGGGCGGGATATCGACCTTCTCCAGTTACGGCTGTCACCCCCGGTCGCGCACGCCGCGTTGGGCGCCTGTTCGGAGTTGGGCGGGACGGTGGTCGCCCTCGAGGATCTCTGGGGCCGCGACGCCGGGCGAATCCGGGAGCGACTGCACGCGGCCGGGTCGTGGGACGAGCGGTTCACGATCGCACAGGCGGCGATAGCTCGGCGAGGGGCGTCAGGCCGAGCGGTGGATCCGGAGGTCGCCTTCGCCTGGCGCCGAATGGCGATGAGCCGCGGACGGATTCGGGTCGAGCACCTGGCGGCCGAGGTGGGCTGGAGCCGTAAGCGGCTGTGGTCCCGGTTCGGGTCCCAGATCGGTCTCACGCCCAAACGCGCTGCGACGCTGATCCGATTCGACCACGCGGCGCACCGCCTCGCCGCGGGGCACAGCGCCGCCCTGGTGGCGACGGATTGTGGCTTTGTCGATCAGTCCCACCTGAACCGGGACGTCATGGCCTTCGCCGGGATGACGCCTACGGCCGTGGCCTGTGCGCCGTGGCTCGACGTCGACGATGTCGCGTGGCCGGCCACGAACCCCGGATTGTGACTCGACGCTCGCGGCACCGGGCGGAACATTTCTCCAAGACACCCGTTCGCACGTCGGCGCATGCTGACGGCCATGTTGACGAAGGGCAAGGCTCCACTGGGCACCCGCCTCCTGAAGGACACCCGGGACTGGGAGGCATGCACCGACGACGAGCTGATCGCCGCACGGGACAAGGCGAATCGCATGGCATCGTCGCGCGCCGCACGGATCATCACCGGCCGGCCGGACCGTGGCGCCCGCATCGAGAACACCACGATCGACCTTCCGGGCCGCCGCCCGATGGTGCGCGTGCACCGCCCGAAGGACGCGAATCGGCCACTGCCCCTGATCGTCTCGTTTCACGGTGGCGGTTTCGTCGCGGGCACCGCCGCCCAGAACGACTGGCTCAACAGCCATCTCGCGGCCCGCTGCCCGGCCGTGGTAGTAGCGGTCGAATACCGCCTCGCCCCGGAACATCCGCTGCCCCAACCGATCGAGGACGGCTACGACACGCTCGTCCGGCTGGTCGACGACGCCGTGGGGTGGGGCATCGACCCCGCCGCTGTCGCGGTCATGGGCGAGAGCGCCGGCGGCATGATCGCCGCGCTCCTGGCGCTGCGTGCCCGCACCGACGGCCCCGCCCTGCACGCCCAAGTCCTGAACTACCCGAGCACCGACTGGACCGACACCCTCACCGACTACCCGTCGATGACGGAGAACGCCGACAACCCCACACTTTCGCTGTCCCGGTTGCAGGTGTCCCGCAGGGTGAGCCTGCCGCCGGATCTCGACTCGCGCACCGTGTCCCCGGTGAAGTTCGACGATCTCTCCGATCTGCCACCGGCCCTGGTGATCACCGCCGCGCTGGATCCCTTGGCCGACCACGGACGCCGGTACGCCGAGCGCCTCCGCCAGGACGGCACCGAAGCCCACCTGACCTGCTACCCGAACGCCACCCACACCTTCCTCAGCACCCCCGGCGTGGTTCCGGCCGCCCGGCCGGCCCGCCGCGAGGTCCTCACCTTCCTGCGCGGTCATCTCCACCCGGTTCCCCGGAAGCAACCGGGCCATGCGAGACACCACGGGTGACATCACCCCGAACCGTACTGCCGCCAAGGCGATTACGGCGTCACCGGAGGTCTGGGGCAACTGTGCCGATCTCAACCCGCCGGAATGCAGCCGGTCGCCATTTCCCGGAAGTCGAGCGGGCTCGCCTCGAGATGCCGGCCTCGGGGGGTGTCATCGACGAGTTCGCCACGGTCGACGACCACATGCCCGCCGACGAGCACGGTGGTGGGCCGGCCCGTCAATGCCATGCCCTCGTAGGGCGTGTAATCCGTTGCCTGGTGCAGTTGGCCGACGCCGGCCGTCCACCGGGCCTGTGGGTCCCAGATGGCGACATCCGCGTCGGCGCCGGGCATGAGCGACCCTTTGCGCGGGTACAGGCCGTTCGTCCGGGCCGGATTGGTGGCGCTCAGCTGCACGAACCGGCTGGCGGACAGGCCGCGGTCGTGCACGTACCGCGAGAAGATCACGGGCAGCCGGGTTTCCACGCCCGGAAGGCCGTTCGGCATATGTCGCACATCGTGGCGATGTACCTGCTTCTGGTCCAGGTCGTAGCAGCAGTGATCGGATCCGAGGGTGGTGATGTGCCCCGTGAACAGATGCTCGCCGAGCGCCTCGACCGCCTCGGCGGACCGCAGCGGCGGGCAGCACACGAACCTCTCGGGCCCCTCGCCGGTGTAGGCACCGTCGCCGAGCACGAGATGATGCGCCACCGATTCCGTGAATGCGACCAGGCCGCGCTTGCGCGCGTCGGCCACCAGTTCCACCGCCTCCGCGGTCGACTGATGCACGAAATAGACCGGCGCATTCTGGGATTCGGCGATCGCCAGAATCTCCGCGACCGCGGCGGTCTCCGCGATCTCGGGCCGTGTGCATGCCATGTGCGCGGCGTCGACGCCGGCCGCCTCCGCCGCCCGGGTCTGCGCGTCGACGATGATGGCGTCGGACTCGCAGTGGATGATCACCATGCCGCCGAGATCGCGGGTGGCCTGCATCGTGCGCAGGATGGTGTGCGCGTTGGCCATGCTCTCGCCCGCATAGGTGGTGAACATCTTGATCGTTCGAATACCACTGTCCGCCATGGTCTTCAGCTGATCTGCCGTGGTGTCGTCCCATTCGACGACGCACCCGTGCAGCGCGGAGTCGCACAGCCCCTCGCCGGCCTTGGCTCGCTGCGCGACGGCCGCGTCGAGCGGGCGTCGGCCGGGACGGGGAATCGCGAAGTCGACGATCGTGGTGGTGCCGCCGAAGACGGCCGCCGTCGTGCACTCCGCGTAGGAGTCCAGCGAGGTGAACTCACCGGAGGTGAATCCCACATGGCAGTGCGGGTCGACCCCGCCGGGCAGCACGAGCCGGTCGGTGGCATCGACGGTCCGAATGGCCGGATCCGGCACGGCGGCACCGGGTTTCAGGAGAGCCGCTATCTTCCCGTCTCGTATCAGCACATCCGCCGGGCCATTCCACGACGCCTCGACCACCGTGCCGCCGCGAATCACCACCGGCGCGTTCATGCGATCGCCTTTCCGTACGCGATCCAGCCACCGCGGTCGCTGATATCCGACACTCCCGGCAGGCCCAGCGACTCCTCGCGCATCTTCATCGATAGCGAGCCGGAACCGTCGTCGAGTTCGATGACGGTCAGCTCCAATTCCGAGGGCTCCCGCGGCAACAGCTTCTCCCGCAGCACCTCGTACGACACCTCGTACACCTCGCCCGGTACCGAGACACCGCCGGACGCAACGGGATACAGGCCCGGAAACTCGTCGCGGACCGTGTAGAAGCGATACCGCGGGGCGGTCTTCACCTCGCCGATCAGCCGGGCGCCCGCGAGCGCGTCGTTCAAACTGCCACCGGACAGCGCCTGCCCGTTGACGAACATGCGGACGGTAGTCATAGCGGTTCTCCTTGGAGTCGGTCGGCGCGGGAAGCGGCGGTGAGGCGGCCGGGCCCGAATTCTGTGACGTCGAGAGCGGGCTCTTCCCCGCACACCAGCGCCCCGAGGACGTCGGCCCAGACCGGCGCGAAGGTGAACGAGTACGTACCACCCGCCACGAACATTCCTGGTGCGCAGTCCAATTCACCGATGATCGGCATCTCGTCCGATGTCGTGATCACGGGGCCGGTCCACGCCGCCCCGATCGGGTGCTCGGCCAGCGCGGGCAGCAGCCGCGACACCTGCGCCAGGTTGCCGGTGATACTCGCGGCATTCACCGGAGCCGGCCGCTCGGGGTCGAACGACCCGCCCGGCCAACCACCGCCGATGACGATTCGGTCCCGCCGGTCCTGTTTGACCGAAATACCCTCCGCGACATGCTGTACCAGATACGGAAGCGTTCCGGGCGCCGCGGTGGTCGAATGCATCTGCAGCGCTGCCGGGCGCACGTTCACCTCGGCGCCGGCAAGGCGGGCGACCTCGGCCATCCACGGCCCCGCCGCGTTGACAACGCTGGGCGCACTCCAGGATTCGAATCCGGAACTTACGAGCCAGGTGTCGGCGACGCGCTCGATACCCGTCACTCGGGTGTACGGATGCAGTTCGGCACCGGCGGCGACCGCCGCCGACAGCACGGCGGGTGCCGCCAGGTGCGGTTCGGCGTACCCGTCCAGTCCGCACCAGGTGGCCGCCCGCACGGTCCGGCCCAGCAGCGGCAGCTCGCGTCGTGCGGTCTCGCCGTCGACGACCTCCGAGGCGATGCCCGCCGCGGCTTCCCACCCGTGCTTTTCCCGCAGCGCGGCAACCTGGGCGTCGGTTTCGGCGACCATGAATCCGCCGCACCGCACCAGACCGAGATCCGGACCGACATTCTCGGCCAGCTCGTCCCAGAGCCGGCTCGCCTCCTTCTGGAAAGGGACGAGCCTGCGCACATCCACGGGCACGTCCTGACCGGGCCTGCGGGTATGGATCGTCTGGATGTGCAGGTTGCCGGCCGTCGCGGCGGAACCCTGGGTATTGGGCGCGGATCGGTCGAGGATCGTCACGCGCCGACCGGCCTGCGCGAGGCGCAGCGCGGTCACCGCGCCGACCAGCCCCGCCCCGATCACGACTACATCGGTCGTTCTAGGCATCGACGGCCCCGGCCGCCTCGGCGATCCCCGACTCGGCGACGACGCGTTCCAGTGCGGCGCCGTCGCCGCCGAAGGGCAGGAGCGGAGGCCGGACGTGCCCGCCGGGCTGGCCGAGTATCGACATGACGGCCTTCAGCTGAGGTATGGGTGACGCGAAGACTCCGCTGTAGTCCGGGCGAATCAGCTTGCCCGACAACGACTGATACCGGTCCGCCCACATCGCCGCCGCGTCCCGATCACCGCCGAGCGCCGCCCGGTAGTACGGGACCGCGAACGGCGCGCCGACGCCGCCGCCGTCGATATTGCCGTCCCCGCCGAGGTTCCGGAGCACCGCCAGGCCGCGCCGGTGCAGGAAGCTGCCGAACACTCGGACCTCGGACGACAGCTGTTCGACCGTGTCGAGCATGCCGAGCCAGTTCCCGGTGCTGTCCTTGATCGCCACCACTCGGTCGAGTTCGGCCAGCCGGCGCAACAACCCGGGCGTGGCCCCCATGTCTACGGCGACGCCGCGCGGCCAGTTGTACACCATGAACGGAAGGCTCGTCGCCGAGGAAACGTCCCGGTAGTACGCCACGATCTCGTCCGGGGACGGATGCACGTACGGCGGCGGGGTGGCCAGCACGCCGTCCGCGCCGATCCGTTCGGCGTGCCGGGCGAGGGCGACGGCCTCGTCCGGCGTATACGCGGTGACGCCGACCACCACGGGGAAGCGCCCGGCCACGGCCTCGACGGCGATCCGCGCGACCTCGCGGCGCTCCTCGGGACTTTGGCTGAACCATTCTCCGGTGCTGCCGTTGATCAGGACCCCGTTCACACGGTGCCGGGCGTACAACTCCATCAGCGCCGCCAGCGCGGACTCGTCGAGCGCGCCGTCCGGTGCGAACGGTGTGGGAGCCGCCGGCCAGTAGCCGGACCACTCAACATCATGTCGATTCATGGAAGCCTTCTCGCGAGGAGCAAGTAACTGCTTTAATGTATGGGATCGATCCCATACGTTGCCGAGTGGGAGAGGATTCAGTCAAGCCGGAAACAATCTCTTAACCCGAACGCGGCACCATTTCGCACCAGGCGACCCGGCCGCGAGACGACCGACGACGCAGCGATTCGCAGCCCGCCCGATCAGCCACAACCGAGGATTCATGACCGTCACCCTGCTCGACGTCGCACGAGCCGCCGGGGTCTCGCGAAGCACGGCTTCCCGCGCACTCAGCGGCTCCACGTTGATCTCGCCCGAGACCCGCACCGCCGTGGAGAACGCCGCGCGGCGCCTCCAGTACCGCCCGAACCGTGCCGCGAGCACGCTGCGATCGCGCCGCTCGAACCTCCTCGGCCTGGTGATGAACAACCTGGTCAACGCCTCGTTCCACACCGTCGCCGAGGTGGTGCACAGGCGGGCCGCCCAAGCCGGGTTGCAGGTCATACTGTGCATCACCGACGCCGACGGCGAACGCGAGGCGGACGTGCTCGCCATGCTGGCCGAACACGGCGTCGACGCCGCCATCATCATCGGCACCGGATCCAACCCCGAGGCCACCAACGCGCTGATGGGGCAGAACTGCGCCGTCGTCAACCTGATCCGCTCCGTGCACGACTGCGAGGCACCCACCGTGCTCGCCGACGACTACAACGGCGCGCACGACGCGACCCGGCACCTGCTGCGGCTGGGGCATCGGCAGATCGGCTACGTCGGCGGCCACCCGACGGCGACCTCCGGGCGCGAACGGTTCGCCGGCTACCGCCGGGCCCTCGAGGACGCCGGGCTCGAGGTGGATCCCGCGCTGGTCCGAAAAGGCCCGTTCACCACGGAGTTCGGCGAAGAGGCGACGGAGTCCCTGCTCGACGGATCCCCCAGGATCACGGCCCTGTACGCCGCGAACCACGAGGCCGTGTTCGGGGTGCTGCCCACGCTGGTGCGCGCCGGCGTCACGCTCCCGGGCGACCTGTCGCTCGTCTGCCACGAGGACATGCCCTGGCTCGGCCTGTGGCGGCCCGCGATCACGGTGATCGACAACGGCGCGCAGCAGCTCGCCGACATGGCGATGGACCTGGTCCTGCAGCAGATGAACTCGCGGGATCGCGGCGAGTCGGCCCTCGGCAGGACCTACCGGGTCGGCGCCCGGCTCATCGAACGCGATTCCTGCGCCCGCTATGACGCAACGCATAATCAGAACTCGAATTCTCCGGATTCCGGTTAACACTATGTTTCTTCGGTTCAGGAGATGTTAAGCGGGTTGACCGCCCCGGAATCGGCCACTTAGCATCCATGCAATCGATCCCATCGAATTTCCACGCTCGGTGCATCCAGACCATTTTTCGGAGCACTGCACGAGTGACTGAAAGGGTCTCCCATGCACAAGATCGTCGGTCTCACGGCCGCCGCGGCCATACTCCTCTTCGGCGCCGCGTGCAGCTCATCGAGCGAAGAAGCCGCACCCACGAACTGCACCCCGACTCTCGGTGCGGCCGATCTCGCCTCCGAGGGCACACTCACCATCGCCACCAATGCGACCCTCCCGCCCATGCAGTACGTGGACGAGTCGGGCGACCTCGCCGGAATGCGCGTGGACCTGGGCAAGGAGATCGCAAAACGGCTATGCCTCACAACGCATTTCGTCAACACCGAGTTCGAGGCGCAGATCCCCGGCGTGCAGGGCCGCCGCTGGGACATGATCGACACCGGCATGTTCTACACCGAGCAGCGCGCCCAGACGGTCGACCTGGTGCCCTACGAGATCCAGGCGGTATCCGTCTCGGTGTCGCAGGGAAATCCCGAGCACATCTCCTCGGTCGATGATCTGGCCGGCAAGACCATCGGAGTGGAGGCGCCCGGCTACGAGTTCGACACCTTCACGGCCCTCGCGAAAACGTTCGCCGAGCAGGGCAAGGCCCCGCTGAAGGTGCAGACCTTCCGCACCAACGCCGACGCCTACCAGGCGCTGTCGGCGGGGCAGGTCGACGGCGTCTCGATCGTCGAGTCCGTGACGTCCTTCTATCAGAAGGGCGGGCGGTTCGAGACGGCGGTCAAGGGCATCAACGAGGCCCCGCTGGCGCTCGGGTTCGCGAAGAACAGCAAGGCCGCCGGAGAGGTCGCGCGCGTCCTCACCGCGATGCGCGAAGACGGCTCCCTGTCGACCTTGTTCACCAAGTACGGCGTGACGGCGTACGAGGGACCCATCGCGGTCAGCACCGGACCACTCGCGAGCTGAAACCCCTCGGAAAGGCTTCCACCATGTGGTCTTGGGACGCATTCTTCTCCATGCTCACCAGCACACAATTGCTGAAGGGGGCGTGGGTCACCGTATGGATGACAGCGGTGAGCATGGCGCTCGGATTGGTTCTCGCGGTGATCGTCGCGGCGGCGCGCTCGTCACGTTTCACCGCCCTGCGCGGCGTCACCGGGTTCTACGTCTGGCTCATGCGGGGAACACCGCTGCTGGTCCAGCTCGTGATCATCTATACGGGGCTTCCGCAGCTCGGCGTCAAGCTCAGCGTGATCGAAGCCGCGATACTCGGCTTGGTGCTGAACGAGGCCGCCTATCTGTCCGAGATCGTGCGCTCGGGACTGATGTCCGTGCCCTCGGGGCAGACGGAGGCGGCTCGTGCACTCGGGATGTCCCCGCTCAGGGTATTCCGCGTCGTCGTCCTGCCGCAGGCGCTGCGGATCATGATCCCGTCGCTCGGCAACAGCTTCAATTCGCTGCTCAAGACGACGACTCTGCTCTCGGTGATCTCGGTGCAGGAGCTGCTCCGACAAACGCAGTTCGCGGTTCAGCTCAACTTCCGGGTCCTGGAAGGGCTTGTCGCGGCAGCGATCTACTACCTGATCCTCACCACGGTGTGGGGATTCGTCCAGCAGGCGCTGGAAAGGAAGTTCGGACGCGGCTACGACCGCAATTATCGGCGCAAGGCCACACCGGGAGCCGGCGACGGCCCGGCGGCCGAACTGGAAGCGGTGAACCGATGACACACGACGTAATCGAGCGAACGGCCGTGATCGATGTACGCAACGTCTCGAAGTCGTTCGGCGACTTGCAAGTTCTGAAGAACATCGATCTCACGGTGCAGGAGGGCGAGGTGGTGCTCCTGCTCGGACCTTCGGGCAGCGGGAAGAGCACCCTGCTGAGGACGCTCAACTGCCTCGAGACGATCGATTCCGGCACGATCGCGGTATGCGGCGAGACGATGGGGTACGCATCGAGCGGCGATGAACTACGACCGGCATCGCAGACGCAGATCGCGCGGCAGCGGCACAACACCGGGATGGTGTTCCAGAGCTTCAATCTGTTCCCGATGATGACGGCGCGCGAGAACGTCGCGGCCGGACCACGGCACGTCCGCGGCACGTCGAAGGTGCAGGCCGCCAAGGAAGCTCAGGAGCTGCTCGCCCTGGTCGGGCTCGCGGACAAGGGCGACAACTACCCGTCGCAGCTGTCCGGCGGCCAGCAACAACGCGTCGCCATCGCCCGCGCCCTGGCCATGAAACCCCAGGTCATGCTGTTCGACGAACCGACCTCCGCACTCGACCCCGAGATGGTCAAGGAAGTACTCGAGGTGATGATCCGCCTCCGCGAGGAAGGCATGACCATGGTGGTGGTCAGCCACGAGATGGGCTTCGCGCAGGCGGCCGCCGACCGAGTCGTCTTCATGAGCGACGGGGAGATCGTCGAGGAGAACTCACCGACCGAATTCTTCTCCACCCCAACCCATCCCCGCCTACAACAATTCCTCAGCCGCATCCTCTGAGTACGCTCGCCCGCCGGGCTCGGGTTCGCGCCGGCCCGGTCCCATCCCCGTACTCCGCTCCCCGCCCGAGGCGGTGGGATCGCCACCACCGTCGTCGCACGAGGGTGGCCGTCAGATGGTGGCGTCGTGTGCCCGGTCGGTATGCGCTCGGGCGGCGGTCATTTCGCGTAGGTAGGGGCAGGCTCCGGCGGGATCCTCGTCCGGGCAGGTCAGTAGGTGCTCCAGGTGGGCCTTCGCCGTCGCCAGGTGTTTGCGCTGCTGCTCGATCGCGTCGATCCGCCCCAGCACCGCTGCACGCCAACTGTGGTCGTGCGCGGTGAGTATCGTCGCGATCTCGTCGAGGTTCATCAGGCCGGTGTCTCGCCACATCTGGATCAAACCGATCCGGTGCAGTTCGTCCGGGCCGTACAGCCGCCACCGGGATCGCCGCTGCGCCGGGCGGAGCAGCCCGCGCTGCTCCCAGTAGCGCAGTGCCGATTCCGCGAGGCCGAAACGCCGTGCGGCCGTACCGATCCCGACCAGGCCGTCATCCTCCGCGCCGCCACTCGCCGCCGGGGTGTTACCCATGTCACCCACCGCTCTCGTTGTCGTGGCCTTGATCTGAAGCCGACTTCACATGATGTGGTTAGGCAATCCTAACGGACATTGCGGGAGTGGCGGCGACCGTCCGCCTCCGTGACAGAAAGGGTGATTCCGGTGGAGATCGAATACTCGGAGACCGTCGTCATCGGCGCCGGCCAGCAGGGATGCGGAGCGGCCGCGGCATTGCAGGACCTCGGCCACGAGGCAATCGTCCTGGAAAAGGCCGAGATCGGTCAGGCTTGGGCGCACGAACGATGGGACAGTCTGCTCGTGGGCAGCGGGAACCGATCAGTCCGGTTTCCGGGATGGGACTACGACGGTGACGACCCGGACGGTTTCATGTCGGGCCCGGAATTGGCCTATCACCTGCGCCGCTATGTGCAGGAACGGAATCTCCGGGTGTGGCAGCAGACACCCGTCCGGGCGGTCGAATGCCCGTCGAACGCTTCCGATCACGACGATGTCCGGTTCAGAACTCATCTGTCCACCGGTGGTGTCATCGAATCCCGCAACCTGGTCGCGGCAATCGGCGGCTACGCGAATCCTCGAATTCCGGACTTGGCGGCGGATATCGACCCGGCCGTAGCACAGATGCATTCGCGGTACTATCGCAATCCCGAGTCCCTGCCGAGCGGAGCCGTCCTCGTGGTGGGCGCGGGGATCAGCGGTCAGCAGATCGCCGACGAACTCGCCGACGCCGGCCGCCGCGTCTTCCTGTCGGTCGGGCGCCACCGCACCTACCCCCGCCACTACCGCGGACGCACCATCCACGAATGGATGTCCATATTCTCCCTGTACGAAGATTTCGTCACCACGGACACCGGCAGCGGCGACGACCCGCGAAGGTTGCCCGGTCTGCCGGTGACCGCCGTGAAAGACGGTGTCCAGGAACTCAACCTGGGCACACTGGCCGGAAAGGGCGTGACCCTCGTCGGATCCGCTCGCGCCGCACAAGGCAGGGTTCTCGTGCTGGAGGACAACGTCGTCGATATCGCGAAGGAATCTTCCCGCTCGCTCCGAGAGATCATCGACAAGATCGATACGGGCCTGCGCCGGCGAGGTTTCGTGGCCCCCGAACAAAATCCGGCACCCGACATCGATATGAAACACATATCCGATTTCGGACGAAACCTGGACCTGGCACACCACAACATCGAAACGATAATCTGGTGCACCGGATTCGGCCCGGATTACCGGATTCTGCCGGACGAAGTACTCGACGCCCACGGAGCACCGATCCAGCAGAAGGGGATCCTCGGCGCACTACCCGGCCTGTACTACGCCGGCCTCCCGGACGGCAACTCCCTCGCCCCGGCGTCCATCCCCGCCAACGTCGAGAACGGCCGCTTCATCGCCCGCCAGATCCACATCGACCACATCCTGCGATCCGGTTCCCCGGATCCCGTCATGATCTGAGCACGGCCATGGGCGTAGCACTGAGCGGGACTACCCGTACATTCGATCCAGGTCGATGAGCCGGATATCGCTGCGGCCCTGAGTCGCTCGCTCCAGGTCGCTGGTGAAACCGGTCGTCGAGAACAGCAGGAGCACGGCTTCGGTCGCCTCGTGGCCGAGATCGGTCAGCAGCTGCTTGATTCGCTCCAACCGTTCGAGGTCAGCGAGGCCGCGGCGATCCAGCGTCGCCTTGGCCTCGCCGATGGCGGTCACTCGCCTACCCGCCATCGCCAGCACGTCTATTTCATGCCGGCATCGACCCGGATTGTCCTGGACAGCGCCGAATCCGATGTCCCCGAACCCCTCCGGCCGCTCGAAGACGCGCACGGTCGGCGAGTGCGGTGCCGGCTGCCGGCGCAGCGATGAATCCGCCGGTCCCGGCAGGTCTACCTTGCGACCGGAAAACCAATTCATCGGGAGTAAGCCATGGGCCTCATCCACATCGAGCTGTTCGCGACCCTCGATCTCGTCGGGCAGTCGCCCGGCGGGCCCGACGAGGACCCGGTGGGGTTCCCGTTCGGCGGTTGGCAGGCGCCCCTGCTGGACGAGGTCGCCGGGGCGCAGGTCGGCGCCGCGTACGAGGGCACGGACGCCCTCCTGCTCGGCCGGCGGACGTACGACATCTTCGCCGCCTACTGGCCGCACCAGGAGGGCGGCGAGGACAGCGACATTGCCACCCTCTTCAACGGCGTCCCGAAGTACGTGGCCTCCCGCGGCAGGCCCGACCTCTCGTGGGCCGGGTCCGCGCAGCTCGGCCCGGATCTGGCCGGCGCGGTGCGCGAGATCCGTGAGCGGCACGAGCACGTGAAGGTCGTCGGGAGCCTGAACCTGGTGCAGACCCTCCTGCGCGAGAAGCTCTTCGACCGCCTCGACCTCTGGGTGCACCCGATCGTGCTCGGCGTCGGGAAGAAGGTGTTCGACGGTGGCGCGGTGCCTACGAACGTCACCCTTCTCGAGCCGCCGGTAGCGAGTCCGACGGGCACCGTGTACCTGCGCTACGGACTCGCCGACGGCACACCCGGGACGGGGGACATGAGCGCACCCGACCGTGGCGCCGGGAGGCGATGACCGAAGCCGCCCCACCAACGAAAACCGCTACCAGCGTCCTGGTTTCGACGGTACCGAGTTCACGGCCCCCAACTCCTCGTTGACCGACTCGGAGATCGGTGCCAGGGTCACCGCATGAGATCACGTGCGGTGGGCGACATCGAGCGACTCGTCCACGCTGCCGGCGCCGGGGACGGCGTCCTCGCCGAGTCCATCGAGAGCATCGGCGCGGAAGCCGTCGCCCGGATCGTCATGGCAGAGGTGGTCGACCGCGCCGACCTGCGCGGCTGCCCGCCCGTCGCCGTGTCGTTCCGGCTGCGCACCGAGGGAACGATCACGGAAATGATCGTCGACAAATCCGGCAGCGGCGTCACGGCGCACCCGGCAACGGCCGCTGCGGCGTCACGCACCGACGCCACGGTCGAACAATCACTGGTCGAGGTCGTCCGCGGCGTCTTCGGGCCACGGGGCGCGGGTTCCAGCGCCACGCGGGTGCTCCGCTGGCGTGATATCGACGGGCCCGAGTCCTTCGGCAGACCCGCGCTCGCGTTCGAACCCGTTCGGCGACTGCTGGATTCGATCGACCGGCCGTATCACACGAGCCTGGCGGAATGGTGCGTGCGATCGGGATCGGACAAGTGGGGCGTCCACCAATACCCCCAGCACTACGAACGACATTTCGACCCGATTCGAGATCGCCCGCTGACCATCCTGGAGATCGGCGTCGGCGGTTACGACGACCCGCACCGCGGCGGCGAATCCCTGCGCATGTGGAAGCGCTACTTCCCGCGTGCCGCGATCTTCGGCCTGGACATCGTCGACAAGACCGCGCTCTCGACTCCGCGCCTGACCGTCCTGCAAGGAGATCAATCCTCGGCCACAGATCTGGAACGGGTGGTCCGAGCCACGGGGCCGCTCGACATCATCATCGACGACGGCAGCCACATCAGCGCCCATGTGATCACGGCCTTCCACACGCTCTTCCCCGCGCTGCGCGACGGCGGGGTCTATGTCGTGGAGGATCTCCAGACGTCCTACTGGCCGCACTTCGGCGGCAAATCCGGTGCGTACAACGACATTTCGACGAGTATGGGTTTTCTCAAGGCCATGCTCGACGGCCTGAACCACGAGGAAATCGACGGCCGCGAGCCCGCGCCCACCGACGCCGCCATCAAGGGCATGCACTTCTACCACAACATGGCATTCCTCGAGAAGGGCGAAAACCGCGACGGCGGCGCCCCTTCGTGGCTCAGCCGCATCTGAGAGCATCCGGGAGCCGACGATGTCATCCTCGTTCCTTCGCGAGACCGAAGTCACCGCCGACACGAACGTGCCCGGACGGGCCACCGGCACGCTGAGCGAAGACTGGAACGCGCCCGTGTATCCGCACGGCGGAATCACTGCCGCACTGGCGGTTCGGGCGATGCAGCGGGAGTTCGACCAGTCGCTGCGCAGCGTGCACACGCTGTTCGTCAGCCCGATCCCCCCGGGACCGGTCACCGCGGACGTGACGGTGCTACGGCGCGGCCGCACGATGAGCCAGGCCAGCGCGACGGTATCCACGGCAGGCGGCATCGGCCTGATCGCCACCGCGGCCTTCGGCGACAACCGCCCCGGATTCGAGTTCACCGACGTCGCCATGCCCGAGGCGAAGCCGCCGGAGCACTACCGCTCCTTCGACGAAACACTCGCCGACGGCATCACTCCCGCACCTCTGTGGGCACACGTGGAGGGCCGCATGGTGCGCGGCCGCATCCCCTGGGAACCACACGAACCCCAACCCGCAGAACAGATCTACTGGTACCGCTTCAAACACCCACCCCGCGACGCGGCCGGCACACTCGACCCCTCGGCACTACTGGTCCTCGCCGACACCATGCCCGGCGCGATCTACGAACGATTGGGCCCCGAAGCCCCGCGCTGGCTGGCCCCCAGCGTGGACATGACGGTCCGCGTACTCACCCCGACCCGCAGCGACTGGATCCTCTCCCGCATCCGAGCCCACGATTCCCACGACGGCTACGTCTCCCTCGAAAACGAACTCTGGGACCCCACCACCGCCACCCTCATCGCCCACGCCACCCAACTGGCGTTCTACTCCTTCCCCGGCACGCCGAGCGGCGATGGTCATCGGCGCCACCCGGCAACCGGGGCCGAGTCGCAGATCTGAGTGCCACCGCCGTCCACGGCAAATTCGGCACCGGTGGTGTAGGTGGCGTCGAACGCGAGGAACGGCGCCGCCTTCGCGACTTCGGCCGGAGTTCCCAAGCACAGCATGGGGATCAGCGCCTTCGCCCGCTCGGCCGCCTGGACATCGGATTCTCCAGTGTGGCCAGACCCAAACCGCTACTGCCGCCTGTGATCACGACCTTCTTGTCTTCGTACCGGCCCGGTCACAGCGTGACCACGATCTTGCCGTGGACATGGCGTTCGGCTTGCGCCGTCACGGCATCGCGGATCTTCTCGATCGGGAAGGTCGCGGCGATCGGCACGGTGATCTCGCCGGCGAGGATCGCGTCGGTGATTCGTGCCGTGGCGTCCGGGCTCGCGTCGAAACCGCCGGTCGGGCGCACGCCGACGGGAGGATTGGGGCCCGCGGCGATCGTGGAGATCCGTTCGGGCGGCACGCCGAGCGCGAGCGCGGTCTCGGCCGTTTCGGTGCCGAACAGGTCGGTGGCCGCGGTCACGCCGCCGGGAGCCAGCGCCCGTACCCGGTCGGCCAGTCCGGCGCCGTAGGCCACGGGCTCGGTGCCGAACTGCCGCAGGAACTCGAAGGTGCTCTGCGAGGCGGTCCCGATCACCCTGGCGCCGGCGAGCTTCGCGAGCTGTACGGCGAACACGCCCACACCGCCTGCGGCGCCGCCGATCAGGACGGTGTCGCCGGAGCGCAGGTCGATCGCCGCCAACGCGGCGGCGGCGGTCATGCCGGCCACCGGCAGCGTGGCCGCCACCTCGTCGGCGATGCCCTCCGGCGTGTGCCAGAGCGACTCGGTCGGCCCGCCGGGCGTCGCGAGCACCACGAAGTCGGCGGCGGCCCTACCCAGCGCGCCGCCGTAGACACGCTCGCCCACCGCGAAACCTTCAGCGCCGGTGCCGATTTCGTCGACGACTCCGGCGAAGTCGTACCCGAAGCCGGACGGCACGGTGATCCCGAACTGCGCCGCCACCTCGGGGCGCGCGGCAATGCCCCAGTCCATGGGGTTCAGGCCGGCCGCGGTCACCCGGACGCGAACCTCACCCGGCCCGGCGTGCGGTTCCGGAACCTCCCGCACCTGGAGCACCTCGGGACCTCCGAATGCCTCATAGATAACAGCCCTGCTCATGGGAACCTCCGACAGACAGTGACGGGACTTTGTCCCATCACCATACACCGAGTGATGGGACAAAGCCCCGTATCCTGTTCCCATGGCCCGCTGGCAACCCGACGCACCACAGCGACTCGCCGTCGCAGCCCTCGAGCTGTTCGAGGAGCGGGGCTACGAGAACACGACGGTGATCGAGATCGCGGAGCGCGCCGGGCTCACGAAGAGCACCTTCTTCCGGCACTTCCCGGACAAGCGCGAGGTGCTCTTCGGCGGGGGCACGATGACCGAACTGCTCGTCGAGGGGATCGCCGCGGCGCCGAGCTCGGCCACCCCGCTCGAGGCCGTGGCCCATGCCCTGGACGCGATCGGAAGAGAAGCCTTCACGCTCGACCGCCGCGGATTCGGCGCCCGGCGGCAGGCGGTGATCGCCGCCAATCCGGAATTGCGGGAACGTGAGGCGCTGAAGGGGCTTCGCCTCACCGCGTTGATGGTCGAGTCGCTCGAACGCCGCGGCGTCCCCAGCCTGATCGCGCGCGTGTCCGCGGAACTGGGCGCGCTGGCCTGGACGATCGCCTACGAACGGTGGAGCGACCCGGCCAACGGCGAGGAGTTCGGTGAACTCGCGCGGCGATCACTCACCGAAGTGAAAGCGGCCGGTTCCTCGTGCTGACACAACAGCATTCGCGCCAGCGGCATGCGGGAGCAATGCATATCGGGTTCAGTCGCGTTCGGCGGTACGGACCCGTTCGGCGAACTCCCAGAGCGCGAGTTCTCGGTCACGGTCATAGGACTCATCGGATGACCGTGCGTCTTCGGTCCGGTCGATACACGCCCCGGAAGATGCGCTGACTTCACCGAGAACGGCGCCGGCCATCTTCCGGCCCGCCGCCTGAACGGAGTCCGCCAGCGGGGTGGCGGTAAACACCGGCGTGATCCACCGCATGACGATCCGCGCCGTGAGGCCGCCGTCTCGTAGCCGTCCGGCGTGCTGTGCACGGCGTCGCCGAGCGAGACCCCCGGCGTTTCCGACGATTCCGCTCAACGGCGGTAGCGCGCCGCTGTCCAGCATCTGCCGGACGGTATCGACAGCGCTGTGGATGCTTACCGAACTCGAGAGATCGGTTTCGACGAAAGTCACTTCGCGCCCCGGGGCGCGCAGCCCGGACACCGTCGCTCGACCCGATCCGCCCCGGGCCATGAGCACAAGGTACAGTTGCGGGTCGCGTCGTAGCAGTTCGGCGGCCGTCGAGCGACCGATGCCGCTCGTGGCGCCGGTCATCACCAGTGTGTGCATGTCGTCTCGTTTCGGTTCCGAACGGTCGGGCGTCGTCGCTCATCGAGAATCAGTTGACATCGAAACTGCCGCCGCGACCAGGCAAGCCCTGCTACGCACAGCCTCCGCCCTGCTCGACGAGGACGGAATGGAGGCCGTGACGCTGCGCACGGTGGGCACGGGTGCCGGCGTTTCGCGCTCGGCCGCTTACCGTCACTTCGCGAACAAGGAGGCGATGCTCGCGGCGATGAGCCTCGCGAGCTGGGAGCAACTCACGGCGCGGGTTGAACAGATCGCCGCGGACTCGACCCTGCCCCCGGACAAGGCACTGCACGCCGCGATCAACGCCCTCATGACCATCGCCCGCAATCGCCCGAACCTCTACCGGTTGATGCTGCTCCGAGCCCCCTTTCGGCCCCACCGCGGCCACAGACGTCAGAGTCCGATCGCAGGACGCCTTCCTCACCCTGGTCAGCCGCGTCGTCCGGCCCGACCTCGGCCGCCCGTTCTCGGGCCTCCTCCTCGCCGCCGCCCACGGAATCGCCGACCTCGAAGCCGGCGGCTACCTCGACGCCGAGAAGTGGCATGCCGACGGAGATCAGCTCATCGAGCTACTGATCCACACTTTGCCGCGCCGCTGATCCGGGGCCTGGTCGGGCTGAGTGCACGATCGACCCGCAGGAACAACTTGGGGCCCTCGCGACTCGAGCTCCAAGAAGACCCCAGCCATACGGCACCGTCCAATCATGACCATCTCGCCGACCCGGCGATTCTTTGTCAGCAGATTCCGGGATCATCACCGCGAGCGCTCCGTCGAACCGAAAATCCCACCAAGTGCTCGCGGAGACAAACCAGCAGCTCAAGGACATAATCGGCCGCAACCACTCGCGCCGAAGACCCATCTTTGCGATCCTGAAATGGGAGCGTTCGCAGAGACCCCTAAAACCGCAGGTGAAACGGGCCAAATTCCCAACCCTGCCGCAGCCGCTTCGACGGCTGCACTTCATTGAGGCTGTGCCACCGATTCGGCCAGCAACCCGCTGCTCGCCGAGGTCGCAGCCGCTTCCGCGGCTGCACTTCATTGAGGGTCGCCGGAAGGCGAGATGTACCCGGATCTGCAACTGCCATGTCGCCGTTCTTCATTCGGCGAGACCATCGGCATAGTCGCCAACCAAGAAGTGGACGAGCGGCACCTCCTTCTGTGTAGCAGCGTACCCGCGGTCGACGTCTGTGAACCTCAGTCCCCTCTTCCTTGAATACACAGCAGAAGCCCAGCCAGCTGGCGCCGATCAATATCAACTTGGAGCCGGACAGTGGGCACCGCCGATGACCGGAGCCGTCGATCTGCACCGATCCGTTTGAGTTCTCGATTCTCGGTACGCAGCCGTTGGAGTTCGCTACGCTCGGCCGCCGACAAGTCCGTCAGATCCCCGCTCGGTTGAACCCCTTCCGCGAGTTCTTTGCAGATCCACGCCCGCAATGTCCCGGGATGCACACCAACCAGCGGGCCGATCACCTTCGCGATCGCATACGGTGAATCGCCCTTGTCTAGGTATGGCAAGGCCAAACGAACGGCGGCCTCGCGATGCCAGGACGGATAGCGTTTCGACATGGTGAGCTCCGTCACTCCCCAAGAGGGAGACATCTTCGATTGTTACGCCCTCTTGCTAGTTCGTTCCGACACAAAGGGATTCAACTCACCCTCGCGCGAGACTGACGATAGCACCGTCGCATCAAGATCGTAATATGGCTATCGGAGTTACAATAGACAAGTATTCTACTCCGGTGATAACTTGCAGCATGGGACGTTTGACGACGTCGACCTTCATTGAGGCTTGTCCATCGTCTACTCCTGAATGAGATGCAGGGACTGCGACCGGATGGCAATTCCATTCGGTCACTTCGGATCCGGAGCGCACCGCAGGCTCCGGATTACTTCCCCAAACTACCGATCTGCGCCTACATGTCGGTCCCACGGTGCATGATCCTTCTTGCCGACATCCAGTCAGCAACCATTCGGAATTAATTGCGTTGGAGGAGATCTCGTGCCCGCACTGTCCTACGACCACCTGCTGGCCGCATGCTCGGCCGGCGGATCGTCGGCACTCACTTCGGTAACCGAACTGGCTCCGGCCGGCGGCATGCATACCGGAGTAGCACCTGCTCGCTATGTCGACGGGAGCCGGGCCACCTTTGCCTTCGAAACCCGGTTCATCGACGGCGAACCCGTCAAGACGGTGATCATCGACCAGAAGCAGAGCACGCTCAACAGGATCGAAGCCGCAGTCTGCAATGCTATCGACGACGGCCATCCACTGTTCGATCTTGTCCCCCGCGTACAGGTCTCGTACGGGGACGAGGTGTACTCGGATTTGCAACTCCCACATCGAGTCTTCGACGGACATATCCGCGCCGGAACGGTGGACGGTCGATCGGTCACGGCCCACGACTCGTATCGAGCCGCGCGCAACGCCACTCCCGGAAACGCTCGCGCCCTACTCGAGTTCGCCCCGACGGCGCTGGTGCTGGGAGCATGGGATGCTTCCAGGCGCACTCGCCAAGGCCGCTACCGCAGCTCCCTGGTGGGCGAGGTCATCGGGGTACTGGCTGATCAGACCGTGGACCAGCAGCATCTACCGCGACGTGGCGGCGCACGCGTCGATCCCGTCGCCGCGAGCGTGCAGTTGAAGGGCGACGACCTCAAATCTCTGGCCGAAGCACAGCGTGAAGAGTTGAGCCTCAAGCTGATCGGCAAGATCGATAAGGCGTCCTCCACCAGAGGCGAGAAGGAGAACTCCGGGTCGGTACTGGGGCTGGGAGCAATACCGCCGTCGCTGGAAAGTCTCGGAGTCGTGGCATGCCGCCGCATCATCCGAACGCACGTCTTGAGCTTCGCCACCCTACGTCAGCTGCGTTTCGGTGCCGGTCCCGCGGGTGATTCCGCGTGCCGAACGCTGCTGGCGGCGTTCGCCCTCGCCGGGCTGGCACGCTCGGATGCCGAACTCTACCTTCGAGCGAACTGCGATCTGATCGAGAACGACGCACCTGCGGTCAGGATGGACGCACGCAACGGCAATTCCGTGGATTTGGAGCCGTTGACGGTCGACGAAACGGATACGTTGCTCGCGACGGCACTCGATGAGGCGCGCAGCGAGGCCGGAATCCGTTGGGAAGGACAGGTCTTCGATGTCACGGGCAACCCGGTCGTCTACGCCACGGCCACTGCGGACACTGCCGGAGAGTAGTTATGACCACTGCGATCGTCGCCGAATTCCTTCTCGGCACCTACACCGGCCACCGCTCAGACGGGTCACCCGACCCGTTGCCCAGTCCCCTCCGACTGCATGCCGCGCTCCTCAACGCTGCCGGCCAGGGCATGACAGCGGTGGAGGGCCGGAACGGACTGGAACCCTCGCCGGAAGCTCGCGCCGCGCTGGACTGGCTGGAGGCCAATCCGCCCACTGGTCTGCTCCTCCCCGACCGCAGACCGTGCTCCCGAGGAGTCACCGCTTACCGGAAAGAAGGGCTGATCCGGAAGGAAGGCGGGGAGTGGAAGGACAAGGTCACCGAGAGGGCATTCTCGGACAGCTACGCGCTGTCCGGCCCGCTCGGATGGTGTTGGCAAGCAATGCCTTCCACGATTCGACACACATTCGAAGACCTGTGCCGAGATGTCGGCTGTCTCGGCGAGGCAACAAGCCCGGTGCGTTTGCGAGTCGCCGATGAGGTGGAACCGACGCACCTTGTCGACGAAGGGGCTACCTCCCTCGATCCGGTGGAACCGGGCACCGTCACGGTCGGGACTGCCGAGCCCGGCCGCGCGGCGGCGCTCGGTATCGCTCATGAAGCTGCCACTCGCCGGATCCCCTCGGTTTCACAAGACGCCCACAGCTCGTCGGAGGAAACGCGGCCGAGCGTCGTCCCGTCGGGCGTAGCCTCCTCGACGACGCGCTTCCGGAAGGCCGGTTCCGAATCTGTAACCCAGCCTCTTGCCGACACGCCGTGGCCGGAAGTACTTGTCGTTCCGGCACAATCGACGAGCACCGCTCCGGTGCCCGACGAGGACAGACTCGCCTGGTGCGTGGCGCTGCACCGTGCACTGGTATCGCAAATCGGTTTCGGCGCACCTCCGGAACTGACCGGCCGATACTTCGAGGGCGTCCAACCACCGGCGAACCGGATTGCCATCCAGTTCATCCCCGCTCACCATCGGCACCCGTTGTCCGACGAAGTGCGGCCGCACACAGGGACGGCAGGGACGTTCGCCGTGATGCTGCCGCCTATCGGAGACCGAGAGCGGGCGACTATCTATTCCGCCCTGCTGGCCCTGTCCACGGTCTACCGGGCAGACTCGAACGCCCGCGCCCATGGCACCGTGCCACCAGCAACGCGAGGAGGCAAGCGCGCCCGAGGGCCGGAACTGCGGCTCGGCGACCCCACCCTGATCCGCGCCGATACGTTCTGGGCCGCACCGGATCATGACGTGGTCAGATTGTGGCGCACCGACCCGCTGGCAATTCCGGAAACGTCGACGCGGCGTCGGGACAGCCGCCGCCGCTGGACATTCCGCGAGTCCGCGCACCTGTCCATCGGTCTGGTGTGGCGTGACCGGTTCGCCGCGGATCTGCAAGGCGCCCACCGTTTCGAACGGATCGCCGCGTCCGTCGCCGACCAGCATCCGGGCGGTCGTGTCATCGAGGCAGCAGCCGTCCCGCGATCCGACGTGTCCCTGTGGGTGCACAAGACCGCCGAGCACGTGGCTACGATTCCGTATCGAGCCACGCTCGACCTGCGAGCCCTGTCCGACGACCGAGCGATAGTCGCCATCGGGCAGAGCCGTCACCTCGGCGGCGGTCTACTCGTTCCGCGCGACGTGCCGGAACAGATGCTGAGGGAGCGTGAAAGATGTTGACTCCCGACGACTTCGACGCCTTCTTCGCAGCGGTCAACGGCGGTAAGAAGCCGTTCGCCTGGCAACAGCGCCTGCTCGCGGAACTTTCCGAAGGTCGAGGCTGGCCGGACCGGATCGTGGCACCTACGGGATCCGGCAAGTCGACGGTCGTCGACGTCCACATTTTCGCTGTCTCCCTGTTCGCAGCGGGGTCGATCGGCCCGGTACCACGCCGCCTGTCCGTCGTGGTGAACCGCCGAGCCCTGGTCGACCGCCACGCCGAGCGCGCCCGGGACATTGCGGAGATCCTGGCGAAAGCCGACTCCGGTGTGACCGCCGACGTCGCCAGCGCATTGACGAGTCTGCGGCAGATCCCACGGGCGTGGGCAATAGACATCGTGAACATGCGAGGCGGCCTGGAGCCCGACCGCAGCTGGATCGATGACCCATGCGCATGTCAGATCATCTGCGCCACACCGGACATGTGGGGCAGCCGCGTGGTATTCCGAGGTTACGGAATCGGCCGGCTGGCACGGCCGCGCGACGCTGGCCTGCTCACCCACGATGCGGTGATGGTGCTCGACGAAGCTCACCTCAACCTCCAATTGCTGGCTACAGCACGCAGAATCGCCGAATTCGTCGCACCGGAGGCCGAGCGGATCGGTATTCCAGGTCTGCACGTCGTGGAAACCACAGCTACCCCGGCGAATTCCACATCGCGGGAACTCCGCGCCGTTGACGTCTCGGGTGTCGATCTCACCACGGACGATGTACTGCGTGATCGGCTGACGATCGCGAAACCCGTTCAGCTACTGCCAGTCCCCCAGTGGCCCCCGCAGCGCGACGCCGACCACCGACGCTGTGTCGACATTCTGGTCGAACAGGTGACCCGCTTGCACACCACCTACGGACGCGCCAGCAGCAACGGCCGAACGGTCGCCTGTTTTGTCAACACCATTCGGCTCGCGACAGAGGTGGCCAAGACTCTTAAGGACAACGGGCTCGTTGTAGAAGTCGTAGTCGGACGAATGCGGGCCTACGACCGACGTGCGCTTCCGAAGGGACTGCTAACCACCGACGGCAACGACATCGTGGACGTTGCCGTGGCAACCCAGACTCTGGAAGTCGGTGTGGACGCGGATTTCGCGGCCGCCGTATCCGAATTGGCACCGGCCCAGGCACTGGCCCAGCGCGCCGGGCGGGTCAACCGGATCGGTCGCTTGACATCGACCGAATTCACGGTCATAGGTCCCGACGCGGATTCGGATCTCCTCACCGCATCAACCGGGCGAGAATCTCGAAGGCTGGTGGTTCCGCCGTACGCGGATAGAGGCGAGACCGAACAATACGACCACCTACGCGAGACCTGGGAATGGTTGGCGCACAAGGAATCGGATGCTGCTGGGCTGTCACCGTGGGCGCTCACCACGAAACCGCCGCCGCCAGAACCTCCCGTCCGAACCCTCATACAACGGCTCGAACACTACGACGCCTGGCTGCTGAGCCGCACCAACGGCGAACTACTGTCAGAACCCGACCTCGCACTATGGCTGCGCGACTCATTGGAGAAGGAGAAGCCCAGCGCTGGGTTGGTCGTTCGATCACAGCTGCCGCGCCAGACCGTATACGCAACCAGTTTGCTGTGCGCCACCCCACCGCTCGCCGACGAGATCTACCCGACCGACATCGCGGTTCTGCGGACGTTGTTGCGCCCCATACTGGAACGCAACCGGGCTTGGGTGTACCGGAACGCCGATCTGCAAAACCTGCAGGACAGCGACGACATCGGGCCAGGCGACATTGTGATCGTCGATTCCACTGAGCAGGTCTGCACCTGCGGTGTGGTTGTCGGCAGCCCGCATGATACAGGCAGTGACGTCTACGACGACCTCGACGGCGCGCGATGGCGTTTCACCGCAACCGAAAACGGTCGCACGTGGGAAGACCGCATGTTGGACGATATCGCCGACATCACCCGCGAGAACGACGACCCGTTCGGTTGCCCCGTCGAATCCGGCGTTATCGACGTGCTGCTCCGCTACCAGTCACGCAGCCAGCCCCTTCGGAAGGCACTTGCCGTCCCGACCGATCGACTCGTCCTCGAGACCGACGGGCTGGATACACCTAGTTCCCGATGGCTGGTGATCTCGGAGATATCGCCCGTAGCCGTCGATGACGAAGCGCGCCAACTGTATACGCCAGCAAGACGGGTTCTGCTCGGCGAGCATAACGCGGCGGTCGCCGAGCGCGCCGAACATCTGGGCGAGCGCCTGGGATTGTCGACGCGGCTACTCCCGGTACTGGCCGAAGCCGGCCGCCAGCACGACATAGGTAAGCGCGACCCTCGGTTTCAGCGAGTTCGCCTGCGTAACAACAATCCTGAAAACACACTCCTCGCCAAGAGCTACCTTTCCCCTCGCAGCGCCCGGCTGGCGGAATACGCGGGCGGACTACCGCTTGGATGGCGGCACGAACAGCTGTCGGCAGCAATTGCCTACGCCAGCCTCACCGAGGGTGCCGACCGGGATCTGGTGCTGCGCCTCGTCGGCACGAGTCACGGTCATGGGCGTCCCGAATTTCCCCACGGCGCAGCGGACCTCATCGACACCGATACGAAGACCGGCACCCATGCGCGACAGCTGTTCGACGGAGGGTTCTGGGACCAGCTGATCGAGACTACCCACAGGAGTTGGGGCGTCTGGGGCTGCGCCTATCTCGAGGCACTGCTCCGCGCCGCCGACTGCCAGATTTCCGCGGAGGGACGATGACCATACTCACCCTTCCGGGCGAAATCACCAGTGCCTTCACGCATTTCGCGCTATACGGTCTCGCCGCACTCTGCGAGGACGCAGGCACGGCCGGTCGACTCTGGTGGGCACGCAGCCGAACTCCCAAGCCCTGCCTCGATGTCGGAGACCTGGCAGAGCAGGACGTAGCCGAGCTGGTCCACCGCCACTCTCTAGAGCACTGCCTGGAGGATAGTTGGATACAACAGCGGACCGATCACGAAAACCGCTCGACCGCCGTATTCAGCCCGCGCATCAAGGCCGCGTCCAACGCCCGGTCGTGGTGCGACCTGCAAGAAGCCAGACATACCGCCCTCGACCAGCTCTCCCCCGCAGACGAATTGGACCTCCGCATGATCGGCGGGCTCGGCGAGCCCGCCTGGTGGCGAGCCGAACCGGACCCCCGCCCGGACGATGGCGCCTCCCGCTGGGAGATGAAAACCCGAAACCGCGGCGAGGAGTTCGTGGGCAACCGCCTCCAGTTGCTCGCGGCCGTGGTAGCAGCCCGAACCCCCGGCCAAGTGCTCGACGGACTGCTCGGCAACACCGTTACCGACGAAGTCGGCGGCGGCAGCGAATCCCGCACCGCAACAGGCCTTCGCCGCCCCGGAACAACAGACAACGCCCTGGCCTGGTGCGCGCTGTGGGGCATCACCCAGTTCCCCACAATCCACCATGTCGACGGCCTGTCGACGACACCCGGTGCGTTCGTCCGAGCCGGCCGCACCACCCCGACCTCAATGCACCTACCGGTATTCACCGACCCTGTCACCCTCGCCCGCACCCGCACCGTCCTGCTCTCATCGGCCCTGGCCACCGTGGGCAAACCAACCGCCAGAGACAACCACTCGAACGACGAGGCCGCTATCCGCATCGCAACGGCCCAATCCTGGCTCTCGAACCGCATAATCCGCGCCGTCGTCCGCTTCCCGGTACACGTATCCAACAACCCCAGCGCACCCGAAAGGCAAGTACTCGACGGCGAGATCATCGTCCTACCCCAACCAGAATGAGCCACCACCCCTTCGTGAGCGCTGAGTCGACCCGGAAACCCACCGAAGGCTAGCGGGATAAACAAACAACTCAGAGCCTATCGGCCGTTACAGATCACACTAGAGGCAACGATTTCCGATCATGAAACCGGAGCGCTCGCGCAAGCCCCGGAACACGCAGGTCACATGGGCCAGATTTCCGCCCCTCCCGCAGCCGCTTTCGCGGCCGCACCTTCATTAGGGCTGCGCCTCGAGGTCGACGATCAGTACATCCATCCGCTGACTCGCAGCTTCTTACACGGCTGCACCTTCATTGAGGCACGTGCACCCGGTGCTGCAATCGGCGTGGCGGATCTCCGCCGCAGCCGCTTTCGCGGCTGCGCCTTAATTGAGGCTTCACTTATGCGAGCGGGCAGGGGGTCGTCTTGATCTCGCAGCCACTTTCCGGTGGCTCTTCATTGAGGCCGCCACATTGGGGCGTTCCACGGGTCGAGTCGTTCGCCCGCAGCTGCCCTTCATTGAGGCCTCACCGAGTATGTTGCTGCCCCCGACTCAAGCGAGCGTGGGCTGCAGCCGCTTTCGCGGCTGCTCCTTCATTGAGGCCTGTACGACGTGCGGCTCGCCGCGCCGAAACGGTTATACACATTGCGGTGTGCCGCAGCCGCTTCCGGTGGCTGTTCTTCATTCAGGCCTGGAGGACAACCGGCGGATCCGCGCCATCAAGTTCAGCGTACGCAGCCGCTTCCGGCAGCTGCCCTTCATTGAGGCGTGAACAGGATGAATCCCTGCACGCGGTTGGTTCGCACGACCCGCAGCCACTTTCGCGGCTGCACCTTCATTGAGGCCGCGCATACCTCATCGGGGACGTGGGAGCGTCCCGGCCCCGCAGCCCGCTTCCGCGGCGCACGTTCACTGAGGCCCGCTGCTCGAGCTAGGCATGTCCCGGAAGGATTGTGAGCGCCCGCAGCCGCTTATGCGGCTGCTTCTTCATTGACGCGGCGAGCAGGGGCCGACACGGATCATTCGCAAGTCCCGCCCCGCAGCCGCTCTCGCGGATACACCTTCATCGAGGCAAACACTGGCTTCTCAAGGACGAGTTTCTGCGCATCCCCACAGCGTCCTTCGCGGCCGCACCTTCATTGAGGCTGGGAATCCGAATTCGTGGTGGCGAGTGCTACCGTCCCGCAGCCGCTTCCGCAGCTGCACCTTCATTGAGGCGCGTAGCCGTCGCCTGCAGCGAATTTGTGCAGGGCCTGCAGCCGCATTTGCGGCTGCACTTTCATTGAGGCGGCATGCAGGTCCAGCTGCACAAGCCCGGGGCCGCTGCGCTACGCGGCCGCTTTCGCCGCCGCCCTTCATCGAGGCTGGGACACGCTCGGGGCTTGGCAACATTTGGTTCTTGCCGCAGCCGCTATCAGCAGCTGCACCTTCATTGAGGCATGCCGGTCCATTCCCGGCCGACGACTGGCCCAGCCCGCAGCCGCTTTCGCGGCTGCACCTTCGTTGAGGCTCGTCTTCCGTAAACAGTTCGATATGCCGGTTCTTCTGCCCGCAGCCGTTTACGCGGCTGCACCTTCATATAGGCCAGAGCGGCAATCCGGGCGGGATGCCGAGCAGTCGCCCCGCAGCTGCCTTTCGCGGCTGCTCTTTCATTGAGGCACGCTGCGGTCGGCGCCGCCTTCGTCGGTCATGATGCGGCCAACAGCCGCCTTCGCGGCTGCATCTTCATTGAGGTCCGTCCCACACGGCTTCGTTCCACACGTCCGCCCACTCCGCGGCCGCGTTCGCACTTGCACCTTCATCGAGGCTCCGGCTGCCAGATCGGGGTCAGATACCCGATGAGTCACACCCGCAGCCGCTTTCGCGGCCGCACCTTCATTGAGGCCAGCCACATTTCCTCGGCACGGCACCACCATGACCATGGCCCGCAGCCGCTTTCGCGACTGCTCCTTCATTGAGGCGCCACCAGCGGCCAGCTCACCTCCAGCATCGCCTGGCCCCGCAGCCGCTTCGCGGCCGCCGCACCTTCATTGAGGTCCAGCGACAATGGATCAGCCGAATCGCAGTCGTTGCCGTCGCCGGATCAGTCGATCGTGTCGAAAAACGGTCAGCGACGATCGAACTGGCCGTCGGCGACGCCCTTGGTGAAGGCGTCCCACTCGTCGGCGTTGTAGACCAACTGCACGCCGCGGCCGTCGGTCAGCGTTGCACTGCCAGCCGGGTGCAGCGCGATGGTCAAGTCGTCGTTCACCGTGCCGGAGGATTTGGCGAGGGCCAGATCCAGCACGGTGGGCCAGGCAGCGGAGGCAACCGTGATGATCGGCTGGTCTTCCGGCAGACCCCTGTACTTGCTGTCGCGCACATAGACCAGGCTGTCGGTGAGTCGGACCTCGACGCAACTGTTGGAGTCTTTACTGAACGAGGACTTGAACCAGCCGCCGCGGCCGGCTACACCGACGATGTTCATCGTGTCGATCCCTATCTGGCTGCAGTTTCTTCGATCAGTGCCAGCGTATCGTCCTGGGACAACGAACTGCGTTGCGCGGCCTCGAATGTAACCATCAGGTCGCGGACCTGGTCCGGGTTCTCGATCACTCCCGACACGACGGCCGATTCATGCCAACCGAGAGGCGGCAGGAAGGGGCGATCGAACTCAAGGACGTGGAATGCCGCACCCCCGAGTAGGTACCCACGACGAGCGGTGAACGGCATCACCCGGACATCCAGCGTGTCGGCGTGCCGACGGATCAGAGCAGCGAGGTGCTCGAGTTGGATGCGAAGGACATCCGGACCACCGACCTGCTGGAACAACGCAGCCTCGCTGAAGATGACGTTCAGTCGGAGTGGATCATCCCCGGTCAGCCGTCGCTGACGGAGAAGCCGCGCCTCGACACGCTTCGCGACCTCCTTCTTCGGGATGAAGACGTCGTCCTGATCGATCAGCGCCTTCGCGTATTGCTCAGATTGCAGCAGCCCCGGGATCAACAGGCTCTCGAACGAGATGATCTCCGAAGCGCCGTACTCCAAGCCCCACAACCTTTGATGCTCGGGACCGAACAGGTTCGAATACTGGGCCCACCACCCGCGGCCGTTGGCCGCCGCACGCAGCCTGAGCAGATCTTCCCGATCTTCCTTGCTCAGGTCGAGAAGATCGAGCAGACGACGAAGCTTGTCCTCAGACAAAACCTTGCGATCTTTGTCTATTTTCGACCAGTAAGTGGGCGAAAACCCAAGGTGCTTGGCAACATCCGCGCCGGTCAGGTCATGTTCCGCCGTATACATGCGTATGCGCGATGTCAGTTCCCACCGTGCAACGGTCGGTGAAAGCGGCGCCATACCCATTCCTCTCCAGGCCCGGAAACTGCGGACCAGATTAGCGCTGACTCGGCTGTTAGATCCCATCACCCCAGAGTGCAGACATCCCTTGCGAAGGTCATGTTGACCACTCTATAGTATGTGTGTTCGACATCACAGTTCACTTCGGCTCGATCCACACGGGCGGGAAGCAGGTTGCGATGGCGGTGCAGGTGGTGGGCGGGGTTCTCATGATCAGCGATCGGACGCCACATCGGGCGAGATCGGTGGGATGCGCGAGGTGGGTCGTGTCACATCTACCTGGGCGCACACTGTCCACTGAGCAAGCCGTCGCGGCGATGCAGATCGCGGAGGCTGCCAGCGAGGGTAGAAGCGTTGTCACCGGCGATCGGGTTGTCGGCACTCGAAGCTATTGGTTATGCCCTGTGGCCGTTGACGTTTCGATCCACCGGCCGAACAGGACTGACCAGTACCGCAGTTCGGGGCGATGTGGTGGGGCGATGAGTGAGACATCCCTGCCGTCGAAAGACCTGATCATGGAAGCTTGTGCGGGGAATGTGGCTGCGCCCCATCTGATTCTGCAGACGGCGTGCGAGTTGGCCCGTCTGCATGAGGCTCGGATCTCCGACGATCCCGGTCTTGTACGCGAAATAGACTGTGAGCGGGTACGATTGGTACACGTTACCGACCAGTACGTTGCGGCCTCGATGCCGATTCCGCACGATGCCGCCAGCTTGCATACGGAGACGGTCGGCATGGTGGTGGACCGGCTGGCACAGTACTCGGTTGTCGCGTATGCCGCGCTGATTCGCAGTGCCTCCGACTGGGATCTGCATTGTGCTTGGCAGCGGTTGGCCGAATTGTCCGTCGCCTATGGCGATTTGGCTTTCGATCTTGCCACTCGTAAGCGGCGGGTTCCCGACTTCTCGCCTGCGGGACCTGGGGGCACACCGGACAGGGGACAGCGATGATGCTCGACCCGGCATCGGAGGCCGGGCGACTGCTCGGCGAGATCCGCAGCCTCAGTACCTGCGACTGTACGGCTCTGGATGCCGCCACCGGGTCTCTCAGTGATGGTGAAAAGTATTTCATAGCAAGCGAACTCACGAGGACCGCCACCCATATAGCGACGCGGGTCGGCAGTGCGCGCGGGTTGCCGCCGCCGACCACGCAGCGGGTCGCGGGACCAGACAGTATCGATCTCTCGGCCCAGGGCACCGCCGTTCCGGTGGCAGTCTGGTTCGTACGCAACACCTTGCACAAATGGCTGTGGACCGATGTGCTGACCGACGCCGAACTGGCCGCGCACGAACTGACCGCCGCACTTGTCGGGGCCGTCGAGGCCCGACAACCATTGCCGCCGACCCGAATAACACTTCGTTTGCGGCCCGTGTCACCTGCGCGGCTGGTCATCGAGGTGCACGACTCCCCCGAGAACGCTCATCTGGTTGCCGAGGCCGAGCGGCTGATCAGCGAGACCGTGGAACGGATCAGCGTCCGCTGCGGCCGGCACCACAACGGTCGTCGTGCGGTGCTGTGGAGCGAGTTGGCGCGCCCTGAGTTGCTCCGGTCGCAATGATCAACGGGTTCGGAATCGAATGCAGAGCGAAGGCTCGATGCCATGCCTGGTCGCGAAAGGCTTTGGTGGGGAACGACTTCGATGTCATGGCCTGCGTTCGAGCTTGGTCCAGCCGGTCCAGCCTCGCTTCGTCAGCAGTTCGATCAGTCGGCGGGCCGGCGGGGCGGTGTCGAACGCCAGCGTGTCCAGCAGTTCGGCCAGCGGCGGCTCGATATCGACATCGTCGATGTAGTCCTCTCCCCGCTCGTCGGCCATCCGTGTGATGTAGTCGGCCATCGTGTCGGCCAGGTCGACCAGTTCCGGGTCGTCGTCGGTCCGGTCGAGCGCCTGGCTCAGGGTGAGATAGAAGTCGACGAGTGGCCGGCCGGAGATCTGCTCCCGCTTACGCGCCATCCACTCCGGGACTCGCTCGGGTGAGTGCGCGGCCAGCAGGACCCAGCCGTCGCGTTCGACCCGGACGATCCGCTCGTCCACACCGAGCGCCCGCAGCCGGTCGAGAAATTCGACTACCTCGGGTGGCAGCGCCAGGTTGTCCCCCGCGGCGAGGCGGGCGATCCGCTCGCGGTGGCGTTGCCGCTCCCGGATCTCGGCCAGCAGCCGCATGTCGATGTCCGCGACCGCCGCCGCGAACTCGTCCTCGTCGGCCTCCAGCAGTTCCTGGACGCGGGCCAGCGGGACCCCTGCCTCGGCGAGGGTCCGGATCTTGATCAATTCGATCGCGGCTCCCGCGTCGTATCTGCGATAGCCGGAGTGGTCGCGCTCCGGCTCCGGCAGCAGCCCCTTGGCGTGATAGTGCCGTACCGCGCGCACCGTCACTCCGGCATAGGACGCAAGCTCGCCGATGGTCAGCATCCGACCAGTCTCCCGCGGGCCTGCTCACTACGTGACTCGGCCGACCGGCCCCGGTGCATTCCGGATGATCTGGGCGATGTCCGGGGCGTGAGTGAAGACCAGGCCGTGATCGGCGTCGAGCCGAAAGGTGGCGATATCCGGCCGCTCGCGGACGAGTCGCTCGACGCCGGCGCGCCAGTTCCGGTTGCGCCACGATGTGCGCGCGTCGCCGCTGTCACCGGCCATCGCGGTCGACATGATCATGCTGATCGGACGATCGATCGTCCGGTAACGGTCGAGAATTCCGGACCGCACCCCATCCACCTCGAGATTCAGGTCGAGGATCTCCTGTGCCGTGAGCAATACCCGACGTGCAGTGCCCGTGGCCTGCTCGACCTCGTGCTGCGTCGCCTGCTCCGCCATGGCACGGAATTCCGGCAGGTCTACTTCCGTGATGAACGGTTCGGGCACCGGGTTCGCCCCGTCGATCAGAACGAGCGCGGCGACGGTGCCGGGATGCTCGGCGGCGTAGTGCACGATCAGGTCCGCGCCCAGCGAGTGGCCCGCGAGCACGGGCGCCGAGGGCAGGTCGAGTTCCGCCATCACGGCGATGAAATCGCCGAGGAAGGCCTCGAAGGAGTACCGGTCGGCAGCCGAGCTGAGCCCGTGACCCCGCAGGTCGAAGGTCACCACGTCGTGGTCGCGCCGCAGCAGAGCGCTCAGCTCGTGCAGATCGGCCTGTGTCGACAGCAGTCCGGGGACCAGGACCAGCGGTCGTCCCCGGCCACCACGAGACACCGGGATCGTGACACCGTCGTGGTGAACCGTGAGGTGCCGCCGCACATCTGGTTGCGTAGTCATGCCGACCATGCTGCGGGGTTGACCCTGCGTCAGGGTCAACCACCGCGCCCCGACGGTTGGCCGGCATCGTGCGAGCGTGCCACCGCGACCAGATGTTCCAGGGCGGTCATCGTGTCGAGCTTGCCGAGATGCCGGAAAGCCACTCGCAGCCAACGCACCTCGGTACGGGTGAGTGTCGGTGAATCCCACCACAGCAGTCCGGGCAGAGTGCCCGGCAGTGCCGATCCGGCAGCCGTGAGCACGGGTGCCGACGGCGGGTACTCGACATGAAAGATGTACCGCTCGTCGGAGTACCGACGAAGCTTGATCCGCAACCGGATCTCGACCAGACGATCGTCGGCCCGTCCACGCAACTGGACCACCGCCGGTGTGTCGTTGACCGTTGTCAGCTCCGGATGCCTGGCGATGAGCGCCCCACGGCGGGCCGCCGCGGCGAGGGGACGGCGGACCTGCCACGGACCGTCGGCGCGGACCCGCTCCACGCATTCATCGCAGAGCACGCTGGATCCATTGCCCGGCGGCCGCCGGCGGTCATCGGTTGCCGACGATCCGCATATTCGGCAAGGAAAGGTGGTCGCCGTCGTGCCGACGATACGGCGGCGAAGGGGTTGTCGCGAGCGAAAATAGTCGTGCGCCAACAGGTTCGATGACCCACAAGGTTGTTCCGAGCGCCGTTTGCGGCCCGTGCCGGACATTCCGTCCGAACCGACAGGCTGAATGTCGCTGCGCCCCTGGGACGCTCGGTGATGCTGAAAAGCCTTGGGCCACACCACGTGGTCAGGACACCGCGCCACAAACCGCGCCGGTTGCTGCGGACAAGACACCAGTGGCGCTACGAGTAGTGGTCGGCCACTTCCTGTGCCAGGCGAATAATGTGCTGCCGCGCTTCGTCCGGCGCCGTAACGGTGATCGTGTTGCCGAACTGGAGAAGCACTCGCACGTCCTCGATGCTGCGCAGGGAGACCGTGATGGGCACCCGCTGTGCCGGGTTGCCGACGTGGTCGGGGCGGATTGTGAGTTGATGGCCGAGGATGCGTTTCGCGCGATCGAGTTGCGCGATAACGATTTCGGCGTGGATCTTCAGGTCGTACGTTTGTGTCCACTGCTGGACCAAGGCTGCTGCGACATCGGCGAGATCGGTTCCCGGACGGAGTCGTCGGGCTGTGCGCAGCGGCTGCCACTGGGTGAGGCGGTCCAGTCGGTAGAGGCCGGGGCGTCCCGCTCGGTCGGCGACCAGGTACCACGTACCCGCTTTTGCGAGCAGGCCGTAGGGATCTACGACACGCCATCGGGACCGCTCCTCGGTCGAGCGCCGATAGTTGATGCGGAGCCGAACCCCGCGGCGTAGGTCGTGCACCATCGCAGCGGGCGCGGCTCCCGGAGACACGGACGCAGACCAAGGACTGTTGTCGGGTATGACCACCGCGCTGAGTGGTAACAGGTTTTCGGCGGACCTGCGCGAACGTGTTCGTACCTTCTGCTGAATGCGCTCGCTTTCCCGACTCACGCCGAGTTCATGACGTTGTGCTGCGTCCAGTCCGGAGAGGGCGAGGTGGTCGCGCTCCTCCGGCGTCAGTCGCGAGGTGTCGAGCGATCCTCCGGGCAACAGCGTGACGCCGCCCCGCCGTCCCCGCTGAACCACCAGCGGGAAGCCTGCGTCACGCAACCAGTTCAGATCGCGCAGGACGGTGCGTACCGAGACTCCGAGTTGCTCGGCAAGGCGATCGGTGGTCACCGATTCCTGGGTCTGCAGGGCCATGAGCAGGGCGAAGAAGCGATCGGGCGTCACGATGCAAGAATCTCAGAAATCACGACGGTATTCGTCGGGTATGTCGAGCACAGTGGTCCTGCACCATCAACCGATCCCTGGAGGACCAAGTCATGACAGCGTCCATCGTGTTCATCGTCTACGTGAACGACGCTCCCGTCTCTGCGCGTTTCTACGGCGACCTGCTGGGGACGAAGCCGAGCTTCGAGACCCCCGGCTACATCGCCTTCGACCTGGGCCCGGGTGCCGACCTGGCGCTGTGGAGCGGACAGCTCGACGGCCTGACGCCGGCGACACCGCGAACGAGCGAGGTATGTCTCGCCCTGCCCGGCGGTCCGAGCGAGGTGGACGAGAAGTTTCAGCAGTGGAAGGCCAAGGGCGTAGAGGTCGTGCACGAGCCACGGGACGAAGTCTTCGGTCGCACATTCGTCGTCGCCGACCCCGACGGGAACCGTATCCGCGTCGCTCCACAGGACTGAGGCCAGACTGTCGAAGGCCGGCCAGTGCTCGCTGACCTCACGCCCGCACCAAGCCTGTACTCAGGGGTGAAGGTGGGGAGGTGTGGGCCGGGCGGTGCCATACTGGCGCTCTGAAACTGCTGTAGCAACCCGGTCGGCCGCCGGTACGGCACGTCGAAATACAATGCGCGACTCGGCCTGACGTCGAGATCGCTTGCAGCGTATCGACCGGCTTTATACCCTCACCAGGTGACGAGCGTCAGTGTTATCTGCCCGACCTATCAACGCCATGAAGAGCTGCGGGCGATGGTGGGGCACTTCTGCGCTCAAACACACAGCGACTTCCTGCAATTGCTGATCCTCGACGACAGCCCCGAACCCGCTGAATTCCTCGCGGAAAGCCAGTACCTGGAGCACGGCGTGCTCTACTTTCACCGGCCGGAGAAAAGGCTGTCGATCGGCGCCAAACTCAACGTCTTGACGAAGATGGCTCGCGGGGAGGTCATGATGAGATTCGACGACGATGATTACTACGCGCCGAACTACGTCGAGAAGATGCTGGAATTACTCGGCGACAACGACATCCTCACCCTGAGCGGCTGGTTCGCCTACAGCCCGAAACACAATAGATTCTGCTACTGGCAACAGGACGTGCTGTGGCCGACACATTACGTCCTGTCCCCCTGGGATCCGGAGGTGCGCACCGTATCCACCGAAGGATGGGGCCGGCCCAATTTCGTCAACGGTTACGGTTTCGCCAGCATGTGGCGCAGACAGGTGGCCACGCAGGTACAGTTCCCGGAAGTAAGCCACGGCGAGGACGTGAAATTCTTCGAGCAGGCCGTGGCCGAAGGTTTTCGCTCGGCATACGCGGCAGACACCGAGGGCTTGGTACTGCACATCATCCACGAGGGCAACACCTCCCGCATGTTCCCCCAGTACATCCTGCCCAACTTCGCTCTCCGCCAGTATTTCCCCGCCTACGCCGACCTCACCGAAGACCAGTAAGCCGACGCCACCCGGCCATCACCACATCGCACGTCGGCGACCACTCCACAAAGGCACCCGAACACAGCGAAAGCGCCCGTCCTCACACTGTGCGGACGGGCGCTTCGATGACCGGAATTACCTGCGGCGCTTGGACTTCGGGGGCTTGGCGCCGCCGTGCTTGGATTCGGCGCGGGCGGCCTCGCGGCGCTCGCGGCGGGTCATGCCTTCGGCCTGGTCGCCGTACTCCTCGCGGTCGCTGTGGCGGGCCACCTCGCCGCCCTCGTCGGGGCCCGAGTAGGTCAGGCCGCTGACGTCGCGCTGGTCGATTCCCTTGGCGCGCAAGGGAGCCGGGGCGGCGGTGCCGTTGGCGGGGGCCTCCTCGACGGGCTGGGCGGGAGCACCGGCGCCGACCGGGGACTGCAGGCCCGGGGCCACCCCGACGCCCTGCGGCTGCGGCTGCTGCACCTCGACCTGGAGGTTGAACAGGAAGCCGACCGACTCCTCCTTCAGGCCCTCCAGCATTCCGGCGAACATGTCGAAGCCCTCGCGCTGGTACTCGACCAGCGGGTCGCGCTGGGCCATGGCGCGCAGGCCGATGCCCTCCTTGAGGTAGTCCATCTCGTAGAGGTGTTCGCGCCACTTGCGGTCCAGCACCGACAGCAGCACCTGACGCTCCAGGTTGCGCATGCTGCCCTCGCCGGCCAGGTCGTCGATCTCCTTCTCGCGGCGCTGGTAGGCGTGGTAGGCGTCGTCGAGGATGGCGTCGAGCAGCTCCTCGCGGCTCAGGTCGCCGATCTCGCCGGAGCCGTTCTCGCCCGTCAGGTCCTTGTAATCCAGGTTGATCGAGTACAGCGTCTTCAGCGCCGTCCACAGCTTGTCGAGATCCCAGTCCTCGACGTAACCCTCGGAGGTGGCGGCGTTGACGTAGGCCGTGATCACGTCGGTGATCATGTTCTCGACCTGGCCCTCCATGTCCTCACCGGACAGGATGCGCTGGCGCTCCGCGTAGATGACGGTGCGCTGCTGGTTCATCACCTCGTCGTACTTCAGAACGTTCTTGCGGATCTCGAAGTTCTGCTGCTCGACCTGGGTCTGCGCGCTCTTGATGGCGCGGGAGACCATCTTCGCCTCGATCGGCACGTCGTCGGGCAGGCTCAGCCTGGTCATGATCGACTCCAGGGCCGCGCCGTTGAACCGCCGCATCAGCTCGTCGCCCAGCGACAGGTAGAAGCGGGACTGGCCCGGATCGCCCTGACGACCGGAGCGGCCACGCAGCTGGTTGTCGATGCGGCGGGACTCGTGCCGCTCGGTGCCCAGCACGTACAGGCCGCCCGCGTCGATCACCGTCTCCGCATCCTGCTCGGACTGCTGCTTGACCCGCTCCAGGGTGGGCAGCCACTGCGCCTCGTACTCGTCCTGCGTCTCGACCGGATCCAGGCCCCGCTGGCGCAGCAGCGAATCGGCGATGATGTCGGGGTTACCGCCCAGCACGATGTCGGTACCGCGGCCGGCCATATTGGTCGCGACCGTCACCGCACCCGGGCGGCCCGCCTCGGCGATGATCTGGGCTTCCTTCTCGTGGTACTTGGCGTTCAGCACGTTGTGCGGGATGCCGCGCTTGGTGAGCAGCTTCGACAGGTACTCCGAGCGCTCGACCGAGGTGGTACCGATCAGCACCGGCTGATTGTTCTGGTGGCATTCGGCGATGTCGTCGGCGACCGCGGCGAACTTCGATTCCTCGGTCTTGTAGATCAGGTCGGCCTGATCGTCGCGGATCATCGGCCGGTTGGTCGGGATCGGCACGACGCCCAGCTTGTAGATCTCGTGCAGCTCGGCGGCCTCCGTCTCGGCCGTACCCGTCATGCCGGAAAGCTTGTCGTAGAGGCGGAAGTAGTTCTGCAGCGTGATGGTGGCCAGCGTCTGGTTCTCCGGCTGGATCTCCACCTTCTCCTTGGCCTCGATGGCCTGGTGCATGCCCTCGTTGTAGCGGCGGCCCACCAGGATGCGGCCGGTGAACTCGTCGACGATGATCACTTCGCCGTTGCGGACGATGTAGTCCTTGTCGCGGACGTACAGCTCCTTGGCCTTGATGGCGTTGTTCAGGTAGCTGACCAGCGGCGAGTTGGCGGCCTCGTAGAGGTTGTCGATGCCCAGCTGATCCTCGACGAATTCGACGCCCTGCTCGTGCACGCCGACGGTGCGCTTCTTGATGTCGACCTCGTAGTGCACGTCCTTCTTCAGCAGCGGCGCGATGCGCGCGAACTCGGCGTACCACTTCGAGGAGGCGTCGGCGGGACCGGAGATGATCAGCGGGGTGCGGGCCTCGTCGATCAGGATCGAGTCGACCTCGTCGACCACGGCGAAGTTGTGCCCGCGCTGGACCAGATCCTGCAGCGAGTGGGTCATATTGTCGCGCAGGTAGTCGAAGCCGAACTCGTTGTTGGTGCCGTAGGTGATGTCGGCGTTGTAGGCGGTGCGGCGCTCGGCCGGGGTCATGCCGGACAGGATCACCCCGACCTCGAGGCCGAGGAAGCGGTGCACGCGGCCCATCCACTCCGAGTCGCGCTTGGCCAGGTAGTCGTTGGTGGTGACGATGTGCACGCCGTCGCCGCTGATCGCGTTGAGGTAGGCCGCCAGCACCGAGGTCAGGGTCTTGCCCTCACCGGTCTTCATCTCGGCGATGTTGCCGAGGTGCAGCGCGGCGCCGCCCATCACCTGAACCTTGTAGTGCTTCTGGTTCAGCACCCGCCAGGAACCCTCGCGGGCCACCGCGAACGCCTCCAGCAGCAACTCGTCCAGCGTCTCGCCGTCGGCGTAGCGTTCCCGGAACTCGTCGGTCTTCGCCCGCAGTTGGCCGTTGCTGAGGTCGACGTACTCGCCTTCCAGATCGAGCACGTCGTCGGCCAGGCGCGCGAGCCGCTTGACGATGCGACCCTCACCAATCCGTAGCAACCTCGTCAGTGTCAGCGCAGGCACGGGTCTCGTCAGTCCTCTGGTCGGTGTCGGTCTTGCTGTGCTTCTTTCCGGGCTCCCGCAGGCGGGATCGAATCCCGGAATATCGCGGCAACGCCCATGGTAATGCGGCCTCCATGGTAGGTGCCCGGATCACCGCAACCGCAGCGCCGCCAACCGCCAATCACCCCGGCGCACGACGATGCGGGCCGCGACGGCGAAACGTCGGCTCCCGCGATCGTAACTGCCATAGACCTCGGCGGCATGAGGCCCCACCATGGTCGCCTTCACCGACACCGGCACCGCCGGACCCAGCCGCCGCTCGGCGCCGCCGGTACGCACCAGCGTCTCGACGGCCGCGACCACCGTCGGCTCGGCGAGCGGCCGCAGTTGGGCGACGGGGCGGCGGCCGTCCAGCACCTCCAGCAGCAGTCTCAGCGATCGGTCCGCGAATCGCATTGCTGCCGAATCCGTTTCGCCGATCTGGGCGTACGATATAGAACGTCCGTCGTGCGGTGTGCGGCGTTGCGCCCTGGCCGGGACGCCACCCGCGGCCCCGCGTCCGGACATGTGGTGACGGCAGGGCAGTGCGGCTCGGCTCGCCGGACCACCGGACCGCGGACCGCCGGAACTCCCCTCTCCCGAACTCCCGGCGCCCTCCAGCGGCGGTTCGAAACCCGGCGCGGATGACAGTGACCGGTGTTGACTGCCCACAGATCCTCTCCCCCTTCGCAGTCGACTCCCCCTGACACGAATCGCCTCAGCATGCCACGGAAGCCGCTGCGAGCGCAGGATTTCCCGGTATCACGACGAAGCCGCTCACCAGGACCGAACGGTTTGTGTTACCGCACAATGGAGCGGTAGCGGAAGGAGCACCGGCAGCGTGATCACGAAACTGACGCCGCAGGACGCGTCCTTCTATCAGCTCGAGTCGAGCACCAATCCGATGCACATCGGCTCCCTGGCCATCGTGCGCGATCCGCATCCGGACGACGGTTCCGGCCGGCCGCCGCTGGACTACGACCGGCTGGTGGCGCTGGTCGAACGCCGGTTGCCGCTGGTGCCGCGCTACCGGCGCAAGGTGCGTGAGGTCCCGCTGGCGCTGGGCCCGCCGGTGTGGGTGGAGGACAGCCACTTCGACATCACCTACCACGTGCGGCGCTCGGCCCTGCCCGTGCCGGGCTCCGACGCGCAGCTGCACGATCTGGTGGCCCGGCTGGCGTCGCGCCCGCTCGACCACACCCGGCCGCTGTGGGAGATGTATCTGATCGAGGGGCTGTCCGGCGGCCGCCGCGCGATCTTCACCAAGACCCATTCATCCCTGGTCGACGGCAATACCTCACTGGAGATCGGGCACGTCATCCTGGATACCGGTCCGGCGCCGCGCGAGGTCGCCGACGACTGCTGGATCGCTCCCCGCGAACCGAACGACGTGGAGTTGCTGGCCGTGCGGCTGGCGGAACTGGCCGGTCGGCCGGGTGAGGCGCTCGAGGCCGTGCGGCATGCGGGCGCGGAGGCCGTCTCGTTCGCCGGCGCCACCGGCCGAGCGTTGGAGCGGGCGGTGCGGGGCGGCGCCGGCCGCACCGACAGCCCGTTCAACGCCCGCACCTCACGCAATCGCCGTTTCGACATGGTGCGCACCGATCTGGACAACTACCGGGAGATCCGCAAGCGGTTCGACTGCTCCATCAACGACGTGGTGCTGGCCGTGGTGGCCGGTGCGCTGCGCATCTTCCTGCAGTCGCGCGGCACGGTGCTCACCGAGTCGGCGGCGCTGCGCGCGGTGGTGCCGATGTCGGTCTATGCCGAGAGCCCGTACGGGGACCGGCTCAAACCGGTCGGCGAGGTGTCCTCGTTCCTGATCGACCTGCCGGTGGGCGAGCCGAATCCGGTGATGCGGCTGTCGCATATCGCGCACGCCACCGAGGAGCACGCCCGGCACCGGCGCGGCGTGCGCGCCCGTACCCTGGTGCACATGGCCGGATTCGCCCCGGCGAGCCTGCACGCCATGAGCGTGCGGGCGGCGAGTACGTTCGCGGAGAACGCATTCAATCTGATGATCACCAACGCGCCGGGCCCGCAACAACCGATGTACATCGGCGGCGCGCGGATGCTGGAGATGTATCCGGTGTCGCCGCTGCTGCGCAACCAGGCCTCGAGCATCGGGATCACGTCCTACGACGGGCGCGTGTTCTACGGTCTGAACGCCGATCGCGATGCGATGGCCGATATCGGAGTACTGTCCGCGGCGGTGCACGAATCCATGGAGGAGATGCTCGGTGCCTGCGTCCAGTGAGTCCGGTAAGCCTGAGTCCGGTAAGCCCGAGTCCGGTCGGTCCCCGGACGGCGGAAAGCTACGCGTATACGTGCCGGCGACCGTTCCGATGCTGCGCGAACTGGTGGCCGACCGGGAGATCCGCGCGATCAACGACACCGCCTTCGCGGTGACGCCGACGCTGCGCGAGGCCTACGCCTCCGGCGACGACGACGAGCTGGCCGAGGTCGCGATGGGCGAAGCGGCGCGGGCGTCGCTGCGGCTGCTCGCCGAGGACCGGGAGGCGGCGGCCGTGCGGGCCGACGAGGACGACCCGGAGCACCCGTACTCGAGCCCGGTGTACCGGCGCGCGGTGATCGCGGCGGACGTGCCCGGCGCGACACTGCGCCCCGACCTCGACGACGCCGTGGTCCGGCTGTCGGCCGCGGTCACCTATCAGCAGATCGCCTCGGTGCACGTCGACCTGGCCGAGGCCGAACCGGCCGTGGCCAAGGCGGTGGACGTCGTCGACGCCGCCGATCTGGGCGACGAGGACGCCGAGTTCGTGCTGGGTGACGCCGAGGACCATCAGCTCGCCTGGTACGCCACCCAAGAACTGCCCTTCCTGCTGGAATTGATGTAGACCACCGCGAACCTACGATGCCGTAACCTTGCCTCGGAGGGCGCGCCGATCCGGCGCGTGAACATCGTCCAACACAGGGAAATGAGCATCCGCACGATGGTCCTGAAATCGGTACAGGGTGTCCGGGAATGGCTGGAAGCCCCGGTCGCCGAGGCGAAGATGGCCGGCCGCACCCGGCTCGACGCGCTGCGCGGCGCGGCCGCCCGGGTTACCACCCCGCTGCTGCCCGACGACTATCTGCACCTGATCAATCCGCTGTGGTCGGCGCGCGAGCTGCGCGGGCGCATCGTCTCGGTGCGCAAGGAGACCACCGATGCGGTGACGCTGGTGATCAAGCCAGGCTGGGGCTTCGATTTCACCTTCACCCCCGGCCAGTACATCGGCATCGGCGTGCTGGTCGACGGCCGCTGGCACTGGCGGTCCTATTCGCTGACCTCCCCGCCGAACTGGACCGATCCGGGGAGCCGCTCGCGGCGGCTGATCTCCATCGCGGTCAAGGCGATGCCGGAGGGTTTCCTGTCCAGCCACCTGGTCAACGGCGTGCCCGAGGGCACGGTCGTGCGGCTGGCCGCGCCGCAGGGCGGTTTCGTGCTGCCGGAACCGCCGCCGGCGAAGGTGCTGTTCCTGACCGCGGGCAGCGGCATCACGCCGGTGATGGGCATGCTGCGCACGATGGACCGGCGCGCGGCCGCGCGGCCCGGCCCGGGCGGCTGGCCCGATGTCGTCCATGTGCACTCCGCGCGCACCGCCGAGGACGTGATGTTCGCCACGGAGTTGCGCGACCTGCACGACCGGCGCCCGAGCTTCACCGCACACCTGCATCTGACCGGCGCGCGGGGCAAGTTCGCGCTGACCGGCCTGGACGAGCTGTTCCCGGACTGGCGCGAGCGGGAGACCTGGGCCTGCGGCCCGCTGGCGATGCTCGACGACATCGAGAAGCACTGGGCCGCAGCGGGCCTGAGCGATCACCTGCACATCGAGCGGTTCGAGGTGGAGCGCTCGGCGGTCGGCGAGGGCGGCACCGTGACGTTCGCCCGGTCCGGCCGCAGCGCCGAGATCGACGGCGCCACCAGCCTGCTGCAGGCCGGTGAGGACAGCGGCGTGCAGATGCCGTTCGGCTGCCGCATGGGCATCTGCCAGACCTGCGTGGTCACCCTGGCCGACGGCCGCGTGCGCGACCTGCGCAACGGCGCCGAGCACCAGGCCGGGGAGAAGGTGCAGACCTGCATCTCCGCCGCCGCCGGCGACTGCACCCTCGAGGTGTAGGCGAACCCACCGCGACTCGTCAACACGGGTTCATCGAGAACCTATACCCTCGGAAGTAGTCGAGAGCAGGGAGACACGGTGGCCATCACCGATATCAAGGCGTTCGCCCATCTGACGGCGGCCGATATCGAGACACTGGGGCAGGAACTCGACACGATCCGCCGGGATGTGGAGCAATCGCTCGGCGAACGCGACGCCAAGTACATCCGGCGCACCATCCGCGCCCAGCGCACGCTGGAGATGGCCGCGCGCGCAACGCTGTTCGGCAGCCGGAACCGATGGGCCTGGGGCGCCGGTGTCGCGATGCTGTCGGTGGCGAAGATCATCGAGAACATGGAGCTCGGGCACAACATCAGCCACGGGCAGTGGGACTGGATGAACGATCCGGAGATCCACTCCACCAGCTGGGAATGGGATATGACGGGCCCGTCCGCGCAGTGGCAGCGGGCGCACAACTACTCCCATCACATGTACACCAACGTGCTCGGCAAGGACGAGGATCTCGGCTTCGGCATCCTGCGGATGACTCGCGACGAGCAGTGGCGGCCGCTGCATCTGGCGCAGCCGGTGGCCAACCTGCTGCTGGCGGCGACCTTCGAATGGGGTATCGCGCTGCACGACTGGAGCATCGAGAAGCAGCTGTCCGACGTCCCGCGCTGGCAGCTGATGTCCGAGCCGAACCGGGCGTTCGGGCGCAAGATAGCCCGCCAGGTGAGCAAGGACTTCCTGATTCACCCGGCGCTCACCGGCCCGGCCTGGAAATCGACGCTGAAGGCCAACGCGACCGCGAACCTGGTCCGCAATCTGTGGACATATGCGGTGATCTTCTGTGGCCATTTCCCCGACGGCGCCGAGAAGTTCACCGTCGACCAGCTCGTGGACGAGACCCGGGGCGAGTGGTATCTGCGGCAGATGCTGGGCAGCGCGAATTTCTCCGCCGGCCCGGTCATGGCCTTCATGAGCGGCAATCTCTGCTATCAGATCGAGCATCACCTGTTCCCGGACATTCCGAGCAGCCGCTATCCGGAGATCTCGGTCCGGGTGCGCGAGCTGTGCGACAAATACGACCTGCCCTACACCACGGGATCGCTGGGTAAGCAATATCTCCTGGCGTTCCGCACCATTCACAAGCTGGCGCTGCCGGATCGCTTCCTGCGCCGCACCGCCGACGATGCGCCCGAAACGTCCTCGGAGCGCAAGTTCGCCGGTATCACGCTGCCGATGCTGCCGAATACCGAAGTGTGGACCGAGAGCCATTGGCCGGTGGACCCGGTGACGGGCGAGCGGCGCGGCCTGCGCTCGGCGCTGGCGGAGGCCAAGGTCGCGCTGAAGGAGAAGGCCCGGCAGGAAAAAGAGGCCCTGCGCGAGGCCAAGCAGGCGCTGCAGGACAAGGCCCGGCATGAACAGCAGGCCCTGCGGGAGACTCGGCAGGCGCTGCGCGACAAGGCGCAGGAGGAGCGGCGGGTGCTGCGGCGGCGGGCGCTGCGCGAGCGCGCGATCCGGCGCGTGCGGCGACGTCAGCGCGCCAACTGAACACATCTTGGTCACGACCACAATGCGGCGTACGCCACAGTTGTGAATCGATAGGGACACAACCTACGGAGCCGTAACCTACGGTACTGTAACCGGCATGGCAATCTCGGATGTCAAGGAATACGCCCACCTCACCCCCGAGGATGTGGAGGCCATCGGCGCGGAGCTGGACGCCATCCGCCGCGAGATCGAGGCCTCCCGTGGCGAGCGCGACGCCAAGTACATCCGCAACGTGATCCGGTTACAGCGCGCGCTCGAGTTCTCCGGCCGCGCGGTGCTGTTCGCCAGTTTCCTGCCGCCGGCCTGGCTGGCGGGCACGGCGCTGCTGAGCACCGCCAAGATCATCGAGAACATGGAGATCGGCCACAACGTCATGCACGGCCAGTGGGACTGGATGAACGATCCGGAAATCCACTCCGCGACCTGGGAATGGGATAACGTCGGCCCGGCCGAGCACTGGAAGATCACGCACAACTTCCTGCACCACAAGTACACCAACGTGCTGGGGATGGACGACGATATCGGCTACGGCCTGCTGCGCGTGACCCGCGACCAGCGCTGGGCACCGTTCTATCTGGGCCAGCCGGTGTACAACCTGCTGCTGCAGATGTTCTTCGAGTACGGCGTCGCCATTCAGCACTTGGAGCTGGGCAAGGTCGCGAAGAAGAAGTGGGAGAAGGACAGCCCGGAGCGCAAGCAGTTCGAGGCGGACCGCCGCACGGTGCTGAAGAAGGTCGGCAAGCAGGTCGCCAAGGATTACCTGTTCTTCCCGCTGCTGACCGGCCCGGCGTTCCTGTCCACGCTCACCGCCAATATCACCGCCAATGTCGTGCGCAACGTGTGGACCAATGCGGTCATCTTCTGCGGTCATTTCCCCGACGGCGCCGAGAAATTCACCAAGGCCGACGTCGACAACGAGACGCACGCCGAGTGGTATCTGCGGCAGATGCTGGGCAGCGCCAATATCTCGGGCGGGCCGGTGCTGCATTTCATGAGCGGCAACCTGTCGCACCAGATCGAGCACCACCTGTTCCCGGACCTGCCGAGCAACCGGCTGTCCAAGATCGCGGTGCGGGTGCGCGACCTGTGCGACAAGTACGACCTGCCCTACACCACCGGCTCGCTGCCCAAGCAGTACGCCGAGTCGTGGCGCACCATCACCAAGCTGTCGCTGCCGAACAAATACCTGCGCCGAACCACCGACGATGCCCCGGAGACGAGGTCCGAGCGGGTCTTCGGCGGCACCACCACGGTCGATCCGTCGACCGGCCGCCGCCGCGGGCTGCGCACCGCCCTGAAGGAAGGCGGCCGCCGCGTCGCCGAACGCGCCGCCGCCGTCGTCGGCTGAACCTGCCACCACCCCGCACCCCGTATCGGTTCCCCTCGCCGATACGGGGTGCGTCATTGCCGGTCCCGCCGGGCCTGGTTGACTCGGGGTCGTGTCAGTGCAGCCCGGTACCCCAGTACAGACCAGTACGCCAGCGCACTCGGATGGCTCGGCGCAGCCTGGTATCTACGATGTGATCCGGCAGCGGCGGGACGTGCGGGCGGAGTTCACCGGGGAACTCGTCGACGACGACACCCTGCTGCGGATTCTGGACGCGGCGCACCGGGCGCCGAGCGTGGGTAACTCGCAGCCGTGGGACTTCGTGGTGGTGCGGGATCGGGAGACGCTGGCCCGGTTCGCCGCGCACGTCGCCGAGAAGCGCCTCGCCTTCCACGATGCGCTGCCGCCCGAGCGGGCCCGCACCTTCGCGCCGATCAAGATCGAGGGCATTACCGAGAGCGGTACCGGCATCGTCGTCACGCACGACGACAGCCGCGGCGGCCCGCAGGTCCTGGGCCGCGCCACCGTGCCCGAAACCGGGCTCTACTCAACGATTCTCGCCATTCAGAACCTGTGGCTGGCCGCCACCGCCGAGGAGATCGGGGTCGGCTGGGTGAGCTTCTACGACACCCCCTTCCTCACCGACCTGATCGGGCTCCCGCCGGGCATCCGTCCGGTTGCCTGGCTGTGTATCGGTCCCGTTCGCGAGTTCCAGGAAACACCCGATCTGGAGCGCTTCGGCTGGCGCACCCGCCGTCCCCTCGAACAGGCCGTGCACTGGGAGCGGTTCGATGCCTGACCGGCCCGCGGTCATCCTGATCACCGGGATCCAGGCCGCCGGAAAGTCCACCGTCGCACAACGATTGGCCGAACGGCTGCCGCGTTCGGTGCACGTCCGCGGCGACGCGTTCCGGCGCATGATCGTCAGCGGCCGGGCCGAGATGGGCCCCGACCCCTCCGCCGAAGCGATCCGCCAGCTCCGGCTGCGGCACCGGCTCACCGCCGACACCTGCGATTCCTATGCCGACGCCGGATTCACCGTCGTCGCGCAGGACGTTGTGCTGGGCGAGTACCTGCCCGAGACGCTCGAGCGGATACGCCATCGGCCGCTGTATCTGATCGTGCTCGCGCCTACTGCGAGCGCGGTGACGGCCCGCGAGGCAGGGCGGGACAAGATCGCCTACGGCGAGCTGACCGTCGAGATGCTCGACCGGGAACTGCGGACCGGAACTCCCCGCCTGGGCCTGTGGCTGGACACCTCCGATCGGACGCCCGACGAGACCGCCACCGAGATTCTCGACCGGCTGGAGCCCGACGCCGCGATCCGCTGACGGCTCGGACGCGTCCGGAGACAGCCTCGACGGAGGGCAGGTCGCCGACCACGGTGGTGACTGTCCGGCACCGGTGACACCGAAAGAAACCGGACCCGTGCGCGTTCAGGCCGGCGCGGCGCATCCGCGTTCACCGAGCGCGCCCCCGCGCCGGCAGCCGGCGCGAATTCGCCGATGGCTCAGCGGAATCGGAGGTCGGCGGTGGCCAGGCCGAAGATCTTGCGCCCGGCCTGCTTCGCGACGATCGCCACGACGGCGGTCCGGTTGTCCGGGTCGAGGGACTTCACGCGGCCCGAGTACTCGATCCGGCCGCCCTCGCGCGGCACCACCGCGTAGTTGGACAGCCGAACCCGGTACCGGGTGACCGCGCCGGGGTCCCCGGACCACGCCGACACGAAGCCGACGCCCAGACCCATGGTGAGCATGCCGTGCGCGATCACGTCCGGCAGTCCGGCCAGGCGGGCGATGCTGTCGTCCCAGTGGATCGGATTCGAGTCGCCGGATACGCCGGCGTAGTTGACGAGATCCCCCCGAGCCACTCCCGCGTCGCGAACCGGGAGTTCGTCGCCGACGGTGAGGTCGTCGAACGACACGGCGGTGTGCGGGACTCGCTCGGCACCCCGCAGCGAGAGCCGCAGCTCCCCCTCCGGCCGCACCGGCACCTCCCCGTCGGCCGCCGCCTCCGCCGTGCGGTGGCGGCCCAGCAACTTCAGGTCGTGCACCATCACGTTGTCGACCGCGCCCGTGATCGCCGGGTCGACGTCGTCACCGGTGACGCCGACCACCGTCGTGTGCATGACGTGCACCACCTCGCCGGCCTCGTCGGTGAAGGTGTTCGTGACCGTGATCAGGTCCTTGCCGGCGATCCGGCGCACGGCCGACAGCTCCACGTCGGTGATCAGCCGATCACCCACCACGATCGGCCGGTGCTGTTCGAATACCTGCTCGGTCTGCACGAACATGTCGTAGCCGACCACCACGTCCTCGAACAGCTTGCGGTTGGCCGCCATCGCCGGGATGGACACGAACGTCAGCGGCGCCACCAATCCGTCGTACCCGTGCTCGGCGGCCGCATGCTCCGCCCAGTGGACCGGATGTGCGTCCTGGACGGCCCGGGCGTACTCCCGAACCTTCTCCCGGCCGACGACATAGGGGGCATCCACCCGGTAGTAATGCCCGACTCTCGACATCAGCTCGGATGCATCGGCCTCAACAGTCACAAGTAAACCTGCCCTCGTTCGGGAACACTACCCACCGGAGACTATCCGACATCGCCGCCCGGACCAGATTATGAGCCGACCAGAATCCGAGCCGAACCGATTGTGGCGGACCAGCTCAGACCCGTTCGAGGACCGCCGAGGCCCCGATACCGCCCGCGGCGCAGATGCCCAGCAGGGCGGCGCTCCTACCGGAGAGGGCCAACTCGTTCGCCACGGTGGTGACCATGCGGGCGCCGGTGGCACCGAAGGGATGGCCGAGGGAGACCGAGCCGCCGTGCACGTTCAGGATGTCCGGGTCGATCACGCCGACCGCCGTGTCGCGGCCGAGGCGGGCCGTGGCCCATTCGTCGCTGGCGAGGGCGGACAGCACCGACAGGGTCTGGGCGGCGAACGCCTCGTGGATATCGACGAAATCCACGTCGGCGAGCGACATTCCGGCCTTGTCCAATGCTCGCGGCATGGAGATCGCCGGGCCGATCAGCACCTGGTCGCGCGGGTCCACGCTGACGTAGGTCCACGAACGGATCGCCGCCAGCGGTGGCAGGCCCAGCGCCCGCGCCTTCTCCTCGCTCATCAGCAGCACCGCCGCCGCGCCGTCGGTGAGCGGGCTGGCATTGCCCGCCGTGACCGTGCCGTCCTTCGCGAACACCGGTGCCAGCGACGACAGTTTCTCGACGCTCGTATCCGCCCGGACCAGTCCGTCGCGGGTGACCGATTTACCTTCCGGCGTAACGACTTCCAGCACCTCGCGGTCGAAGCGCCCGGACTCGATGGCCGCCGCGGCGCGATGATGCGAGCGGGCGGCGAACTCGTCCTGCGCGGCGCGGGTGATGCCGTGGATGCCGGCCATCTTCTCGGCCGACTCCCCCATCACCTCGCCGGTGGTGCGCTCGGCGATCTTGGGCCGACGCGGCACGAGGTCGGTGAACGGCGCCAACTGCGCCACCGCCGACAGGTAGTCCTTGGGCTTCGGCTTGCCCAGGGCCAGCGGCGCGGCCGCGTGCACCATCTTCTGCGGCAGCTTCACCTCGGCGTTGCTGGTGGAATCGCTACCGCCGGCGATCATGACGTCGTATTCGCCGCGCTCGATGGCCGCGGCCGCCGACGTGACCGCCTGCAGGCCCGAGGCGCACGCACGGGTGACCGTATATCCCTCGCAGCCCGGGTCCAGCTTCAGATCCAGCGCGATCTCGCGGGCGATGTTCGGCGCGGCGCTGGGCAGGATCACCCCGCCCCACACGATCGCCTGCACCTGGTCCTTGGGCAGTTCCGTGCGCTGCAGCAGGCCCGCGACGGCCGCATCGGCCAGGTCGATGGAGTCCATCCGGGTGTAGTCGGTGAACGCCCGCACGAACGGCGTCCGCACCCCGGAGACGATGACAGCACGGCGAGAACCCTTGGTTGCCACGCGAATTCCTTTCGAGAGATTCACCCGGCACCGAACTTACTCCGAAGTAAGAACAAAATCGAGACGCGCCGTCACGAGCACTACGAACGCGGGCAAGGCTGAGGGCCGAACGGCACACGGCCGCCGGCCCCGAGCGGGATGCGACGCCGACTACGCGAGCCTGATCAGGCCGTAGTCGAAGGCGTGGCGACGATAGACCACCGACGGTCGGTCGGTCTCGCGGTCCTGGAAGAGAAAGAAATCGTGGCCGACGAGTTCCATCTGGTACAGCGCATCGTCGACCGACATCGGATTGGCCGGATGCACCTTGGTGCGGACGATATGGCCCGGACCGGCGGATTCGCCGGGTTCGTCCGGTGCGGGCGGATGCTCGTAGGTGACCGACCCGTTGCCGCCGGCGGACCCGTTGCCGCTGCTCGGCTCCGCCTCGTCGACCAGCATGGCCGTGGCCTCGGCCACCGACAGCGGGGTCTTCTCGCCGTAGTGCACGCGCCGCCGGTCCTTGCTGCGGCGCAATCGGCTCTCCAGCTTCTGCACCGCCTGTTCGAGCGCGGCGTAGAAGCTCTCCGCGCAGGCCTCGGCGCGCGCGACCGGGCCCTTGCCGCGGACGGTGATCTCCACTCGCTGGCAGCTCTTGCGCTGACGTCGATTGCGTTCGTGGAACAGTTCGACATCGAACAGGTGGATCGACGGATCGAAGCGCTCCAACCGGCCGAGCTTCTCCGCGACGTGTATGCGGAAATGATCGGGAACCTCGACATTGCGGCCCTTCACCACGACATCCGCGCGGGGCCCGGACCGATCCGACGCAGGCTGCTCGGCGCCGTCGCGGGCGGGGGCGATGCGTTCGGCGTCGGTGCGCTCGGGATCCAGCGCGGTGCCGGAGCGGGCCGAGGGATCTGCTTTCACTGAAGGTCGTGAAGTCGTCACGCGTACCTCCCGGATCTGGCCGCACAACCGATGCATGTGCGGCGGGGAATCAGTCGCGCCGGGCCGGCCGATATCGAAAATCTTGGCCGATACCGAGAACGTCGATGCCGAGAACCCGGCACGAAGTCGTCCGAGGTGCCACCTCCAAACTCTGGGGTTCGGGTGTCAGATCGCTCTGTCAGCAACGCTATTACGACAACGGGGAGACCGCTAGTGTTCACATAAATTTCAAAGGTTCAAGCCACGCACGTCACCATCACCGCGCGCACCCGCACACCGGCCTGCGCGAGCACCCGGACCGACTCGGCCGCCGTGGCGCCCGTCGTGATCACGTCGTCGACCAGTACGACCTCGGCATTCGGGGGACACAGCGGGCCGGGCGGCGAACCGCCGGCGGGCAGGATCCGGCCGCGCAGATTGTGCCGCCGGGCGCGCGGGCCCAGGCCGACCGAATCCCGCACGTCCGATCGCGTGGTCAGCATCGGGACCGCCCGGCAATCCGGCAGCCAACCCGCCGCCACCCGGACCGCGCGGCGCACCGGATCGCCGCCGCGGCGCCGTGCCGCCGCGCGCCTGCTCGGGGCGGGCACCAGGAGCAGCGGCCGATCACGGGCCCGCAGCCCATCCAGGCCTCTCGCCAAGGCGAGCCCCAGCGGTGCGGCCAGATCGCGGCGATCGTGCTCCTTCGCGGCCAGCACCGCGCGGCGTCCCGCGCCGGCGTAGGGGCCCAGCGCCCAGCACGGCACCCCCGGATCGGTGCGCGGCCGCGCCCGGATCGGCGGCCCCGACAAGCTCTCGGCGCACCCGGCGCACCATCCCGTCCCGGATACCCCGCAGCCCCCGCACACCTGCGGAAGAACCAGATCCAGCAGCGTCCGCATCGCCCGAGTATGCCCGGCACGACCGACAGGTACCGGGCGGTGGCGACCCGTCCTCAGCCGGGCAGGACCGGAATCGCGTTGGACCCCAACCCCTGCACCTCGCGCCAGAAGCGTTCGGATCCGGGCTCGGCGGCCTGCAACTGCATCACGGCGCGGGAGTCCGCGATGTACTGGGTGTCCAGCGAGGCGCTGACCGTGCGCACGGGCGGGGTCAGGTTCTGGCTGGTCGCCGGGTTCGGCTGGGAGCCGTCGATGAACACCGTCTCGACCGGGTCGATGCCGCCCTCGCGCGCCAGCATGATGGTGTCGCCGCTCAGCCAATCCAGCGAGACCACCGCGGTGGTCAGGCTCGACGCGATGGGCACCGGCGAGGTCAGCGCGTACCTCCCGTCCGCCTGCGGCGCCACCACGACGACGTACGCGTGCCCGCCGGCGATGATCGCGGCGCGAGTCCCGGTGCGGGACATGCGCAGTTCGGTGATCGGTCCGCGCAGCGTCGGCTCGTCCGCCGAGGCCGAGGCGGAGAACAGGGCCGAGGTGTCGACGTCCTGCACCGACACGTTGCCGGTGGTGCGGTCGTGCACGGCCCGGATCACCTGCTCGCCGTCCATGACCGACCACGCCGAGCTACCGTCGGCGGTCCAGGACGGCCGGGTGAAGGTGTCGCCCTGCTTGACCGCGACGACGTTCCCGTCCGCCACGTTGCCGTCGTAACTGCCGACGACCAGGGTGTGCGGCGGGTCGGACGGCGCGGCGCCGTTGCTGGCCACCGCCGCGACCAGCTGGCCGTCGGGGGTCAGGCCCACCGACTCGAGGTTGCGCTGGGCGCCGAAATATCCGGGCGCGTGCGCGGTTCCGTTGTCGGTGACCTGCATCAGCGTGCCGTCACGGACCACGTGCAGACCGATTCGGTTGTGCGAGTTGACCGTCGGGTTCATCGCGTTGACGTCGCCGATCGACCAGCCGGTGGCCGCGTACCGCTCGTCCAGCTGTTTACCGTCGCCCAGCAGCACGTACGGGCCGAGCACGTCGGCGCTGGACAGGGTCAGCACCACCTGCGCCGCGAGCAACTCCTTGCTGCGCTGGTCCAGCGCGGAGGCGCCGGCGAAATCTATCCGCACGCCACCGCCCACTCCGACGCCGACGCCCTCGGTGTCGCCGTTGGCCTTGGTCACCGCGCCCCGCACGCTCACCGGTCCCGACAGCACATTGCGCACCGCGGGCGCCAGCGACGGCTGCGGCCCGGCGGCGAGCAGCGCGAGCAGCCGCTCGGCGAGGTCCTCCTTGCGCACCGAGACCCAGCGCAGGTCCGGAACCATCGACGTGCCGCCGGCATTCGCGAAATTCAGCGCGTAGCGCCGGTAGGACTTGGCGAATGCGGTGGAGTCCATCACCACGCCGGCCGGCAGCTCGTTGATGCGCCACTCGCTGCCGACCTTGGTCATCTCGATGGTGTCGTCGTGCGTGGTGTCGACGGCCCGGTAGGACCCGTCGGATTCGAGCTCACCTATCTTGCGGGCGCGAATCCGGTAGGTCGCCATATCGCCGGTGCGGGATTCGCGCAGCGTATCGGGCTTCTCGACGATCACCGTGCGGGCGGTGTCGTCCCAGCTCGCCGCGGCGTCGGGCGTCAGGTACTGCCGGGCGGCCGCGTGGCCGTTGGTCGGGTCGGCGGTCGCCTGCAGGAAATCGCGCAGCAGCAGGTCCGGGTCGCGGCCCTGGGCCGGCGGCAGCGGGCCCGCCGGGGTGGGTTCGCGGTCGAGGGTGCCCAGGGCCTGCGGCGCCGAGGAGTCCGGCAGGTTGGCACAGCCGGTCAGGGCGAGCAGGCCGGTCAGCGCGAGGCCGAGCACGGCGCGCACCCAGCGCCCGCAACTCCGCCGCGGCGCGGGCCGTCGCTGCCTTGTCGGGACGCTCATGGTTTCGGATCTCCGGAGTCGGTGGATACGGAATCGGTGGCCGAATCGGCCCCGTTCCCGGAGCCGACGGGCGGCCGCGTCGTCGACGAATCATCCTCCGCCGCCGCGGAATCGGCTCCGGACGACGGTGCGTCTCCGCGCGGTTCGCCGATATCGCCGGAACCCGAGGGTATTTCGCCGTTCGCCGCGCCGGAATCGCTCGCCGGGCCGGAATTCGCCGCGTCCGACGAACTCTCCCCGTCGGACGGGAGGCTCGCATCCGCCCCGCCCGAACTCGAATGGTCCACCACCGCATCGGATTCCGGCCACTCCTCCGATGTCTCGGCCACGTCACCCGGCCCGGAAGAGTGCGCCTCCGCCGAGGACGTGGCATCCGGCTCGGCGATACCGGCCGGCCCGGCACCGACCTCCGGGGCACCGCTGTCCGGGCCGCCGCTGCCCGGGGCACCGCTGTCCGGCGTCTCCGAGTCGCCCGAATCATCCTGCGGTCCCGGCGATTCCACGCTTGCCAGCGTGCGCTTGGGCGGTTCCAGCGACAGCGGGCTGCTGCCCATCTTGCGCCCGCGCACCAGCGGCAGCGTGAGCCGGAAGCTGGCGCCCTGACCGGGTTCGCCCCACGCTTCCAGCCGCCCGTCGTGCAGGTTGGCGTCCTCCACGCTGATCGACAGGCCCAGGCCGGTACCGCCGGAGCGGCGCATCCGCGAGGGATCCGAGCGCCAGAACCGGTTGAACACCAGCTTCTCCTCGCCCGCCCGCAGGCCGATGCCCCGGTCGCGCACCACGATGGCGACCGCGTTGGCCTCGGTGTCGCCGCGCATGCGCAGCAGCACCGGCTTGCCCTCGCTGTGGTCGATGGCGTTGGCGAGCAGGTTGCGCAGCACCCGTTCGACGCGGCGCGGATCCACCTCGGCCACCAGCGGATCCTCCGGCAGGTCGACCACCAGCTCGACGCCCGACTCCCGGGCCAGATGCCGCACGGTGGAGATGGCCGCCCGCGCGCACATGCGCACGTCCAGCGACTCCACCTGCAACTCCGCGACACCCGCGTCGTGCCGGCTGATCTCGAGCAGATCGTTGAGCAGGCCCTCGAACCGGTCCAGCTCGGTGACGAGCAGTTCGGCACTGCGCGCGAGCGCCGGATCCAGCTCGTCGCTCGAACCGTGGATCAGATCGGCGGCCATGCGCACCGTGGTCAACGGCGTGCGCAGCTCGTGACTGACGTCGGAGGTGAAGCGGCGCTGCAGATTTCCGAACTCCTCCAACTGGGTGATCTGGTTGGACAGGCTCTCGGCCATCTCGTTGAACGACATGGCCAGCCGGGCCATGTCGTCCTCGCCTCTGACGAGCATCCGCTCCTTCAACCGCCCGTCGGCGAAACGACTGGCGATGCGCGCGGCCGATCGAATCGGCAACACCACCTGCCTGGTCACGAGCGCGGTGATCGCGGCGAGCAGGACCAGCAGCACGACGCCACCGATCAGCATGGTGCCGCTCATCAGGTCGCGGCTGCGATGTTCGTTGGTGAGCGGGAAGATCAGATAGACCTCGAGCGTGGGCACCTCGAGGCTGGGACTGCCGATGATCAGCGCCGGACCGGAGTATCCGGGATCCGACACCGTCGCGAACTGATAACTGACCTGGTTCTGCTGCACGAACCGGCGCAGTTCGGCGGGCACGTCCTGGATCGGGCCGGCGGTGAGTTCCTGCTGCCCGTCGCCCAGCATCGCCAGCGACGCCTGGTAACTGCCCGCGGAGCCGGCCGTCTCCGAACTGGTCCCGCTGGACAGCGTGCGCAGCGCGTCCTGCAGGCGAATCGCCTGGGTGCTCGAGTCGTGCACGCCGGTCAGCTGGGTCTGCACCGTGTTGCGGGCGCGGCTCATTTCCTCCACCGCGGCATTGATCTTGGCATCGAGCAGGCGATCGGTGATCTGGCTGGTCAGCACCACACCGAGAATCGTGATCACGATCAGCGACAACGTGAGCGTGGAGACCACGACACGCAGCTGCAGCGAGCGCCGCCACAGATGGCCCAGCGCTTCCCCGACGTTCTTGAACCACGTCCCCACAGCCGCCAGCAACCGCTGAACGCGGCTTCTGGAGCTTTCGATCACGGCTGCGCCTCGCCGAAGCTCGACCTCACCGCGCTCGCGAACGCCGAGGGGGCGGTCCGCTCGCCGTCTTTGCTCACGGTGGCCCGGCCTTGTACCCCACACCACGGACGGTCAGCACGATCTCCGGATTCTCCGGATCCTTCTCGACCTTGGCGCGTAGCCGCTGCACATGCACGTTGACGAGGCGGGTGTCGGCGGCGTGACGGTACCCCCAGACCTGTTCCAGCAGCACCTCGCGGGTGAACACCTGGCGCGGCTTGCGGGCCAGCGCCACCAGCAGGTCGAATTCCAGCGGGGTCAGCGAGATCTGCTGACCGGCGCGGGTCACCTTGTGGGCCGGCACGTCGATCACGATGTCCGCGATGGACAGCAGCTCGGCCGGCTCCTCCTCGGTGCGGCGCAGGCGGGCCCGCACCCGGGCGACGAGCTCCTTCGGCTTGAACGGCTTGACGATGTAATCGTCGGCGCCCGATTCCAGCCCGAGGACGACATCGACGGTGTCGGTCTTGGCCGTCAGCATCACGATCGGCACGCCCGAGTCCGCCCGCAGCACCCGGCACACATCGATACCGTTCATACCGGGGAGCATGAGATCCAACAGCACCAGGTCCGGGCGCAGCTCACGGACCGCGGTGAGCGCCTGCGTGCCGTCGCCGACCACGTGGGGGTCGAAACCCTCACCACGTAAGACGATCGTGAGCATCTCCGCGAGCGCCATATCGTCGTCGACGACCAGAATCTTCGGCTTCATAGCTACTATGTTGTCATCTCTCCGGCTCGGAACGGGCAATTGTGGTCAACGATCGTGAGCCAACATTGGTACATTACCGCCGCACATCCAACCTTATCGGGCAATCTTTTCCGAGAGGCGCGCGGTGAGCGTTGTCGGATCGTCATGTGGCGCATGGATCGACCACCGACCGTGCCACTGCGAGTCGGCCAGCTCACGATAGACCGTGGCCGTGCGCTGCTGTAGGCCGCGGTCGCGTTCGTAGGCGTCCAGGGCGCGGGCGGAATCGAGTTCGCCACGGCGACGGGCGCGTTCGGCCGCGAGTTCCGCCGGAACGTCCAGCAGCACCTGCCACTCGGGAACCGGCAATTCGAACCGGCCGAATTCCAATTCCGCCACCCAGGAAGCGATTTCCCCCGCCGCGGACTGCTCGGCCCGCGCGGCGCTGTAGGCGGCGTTCGAGGCGACGTAGCGGTCGAGCAGCACGATGTCGTTGTCCGCCAGCAGCTTCGACAGGTCGTCGCGCGCGTCGGCGCGATCGAGCGCGAACAGCATCGCCATCGCGTTCACCGAGGCGGCCAGGTCGCCGTGCCGCCCGCGCAGCGCCTCGGCCGCCAGATCCGCGTGCACCGACCGGCCGTAGCGGGGAAAGGCCAGCGTCCCGACCCGGAGGCCGGGTCCGCGCAGACCCGCGGCGACGGCGTCGATCAGCGTGCGCTTACCCGCGCCGTCGAGCCCCTCAACCGCCACCAACGCTCCCATGCGCAACAGGTTAGACGGTCGCGGCGGGGTGCGAGACGGTCACCCGGACGACAACCCCCGTTGCCCTTCGATGGCTATGGTCACCGAAATGCAGCCCCTCCGAAGAACCCATTCTCGCGCCCGGCGGGTGATCACCGCCCTCGCCTGCGCGGCCGCCCTGGCCGGGCCGGCCGCCTGCGGCGACGACACGACGTCGAGCCCGTCCCCCTCGAACGGTCCGGCGGCGGATCCGCATCGCCCGGTAGACCTGCAATCGCATCGCGGCGGCCGCGGCCTGCTGACCGAGGAGTCCCTGGCCGCCTACTCGCATTCGCTCGAACTCGGGGTCACCACGCTGGAGCTGGATATCGGGCTGACCGCCGACAAGGTGCCGGTGATCTGGCACGATGCGACGATTCAGGCCGACAAGTGTGCCGACACCGCACCGGCGGTCCCGAACGATCCGCAGTTCCCCTACGTCGGGAAGACGATCCACGAGTTGCGCTACGACCAGGTGCGCACGCTGGACTGTTCGAAGCAGCTGTCGAACTTCCCGCAGCAGCGGCCGGTGCCGGGTAACCGGATCGCCCGGCTGCCCGAACTGTTCGAGCTGGTGCGCGGCTATCCGGGCGCGTTCGACGCGATCCGCTACAACATCGAGACCAAGATCGAGGCGGAGCACCCCGAGCAGACCGCCCCGCCGCAGGAATTCGTCGACATCGTCCTCGACGAGGTGGCCCGCGCCGGCGCCACCGGCAAGGTCGAGATCCAGAGCTTCGACTGGTCCAGCCTGCCGCTGGTGAAGCGGAAGAACCCGGACGTGCCGACCGTCGCGCTCTACGACGACACCACCTTCGTGCCCGGCAGCCGGTGGCTGGGGCCGGTCCGCTACGAGGACCACGCCGGGGATCCGCTCGGTGCCATCGCGGCACTGGGCGCGAACATCGCCTCGCCGAGCTACGTCCCCGGGGAGAACAGTCCGGCCGCGGTCGGCGATCCCGGATTCCTCTTCACCGCCGATGCCGACTATGTCCGACGCGCCCACGACAAGGGCCTGAAGGTCGTCCCGTGGACGGTGAACGACGAGGCCACGATCGCGGCCCAGCTGGATACCGGAGTGGACGGCGTGATCACGGACTATCCCGACCGCGGGCGGAATGCCCTGCAGAGCAAGGGTTTCCCCCTGCCGCCGTCGTACCGGAAGTAACACCGCACCGGAAGTAACACCACACCGGAAATGACACGGCACCGGAAATGACACCGTCGCCGCGGACCCTGGTCCGCGGCGACGGAATCGGCACGAAGTAGTCCGGGGGCAGCGCCGATACCGGAGCGGCCCTGCCCCCGGTTCGCCTCAGTAGCGGTAGTGGTCGGGCTTGTACGGGCCCTCGACGTCCACGCCGATGTACTCGGCCTGGTCCTTGCTGAGCTTGGTCAGCGTGCCACCGAGCGCCTCGACGTGCACGCGGGCGACCTTCTCGTCCAGGTGCTTGGGCAGCCGGTAGACCTCCTTGTCGTACTCCGCCGGCTTGGTCCACAGCTCGATCTGCGCGATCACCTGGTTGGAGAAGCTGTTGGACATCACGAACGACGGGTGGCCGGTGGCGTTGCCGAGGTTCAGCAGCCGGCCCTCGCTCAGCACGATGATCGACTTGCCCGAATCACCGAACGTCCACAGGTCGACCTGCGGCTTGATGACGGTCCGCGTCGCACCCGAGCGCTCCAGCGCGGCCATATCGATCTCGTTGTCGAAGTGGCCGATGTTGCCCAGGATGGCCTGGTCCTTCATCGCCTTCATGTGGTCGAGGGTGATGATGTCCTTGTTGCCGGTCGAGGTGACGATGATGTCGGCCTGGCCGATCGCCTGCTCGACGGTGACCACGTCGAAACCGTCCATCAGCGCCTGCAGGGCGTTGATCGGGTCGATCTCGGTGACCTGCACCCGGGCGCCCTGGCCGGCCAGCGATTCCGCGCAGCCCTTGCCGACGTCGCCGTAGCCGCAGATCAGCACCTTCTTGCCGCCGATCAGCACGTCGGTGCCGCGGTTGATGCCGTCGATCAGCGAGTGCCGGGTGCCGTACTTGTTGTCGAACTTGGACTTGGTCACCGAATCGTTCACGTTGATCGCCGGGAACGCCAGCTCACCGGCGGCCGCGAACTGGTACAGCCGCAACACGCCGGTCGTGGTCTCCTCGGTGACACCCTGCACCGATTCCGCGATCTTGCCCCACTTGCCCTTGTCGGTCTCGAACCGCTCGCGCAGCAGGTTCAGGAAGACCTTGAACTCGGCGGGGTGATCCTCTTCCTCCGGCGGCACCACGCCGGCCTTCTCGTACTGGGCGCCGCGCAGCACCAGCATGGTGGCGTCGCCGCCGTCGTCGAGGATCATGTTGGCGGGCTCGCCCGGCCAGGTGAGCATCTGCTCGGCGGCCCACCAGTACTCCTCCAGGCTCTCGCCCTTCCAGGCGAAGACCGGGGTGCCCTTCGGCTCCTCGGGGGTGCCGTGCGGGCCGACCACCACGGCCGCCGCGGCTTCGTCCTGGGTGGAGAAGATGTTGCAGGAGGCCCAGCGCACCTCCGCGCCCAGGGATACGAGCGTCTCGATCAGCACGGCCGTCTGCACGGTCATGTGCAGCGATCCCGAGATCCGCGCGCCCTTCAGCGGCTGCACCTCGGCGTACTCGTGGCGCAGTGCCATCAGGCCCGGCATCTCGTGCTCGGCCAGCCGAATCTCCTTGCGGCCGTACTCGGCCAAGGACAGGTCCGCCACCTTGTAATCGATTCCGTTGCGGTGGTCGACGGTCATCTTGCTGCTTACTGCGGTCGTCATCTGCCTCTCCTGGTCGGCGTGTACCCAGAAGAGGCTAGCGGCTCGGATGCGTACGCGATACGCAAGGGAGCCGCCGGGGCGGCCGGCGACCGGTCGGCGCTGGGGAAATCCGGCGGCGAAACCGGCCGTGACGGGCACGCGACCGACGGCGGCGACGATCGGAACGATCCATACGGCGCCCAGGGCGGCCGCTCCGCTCCGACCACGCAACGAGTCGGGAGTTCAGCGGAAATATCCAGCAACCATAGCCGCCGGACATCGGGATCCGGGCGGTGTCAGGAGGCGGCCGCCACGCCGCCTCCGCCGTGCGCCGCCAGAATCCGGGTTCGCTTGCGCGGCGAGATGTTCGCGCGAGATATGTCACCCTCGTAGTGCGCGAGCACCCGCGGATCCATCACCCGGCGCCACAGCGGCGGTATCGCGGCCAAGAGGACCATCGTCGCGTACCCGGCCGGGAGTTGCGGCGCCTCCTGCGAACTGCGCAGGGTCTGGTAGCGCCGCCCCGGATTGGCATGGTGATCGCTGTGCCGCTGCAGATGGAACAGGAAGATGTTGGTCACCAGGCGGTCGGAGTTCCAGCTGTCGGCCGGTGAGCAGCGCGCCCACAGCCCGTTCGGCCGCCGGCCGCGCAGCAGCCCGTAGTGCTCGACGTAGTTGATCGTCTCCAGCAGCCCGATCGCCATCACCGCCTGCAGCGCCAGATACGGCAGCATCGCCGGGCCGAAGGCGACCGTCAGCGCGGCATAGAGCACCAGCGTCATCGCCCAGGCCTGCAGGATGTTGTTGCGCGTGCTCCACCAGCCCAGGCCGCGGCGCTTCAGCCGGTCCCGCTCGAGCGTGATGCCGGAGCGGAATCCGCCGATCACGCTGCGCGGCAGGAATTCCCACAGCGACTCGCCCAGGCGGGCGCTGGCCGGATCCGCCGGCGTCGCCACCCGGGCGTGATGTCCCTTGTTGTGTTCGACGTAGAAGTGCCCGTACCCCGACTGCGCGAGGGCCAGCTTCGCCAGCCACCGCTCCAGTCGCTCGACCCGGTGGCCGAGTTCGTGCGCGGCGTTGATGCCGACCCCGCTCATGAAGCCCGTGGTCGCCGCGAGCCCGACCTTGTCGATCACCCGCAACCCGTCGCCGGCCCACAGGTAGGCCGCGATCCACAGGCCGAGCATCTGGACCGGCAGATAGAGATAGGTGCACCACCGGTAATACCGGTCGCCGGACAGTCGCTCGTAGTCCGCGTCGAGGGGATTGTTGCCGTCCTCGCCCACCACCCAGTCCAGGACCGGGACGACGATCAGCACAAGGATCGGCCCGATCCACCAGAACACCGGAAATCCGGTGTGCAGCACGAGTTGTGAGGGCAGCAGGAGAGTGGCCGGGGCCATGATTCCCATCGCCCACAGGTACCGCTTCGGATCAGGCGAACCCGAGCGTTTGCCGATCGTTTGCAATTCTCTGCCCCGCTAGAAAATACCTGAAACTGTTGCCGTTAAATATGTACAGGCACAACGCCTGTTACGCCTCTCCAAGACCGGGAAGAGTGCTCGCCGTTACACACACCTCGGCACATTCCCGGAACCCCGGACGGGTGATCTCGACCACCGCACACCGCAGGCAAACGGCGACTGTCCCATCCGTTCTCGTGATCTCGGGTGTCGGGCGGCTGTCTGCGGCACCGTGCCACCCTGCCAGTCGACCATGGGCAACCACAATAGGGGTTCGGCCGCAATCGTTATACGGGACAGAGCGTTTGGGACGGTGCCCAACCGCGACGAGACCGGCCTCGGTCAGCGAACCACCAGGTCGGTGTCGGCGGGCAGGGCATCCACCGGCCACCAGCGCAGATCGGTGGATTCCGAACTCCGTACCGGCACAGCGCCTTCCGGGGCCTTGATCTTGAAGACCAGGTCCAGGTGCCTGGTCGGTACGCCGAGCGAGCAGAGAATCGGATGGGCCTGCACGTTGTACAGTCCCGGTTCGAGTGTCAAGCCCCGGATCCCGGACTCCTCGGTCGCCTCCCGCAGCGCGGCGGCGGGCACGGTGTCGTCGTACTCCTCGCAGTGCCCGCCCAGCTGAATCCACAGCCCCACCCGCGGGTGCAGCGTCAGCAGCACCTCGCGCTCGTCGTGCGAGAACACCATCGCCGAGGCGGTGACGTGGCCGGGCGCGTGCTCGCGCATGCAGCCGCGCGGCGCCGAACCCAGGAACGCCAGCATCGCCTCGCGCAGCGACCGCTGCGGAGGCGCTGCCGGGGACCAGGTTTCGAGCAGATCGGTGGCCGATGCGTGCAGGGACTCGGCGCTCATCGGTTCCTTTCTCGTGCGGATTCTGGTGGCCGGTGCCCGGACCTCACAGTTCGATCAGTCCGGTACCCGGTTCCCGCGGCTCCCGCGGTGTCAGCTCCTCGGCCGGATAGCCGACCGCGATGCCGCCCAGCGGCTTCCAGTCGGCCTCCAGGCCCAGTACCTCCCGGGTGATGTCCGGGGCGAAGAGGGTGGACCCGATCCAGCAGCTGCCGACCCCCTCGGTGGCCAGCGCCACCAGCAGGCCCTGCACGGCCGCGCCGACCGCCACGGTGAACATCGTGGACTCGGCCGCGCGGCGGCGCTCGTCCGGATAGTCGTGCGCGCCGTCCGGAACGCAGAACGGGATGATCACCTCGGGGGCGTCGAACAGGATGCGGCCCCGGGCCACCCGGCGCTCGACTCGCTCCGGCGGCAGCCCGTCGGCGGTCAGGTCGGCGCGCCATTTGTCGGCCATCGCCGTCAGCAGCCGCTCGCGCAGGCCGTCGCGGCGCAGCCAGACGAATCGCACGGGCCGGGTGTGATGCGGGGCGGGCGCCGTCAGCGCCACCGAGACCGCGGACCGGATGAGGCCGGGATCGACCGGGGTGTCGGCGAATTCGCGCACCGAACGCCGCAGCAGCAGCGCTTCGCCGCGACCGCGTTCGACGGCCTCGGCCGTGCCCAGCCAGAACAGGTCCTCCTCGCCGCGGCGCAGCAGGGCCGCCGCGGTGGAGCCGTCGTCGTCGGAGGACCAGCCGCGCACCACCGCGACCGGGACGCCACCCAGCTTCCCCTTCACCAGATCGGCCGCGGCGGCCAGCTCGTCCGCGACGGCGACCTGCGTGACCTGGAGTTCGTTGCCCTGCCCGTCGACCGCGCCGGCGTAGTCGTGCACCACGCGCAGGCCGGCGGCGCCGATCGCGGCGTCGGTCTGTCCGTTCCGCCAGGCCCGGCCCATGGTGTCGGTGATGATCACCGCCACGTCCACGCCCAGCCGATCGGCCAGCGCCGCGCGGACCGCCTTGGCGCTGCCGTCGGGATCGGTGGGCAGCAGCACCAGCTCGCCCTGGTCGACGTTGGAGCCGTCGATGCCGGAGGCGGCCTGCACGATGCCGATCCGGTTCTCGGTGATCAGCGTGCGGCCCTTCTGCGCAAGCACGCGCACCGCCTCGGAACGAACCAGCTTGCGCCGCAGCGCGTCTCGCTCCTCCGGATCGCCCGGAGCGGCGACGATCCGGCCCTCCGCCTTGGCGACGATCTTGCTGGTGATCACCAGCACGTCGCCGTCGGCCAGCCAGGGCGCCCGGGCCGCGATGTGCTCGGCGACGTCGTCGCCGGGACGGAACTCCGGCAGCCCCGGCACCGGCAGGATACGCAGCTCGCCGCCGGGCGCGTGATCGCCGAGCGGCCGATGCTCGACCGTGCCCATCGGTTCGCTCACGGCGTTCATCGGTTCACTCGCAGGCTCCCTCACGGCGTTCATCGGATCACTCGCAGGCTCCCTCACGGCGTCCATCGGTTCGGTCACGGCTTCACTCCTGCGACATCGAGTGCCTCGCGCACCATCTCGGCGGTGGTGGCCGGATCGGTCATCAGCAGCGGCACGCTGCGCACCTCGACGCCCGGAACGTCGGCGGTGTCGGTGGAGTGCACCAGCCAGCCGTCGAGAATGCCGGTGCCGGAGCGGGCGCCGTAGTGCCGGCCGACCGCCTCCGCCGAGGTCTGCACCCCGATCACCGACAGGCACTCGTCGGCCATGCCGCGCAACGGCTTACCGTCGATCACCGGCGACAGCCCCACCACGCGCGCGCGGGTGGTGCGCAGCGCACCGCGAATACCGGGCACCGAGAGGATGGCGCCGATGCTCACCACCGGGTTGGAGGGAGCCAAGAGCACAACGTCAGCGGCCTCTATGATTTGCGTCACATTAGGGGCCGGTTTGGCCTGATCCGCCCCGATTGTGACGAATCCATGGGTCTCGACGCTCGCCCGGTAGCGTACCCACCACTCCTGGAAATGAATCGCGCGACGTTCGCCGGGCCTGTCGGGATCACTGATGACGACATGTGTTTCACATCTGTCGTCGGTTGCCGGAAGTAGTTTCACGCGCGGCTGCCACCGGTTGCACAACGCCTCGGTAACCGCCGAGAGCGGGTACCCGGCACGCAACATTTCGCTGCGCACCAGATGCGTGGCGATATCCCGATCGCCGAGCCCGAACCAGTCCGGCACGGCATGGTATTTCGCCAGCTCCTCCTTGGCGTGCCAGGTTTCCCCCAGCCGGCCCCAGCCGCGTTCGGTGTCGATGCCGCCACCCAGCGTGTACATGCAGGTGTCCAGGTCGGGGCAGACGCGTAGGCCGTGCATCCAGACGTCGTCGCCGACGTTGACGATGGCCGAAACGTCGGCCTCGGGCAGCAGTTCGCGCACGCCCAGCAGGAAGCGCGCGCCGCCGACTCCGCCGACCAGCACGGCGATCCGCGGGCCGGTTCCGGGCGCGATGTCCGCTCGTTCTCCAGTCACATCCGCACAGCCTATGCGGTGCCGCGTGGGCCACGTTCCGGAGTGTATTTGCCGGTCATTTGCTACTCGGGGGTTACCGAACCGCGCCGAAGACGGCGGCGGATAGTAACGGAATTGTGTCGGTAGCTTGACCATCGCCGCGTCCGGCGTGTCTAATCACAGACATGTCATTCGAGGTCGGCGCGAGAGTGCAAGCCGCCGATCACTTTTCGAACGCCTGTTCGTATCGGAATGACGCGCTCGGGGATGTCCGCGGGACAACGTCGCGGTGTAGGGCCGTCGGTGGGCAGATCGGTTCCGACGGATATTCATTCTGCGCTAACACACAGTGAGGAGGCGGAGCGATGGCCGAGAACGTGGCCCCGTCGGGCAATCCGGGCGGTGTATCGCAAACCGATTCCACAGCAGGCGCAGCACCTGGCGCCTGCACTGACGGCCGCAACGACGAACGACGAGAGGGGGGAGCCACAGTGACTACTGGGGAGGAGTCGGGCAGTCCGACGCAGCCGGGAGGCCAGTGGGCACGGGCGCAGCAACCGCCGCCCGAAACGCCGACACTGAGCCTCATCGTCAACGACTTCGACGCGATGTTCGACAGCATCGAGGAGCAGTGGCAGGAGCGCGCCCTGTGCGCCCAGACGGATCCGGAGGCGTTCTTCCCGGAGAAGGGCGGCTCGACCCGCGAGGCGAAGCGGATCTGCATGGGCTGCGAGGTCCGCGACGAGTGCCTGGAATACGCCCTCGCGCACGATGAGCGCTTCGGCATCTGGGGCGGTCTGTCGGAGCGGGAGCGCCGGCGGCTCAAGCGCGGCATCAGCTGACCGGCCGCCCGTCGCGGCGGCCGGGTCGCCGGCACGGTCGTTCCGCCCGATCGATCACGGTTATTCCGCCGGATCGATGACGTCCGGGTCGACCCCCAGATAGGTGGCGATCTGCTGCACCAGGACCTCGCGTAGGAGGTCCACCAGATCGTCCGGGTCGCCCGCGCGCAACTCCAGCGGCTTGCGGAACAGCACGACCCTGGCCCTGGTCGCCGCGCCGTGCCGGTCGACCCCGGCCGGGACGAGGCGCGACAGCGGCACCGGGCCGTCGGCGACCACCTCGTCCGGCCAGGTCACCGAATCCGGGTGCAGCGGGCGGATTTTCGGCACATCGTCGACGGCGATGTCCAGCTTGGTGAGCCGATCGTGCCAGCGGCCGTCCAGCGGGGCGAACGCCTCCAGCACCAGCCGGTCGAACTGCTGCCCCCGGGTGCGCCAGGCGGGCACGGTGGGCGGCAGCACGGGCCCGCGAACACCGCGCCCGCGGCGTATCACCGACCGCGCGGTGGGCGAACGCTTGCGTGAACGGGTCATGTGTCGAATCTAGTACCCCGTGAGTTCGGGAGGTTCGAGCGTGTCTCGCCACGCCGGGGCCGGTGGCGAGTTACGCTCCTTGGCGTGATTCCCATGCGTCGCTGCTGCCGCCCAGGCTGCAAGAACCCGGCCGTCGCGACGCTCACCTACGTGTACTCGGATTCGACGGCCGTCGTCGGCCCGCTGGCCACCGTCGCCGAGCCGCACTCCTGGGATCTCTGCGACACCCACGGTTCCCGGATCACCGCGCCCAAGGGCTGGGAGATGGTCCGGCACGAGGGCGGCTTCTCCGCTCCCGACGAGGACGATCTGACCGCCCTCGCCGAGGCGGTTCGCGAGGCCGGAATGCGTCGGCGCGCACCCGAACCCGAACAGCGCGGATATCAGGACAGTCCCCCGGCCCCGCCCCGGCCCGCCCGCTCCGGTCGTCCCGGCCGCACCGGCCGCCGCGGACATCTGCGCGTCCTGCCGGATCCGCCGAACTGACACTCGCGTAGCCGACCACCGCCCGCCGAGCTCCTCACCTGCACTGCCGCCGTATCCAACCGCCGCCCTACCGCCGTCTTCGCCCGCCGCGCGGCTGCCGTACCCACCTGCGCGCAACTGCCGTGCGCCCCACCGTTGTAGCTGCCGGATCCACCCACCGCGCAACGACCGTATTCGGCCGCCGCGCAACTGTATCGACCCGCCGTGTAGCTGCCCGTCTTCTCCTATCGCGGGGCTGCTGTATCCGCCCGCCGACCGGTTCATCTTGTTCCGCGGCCCGGATTACCTCGTTCGTTCGTGCTCCGAGCAAGACCGTTCACCCGGCGTCCGGCCGACCCCCTACGGCGCGGCAAATCGCCCACCTACGGCACGGCGGACCAGGTCGCCTACCGCTCGGCCGCCTGTTCGCTTACGGCGAAGTCGGGCCGTTCTCAGCACACCCGTAGGTGTACCGAATACGCTCGCCCGCCCCGGCCTATTAGGGTGTTCCCATGACAGTCGCCCGGTCTGCCGAGTCCGTGAACGCCGTTGTCAAGGCTTATGACGTGCGCGGGGTGGTCGGCGAGCAGATCGATGCGGACTTCGTGCGCGACGTCGGCGCCTCGTTCGCCCGGCTGATGCGCGGCGAGGGCGCGGAGCGGGTCGTGATCGGGCACGATATGCGCGCCTCCTCGCCGGGGCTGACCGGCGCCTTCGCCGAGGGCGTGCTGGCGCAGGGCCTGAACGTGGTGCAGATCGGCCTGGCCTCGACCGACGAGTTGTACTTCGCCTCCGGCCGGCTGGACTGCCCCGGCGCCATGTTCACCGCCAGCCACAACCCGGCCCGCTACAACGGCATCAAGCTGTGCCGCGCCCGGGCGCTGCCGGTCGGCCAGGACACCGGCCTGGCCACCATCACCGAGGAACTGATCGGCGGCGTGCCGGAGTTCGACGGCCCGCGCGGCACCGCGACCGAACAGGATCTCCTCGACGACTACGCCGAATTCCTGCGCGGGCTGGTCGATCTCGGTGACATCCGGCCGCTGAAGGTCGCCGTCGACGCGGGCAACGGCATGGGCGGCCACACCGTGCCCGCCGTGCTCGGCCCGGTCGCCCAGCTGACCGTCGAGCCGCTGTACTTCGAGCTGGACGGCACCTTCCCGAATCACGAGGCCAATCCGCTGGATCCGAAGAATCTGGTGGATCTGCAGCGGTTCGTCCGCGAGACCGGCGCCGATATCGGGCTGGCCTTCGACGGCGACGCCGACCGCTGCTTCGTGGTGGACGAACGCGGCGAGCCGGTCTCGCCGTCGGCCGTCACCGCGCTGGTGGCCGAGCGGGAACTGGCCAAGGAGCCGGGCGCCACCATCATCCACAACCTGATCACCTCCCGGGCGGTGCCGGAGCTGGTGACCGAGCTGGGCGGCAACCCGGTGCGCACCCGCGTCGGACATTCCTTCATCAAGGCGCAAATGGCCGCCACGGGCGCCATTTTCGGCGGTGAGCACTCGGCGCACTACTACTTCCGCGACTTCTGGGGCGCCGATTCCGGGATGCTCGCGGCCTTGCACGTGCTGGCGGCGGTCGGCGGGAGCGTCAGGCCCGGAGGCGGCAGCTTGCGTAACCACGGAGGGCCCGCGGACGCCGACATCGAACACAGCGGGAGCGTCAGGCCCGGAGGCGGCAGCTTGCGTAACCACGGAGGGCCCGCGGACGCCGACATCGAACACAGCGGGAGCGTCAGGCCCGGAGGCGGCAGCCCGCGTCACCACGCAGGGCCCGCGGACGCCGCAAACGAGCACAGCGGAAGCGGGAAGGACGGGGCGGGGCGGGAATTGACGATGTCGGAGCTGGCGGCGGCGTATGCGAGCTACGCTGCCTCCGGGGAGATCAATTCCACGGTGACCGACGCGAAGGAGCGGACCATGGCGGTGGTCACCGCGTTCGAGGGGCGGGCCGTCTCGATCGACCGGATGGACGGGGTCACCGTGCAGCTGCCCGACCACGCCTGGTTCAACCTGCGCGCCTCGAACACCGAACCGCTGTTGCGCCTGAACGTCGAGGCACGATCGCAGGAGGAAGTAGACGCACTCGTAACCGAGATCCTGAGCATCGTCCGCAACTGACTGGAATAGTGGAATCACAAGGCGCGAATTCGTTCGCAGTGACAGCTTCACCCGGGTGCACACCCGGCCTGGTGACCCGATTGAGGGGAGGTGGCAACGCCCGATGATCGCGGGGACACCGGTACTCGACCTCGATGACGTCGCCTCGCTGGAGGCCGCCGACTCCGGGGGGACGTTGCGTTCGGCCGCCTCGGGCGGCGCCCAGGTGCGGGCCACCGCCGCAGCGGTCGACGAGGACGTGCTCGCCCATCTGCACGATCTGCGCCCGCGCAGCCTGGTGCTGGTATCCGGCACGGGCCGCGCCGAGCGCGCCGCGGCGCTGCTGGTGGCCGCGCTGAGCGATCGTGCCGGACTGCCGATCGTGCCCGCCACCGCCATCCCGCAGTGGGTGGGCCCGCTGGATGTGGTGCTGGTGGCCGGCGACGACGCGGGCAATCCACGCCTGATCGAGGCGGTGGAGCGCGCCCTCAAGCGCGGTGCCGAGGTCGTGGTGGCCGCCCCCGACGAGGGCCCGCTGCGGGCCGCGGCGGCCGGACGGGCGGCCATGCTGCCGCCGCGGGTGCGGGTGCTCGATCACAACCGGCTGCTGCGCTACCTCGCCATCGGCGCCGCGGTGCTGCGGGCCGTCGACCCGGCCCGGATCGGCCCGCTGGTCCCCGACCTGAACGTGCTCGCCGACGTGCTGGACGCCGAGGCGCTGCGCGACGGTCCGCAGAACGAGGTCTTCCACAATCCGGCCAAGACCCTCGCCGCCCGCATGCAGGAGCGGCGCATCGTGCTGACCGGCGACTCCCCCGCCGCGACCCAGGTGGCCGCGCACGCCGCGGAGGTGCTGCTGCCGGCCGCGGGCCGGATCGCCACCGCCACCGATCTGACCGATGTCGTGGCCGCCAACGCACGCATGATCGAGTCGGCGGGCGGGGCGGCGCCCGGATTCGACCCGCTGTTCCACGACGAGCAGCTCGACGGCCCGGCACCGGTGGAGCAGGTGCGGGTGTTCGTGGTGAGTTCCGACGCCGACCAGGTGGCGGCGCGGCGGCGGCTGGCGGTGTTCGGCGCGGGCGCCGGGCTGGTCGACGCCGATCTGGTGACCGTGGATACGGAGCTGATGAACACCGATACCGACGTACCCCGCGCGGTCGAGCCGGGGGCGGCGCCGGCCGACGCGGGCTCGCTGTTACGGCCGGGCGGCGCGGTGGAACAGCTTGCGGTACTGATACTCCGGCTCGAGATGGCGGCGGCCTACCTCCGCCTGCTCGACTGCCCGCCGGCCGACGACCGTGGCGGTCGGTACGACGGGGGACACTACTAGTGCACGAACTCGTTGGTGCGTTGCGTTCCTACGCTTGGGGGTCGCGCACCGCACTAGCTCAGCTGTGCGGCCGACCGGTTCCCTCCGCGCATCCGGAGGCCGAACTGTGGTTCGGGGCGCACCCGGCCGATCCGGCGCAGGTGCGCGTCGACGGGCGCACCACCTCGCTGCTCGATCTGGTGACGGCCGATCCGCATCGTGAATTGGGTACCGTCGCACCCGTTTTCGACGGACGGCTGCCGTTCCTGCTGAAGATCCTGGCCGCCGAGGAACCGCTGTCGTTACAGGCGCATCCGAGCGCCGACCAGGCCCGCGTCGGCTTCCACCGGGAGAACGAGACCCGGGTGCCGCTGGATTCGCCGATGCGCAACTACCGCGACGACAGCCACAAGCCCGAACTGGTGGTGGCGCTGGAGCGGTTCGAGGCGCTGGCCGGCTTCCGCACTCCCGTGCGCACCGTGTCGCTGCTGCACGCACTGGCCGTGCCGGAACTGGCCACCTATGCCGAACTGCTTGCCGCGCAACCGGACTCCGACGGACTGCGGACGCTGTTCACCACCTGGATAACGCTGCCGCAGGCGATGCTGGCCGGCCTGCTGCCGAAGGTGCTCGACGGCTGTGTGCGGTACCTGTCGGACAAGACGACCGCCGACGGCAACGGCAGCTCCGCCGAGAAGGAATTCGCGGCCGAGGCACGCACCACGCTGGAGCTGGCCGAGGCCTATCCGGGCGACGCCGGCGTGCTGGCCGCGCTGCTGCTCAACCGGATCACCCTGGAACCGGGCCAGGGCCTGTTCCTGGCGGCCGGTAATCTGCACGCCTACCTGCGCGGGGTCGGGGTGGAGATCATGGCCAACTCGGACAATGTGCTGCGCGGCGGGCTGACCCCCAAGCACGTCGACGTGCCGGAGCTGCTGCGGGTGCTGGACTTCGAACCGCTGGACGTGCCGATCGTGGAGCCCCAACCGGTCGACGTCGCCGACGCGACCGGTTCGGCCGGGACGGGATCGGCCTCGTACCGATACCTCACGCCCGCACCCGAATTCGAGCTGCGCCGCTTCGAGCTGGCGGCCGGGGCGGCGCCGATGCCGATGCCGCGCAGCGGTCCGGGCATCCTCTTGTGCACGGCGGGGACCGTGCGGCTGTGGCACGGCGGGGACGAGCTGCGGATCACCCCCGGCAGCGCGGCCTGGGTCTCGGCCGCCGACACCGATATTCGCGCGCAGGCCGTCGGCGGTGCGGCGCAGGTGTTCTGCGCCTGCGTCGGTAACGATCAAGCGCCCGCGCCGGTATGATCAGGCGCCCCTCGCCGGTGACGAGTGCGGATCGGCCGCCGCGATCGGCCACCGCCGCGCGGCCCGGGTATGTTGATCGGACGAAACGGGCACGGCACGTGACCGACCAGACGCCCCGCGTACGGGCGGGGCGGATCGACGAAAGGACCGAAGCGGCACCATGTCTGCGGGCGGTGGTAGGAAGGCGATCCTCGCGGCGCTCAGCGCCAATCTCGGCATCGCGATCGCGAAGTTCGTCGGGGCGGCGATCACCGGCTCGGCCTCGATGCTGGCGGAGGGCGTGCACTCGGTGGCCGACACCGGCAACCAGGGGCTGCTGCTGCTCGGGCAGAAGCGGGCCGAGCAGGAGGCCGACGCGCTGCACCCGTTCGGGTACGGGCGCAATCGGTACTTCTATTCGTTCGTCGTGGCGCTGGTGCTGTTCAGCCTCGGCTCGATGTACGCGCTCTACGAGGGCATCCACAAGGTGCAGCATCCGGAGGAGCTGAGCTCGCCGATCGTGGCGGTCGTCATTCTGGTTCTCGCGGTGGCGCTGGAGACCTACAGCTTCATCACCGCGATGCGGGAGTCCGCGCCGCTGCGGGCCGGGGCGAGCTGGTGGCGGTTCATCCGCAACTCGCGCAACCCCGAACTGCCGGTGGTGCTGCTGGAGGACACCGGCGCGCTGATCGGCCTGATTCTCGCGCTGCTGGCGGTCGTGCTGACGATGGTGACGGGCGATCCGGTCTGGGACGGCATCGGCACCCTCAGCATCGGCATTCTGCTGGGCGCCATCGCCATCGTGTTGATCGTGGAGATGAAGAGCCTGCTCATCGGCGAGGGCGCCACCCCCGATCAGGATCGCAAGATCCGCGAAAAACTCGTCGACGGGGAGCGCATCGACCGCGTCATCCATCTGCGCACCGAGTACCTGGGCCCGGACGAGATGCTGGTCGCCGCCAAGGTCTCGATCGTGCCGGGGTTGGAGATCGCCGATATCGCGCAGGCGATCGACGATGCCGAGACGCGGGTGCGCGAGGTCGTCCCGGTCGCCCGCGTCATGTACATCGAGCCCGACCTGTACCGGACCCAGCCGGTCTGACGCCCCATCGAGTCGAGTCGACGACGAAATCGCGGCCCAGAGCAAGCTATACCTTGTCGGCGGTCAGCAGGCGGAGTCGCTCGCAGTATGCCTGCGCGGTGATCAGGCGGTCGAACGGGTCGTGACGGGCCGCTCGGGAAATTCGCGCAGGCCCTCGACAGGGTGGCCGGTGACCTCGAGGACGCTCATGTCAGCGACGGCGTGCGCAGCAGGGTCAGAGGGTCGGTGTGGATGCCGAAGCGGTCGCGCAGGACGTGGCGGACGGCGTGCAGGCCGCACATGCCGTGCACGCCCGGGCCGGGCGGGGTGGCCGAGGAGCAGTGGTAGACGCCCGGGAGGGGGGTGGAGTACGGGTTCCAGCGCGGCGTGGGGCGGAAGACGGTCTGCCGCAAGGTCATCGCACCGGCCGCGATATCGCCGCCGACGTAGTTGGCGTTGTAGGCCGGCATGGCCGCTGCGGTGCGCACGTGCCGGGCCAGGATCAGATCGCGGAAACCCGGTGCGAAGCGCTCGATCTGGTCGACGACGGCCTCGCTGACGTCGCGGGTGGAGCCGTTGGGCACGTGCGCGTAGGCGTAGAGCGTGTGCCCGCCGTCCGGGGCGCGCGAGGAGTCCACCACGCCCGGCTGGATCACCAGCACGAACGGGCGCTCGGCGTATGTGCCCACGGCGACAGCCTTTTCGGCGGCTACCGACTCGGCACGGGTGCCGATCAGATGCAGCGTGCCCGCCCGGTCGCATCCCGCGGCCTGCCACGGCACCGGGCCCGACAGCGCGAAATCGACCTTGCAGGCGGCGCCGCCGTAGCGGAATCGCGCCAGCCGCTTCGCGTATCCGGCCGGTAGCCGATCGCCGGCCAGACCGAGCAGCTCGGTGGGGGCGGTATCGAGGAGAACCGCTCGCGCACCGTCGAATTCGGCCAGCGACTCGACGCGATGCCCGGTGACGATCCGCCCGCCGTGCCGCTCGACCTCGGCCGCCAGCACGTCCACGATGGTCTGGCTGCCGCCGCGCGGGATGACCCAGCCTCCGGCGTGGGCCAGGGTGCCGAGCATCAGCGCGACGCCCGCGGCCGAGGGAGCCCGCGGCGGGATGATGGCGTGCGCGCTCACCCCGGTCAGCAGCGCCGCCGCGGCGTCCTCACGAAAACGCATGCCCCACAGCGGCGAAGACTGCTCGAGCAGCCGCCGGCCGAACCGCACGACCGTCACCGGATCGGGCGGCGGGTGCCGCAGATCCGACGTCGCGAGATCGACGACGCGCTCCCAGTGCCGCGCCAGCGGACCGAACAACCCGCGCCACGCCGCGCCGTCACGGCCCAGCTCCGCCACCGTCCGATCCAGGTCCCGCCACGCCACGCCCGCCGTACCGCCGTCCAGCGGATGCGCGTAGGACGCCTCGGGCGTCAGCAGCTCCACGCCGTGTGCGGCCAGGTCGAAGGCCCGGAAGTACGGCGACGCCAACGCCAGCGGATGCGCGCCCGCGCACACGTCGTGCCGGTAGCCCGGCAGCGTCAGCTCGGCGGTCCGGCAGCCGCCGCCGATCGTCTCGCCCGCCTCGTGTACCTCGACCTCGAGCCCCGCCCGGGCCAGAACCACGGCCGCGGCAAGCCCGTTGGGCCCCGCCCCGACCACTACCGCATCCGCCATGATCACCACTGTAGGTGGAGGACACGGCATGCCGAGACGATCACGGAGCCGGCATCGACACCCCGCGGTTGCTCAGCCGCGAATCCAGTGCCGCACGAGAATGGCCAGGCGCTGGTCGCGGAATTCGGGCCGCAGGCGCCCGTCCTGGTCGAGGGTCACCAGGCCGTGCATGGCGGCCCAGGCGACCTCGGTGAAGGTCTCCACATCGTCGTCGGCGGCGAAGGGGCCGAAGACGGCGGCCAGCTCGCCGAAGGCGTCACGCAGGGCCTGGGGTGCGTCCGCACCGAACTTCAGGTCCACCTTCTGTACGAACATGGCGTCGTAGAGCGCGGGGCTGCGGCGCGCGAAGTCCAGGTAGCCCCGCGCCACCTCGGTCAGCGCCTGCTCCGGTGACGACGCGGCCTCGCGCAACCGCCGGGCCTCGACCGCCAGCTCGGCGCAGCCCTGTTCGGCCACGGCGGCCACGATCGCGTCCTTGCCGGCGAAGTGGCTGTAGAGCACCGGCTGGCTGTATTCGATCGCCTCGGCCAGCCGCCGCACGGTCACCGCGTCCCAGCCCTGCGTCTCGGCGATCTCGCGGGCGGTGTCGACGATCAGCCGATGCCGCTCGGCGCGCTGCCGTTCCTTTCGCGTCTGCGTGCCCATCGCCGAATCCTAGCACTGCTAGACAAGATAGCTCGGTGCGGGCTACCGTCGACATGCCGACCGTGCCGCATTATCACTGCTCCCCAGAAGGCTGCATTATCACCGCTCCGCAGAAGCCGCCTTCGGTATCCACGGCCTCACGGCGGCACCGATCGCCACGGCCGGCCTGCTGCGCCGAGAACGGCAGCCGGAAACACCACCGACCGGTCATGCCGCCGCGCCCACATGACCCCGTACCGCCACGTGGCCGGTCGTCGCGGACTCGACCGGCCACGTTCGGCGATGGCCCCGCGCCCGGCACACGAGCGGCGGGCCGGGCCGGTTACACGTCTGTGGAGAAGCGGATACCGCCGTCGGGGATGTCGACGCCGGGCCAGATGCGCGCCCCGCGTAGTAGTTCGCAGCGGGCGCCGACGATCGCGCCGTCGCCGATCACGGCGTCGCGGACCAGGGCGCGCGGCCCGATGCGGGCGCCGAAACCGATGATCGAACGCTCCACCGTCGCACCGGCTTCCACGCGCGCGCCGTCGAACAGGACGGCCCCGTCCAGTCGCGCGCCGGCGCCCACCTCCGCGCCGCGGCCGACGACCGTGCCGCCGATCAGCAGCGCGCCCGGCGCGATCCCGGCGCCGGCGTGCACCAGCGCCTCCCCGCGCTGACCCGGCAGCGCGGGTGAGGGTGCGATACCGCGCACCAGGTCCGCGGAACCGCGCACGAAATCCTCGGGGGTGCCCATATCCCGCCAGTACGAATTGTCGACGTGGCCCTGGATATGCGCGCCCTCGGCCAGCAGCGACGGGAACACCTCGCGCTCCACCGAGACGGGGCGACCGGCCGGGATCTTCTCGATGTACTCGCGCCGGAACACATAGCAACCGGCATTGATCTGATCGGTCGGCGGATCCTGGGTCTTCTCCAGGAACGCCGTCACGCGACCGGACTCGTCGGTGGGCACGCAGCCGAATGCGCGCGGATCGCTCACCCGCACCAGATGCAGCGTGACGTCGGCGCTGGTGGCGGCGTGGGTGTCGAGCACCGCGCCCAGATCGGCGCCACCGAGCACGTCGCCGTTGAACACCAGCACGGTATCGGCGCGCAGGCGCGGCAGCACGTTGCGGATCGCGCCGCCGGTGCCCAGCGGGTCGGTCTCGGTGACGTATTCGATCTCCAGGCCGAGATCGGCGCCGTCACCGAAGTGCTCCTCGAACACCTCCGCCTTGAACGAGGTGCCGAGCACGACGTGGGTGATGCCGGCCGCGGCGATGCGGGCGAACAGATGTCGCAGGAACGGCAGGCCGGCCACCGGCAGCATCGGCTTGGGCGCGGACAGCGTCAGCGGACGCAGCCGGGTGCCCTGGCCGCCGACCAGAATCACGGCATCGGTCCGGGCGCCCGGCCCGGAGGCGGCGGCCTGCGTCGCCACGGCGGGCTCGCCAACGCCGCCGGAAGACACAGCAGCGGTGTCCGGCATCCACTCTCCCCTTGTTCGGATTGGTCCACGCGACACGTGGAGCGCTGATCGTCGCCTCGTCCTACGCCGCGCGGTCGCGCTCACGCAGCGCAGATCGAACCGCAAGCCGACAGCGGATGGCAAGTCCGGCGCGCAACGCCAACCGCAACGGCGCCTGCCACCAGTGCGGATGCCGATCGGCCTGAAAACGGTACGCGGAGGCATGATGGGCGGGCAGCATGGCCTCCGGATTCCGCCCGGCCGCATGCCCCTTCGCGTGGGTGACCTCGGCCGACGGCACATACACATTGTGCCAGCCGGCCCGGCCCATCCGGTCGCCGAAGTCGACATCCTCCATGTACATGAAATACCGGGAGTCGAAGCCGTCGATGGTGTCGAAGGCGGCGCGGCGCACCAGCAGGCAGGAACCCGACAGCCAGCCGACGGTGCGCTCGGAGATCTCCTCGTTCTCCTGGCGGTACCGCCGGGTCCACGGGTTGCCGGGCCAGACGGTACCGAGCACGGCATGCCCGGCGCCGTCGAGCAGTCCGGGCACCGAGCGCGCCGACGGATAGAGGCTGCCGTCGGGCTCGCGCACGACCGGGCCCAGCGCTCCCGCCCGCGGCCAGCGCCGGGCGGCGGCCAGCAGTTCGTCGATGGAGTCGGTGCTCCAGCGGATGTCCGGGTTGGCGATGACGACGAATTCGATCTCCGGATCGATCTCGGCCACGGCTCGGTTGACGGCGCCGCCGTAACCGATGTTGCCGCCGGTGTGCAGCAGGCGCACATGCTCGTTCGCCTCGGCGGCCAGTTCCGGAGCCCCGTCGGTCGAGCCGTTGTCGGCCAGGATGACCTGCGGCTTCTCGCTGGTGGCGGTGGCCAGCGTGCTGACGAAGTGCTCGAGGTGCTCGCCGGGCGAATAGGTCACCGTGACGACGGCCAGGCTCGGCCGTGAATCCGAATCACTCACGACGGAGCAGCCTAGTCGGCGGTCCGAGGCAGTGGGTTCCCCAGCGACTGCCGCCGCAGTGCCTCCTCCAGCGCCGCCCGCCAATCCCGCAGCGGGGTGAGGCCGGCGTCGGCCCACGTCCGGTTCGACAGCACCGAATACGCCGGGCGCCGTACGGGACTCGGGTATTCGTCGCTGGTGCACGGACGCACCCGGGCCGGATCGGCGCCCACTCCGGCGAATACCGCGCGGGCGACCTCGAACCAGCTCGCGCGGCCGCCGTTGGTGGCGTGCAGGATCGGCGGGAGCGCGGCGCCGGCCGCCGACCGGGAGACCAGCTCCAGCAGTCCGGCGGCCAGGTCGGGGGCGAAGGTCGGCGAGCCGATCTGGTCGTCGACCACGGTCACCGTGTCGCGGGTGCGTTCCAGGCGCCGCATGGTGGCGACGAAATCGCCGTGGTCGCCGGTGTACACCCAGGCGGTGCGCACGATGTGCGCCGCCGGCGCCAGCCGCCGCACGGCCCGCTCACCGGCCAGCTTGGATCGCCCGTACACGCTGGTCGGCCCGGTCGGATCGGCCGGTTCGTAGGGCCGATCCGCGGTGCCGTCGAAGACGTAGTCGGTGGAGACGTGCACCAGCCCGGCGCCCACCGCGGCGCACGCCTCGGCCAGCACGGCGGGTCCGGTCTCGTTGCCCGCGAACGCCGTTGCGGGATCGGATTCGGCGGCGTCGACGGCCGTGTACGCGGCGCAGTTGAGTACGACGTCGCCGGGGCGCAGCGCGGCGCGCACGGCGGCGGGGTCGGTGATGTCCAGATCCCGGCGGCCGAGACCGATCGCGCCGGGCGCCGAGTCGAGGACGGCGCGGCCCAGTTGCCCCTGGGCACCGGTAACGAGCAGACGAGCGGGTAGTCCTCCGAAGGGCGGCGATTCGGCGGGCGGCGATTCGGCGGGCGACGGTCCGGCGGGCACAGCACTCACGCGGCAAGTCTGGCACGCCACGCCATCAGCGGTTGAACCGTCGGCGCCGCCGCGTTGGCTAGCCTCGTTTCGAGGTGGACACGCGAACAGGGCCGGGGAGGTGCCGACAGGGCGGGGGCCCCGGGGCAAGCTCGAAAGGAACGCGGGAGTGCGGCAGAGCAGACGGGAACCGAGGCCGTCGCGGTCGCGCGGCGCCGGTTCATCGGCCCTGCGCGGCGGCGGGTGGCTGCCGGAGGGCACCGGGACACCGGGCGGCCGGTCCGGGCGGATGCTGGCCGTCGCGGCGGCCGCCATCGTCTTCATCGTGACCGGATTCGGCTGGCACAGCGTCGACGGCCTGGTCTCCGGCATCCAGCGGATCGGCAATCTGGGGCTGGGCGGCGCCGGCGACGGCGCCACCGACATCCTGATGGTCGGCATCGACAGTCGCACCGACGCCCGCGGCAATCCGCTGAGCGACGACGAGCGCGCGATGTTGCACGCCGGCGACGAATCGGGGACCAATACCGACACGCTCGTGCTGGTCCGGGTGCCCAACGACGGCCGCTCCGCCACCGCCGTATCCATCCCCCGCGACTCCTATGTCGATATTCCCGGCAGCGGCGGGAAGGGCAAGATCAATTCGGTGTACGGCAACGCCTCCCAGGCGTCCCGGGACAAGCTGGCCGGGCAGGGCAAGACGGGGGCCGATGCGGAGCGGCAGGCCACCGAGGCCGGTCGGCAGGCGCTGATCAAGTCGGTCGCCAACCTCACCGGCATCACCGTCGACCACTACGCGGAGGTGAGCCTGCTGGGGTTCGTCCTGCTCACCGACGCCGTCGGCGGCGTGGACGTCTGCCTGAACGACGCGGTCGACGAACCGCTGTCGGGCGCCGAATTCCCGGCCGGTGAGCAGCGCCTCAGCGGGCCGGAGGCGCTGAGTTTCGTGCGCCAGCGCCACGACCTGCCGCGCGGCGACCTGGATCGGATCGTGCGGCAGCAGGTGTTCATGGCGGGGCTGGTGCAGCAGGCGCTGAGCGCGCGGATGCTCGCCGATCCGGGGAAGTTGCGGCAGCTCAGCGACGCGGTCGGGCGGACCATCGTGCTCGACGAGGACTGGGACGTGGTGCAGTTCCTGCAGCAGTTGCGGGACCTGTCCGGCGGGCGGGTGAAGTTCGAGACGATTCCGGTCCAGGATCTCAACGGCACCACCGCCGACGGCGAGTCGGTGGTGAAGGTCGACCCGTCGACGGTGCGGTCCCAGGTCGCGAGGATGGTCGACGACAAGCCGAAGGGGTCGGGCGCGGTCGACCCGTCGACGGTCACCGCGGACGTGTTCAACGCCGGCGGGACGCCGGGGATGGCCGGACAGGTGGCGCAGGCGTTGGTGGGCAAGGGTTTCCGCACCGGCACGGTGGACAACTGGATCGGGGGCCCGGTGCAGAGCAGCCGGGTGCTGGCGGGCGACACCTCCGACGAGAAGGCGAAGGCGGTGGCGCAGGCGCTGGGCGGGCTGCCGGTGCGGGCGGAGGCCGGACTGCCGGAGGGCGCGCCCCGGGTGGTGCTGGCCGGTGACTATTCTGGTCCGGGTTCGGCGGCGGGCAGCCTGTTCGACATGTCCGGCTCCGCCGGCACGGGATCCTCGGGCACGGCGACGCCGGTGCCGCCCGCGCCACCCATCACCGCAGGCCAGAACGGACCGAAATGCGTGAACTGAACCAGACCGTCACCGAGGCACTGCTCGATCCGATCCTCGCCCGCGACGCCGCCGGTCCGCGGATCACCTACTACGACGACGCCACCGGCGCCCGCATCGAACTGTCCGCGCTGACGCTGGCGAACTGGGCGGCCAAGACCGCCAACCTGATTCGCGACGAGTTCGGCATCGCTCCGGGCAACCGGGTGGCCGTCGTGCTGCCGGCGCACTGGCAGACCGCGGCGGTTCTGCTGGGCTGCTGGTGGGCCGGCGCCGAGGTGGTGCTGCACCCGAACGCCGACGCCGAGCTGGCACTGGTGACGGCCGACCGGCTCGACGAGGCCGGGGATGTGCCCGAGACGGCGGTGCTGTCGCTGGACGCGCTGGGCGCCCCCGTGCCCGATCTGCCGGTCGGGGTCACCGACTTCGCGACCTCCGTGCGCACCCACGGCGACCGGTTCCACCCCGGCGGCGCCGGGGTTGCGCTGGCCGGGATGCCCGTCGGTGACGTACTCGCCGAGGCTCGCAAATCCGCTGCCCGCCAAGGTTTTTCGGAGTCGGACCGGGTGCTGTCCGAAAGCCTGTGGGACACCCCGGACGAACTGATCGACGGGCTGCTCGCCGTCTATGCCGCCGGGGCCTCCCTGGTCCAGGTCGCCGATCCCGACCCGGCCCGGCGCGACGACCGCATCCGCACCGAACGCGTCACCGCCACCCGGCCCTGAGCGGCTCCGGCCGGAACCCGTCTCCTACCGCGGTAGGTGAGGCGAGTCCACCTGCGGGACGTTTCGCCGCGGGGCGCTTGTCCGTACCGTGAGACCTAGGACGTGCAGGATCGACAGCGGGCCCGACGACGAACGGGGGATGGCAATGAAGCCGCGATACTGGTTCCGGTGGATGGTGGTTCAGGGCATTCCGCGATTGGTCCTGCAAACTCACTCCCGGCGCGGAGATACGCTGGCGCGGCTGATGTCCGCGCCCGCCGGGGTACACGACCCGATACCGCTGCTCGAATCGCTGCGCGACCGGGGGCGGCTGGTACGCACCCCGCTGGGCTGGGTGACGACCGACCACGAACTGTGCCGCACCATCCTGCGCGACAACAGCTTCCGGGTCGCGGCCGCCGAGGGCTTCGTGCCGAAACCGCTGCGCTGGGTGATGGACCGGGCGGAGCTACCACCGAATCCGGTGAGCCCGCCGTCGATGCTGGTGATCGATCCGCCCGACCACACCCGGATGCGCAAGCCGGTGGCGTCCGCCTTCACCCCGCGCGCGATCGGCCGCCTGCGCGATCGCGTCGAATCGGTAACGGCGGAACTGCTCGACGCCCTCCCCTCGAGGGGCTCGGCGGACCTGGTCGCCGCCTACGCCTCGCAGGTGCCGATCGCGATCATCTCCGAAATGCTCGGCTTCCCCGATTCCGAGCGCGAGCGCTTCCTCGCCTGGGGCGACGCCGCCTCACCGCTGCTGGATATCGGACCGAGCTGGCCCACGATCCGGACCGCGTCGGCCGCCCTGCTCTCGATGGACGGCTATCTCGACGAGCACATCGCCCGGCTGCGCCGCGAGCCCGGCGAGGACATCCTCTCCGGCCTGGTCACCGCCGGCGAGCTGGACGACCGGGAGCTGAAGGCCTCGGCGACGCTGCTGATGGGCGCCGGCTTCGAGACCACCGTGAACCTCATCAGCAACGGCGTCGCGCTGCTGGTGAACCATCCCGACCAGCTGGCCCGGCTGCGCGAGGAGCCGGAGCTGTGGCCGAATGCGGTCGAGGAGGTGCTGCGTTTCGACGCCCCGGTGCAGAACACCGGCCGGATAAACCGCGACGACATCGAACTCGCCGGTGTGCCCGTGCGCGCGGGCAGCACCGTCATGTTGCTGCTCGCCGGCGCCAACCGCGATCCGCAGGTCTTCGAGGATCCGCACCGTTTCGACATCACCCGCGCCAATGCCAAGGACCATCTGACGTTCTCGTCGGGCATTCACGTCTGCCTGGGCGCCAGCCTGGCCCGGATGGAGGGCGCGTACGCGCTACGGGCGCTGTTCGAGCGCTTCCCGGATCTGCAATTGGACGGTCCGCCGCAGCGGCGGCCGCTGTTCACCCTGCACGGCTACAGCCACATGCCGGTGCTGCTCGGCCGGCGCGCCGAGCAGCCGACGGCCGCCTGAGCCTCAGCTGAATCCGACGACCCGATCGCCCCAGGCCGTGTGCAGGTCGTGATCGGGGTCGTCGACGACGCGGTCGGCCGCATCGATCACGAGGGTGGTGCGGGTGGATTCGCGGTAGGGCGGCCAGTGCTTCGAGCCGTCGAGGGCGGCGGGCACGCCGTGTTCCGCGAAGGCCAGCCAGCGGCGCATCACCCGGCCCGACACCTCCGTGGCGGCCTTGCGGCCGCCCAGCCAGAAGGTCGGGTCGTGGTTCAGCGTGCCGAAATTGCCGAAGACATAGGGCAGTTCGGTCGCGTGGCCGGCACCGACCCGGGCCGCCTTCAGCATCGGCGTGGCCTGGTCGAATCGATACATCCAGGTGCTGGTGTGCCGGGCGTGCGCGTCGGCCACCCAGTGCGCCGGCATCCGGAAGGCGGCATCGGTGGACATCGCCAGGGCGCCGCGGGGCTTGTCCAGATCCGGGTAGGCGGAGGTGATCTCGGCGATCCGCTCGGCCGGCAGTTCCGGATGGTCCGAGGCGATCGCGTTGAGCATGGCGTTCACCGCGTCGGGGGTGACGGGCATGATCGGCGAGCGGAACAACCGGAACAGCGAGGCCTCGTCCTTGTTGGTGCCGATCATCAACGGCACCCGGTGCGAACGGCCCGCCTGGAAGCGGTCGGTCGGGTAGCCGGGTAGCAGGTCGCCGTCGACGACGGGCGCGGCCGCGAGCCGCCCCGGCGATTGCAGCGGCACCTCGTCCAGCAGGATCCCGGCCGCGTCGGTGATCCGTTCGATCGGGCACTCCAGGAGTTCGCCCGCCCGCTCGCGCGGCAGCTCCAGCAGTTCCAGGAACCGGCGGGCCACCCCGGCGGCCCGCTCCGGACCGAAGACGGTGGTGGCGGGCGGGCTCTGCGCGATGGCCCGGTGGAACAGCCCGCCGGCCCGCGGCGAGGCGAGCAGCGCGGTGACGCATCCGGCCCCGGAGGATTCGCCGAACACCGTGACGTTGCCGGGGTCGCCGCCGAAGGCGGAGATGTTGTCGCGCACCCACTCCAGGGCGGCGATCTGGTCGTGCAGGCCGAGATTGGGCACGAAGTCGGGCCCGAGCGAGGACAGGTCCAGGAAGCCGAGCGCGCCGAGCCGGTAGTTGACACCGACCACGACCACCCCGCCGGTCTCGGCCAGTCTGCGGCCGTCGTAGATGCCCTGCGCCGCGGTGCCGAGGCAGTACGCGCCGCCGTGCAACCAGACCATCACCGGGCGGGGCTCGTCGGCGGTCGAGTTGGAGGGAGCCCAGACGTTCGCCCACAGGCAGTCCTCCCCCATCCGCAGGCCGGAGTCCACGGGCACCATGGCGCCCATCGACTGCGGGGCGATCTCACCGAACTCGAGGCAGTCGCGCACGCCGTCCCACGGCTCCGGTGGCCGGGGCCGGCGGAACCGCTGCGGGCCGGCGGGTGCGGCGGCGTAGGGAACGCTGCGCCAGACGTGCACCGGCCCCTCCCGGAAACCCCGGACGGCCCCCGCGGTCGTGTGCGCGACGGGGGCTGGGCCGGGCTCGGTATCGCTCGCGGCCGGCTCCACGAATTGCGTGGTCATCTCGCACCTCCTCGTACCTATTGGTATCGAGGGTACGTCCGAGATCATGAACGATGGCGCACTCGACGCCGACGAGCCCGGTCAGGCGCGGTCCGTGTGACCGAGGTCGCGGCCGGGATCGATGCGGTCGCGCACGCGCTGCTTGAGCAGCGCGACCTCGGGGAATCCCCCGTCGGCCTTGCGCTCCCAGAGCTGTTCGCCGTCGAGCGTGATGCGGAAGACGCCGCCGGATCCCGGCACCAGGGCGACCTCCGACAGATCGGTGCCGAAGGTGTTCAGCAGCTCCTGGGCCATCCAGCCCGCCCGCAGCAGCCAGCGGCACTGGGTGCAGTACTCGATCGCGACTTTCGGCATATCCGCACCCTACGCGAGCACACCCGACGCGGATCCGGCTCCGGGACGCCCGCGGCGGCGCGACGACGTCGAGGGCATGCGGGCACGCGGGGGACCGTGAGTGCCGACCCGGTGGCGAGCGGGTCGTGGGTGTCCGTGTTGCGGCTCGCTCATCGCGCCTCCACCGCATCCGGCCCGCCCGAATCCAATTCGCCCGCGAGGCTGAGGGTTTCGTCGTACCAGGTGCGCAGCTCGACGACCGTCGGCGCGAGCTCGTAGTCCTGGTGGTGACCGGCCCGCGACAGCGTCGCCCACAGCGCCGAGACCCGGGCCGCGGTATCGGCGCCGGTGTAGGGCGCCAGGGCCAGCAGCTGCGCGCGCATGCTGCAGCGGGCCACCGGCGGGGCCACCCGCAGCCACAGCTGGTCCATGGCCTGCTCCAGCACGATCCGCAGAATCCACACCGTGGCCCGCGACCACAGACCGCCGGCATCGGTGACCGATCCGCGCAGCAACTCGTCGGCGGCGGCCAGCCGCTGCTCGACGGTCGGCGTTACGGATTCAGCCATTTGACGAATTTTCTTGTGCCGGATATCAATTCGCCGCCGTTGCGGTCGATGCGGATATGCGCGCCGGCCGCGGCGTCGCGCAGGACCGAACGCGCCCAGGCCGCCTCGCGGTCCAGCAGGACGTTGAGATCGTCCACCCGGTCCGGATCGCCGAACACCGCCAGCGACACCTTCTCCCAGGTGGTGCGGGCGGCGTCCACGCGCTGCTGCACCTCCTGGTGGTCGACGCCCGCGGCGAGCAGCGTGCGCCGGGCGCGGGCCAGCGCCGACGCCTCGATCGCCGAGCGGCAGCAGGTGATGACCAGTTCGGTCGCGATAGCCCGGGGCAACTGCTTGGTGCGCAGCAGGGCATTGGCGTCGCTGAGGTAGCGCCGCACCGGATCCTCGGCGACGCGCAACTCGACCGTCGAATGCTCCCGCCGCTGCACATCCAGCACGGTCGCCTCCAGGCGCAGCCGTCGCACAGCCTCGGCCAGGCGCTCGTCGTGGGTGAACACCACCACCTGGCGGCCGCTGCGCGCGGCGGCCGACAGCACCCGCGCCAGGCCGTCCACCTTCGCCGGATCCATCGCCTGCACCGGATCATCGATCACGACGAATCCGAACGGGCTCTCCGGCACAGTGGCGCGCGGCAGGAACAGCGCCAGGCCCAGCGCGTGCAGTTCGCCCTGGCTCATCACCCCGAGGGCGGTGGCGCCGGTGTCGTCGACGGTGACGTCCAGCAGCACCTTGCGGGTGGCTCCGGCGTTGCCCTGCAACCGAATCGCGCCCAGATCCACGTTGCTCTGCTGGCGCAGGCCCCGCCAGATGCGCCGGGCGTGCTCGGCCAGCGGCGCCATCCGCTCCTCGCGCAGGCCGGCGGCGGCCGATTTCAGCCACTCCTCGGCGCGGCGCGCGGTGCGCAGCTCGGGCTCGGCGGCGGCCACACCCGTCGCCTCCTGCAACCAGGCGGCGATGCGCGGCACCAGCGGAGTCCAGACCGCGTCCAGCCGATCCAGTTCCTTGCGCGCCGAACGGCGCAGCGTCTCCAGGCCGCGCACCGCGTCCGCGTGCGCCACCCGCAGGCGCTCGGCCAGGTCCGGGCGATACTCCGTGCCCGCCAGCACGGCCCAGGCCGACCAGGTGCGCCGGGCCGGACCGGTATCCACGTTCGGCGCGTCCGGTGGCGGTGGATCCAGTTCCGCCGGAAGCGGTTTCACCAGCTGCCGGGCCCGCTCGACGGCGTTCTCCAGCGCGGCGCGGGCCGCGGTGAGCGCGGCGGCCCGGTCGGCCAGGCGGGTGATCTGGGCGTCGGTCTCGCGCTGCCAGGACTGGTCGAGCGTGCCGCCGCCGCAGACCGGGCAGGCGCAGGTCCCGGCGGCATCGGTGTGGGCGCGGGCGCGGCGCAGCAGATCCAGCACGCGCAGTTCGGATTCGGTGTCGCCGGTCGAACGCGCGGCGAGTTCGGCGGCGCACCGCTCGACATCCACGGCGGCGGCGTCGACCTCGGCCGGTTCGGGCAGTCGCAGCCGCAGGATGGCCTGCAGGACGGCGGCGCCGGTCGGATCGTGCCGGGCGCCCGCCAGCTCCCGGCCGATGCCCGGAAGATCCGGCGGAGACGCCCGCAGCAGGTCGGCGACCCGGGTGGCGCGCTCGTCGGCGACGGTGGACAGCGCCACCAGCAACGCGTTGCGCTCGTCGCGGGATTGCCTTGCGGCCCGCTCCAGTTCGAGCCGGCGGACCCGGGTGCGTTCCTGTGCCGCGGTCAGGTCGTCGAGGCCGAGCAGCTGGTGCAGGGCGTCGAACAGATCGCTGGGCCGGCCGTCGACCAGGGCGCCGAGTTCGCTGTAGGACAGGAACGGCCGGTACAGCTCGAGCACGCGCACCCAGTCCTCGGCGTGAAATTCGGTGGGCGGCCGGTCGGCTCGCCGCTGGGTCCAGGTGCCGCCGTTGAGATCGGCGCCGTCGGGCCACTCCCGGGTGATGGTGAGCTCGCCGTCCGGGCCCGACGTGGTCAGCTCCAGGTCGATGCGGGAGACGCTGCCGTCGTGCAGATTCCGCCAGCCCTCGCGCCAGACCGCGGAGCGGCCCTCCCACCGGCGGTTGACACCGGTCAGCGCCAGCTCGGCGGCCTCGGCGAAGCTGGACTTGCCGGATCCGTTGCGGCCCACCACCAGTGTGAGTCCGGGACCCGGATCCAGTTCCAGCGCCGCGGCGGGGCCGATGCCCCGAAAACCGCGAACCCGGATGGCCCGCAGGAAGATTCCGCTGTATCCGGGGCCGGACCGGGCGCGATCCGGTTCGGCACCGAGCGCATCGAGCACGGTGCGGGCGACATCGGGGGTGATCGACGGGTCGGAATCCAGGCGGCGCGACACCAGGTCGGTCAGGCGCGGTACGGCATCCGGTGGTCCTTCCCCCAACTGCCACTCCTCGACGTTCGACGACCTGAGCCCCGGACCGGTATGGAACCGACGTCGTGCCGAACGCTACCGGATGGCCGTGGAATCCGCGCCCGCGACGGCTCATCCGGGTCGAACCCGGGGCCCGCCGAACGACAACGCCGAACGACAGCGCGAACCGGCCCGGGCGGGACGCTATGGCCATCGACGCGGTTGATCCGCCCGATGTCCACCCCTCGGCCGTCCCGGCCGGGCAGTTCCACGGGATTCACCCGAAATCGGGTGGCTCGGATCGAACCGAACAGGTCAGGATGCCAGAACCCCGCGCGATAAGCAAGCATGCTTGACGCGCAATATCCCTCTGCGGCACCGCATTTGAACTCGCTACCGATCAGCGAACATTCCGGCCGCGCGCAGCATGCGCAGCTGGCCGATCTCGGCGGCGTTCTTCATCAATTCGGCGTTCACCCATGCCACCGTGTGGGCAACGGTCCGGTCGGGCGTGTCGCCCCAGGGGAAGACGGCGGGCACGTCGAGGTCGGCCTCGCGATAGCCGTCGAGCACTTCGCGCCAGCGATCGCGCAGGTCGTACAGCCAGCCCACGACCTCGGCCTCGCCGGGCCAGTGGACGTCGGTGCGGTCGCGGGCGGGCCGGCCCGTGGCGTGGTCCAGCGTCACCGACCACCACCAGCCGATATGCCAGGTGAACCAGGCGATGGTCGGCGCCGGGATCGGATCGGGTTCGGTATCGGCCCAATCCGGCAGCCACGACCCGTCCGGCCCCGGCCGCACCGTCCACACCAGGGGCGCCGGCTCCCACCGGAAATCCTCCGGCACCAGCGCACGCAGATGCAGATCGAGCAGCGACCAGGTCATTTCGAACTGCCACCGCAGCAGTTCAGGACGGGAAACAGACACCCGGGGATGATCGCACAGCCGGACGAACCGGCAACCGGATTTCCGAGGGAGGGCCGGACCACCGGGCACTCGGAGCAGAGCCGAAGAGCGCCAGTGATCATGCAGCAACAAGAGCCCCCGGCCGACCTGCGGACGAAGTCAGCTCCCGGACAGCAGACTCAGGATCTGGGCGCCTTTGAGGACGATGTCCAGCAGCAAGCTGACGGCCTCCAGCACTTCCATATCGCACCCCTATCGTCCGACCTGCCGAACCGGGACAACGAGACAGCCCGTCGATTCTATCCGGGTGACCTGCATGTCCGCCGGAAAACCGGCTGGTCCCGCCCGGCCGTCACGCCTCGGCGATGGCGGCCAGGGGCGGAGTCCGGGCGGCGTTGACGCCGGGCCAGAGGGCGGCCAGGACGCCCACCACACCCGAGCCGACCAGCATCAGCACGATCTGGGTCCAGGGGATGGTGATGGTCGTCAGGCCCAGGTCCTGCAGGGTGCGCAGGAATCCGGCGCCGATGCCCAGGCCCAGCAGCACCCCGACGAGCGCACCGAACACCGCGATCAGCATCGACTCCAGGTAGATGGCCCGGCGCACCTGCGCTCGCTGCATGCCGACGGCGCGCAGCATGCCGATCTCGCGGCGGCGTTCGACCACCGAGAGCGCGAGGGTGTTGACGATGCCGAGCACGGCGATCACCACCGCCAGCGCCAGCAGCCCGTACAGCACCGCCAGCGTGGTGTCGATCTGCTGCCCCTGAGTACCCTTGAACTCCTCCCGATCCTGCACCTGCACAACGACGTACGGTGCCGTCGCCTTCTCCAGATCGGTGCGCATCGCGGTCGGGTCGGCGCCCGGTACGCCCTCGATCAGCACCAGCACGTCGGTGCGGAACGCCACCGGCATCACCTCGTTGTACATCGCCGGCGCGACCACCAGCGGTCCGAGCAGCTGGGTGTCCTTGTAGATCCCGGACACGGTGACGGAAAACTTCTTGTTGTCCAGGCTGGTCAGCTCCACCCGATCACCGGCGTGCCAATTCCGTTTCCCGGCTTCGGTTTCCGATACCAGAATCTCGTTGTCGCCGAGAGTTCCCGCACCGGAACGGATCTCGTAGTTCAGCACCTGGTCGAGCCGGCCGTTGGGCGACGTGCCGAACACCTGCTCGTCGCCGACCTTCATCGCCACGCCCCGCACGGAGACCACATCCTGCACGCCCGCAACGTCTTTCGCCGCCTGCGCGGTACCCAGCGGCACCCCGATCATCTGCGGACCGGCGAGCACGTAGTCGGCCTTCACACCCTTGTCGACCAGTTCCCCGACGCTCGCCTTCGCCGAGGATCCCAGCATGGCGATCAGCGACACCAGCATCAGACCGAGCGTCAGGGCGAAGGCCGTGGCGGCCGTGCGGCGCGGGTTGCGGATCGCGTTGTTGCGCGCCATCCGGCCGGTCGGGCCGAACGGCCGCACCAGCACCCCGAGACCGCTCAGCACCGGTCGCGACATCGCGGGCGAGGCGAACAGCACCGCGAAAACCAATGCGGCAGCGCCGATTCCGACGGTCAATGCCGCATTGCCACCGGTGTGGCGGGCACCGAGCACCACGAGCACGACGCCGGCCACCGCGAGCACGGCGCCGATGGCCGTGCGCACCCGCAGCCCCTCCCCGGCCGTCGCGAACTCCTCGCGCATCGCCTGCACCGGCGGAATCTTGGCCGCCCGGCGCGCGGGCGCGTAGGCGCTGGCCACGGTCACCACCAGCCCCACGCCCAGCGCCGCGAGCACGGTGCGCGGCTGCACCTGCATGGAACCGGTGGGCAGGCCGAGATCGAAGGCATTGAGCAACGCCGTCAGCCCGAACGCCAGACTCACGCCGCACGCGAGACCGAGGGCGCTGCCGAGCAATCCGATCACGGCCGCCTCGGACACCACCGACCAGCCGACCTGCCCGCGACCCGCCCCGACCGCGCGCAGCAGCGCCAGCTCCCGCAACCGCTGCGCCACGATCATCGAGAAGGTGTTGTAGATGATGAACGTGCCCACCAGCAGCGCGATCGCGCCGAAGGCGAGCAGGAAGTAGTTGATGAACTTCAGGGCGTCACCGACCTGCGCCTTCAGGTCCTCGATCACCTGGGCGCCGTCCATCACCTTGTATTCCGGCAGCTCCCGCGCCACCCGGTCGCGCAGCTCCTGATCCGAGACACCCTGCGCGGCGGCCACATCGATATACCCGACATGCTGTCCGTCGGTGAACAACTGGCGCGCCTGTTCGTCGGAGAACAGCACACCGACGAAGCCGCCGGTATCGGACGGCACCTCGTAGACTCCGGTGACGGTGACGTCGATGATGCCGTGCGACGGGATCAGGATCTTGGCCCGGCCGCCGGGCGACAGGCCCGCCCGGTCGGCGCCCCCGACATTGAGGGCGACCTCCCCGGCCCGGCTCGGCGCTACACCGTCGACGAACTTCTCCGGCTCCGCGATCGCCCGGTCCGGCGGCAGGTACGACTTGCCCCAGCTGGGCGCGCCGCCGGTCTGCACCGCGTGCCCGTCCTTCAGCACCACCACCGGGCCCTGCACCGCTGGCGCCACCGCACGCACGCCCTCGGTCGCCGCGACCTTGTCGACGACCTCGTTCGGAACGCCCAGGGACTGGCGCTCTTTCGGCTCCACCCGCACGTCCACGCCCTTCGCCTGTCCGGCGAAGATGCCGTCGAACGTGCGCTGCAGGGAATCGGTGAACACGAAGGAGCCCGCGATGAAGGCGGTGCCGAGGATCACCGACAGCAGCGTCAGCACCAGGCGCACCTTGTGCGCGGCGAGATTACGCAGCGCCACCTTGCGCATCGGACTGCCTGCCATCACCGAACCCCCACCATCGTCCGGGAAACCCGATCGTCGCCGCCGGCCGCCGCGCGATCGTCACTCACAGCGCCTCCAGCGACTTCATCCGGTCCAGTACGGATTCGGCTGTGGGACCACGCATTTCGTCGACGATGCGGCCGTCGGCCAGGAACACCACCCGGTCGGCGTACGCGGCCGCGTGCGGTTCGTGCGTCACGATCACCACGGTCTGGCCGAACTCGTCGACCGACGCGCGCAGGATCGACAGCACCTCACCCGACGACCGCGAATCCAGGTTGCCGGTGGGCTCGTCGCCGAAGATGATGTCGGGCTTACCGGCCAGCGCCCGCGCGCAGGCCACCCGCTGCTGCTGACCGCCGGACAGCTCGCTCGGGCGGTGCTCGAGCCGGTCGCCGAGCCCGAGCCGCTTGATCACCGTCTCCAGCCATTCGTGATCGGGACGGCGGCCGGCGATATCCAGCGGCAGCGTGATGTTCTCCGCCGCCGTCAGGGTCGGCACCAGGTTGAACGCCTGGAACACGAAGCCGATGCGGTCGCGCCGCAGCGTGGTCATCTGTTTGTCGGACAGCCGCGTCAGATCGGTGTCGCCGATGCTCACCGTGCCGCTGGTGACGCTGTCGAGCCCGGCCAGGCAGTGCATGAGCGTCGACTTCCCGGAACCGGACGGGCCCATGATGGCGGTGAACTCGCGGTGCGCGAATTCGGTCGACACCCCGTCCAGGGCCAGGACCCGGGTATCTCCCGAGCCGTACTGCTTCACCAGATCGGTCGCGCGGGCCGCGGCCGTGGTGGGACTCGGGGCCGGTTCGGTGCTCGGGGCATCGGCAATCATGCCCTCCAGTGTTCCGGGAGGGGGGCGGTCTCGCCATCGGGATAATCCCCCAATACCCGGGGGCACCGGCACTCCGGCGCCGCCTACCCTCGTGACCATGATCTGGACTGCGCTACCCCTGCTCATAGTGGCTGTCGCGGTCGTGCTCGGCGGCCTCTGGGCGGCGCGCCGCGCCGGGATCCGCGGCCCGGTCGTCGTCGCCGGATTCGCCGCGGCCGCCGCCGAACTCACCGCGGGCGCGCTCGCGCAGGGCGGCGCTACCCGGATCGACCCCGCCGTCATGCGGTGGGCGCTCGCGCAGCGCACCGACGGGCTGACGACGGGCATGCGGGTGATCTCGGACCTCGGCAGCACCGCCGCGATGACGATCGTGGCGGTCGTCACCGGAGCGTGGCTGGCGTACCGGCGGCGCCGGCGGCTGGTGCTGCTGACGGCGACGGTGTCCGCGGGCGGCGGGCTGACCGTGGTCACGGTGAAGGCGCTGGTCGGACGGTCGCGTCCGTCGGTCGATCACCTGGTGAGCGTGGTCGGTCCCGCGTTTCCGTCCGGACACGCACTGGGTTCGACGGCCGTCGTGGGCGTGGTCGCCGCGGTCGCGGTGCTGTCGCTGCGGCGGCGGGCCGCGAGGCTCGCGGTGGGCGCGACCGCCGTCGTGTTCATCCTGGCGGTGGGGGTGTCACGGGTGTATCTCGGCGTGCACTGGCCCACCGATGTGCTCGCGGGCTGGATGTTCGGAGCCCTGTGGGTGAGCGCCGGCGTGACGGTCCTGCTGCGGTCGCGGCGACGGGCCGCGCGCCGCGCGCACCTGCCCGCCGGCGACCTCAGCCGCCCAGTGCCGCGATGACGATCAGCACCACCACCAGTAACACCACCGTGCCGACGATCAGGCCGATGATCAGCCCGTTGTTCGACTTGCCCTGCTGCGGCGGCGGATAACCGTACCCGCCCGGCCGGGTGTACGGCGGCGGTTGCTGCTGGTACACCGGCTGCGGGGGCGGCGTCGCCGAGCGCACCGACGCCGGTGGCGGCATCTGCCCCGCCGCCGGCTGCTGCATCGGACCCGCGGTGTGCTGCGGTACCGGACCACCCGTGTGCTGCGGCGCCGGACCACCCGTGTGCTGCTGCATCGGACCCGCGGTATGCATGCCGGGCCCGGTCGGGGGCCGCTGCCCCATCGGCGGCGGCGCGACGGGCGCGCTCGGGCCGGTGCCCGGACGGCCCGGTGCCGCCGGACCGCCGAACTGCCCGCCCGCCACCGGCATCGGCGGCGCGCTGGGTGAGGCGAACGTGCGCCGGGCGGCGGCGGCGAAATCGGCGCAGGTGGCGAAGCGGTCGTCGGGCCGCTTCGCCATCGCCTTGAGCAACACGTTGTCCAGCGCCGCGGGCAGCCCCTGGCGCACGCTGCTCAGCGCGGGCGGCGGCCCCTGCAGATGGCCGCGGATCACCGCGGCCGGATTGGGCGCGGTGAACGGGCCGCGGCCGGTGAACAACCAGAACAGGCTGCACGCCAGCGAATACTGGTCCGAGCGGCCGTCCAGCGACGCGCCGGTGAGCTGCTCGGGCGAGGCGTAGGCCAGGGTCGCGGTGAACGTCCCGGTCTGGGTCAGGTGGCCGCCGTCGTCGCGCAGCCGGGCGATGCCGAAGTCGGTGAGATAGACGCGCTCACCCTTGCCGCCGGTCGACTTGGCCAGCAACATATTTCCCGGCTTCACATCGCGGTGCAGCACGCCGTTGCCGTGCGCGTAGTCCAGCGCCTCGGCGACCTCCTGCACGACCTGCACCGCCCGCTCCGGCGGCAGCTTGCGCGGATCCAGGCTGGCGGCGTCGATACCGTCGATGAACTGCATGGAGATCCACAGCTGGCCGTCCTCGAGACCGCGGTCGTAGACCGTGACGATCTTCGGATGATCGAGCTGGGCGACCAGATCGGCTTCGCGTTCGAAGCGGGCGCGAATCTCGTCGTCGGACACCATCTCCCGGTTCAGCAGCTTCAGCGCCGTCATGCGCGGTAACCGCGGATGTTTGGCCAGATAGACCGAGCCCATGCCACCGCGGCCCAGTTGCCGCTCGATGACATAACCGGCGAAGACGTCTCCGTTGGCCAGCATGCCCGCTCCCATTCCCGTGCCGCGCACCGGAACCCGCCAGCGCACGGCAGTACCGCAGATGAACCCCCGTCGCCGCCCTCGACCGACCACGGAAAACACCGAAACCATAGCAGTCCGGGGCAAGCGGCACGTCCTCCCGGGGAGGGGCCTGCCGTATCGGCGTTTGTCGGTGGCGGCCTATACCCTCGACCCATGCGCATTGGGGCACACGTCCGTCAAGACAGTGATCCGATCGGCTTCGGCGAGCGGCTCGGCGCCGAGGTCATCCAGATGTTCGTGGTAGATCCGCAGAGCTGGGACAAGCCGCAGCCGCACCCGCGGGCCGAGGAGATCAAGGCCAGCCCGATCGACGTGGTGGTGCACTCCTCCTATCAGATCAACGTGGCCAGCACGAACAACCGGCTGCGCATGCCCTCGCGCAACGCGGTGGCCCAGCAGGCGCAGGCGGCGGCCGATCTGGGTGCGTTCGGGCTGGTCGTGCACGGCGGGCACGTCCGCTCCGATGCCGAGATCGAGGCGGGAATCGTCAACTGGCGCAAGCTGTTCGAACGCCAGCAGGACAAGGGCGGCTTCGCGGTCCCGATCCTGATCGAGAACACCGCGGGCGGGAATCACGCGATGGCACGGCATTTCGATTCCATCGCCCGGGTCTGGGACGCGGTCGGCGATTTCGGCGCGGGCTTCTGCCTGGACACCTGCCACGCCTGGGCCGGCGGCGAGGAGCTGATCGGCGTGGTGGACCGGATCAAGGCCATCACCGGCCGCATCGACCTGGTGCACCTGAACTCCTCGCGCGACGATTTCAACTCCGGCGCCGACCGGCACGCGAACTTCGCCGACGGCACCATCGATCCGCAGCTGCTCGCCGAGGTGTGCCGCACGGCCGGGGCGCCGGTGGTGCTGGAGACCCCGGCCGACGGCGTCGCCGAGGATCTGGCGTATCTGCGCGAGCACGTGGGCTGAACACGGTTTCGATCGGACTGACCACAAACCTGGTTCCCGGCGGGCGCCGGTGGTGTTCTCGAAACGTTGTACGTTTCGAGAAAGGGCTCGGTATGTCAGTCGATCAGGCAGCGGACACCGTGACAGTCGTCAAGCTCGGCACCCACATCGGCGCACGGATCGATGGGGTCCGGCTGGGTGGTGAACTCGCCCCGGAGACAGTCGCCGCCATCCGGGCCGCGCTCAACGAGCACAAGGTGATCTTCTTCCGCGATCAGCACCACCTGACCGAGGACGGACAGTACGAATTCGCCGAACTGCTCGGCACCCCCACCACGCCACACCCCACCGTCACCTCGGCGGGCGTGAAGAGCCTGGCCATCGATTCCGAGCGCGGCCGCGCCAACAGCTGGCACACCGACGTCACCTTCGTCGACCGCGTCCCGAGGGCCTCGATCCTGCGCGCGGTCACGCTGCCCAGCTACGGCGGCTCGACCACCTGGGCCTCCACCGTCGCCGCCTACGACTCGCTGCCCGAACCGCTGAAGCGGCTGGCCGAGAGCCTGCGTGCGCGGCACACCAATCAGTACGACTACGCGGCCGCCCAGGACGATTCGCCCGACGAGAAGGCCCAGGCCTACCGCGCCGAGTTCCGGTCCACCTACTACGAGACCGAACATCCGCTGGTGCGCGTGCATCCCGAGACCGGCGAACGCGCCCTGCTGCTCGGCCATTTCGTGAAGCAGATCGTCGGGCTGCCCAGCAACGAATCGCGCGCCCTGTTCCAGCTGTTCCAGGACCGGGTCACCCGCCTCGAGCACACCACCCGCTGGCACTGGGCCCTCGGCGACGTCGCCATCTGGGACAACCGCGCCACCCAGCACTACGCGATCGACGACTACGACGGCACCGAACACCGCAAGCTGACCCGCATCACGCTGGCCGGCGACATTCCCGTCGGCATCGACGGCACGCCGAGCACCGTGATCGCCGGCAATGCCGAGCACTACTCGGTCGTCGACCCGGTCGTCCGGGCAGCATGACGTAGAGCGACACGATCCGGCCCCGGTTCACCGCGCGCCGAGGCAGGAGACGGCTCTACTCGCCGGGGCCGGCCGTGGCGGTCGACTCTCCTACCGTCACAGCCGTCCCCTTCCGGGTGGTTGAATCGGGGCATGGAGATTCGGCCGCTGGACGGTGTGCGGGTGCTGGAACTCGGCAATTACATCGCGGCGCCGACCGCCGGGCGCATCCTCGGCGACTTCGGCGCCGAGGTGATCAAGGTCGAGCGCCCGAAAACCGGTGACGAACTGCGCAATTGGCGCCTCTACGGCGGCGACACCTCGATGCTGTACCGCACCGTCAACCGCAACAAGAAGTCGATCACGCTCGACCTGCGCTCGGCCGAGGGCCGGGCGGCCGTGCTGGATCTGATCCGGCAGTGCGATGTGCTGCTGGAGAATTTCCGGCCCGGCATGCTGGAGCGCTGGGGGCTGGGCCCGGAGGTGCTCTCCGTGGCCAATCCGGATCTGGTGATCACCCGGATCTCCGCCTACGGTCAGACCGGCCCGATGGCCCAGCGGCCCGGATTCGCGGCGGTCGCGGAGGCGGTCGGCGGGCTGCGCGAACTGGTGGGCGACCCGGACCGGCCGCCGGTGCGGGTCGGCGTCTCGATCGGCGATTCGATCGCCGGCGTCTACGCCGCCTTCGGCACGGTGATGGCGCTGTTCCAGCGCGACCGGGCGACCGACCCGATCCCGTTGTCGCAGCGCATCATCGACGTGGCGCTCAACGAGTCGATCCTGTCGATGATGGAATCGCTGGTCCCCGACTACTTCGCCTACGGCATCCGGCGCGAGCGCGTCGGCGGCCGGATGGAGGGCATCGCGCCCAGTAACGCCTATCCGTGCGCCGACGGCACCAGCATCATCATCGGCGGCAACGGCGACGCCATCTTCCAGCGCTACATGCGCGTGATCGGCCGCCCCGACCTGGCCGACGACCCGGAGCTGGCCGACAACGCCGGCCGCTGGCGACACCGCGACCGGCTCGATGCCGCCATCTCCGAATGGACCGGCCGGCACACCCGCGACGAGGCGCTGCGCATCCTGGAGGAGGCCGCCATCCCGTCCGGCCCGATCTACACCGCCGCCGATATCGCCGCCGATCCGCAGTACCGGGCGCGCAACATGATTCAGCCGTTCCCCGTCGACGTGGGCGAGCCGGAACCGAAGGAGGTCGGCTTCCCGGGCATCGTGCCGGTGATCGGCGGGCAGTCGCTGCCCATCCGCTCCGTCGGCCCGGACCTGGGCGAACACACCCACGAGGTACTGTCGACGCTGCTGAACATGTCGGATGCCGAGATCAGCGCGCTGGAGGCGGACTGATGCTGCGCGATGTGACGCTGCGCGACGGCCTGCAGCTGACCGGCAAGGTCCTGCCGACCGAGCGCAAGGTGGAGATCACCCGCACCCTGCTGGCACTGGGCGTGCCCGAGCTGGAGATCGGCTCGATGGCCCGGCCCGATCTGGTGCCGCCGATGGCCAACACGATGGATCTGGTGGCCGCCCTGGAACCCGAAGAGCTGCAACGCTGCTGGGTATGGGTGGCGACGCCGCGCCAGGTGGCCCGCGCCGCCGAGGCGGGTGTGCGCAACTTCCAGTACTGCCTGTCGGTGTCGGATGCGCACAACAAGGCCAATATCGGCCGCACCGCCGAGGACAGCGTGGCCGCCATGCCGGAGGCGATCCGGCTGGCGCGGCAGGCGGGCGGATCCATCCAGCTGTGCCTGGCGACCTCGTTCACCTGCCCGTTCGACGGGCCGGTCGATCCGGAGCGGGTGCTGGCGATCGCCACCGACCCCCGCACCGACGGCGCCTGCGACATCGTGCTGGCCGATACCCTCGGGCAGGCCCACCCCGCTCAGGTGGCCGCGCTCGTCGAGGCGGTCGGCGCCCGGGGCGGCTGGGGAGAAGCGCACCGCCGCATCGTCTTCCACGGTCACGACACCTGGGGTATGGGCGTCGCCAATTCGCTGGCCGCCCTCGCCGCGGGGGCCGCGGTGGTGGACGGATCGCTCGGCGGGCTCGGTGGCTGTCCGTTCGCCCCGGGCGCCAGTGGAAACACCGCGAGCGAGGACCTGCTGTTCGCGACCCGTCCCGGCTGGTTCGATCCGAAAACGCTGGCGGCCCTGGTGGATACGACCGAGACCTTGCTGTCCGAACTCGGCGAACCCAACCGGTCGCGCACTGCCGAGGGGGCACGGTCGGAGGCGACGGCGTTCGAATGGGTCACCCCCGCCCTCGGATGATCCCCGCCCCCGAATGATCCCCGCTTCCGGATGATCACAGTCTTCGGATGATCGCTGTCCGGATTTATCGCCCGGTTGACGACCGGCCGCCTGCGAATACCCCGCATCACAAACCGATCGCTACGAAAGTAGCCCTAGCGCAGTACATTTCAATGGACAACAATCGATCCGGCGTTGTAGAACATTCCTGTTTCACAACAGGCGCCGCCAGGCCGGACGTACAATCGATAACGATGTCTTCCGAGTCCTGAAGTGTGGCTCACACCACCACATAGGTGATTCCGGAGGAAGTATGGATCCTGGATACCCCCACAGACAGCCAGAATCCCCTATGGCACACACATTTTCGCCCGCTCACGAGGAGGGGCGACGGCCCGGCGGTCGCCACCTGCACGACCACTGCTCGAATAGTACCTGTAATTGCAAACGGCGCGTACAGTTTTCGAGCTTCGACACAGCACCGTTACCATCCGAGACACAAGACACCCGGCGCAGCCGATTCGTTTCCACGATCCTTCGGGAGGCCTGATGCTGTATCTGGATCGTCGCGACGCCGGCCGCCGACTAGCCGGACACCTACGGGCCTTCCGGGGCCCGGACATCGTGGTCGTCGGCCTCGCCGGCGGCGGTGCCGCCGTGGCATCCGCCGTCGCGGCCGAACTACACGTGGCGCTCGACGTCACCGTGGTCCATCAACTGCGCACGCCCGAGTGGTCGGAGCCGGCGTTCGGCGCGATCGCCGAGCGCGGCGTTCGCATCGTCGACGGCAACCGGGCACGCATCCTGCGCACCGACGCATCCGAGCTGAGCCGCATCGAACGGCGGGAGCGAGATGCCCTGCGCCGCAGAGTCGAACATCTGCGCTCGGCCCGGCCGCGGCTCGAACTGGCCGGCCGCACCGTCGTGATCGTGGACGAGGCACTGGCCGTCGCGGCACTCACCCGGGCGGCCTGCCGGGCGGCGTACTCGCGCGGCGCGATCCGCGTCGTGGTGGCGGCGCCGGTCGGCACCGAGGCGGCGATGGCCGAGATGACCGGCGACGCCGACAAGGTGGTCTGCTCGCACACCAGCGACCGGATCACCCATGTCGGCGAGTTCTATCAGGACTACGCACCGGTCGACGACGAGCACGTCTGCGAGTTGCTGCGCGGCGAGTCCGAACCGGCTAGGGAGAGCGCGGCAGTCCCAGCCGTTCGGTGAGTCCGTCCAGCACGCAACCCAATGTCCAGGCCACCGGATCGTCCGGACCCGCGCCGGTGCGACCGTGGAACCATCGGGCGAAGGCCGGGTAGCGGCCGTCGGCGAGCATCGGCTCGACGACGGGCGCCGCGGCGGCGGCCAGTTCCGCGTCGGTGTGCAGGCCGGCGCGGGCGCGCATGCGCCGCTCCTCGGCCAGCTGGAGGGCGGCGCCGAACAGATGGCCGTCGACGGCGCCGGTGAGCAACGTCAGATCGTCGGCGCCGCGGCCCAGCGGCTCCAGCAGCGCGAACCGGTAGTCGAAGTAGCGCAGGGCATTCGGGCCCAGTGGCGGGCGGGTGTGCCAGAGTTCGCCGAACCACAGGTGGCGGCAGATCACCGCCCAGGTGTCCAGGGCCAGGCGCTCCAATCCGGTCCGCCACTGCGTGGCCGGCGGCTCGGGTAGCGGGATCTCGCCGTAGACCGCATCGATCATCAGGTCGACCAGGCCGTCCTTGCTGCCGACGTAGCGATACAGCGACATCGGGGTCGACGCGCCGACCGCGGCGGCCACCCGGCGCATGGTGAGCGCCCGGGCGCCCTCCGCATCCGCGACGGCCAGCCCGGCACGCAGGATCTCGGCCCGGCTCAGGCTCGTGGTCGGCCGGCCGGGCGGTTCCGGCAGCGACCAGACCAGTGGTCCGGGTGCCTCCTCCGTCATCGCACCTCCTTGACCGCATTCAATCATCCGTGTACAACGTACACATGATGTACGACGTACACCCACCGCGCGTCCTGATCGTCGGCGGCGGCCTCGTCGGGCTGTCGGCCGCGCTGTTCCTGCAGCACCAGGGGGTGTCGGCGGCGCTGGTGGAGCGCCGGCGCGGCACCTCGCCGCAGCCGAAGGCGCGGCGTATCAACATCCGCACGATGGAGCTGTTCCGGCAGGCCGGAATCGCCGAGGAGGTGCTGGAGGCGGCGCGCGGCCTCGCCGCCCATCAGGCGATGGCGGCCGGGCCCACCTTGGCGCAGGCCCGGCAACTGCCGTTTACGCTGCCCGGCGGTATTCCGCAGTGGGACACCCTCACCCCGGCGCCCGCCTGCCTGTGCGCGCAGGATCTACTGGAACCGACGCTGCGCCGGCTGGCCGAACGGCGCGGCTGCGATCTCCGCTTCGACACCGAATGCGTCGAATTCACCGAGGACACAACGGGAATCGAGGCGGTGCTGCGGGCCGGCGACGGCACCGTGGAACGGTTGCGGGCCGATTACCTGATCGCCGCCGACGGTGCTGCGAGCCCGATCCGGGAGCGGCTGGGCATCGCACGCAGCGGGCGGGGCACCCTCGGCCGCGCCGTCAACGTCTACTTCCGGGCCGACCTCCGAGAGCTGGTGCGCGGCCGGGAGTTCAACCTCTGCCAGATCGAGAACGACTCCGTGCCCGGCACCTTCGCCTCGGTGGACGGGGAATTCCGCTGGATCTTCACCACCGGCGAGGGCGTGGACCGCCCGGCCGAGCGGTGGCCCGAGGCGCTGCGCACCGCGATCGGCGCGCCCGGCCTCGACGTCGAACTGCTGAGCGTGCTGCCATGGGAGTCCGGCATGTTCGTCGCCGATCGGTACCGGTCCGGCCGAGTGTTCCTGGCGGGCGACGCCGCACACGTCATGCCGCCCTACGCCGCGGCGGGTGCGAACACCGGGATTCAGGACGCGCACAATCTTGCCTGGAAGCTCGCGCACGTGCTGCACGGGGCCGCGGGCGAGGCCCTGCTGGACAGCTACCACGCCGAACGGCACCCGATCGGCTGGTACACCGCCGACCAGTCCAGCGTGCGGATCGCGAACCTGCGGGCGCTGAACACCGAATCCACCGACGGCACACCGCTGGCCGACCCGATCGCCCTGATCCTCGGCGCCCGCTGTCACAGTGCCGCGGTCATCGACGACGGGAGCCCGCACACGATGACCCGTCTCGATCTGGCCGGTCAGCCGGGAACCCGGCTGCCGCACCACTTTCTGCCCGGCGGCCGCTCCGCGCTCGATCTCGTCGACACCCGCTGTGCGCTGCTGATCGGCCCGGACGGCCGAGCGTGGCGGGCGCAGGAAGCACCGGTGGAGGTGCACGAGATGGACGAGACCTGGTGCACGGCAGCCGGTCTCACCCGCTCCGGCGCGCTCCTGGTGCGGCCGGACCAGATCGTCGCCTGGCGCTCCCCCGCGCTTCCCGCCGACCCGGGCAGCGCGCTGCGTTCGGCACTCGACCGAATCCTGGACCGCGGAATTCCGGCATCCCCCGGCGCAGGTCGCCGGTCATCGGTCGGTGCGATGCCGGATTCGCCTGCGGCACAATGATCGATCGGAGCCGACGGCTCAGGTGAACTCGTAGTGCACGAAATTGCGTACCGGCTCGAACCCGATCTCGCGGTAGATCTTGTTCGAGGTCGGGTTGCCGACGTCGGTGAACAGGCACACCTCGGAGCCGTTGTCGCGCAGCAGCTTCGACACATGAGCGGTGAGCGCGGCGGCGTAGCCGCGCCGGCGGGACTCGGGCGGCGTGTAGACGGGCCCGATCCGCGTCCAGCCGTAGGCCCGGGCCTGATGGCCTACCATGCAGACCGGCCGACCGTCGTCCTCCCACAGCCACCAGCGCCCCAGGGCGACTCGAGCACGAATCGCCCCGGCGCTCATGCTGATTCCCATTTCGCTGCCCATCTGCCGCGACCACAGCGCACACATCTCGACATCGGATTCGCCGGCGCGCCGGGCATATCCGAGGACCCGCGGCACCGACAGCTCGGCCAGCCGGTACAGCCGGCTGGCGAAGTCGAACCGGAACTCGCCGCCGCACAGCGCGCTCCACTGCTCGGCGAACACCAGGGCGGTGCCCGGCGCGCCCTCGACACCGGGCGTATCGGGAATCCGCTTCGCGAGGGCCGCCACCACATCCGGCACCGCGGGATCGGGCATATCGCCCAGGTACACGCTGTGCCCGGCCGTGCACATCGCGACACCCACCACCGAACCGCCCGCATGCACCGACGCGAACACCGCCGAACCGTCGGACAGCCCCGTCGCATAGCTGTCCACAACCGTCGCGATGACCGTATTCCGCAGGGGTTCCCGCCCCACGAACGCCGCCGTGCGCCGCTGGAACTCGGCCGCGTCGCAGGTCGATTCGATCCTCATACCTACCCACGGTAGGCGCGCCACCCCTTGCCACCCACCGGTTTTCGAGCCGCTGCGTCGCACCGTGCCCGGCGGATCGACGGACGGCGGCACGGCCGGATCGCCGGACCGGCAGCGCGCCGGAACCGGCCGAGGCGTCGGCGGGTCAGACCGATTGAGCCGCGTCGGCGCGCAGCTTGAGCAGAACCAGTCCGGCGGTGCAGGCGAGAATGAGGCCCGCGACGGCGATCTCGACACGTAGTCCGGCGATGCCGAGCACCGCACCGGCCACACCGCCCACGAAGATCAGCCAGGCCACCACCCGGGCGACGACGGCCCCGGCCGACCGGCCGGATTCGATTGCGTCCGAACCGTTCTGCGTCGCCGCATGCAGCGAGTACGCTCCCATCACCACTCCTCGATGACGCCTGCCGACCCGCGAATTCGGCGGTGTCGTAAGGCAAGCTTCAGGCGTCGCCTGTGTAAGGTGGCTCACACGGTATCTCTCCGTTGCCCAAACGTCACCCGACACGGCGTACGACACGCGGATGTTAGCGATTCGATATGTGAATCACAGTTGTTTTGAATCCTCTTCCGGTATCGTGCCGCGCGACCGCCCCGTCTGGCCCGACGGCGCTGCCTTGGCTAAGGTGAGGCCATCCGGACAGCACGAGGAGCGGCGCACCCATGGACGACCACGCGGGTTCGGGGGCGGGCGCAGGCGAGAACACCCCTCGCCGCCTGGATGTCAGGGTGGCCGGCCCGGCGCTGGCCGCCGGCGCGGTCTCGCTGGGGCTGGTGCTCATCGGCTCCTGCGGGCTGGGGCAGCACGAGGTCTACGTCACACCGCCACCGCTGAACGCCGATCTGCAATCCGCCCCCACCGGGCTACTCACGAGCCCGTCGGGCAGCACGACCGCGGCCGTCCACATCCCGCCGTCGCCCAGCTGGCGCGTGGCGGTCGATCCCCCGCCGCGACGCACCATCTCCGGGGCGCCCGGGACCACCACGTCCAGGGACGAAACCAGTTCTCCGGCACCGTATGCCGGGCCGAGCGAAACCACGCGGACCACCACGTCCGGATCGTTCGACGAGTCCCGGACGACGACCACCCGGCCCCGCCCGACCACGACGACCCGGCGAACCCCCACCGACACGACGCCCCACCCGATCGTCACCGAGGCGACGACCAGCCCGACGCCCACCCCGGAATCCGAGCAGGCGCCGGACTTCTACGACGAGAACTGATCAGGCCCGGAACAGCAACGCCGGAACCGGGCCACGTCAACCACGCCAGAAGTCCGGCCGGACTCGGCAACACCGGAACCGCCCCGGACGCAGTGACGCTGGAGCCCAGCCGGACTCGGCAACCCTCGACTCGGACTCAACGACACCAGAACCCGACCGGACTCGGCAACCCTCGAACCCAGCCGGACTCAACCACACCAGAACGCAACCGGGTCCAGCAATACCGGAACCCGGCCCGCTCAACGGCACTGGAACTCGGCCAGCTCGTAGTCGCCCACCTGCCGCGCGAGCACCTGCAGGTGGTCGTTGCCGCCACCGAGGACGCGTTCGACGGCCGTCAGCCGGGCGACGTAGTGGCTCACCGGATATTCGGTCGTGATGCCGATCCCGCCGTGCATCTGGACCGCTTCCTGCCCGATGTGCCGCGCGGCCCGGCTCACCTGCAGCCGCGCCCGCGACGCCGGCACCGGGCCCACGTCCCCGTCGGCCAGCGCGGCGGTCAGATACAGGCTCATGCTGCGCGCCAGCTCGAGCGAGACGTACATGTTCGCGGCGCGCTGGGTCAGCGTCTGGAACGTCGACAGCGGGACGCCGAACTGCTTGCGGGTCTTCAAGTAGTCGGTGGTCAGCCGCAGCGCCTCGGACATCGCGCCGACCGCCTCCGCGCACAGGCTCGCCTGTGCCGTGCCGATCGCCGCGTCGAGCACCCCGGCCACCGGGCCGAGCAGTTCGGCCGGGGCGGCGGTGAACTCCACCTGCGCGCCACGACCACCGTCGAAGGTCCGGTACGGCTTGCGCGCCACGCCCGCGGCGTCGGCGGCGACCAGGAACAGCGCCTGCACACCGTCCGTCCCGGTCGCGCTCACCACCAGCTGGTCTGCGCAATCCCCGTGGGCCACCGGGTTTTTCACACCGGTCAGGCGGTAGCCGTCGCCGTCGGCCTCGGCCCGGGTGGCCACCTCCGTGGCCGGCCAGCGCGATCCGGGTTCGTCGTGGGCCAGCGCGAGCAGGGTGGTGCCGGCCGCCACGCCGGGCAGCACTCGCTGCCGCTGCTCGTCGGTCCCGGCGCGGGCGATCAGCGCGCCCGGCAGCAGGACCGCGTCCAGCAGCGGTTCCGGCGCCAGCCGGCGGCCGATCTCCTCCATGACCACCATGGTCTCCACGGGACCGGCGTCCATGCCGCCGTCCGCCTCGCTGAAACTCAGCCCCAGCACGCCCAATTCGGCCAGCTGCGACCACACGTCGCGGTTCCAGCCGAGTTCGGTGTCGATCACCTTCAGCCGGTTCTCCGGGTCGTAGGCGCGGGCCAGCAGCTCGCGCACCGTGTCGCGCAGCAGGACCTGTTCATCGGTGAGTTCGAAATCCATGGCGGCGCCTCTCAGGGGATGGCAGGCCGGCGGAGCCTTGTGGAGCCGGCCGGGTGGGTAAATTACAGCCCGAGGATGGTGGAGGCGATGATGGTGCGCTGCACCTCGCTCGAGCCTCCGTAGATGGTGGTCTTGCGGACGTTCAGGTAGCTGGGACCGCTGCGCTGCGCCCAGTCCGGCGAGGCGATATCGGTCGCGCCGACCGGGAGCGCGTCCGGTCCCGCGATGTCGAGCAGCAGCTCGGTCGCGGCCTGCTGCAGTTCGCTGCCGCGCAGCTTGAGCACCGAGGAGGCCGGATTCGGCCGGCCCTCACTGGAATTGGCCACCACCCGCAGCAGCGTCAGCTCCAGCGCCAGCAGCTCGTTCTCCAGCTCGGCCACCCGGGCGGCGAACAGCGGATCCTCGAGCAGCGTGCCGTTCGCCGTCTTGGTCTGTGCCGCATGCTTTTTCGCCACCGCCAGCCGGACCTTGGTGCGGCCGACGCCGGTGATGCCGGTGCGCTCGTTGCCGAGCAGGAACTTCGCGTAGGTCCAGCCCATGTTCTCCTCGCCGACCAGCTGATCGGCGGGCACCCGGACATTCTCGAAGAAGACCTCGTTCACCTCGTGGCCGCCGTCGATCAGCTTGATCGGCCGGACCGTCACACCGGGGGTCTTCACATCGAACAGCAGCAGCGAGATGCCCGCCTGCTTCTTCGGCGCGTTCGGGTCGGTGCGCACCAGGCAGAAGATCCAGTCGGCCCACTGGGCCAGCGTGGTCCAGATCTTCTGGCCGTTGACGATGTAGGAGTCGCCGTCGCGCACCGCGGTGGTGCGCAGCGAGGCGAGGTCGGAGCCGGCATCGGGTTCGGAGAAGCCCTGGCACCACCAGATGTCCAGCGCCGCGGTGGGCGGCAGGAACCGCTCCTTGAGCTCCTGCGAACCGAACTGCGCGATCACCGGGCCGATCATGTTGGCGTTGAACGTCAACGGCTCCGGCACGCACGCCAGCTGCATCTCGTCTTCCCAGATGTGACGCTGAATCGGCGTCCAGTCCTTGCCGCCCCACTCGACAGGCCACTTCGGGACGGCCAGGCCGTGCTCGTTCAGGATCTTGTGCGTCGTCACGACGTCCTCGCGGGACAACTCGCGGCCGTGCTCGACCTTGTCGCGAATCTCGGCCGGGATCTCGGTCCGGTAGAACCGGCGCAGTTCGTCCCGGAAGTGCGCCTCGTCGGGTGACAGGGCAAGTTGCATGGGCGTCTCCCCACCGTGTTCGGATGTCCGGCCACCAAACTTACCCCCCGGTAATCCGGCGCCGTCGGCAGGACCGCCCGCACGATTCCGGTCCGAGTTCCGGGTGCGACCTGCCTGACCGGCCGGGACCTGGTACGTTGCTGCGGAAAGGCCGCGCGCCCCGCCGGAGTCGACCGACCCCCGGGGCATTGTCCATCGCCGGCCCGGAGTTCACGACAAGGAGCACCACGAGTGAACGGCAAGACCTTCGCGCGTCTGGCCGCGGTAGCGGCGGCCTGCGGTTTGAGCGCGGCGGCAACCCTCGGCAGCGCCACCGCCGAACCCGCCGAGTCGCCGATCGACACCGCCATCGAACAGCTCACCGCCACGGCGGGCACCGATCCCGCCGCCCGGGAGGGCGTGGGTTCGCTGGCGAATACGGCGCACCTGATCTCGGCCGCCAAACTCGACCACGTCGCGGGCGGGTTCACGCCGTTCTGGTATCAGGCGCCGACCTTCGGCTGCGGCCCCAACGTGCCGATCTCGCTGACCGCCGTCGCGGGCAACGCCGGCGTGCCGGGCCCGGACCGGGGCATCGCCGGCGAGTACGCCACCGTGCGCTTCCAGGCCACCCCGAACCAGCCGGGCTTCCCCATCAGCTCCGGTCTGACGGTGGCCTGGCTCAACACCGGCAACGGCCGCAGCGGTGTGATGCCGCTGGACGAGCGCACCGAATTCGATACCCCGGCCCTGACCAAGACGGTCGACAGCGGGCCCGGCACGGTCGTCGCCAGCATGTGGGGCACGATCGCCTACCCCGGCGCCAACTGCGTGATGGCACCCACGGTCGGCGTCATCACGGTCTACCCCAACCCGCTGACCGATCCGTACGCCCCCAAGCCGCCCTCGGACGACCGGCCGGTCCCCCGCTCCGTACCGGGTAACTGATATCGCACCGGGTACCCGGCATCACCGGGCGGCCCGGCGAACCACCTGCGCCACACCGGAAGCCGGTGTGGCGCAGTACTTTTCCCGCGCACCGCGGATAACGATCGGCGCGGTCGGCAAGTTCGGGTGCCCGTCGGCGTGAGCGGCACATGCCGGGCCACGAACGCGTGATCCATCGCGAGCACGCGAGGCTGGGAGCGAACCCGCCGCCGGAAACGGAGCTTGCTCGGTTGGCGGCACATCTGCGCGTCGGCAGCACGACCTGCGGCTCCGGATGCCTGCGGGCTCACGGCCGTCAGGAACGACGCTCGCGGCCGCCATCGGGAGCGGGGCTGCGGGGGCCGCCATCAGGAGCGGGGCAGCGGCCGTCAGGAACGCGGCTCGCGGCCGTCAGGAACGACGCTTGCGGCCGCCATCAGGAGCGGGGCAGCGGCCGTCACGAGCGCGGCTTGCGGCCGTCAGGAACGTGGCTTGCGGCGGTCCGGGCGGCGCTGATCGCGGCGGGGGCCGCGGCCCACGGTGCCGCCGCCGCGATGCCCGGGCGGGCCCTGATCGGGCTGGAGCTGGATCAGGACGCCGCTGATCCTGGTGCGGCGCAAGGCATCCAGGGTGTCCGGCGGCAGATCGGCCGGTAATTCGACCAGGCTGTGGTCGGGGCGGATGCTGATGTGGCCGAAATCGCTGCGGCGCAGGCCGCCCTCGTTGGCGATGGCGCCGACGATCGCACCGGGCACCACCCGGTGGCGCTTGCCGACCGCGATGCGGTAGGTCGCCATCTCGGCGCCGGTCGCGCGATGACGGGCGGCCCCGCCCCCCTGCTCCCGGCGCGGCTCACGATCGAACTTGCGCGGGCGCGGCTCCGGCTCGGGCTCCATGAAGAAGTTGTCGCCGTCGTGCCCGCCGACCGCGAGCGCGGCGGCGATATCGGCCAGCGGAATGTTGTGCTCGGCCTCGTAGTCCTCGATCAGCTTGCGGAACAGGGCCAGATTGGGTGAGGCGAGGTTCTCGGTGATGGCGTCGTGGAACTTCACCACCCGCTGCGCGTTCACGTCCTCCACGGTCGGCAGCTGCATCTCGGTCAGCGGCTGACGGGTGGCGCGCTCGATCGCGTCCAGCAGCCGGCGCTCGCGCGGCGCGACGAACAGCAGCGCCTCGCCGCTGCGGCCGGCCCGGCCGGTGCGGCCGATGCGGTGCACGTAGGACTCGGTGTCGTGCGGGATGTCGTAGTTGACGACGTGCGAGATGCGGTCGACGTCCAGCCCGCGGGCGGCGACGTCGGTGGCGACCAGAATGTCCAGCGTCCCCGACTTCAGCTGGCCGATGGTCCGCTCGCGCTGGTTCTGCGCGATATCGCCGTTGATGGCGGCCGCCGAATATCCGCGCGAGCGCAGCTTCTCGGCCAGCTCCTCGGTGGCCTGCTTGGTGCGCACGAATATGATCATCGCCTCGAACGGCTCGACCTCGAGGATGCGGGTCAGGGCGTCGAGCTTGCGCTGATGCGAGACGTGCACCCAGCGCTGGGTGATGTTGGTGGCGGTGGCCGTCTTGGCCTTGACCGTGATCTCGACCGGATCCTTCAGATACTGCTTGGAGATCTTGCGGATCGCGCCGGGCATGGTGGCGGAGAACAGCGCCACCTGCTTGTCGGCGGGGGTATCGGCGAGGATGCGCTCGACGTCCTCCTGGAAACCCATCTTGAGCATCTCGTCGGCCTCGTCCAGCACCAGGTACCGCAGTTGCGACAGGTCCAGGGTGCCGCGCTCGAGGTGATCTATCACGCGACCCGGGGTGCCGACCACCACCTGGGCGCCGCGGCGCAGGCCCGACAGCTGCACGGTGTAGTTCTGGCCGCCGTAGATCGGCAGCACGTGCACGCCCGGCATATGCGCGGAGTACTTGCCGAACGCCTCGGCGACCTGGATCGCCAGCTCGCGGGTGGGGGCCAGGATCAGCGCCTGCGGCGCCTTGCCCTTGCCCTCCAGGCCCATCAGGATCGGGATCGCGAAGGCCGCGGTCTTACCGGTTCCGGTCTGTGCCAGGCCCACCACGTCGGCGCCGGAGAGCAGCGGGGGAATCGTCGCCGCCTGGATCGGCGAGGGCGATTCGTAGCCGACATCGGCGATGGCCGCCAGAACGCGATCATCGATACCGAGATCGGCGAAGGACGGGTCGGGTGCGTCCCTCTCGTCGGCGAAGGAACCACTGTCGACCGGTGAGGTGCTCATTGACCTGTACTTTACTGCCTGGTGGTGGTCGCCCCGACCGTCGGCCCATACGGTGAGACCTATGCAACCGCACGAACCGGCCGTGTCCGGCGCCACCGGCACGCCGCCCACCGAAGCCCCCGGCAGCACCGGAACGGAGTCCGGCGCGGTGAGCGGCCTGCCGCCGGCGTCGATCGGTGACGGCCCGCCGTCGGTATCGATCGGTGACGGCCCGCCGTCGCTATCGATCGGTGACGGCCCGCCGTCGGTGGTCGTCAGCAATCCGTCGGTGGTCACCGGCAATCCGGCGCACCAGGCGAGCGGTGGGCCGGCGGCCACCGTCGATGCCGAGTCCGCGACCGACCCGGCGGCGGAGCCGGAACCGGCTCGCTCCATCGATGTCGCGGTGGTGCAGTTCGCGCCCTACACCGACAAGGACGCGAATCTGGCGATGCTGCGCGACGAGGTGCGCGCGGCGGCCGAACACGGTGCGCGGGTCGTCATCGCGCCCGAATATTCGATGTTCGCCGTGACCCGGCTGGACCGTCGCGCGGTGGCGGCCGCCGAACCGATCACCGGGCCGTGGGTGGACCGCTTGCGCGGGCTGGCCGCCGAATTCGGCGTGCACCTGGTGGCCGGGGTGGCGGAGGCGCCCGGCGGGGGCCGGACCGATCGCATCTACAACACGCTGGTCGCGGCCGGGCCGGACGCCGAGTACGAGGCGGTGTACCGGAAGGTGCATCTCTACGACGCCTTCGGGTTCAAGGAATCGGACGTGGTGGTGCCGGGCGAGATCACCGAGCCCGCGACCTTCACCGTCGACGGCGTGGTGTTCGGGCTGCAGACCTGTTTCGACCTGCGGTTCCCGGAGGGTGTCCGGCGCGTCGCGGCCGCCGGGGCGCACGTGCTCGCGCTGCCGGCGCAGTGGATTCCGGGTCCGGCGAAGGTGGACCAGTGGACGACGCTGCTGCGCGCCCGCGCCATCGAGAACACGGTCTACGTCGCCGCCGCCGACCAGGCCACGCCGCGCGGCGCGGGCGCCTCGATGATCGTGGATCCGGCGGGCACGGTGCTGGCCGAACTCGGCGAGTCCACCGGAATCGCCACCGCACGGGTGGATCTCGGTCATCTGGCCCGGGTCCGCGGCAGCAATCCGAGCCTGTCGCTGCGCCGGTTCGCCGTCGCACCGCGATAACGGCGAGCACGATAACGGCGGGCGCGGTTTGCTTCGGTTCGGCCACCCGATCCCACCCGGGAACTAGACTCGACAGACCATGGTCTATCCCGATCGGGCCGCCGCCGGTCGTGCGCTGGGTGAGTCGCTGCTCCACCTGCGGGCGTCGGGCCCGCTGGTGCTCGGGCTGCCCCGGGGCGGGGTTCCGGTGGCGGCGGCGGTGCACGCGGTACTCGGCGGCGATCTCGACATTCTGCTGGTGCGCAAGCTGGGCGTGCCCTGGCAGCCGGAGCTCGCGATGGGCGCGCTCGGCGAGGGCGGCGCCCGCGTGCTCAACGAGGACGTGCTGCGCCACAACGGCATCACCCCCGAACAGCTGGCCGAGACCGAGCGGCACGAACGCGCGGAACTCGAACGGCGCCAACGGATGTTGCGCGCCCACGCGGCGCCGATCCCGCCGCGCGGCCGCAGCGTGGTGATCGTCGACGACGGCATGGCCACCGGCGCGACGGTCGCGGTCGCCTGCCGGATCGTCCGATTACACGAACCGCGCCGGATCACGGTGGCGGTGCCGGTCTCGTCGGCCGAGGCGCTGCACCGTGTCGGCGAGATCGCCGACGAGACGGTCTGCCCGCTGGTACCCCGCGTACTCGGCGGCGTCGGCGGCGCCTACGAGGACTTTCACCAGCTCAGCGACGACGAGGTGATCGAACTGCTCGGCACCGCCCGGGCGTGAGAACGACAAAGGACCGGTGGTAGGACCTTTACGGCCTCGTAACGTACGCCGCGTCGCCCCGAAACACACCGTTGGTGTAGTGGAGTACGCAACCCCCGCCGGGTTGCTTCCGACGCACGAGGGAGCTGTGGCACGTGACATCCGCTGTCGATGCCGGACCCGAATCCACCGATGCCGGACCCGAATTCACCACGGTGAAGCTCGGACGCATGTCCCGCACGGTGGTCGAGCAATTCCAGGAACAGATGCGCAACGGGCGGTTGCGGGCCGGCCACAAACTGCCGCCCGAGCGCGAACTGGCCACGGCGTTCGGGGTCGGCCGCAACACCATGCGGGAAGCATTGCGGGAGCTGGATCTGCTGGGGATGGTGCAGAGCCGGCACGGCGAGGGCACCTTCGTCACCGACCCGTCCGCCGCCGAGCTGGTCGCACCGTTCCGCGCGGTGGTCGAATTCTCCAGTACCGCAAGCGACTCCGTCATGGAGTTCCGGCGCGCCTTCGAGCCCGGGGTCTCCGCGCTGGCCGCCCGCAACCTCACCGAGGAGGGCAGGCAGCGCCTGTACGAGGCGCTGGCGGAGTTCGAGGCACGCGTGGCGGCCGGGGATTCCGAAATCCAGCGCGCGGACGCCGATTTCCATCTGATGATCGGGCACGCCACCGGTAATCCGACCGTCATCGGCATCCACTCGGCGGTCTACTCGCTGCTGCGCGGATTCCGCGATCGGCTCGACGGATCCAGTTACCAGCCGACCAGCTGTCAGGTCGCGGGCCATCGCCGCATCTACGACGCCATCGTGACCCGCGACGCCGACGCCGCGGCCCGGGAGATGACCAGGCACCTCGAGGAGGTGTGGACGCCCGGCGAGCACGACTGCTGAACCGCCGCACCATGATTCGCCGATAACCCGACGGGCCGGTTCCGGCCCCCGAACCCCCTCGACGAGATCTGAGGATACCCCCATGTCAAAAAAGGTAGGATCACCGGACCTTTCCACCGAACAGGCCGCGCTGCGCGACGCCTACACCGCCGCCGGGTTCGGCCACTCGCTCGACCACGGCGAGCATCCGGCGGTGCTGGTGGTCGATTTCAGCAACGGTTTCACCGATCCGTCCGTCCCGACCGGCACCGATCTCTCCGCCGAGGTCGAGACGACCGCGGGCGTCGTCGCCGTCGCACGGGCGGTCCGAGCGCCGATCGTGTACACGACGATCGGATACGACTCCCCCGATCAGGCCGCGGTCTGGCTGCGCAAGGCCCCGGGACTGGCGGAACTCACCGTCGGCTCGCGGCTGGTGGACATCGACGACCGGCTGGACGTGCACGCCGACGACACGGTCGTGGTCAAGCATCACGCCTCGGCGTTCTTCGGCACCGGGCTGGCCGAGCGGCTGCGCGCGGCCGGGGTCGACTCGATCGTGCTGTGCGGCGCCACCACCAGCGGGTGTGTCCGCGCGACCGCGGTCGACGCGGTGTCCTCGGGGTTTCCGGTGCTGATCCCGCGGGACTGCGTCGGGGACCGGGCGGCCGGCCCGCACGCGGCCGCCCTGTTCGATCTGCAGGCCAAGTACGCCGACGTGGTCACCGCCGACGCGGCGGTCGCCCGGCTCCGCGCGACCGCTCGCCGGGAGGCCCTCGCATGACCACCGATTCACACAGCGGCACACCGGCTTTCGTGAGCGATACGCCGCGCCGCATCGGCCTGATCGTGCCCAGCTCGAACACCACCATGGAGACCGAGATCCCGGCGCTGCTCGACGGGCTCGCGCAGCCGCACACGTTCCACTCCAGCCGCGCCACCCTGCACACCGTGGACCCCGATTCGCTCGCCGCGATGGTCGAGCAGGGCGATCGCTGCGCGGCGGAACTGGCCGACGCCAACGTGGACGTGCTCGCCTACGCCTGCCTGGTGGCGGTGATGGCGAGCGGAGCCGGTGCGCACGAACGGATCGAGGCGCGGCTGACCGAGGTCGCGCGCGCCGCCGGATGCGCCGCACCGGTGGTCAGCAGCGCGGGCGCCCTGGTGCGCACGCTGACCGAACTCGAGCTGTCGCGGGTCGCGGTGGTGGCGCCGTACGTCCCCGCACTCACCGACCTCGTCATCGGCTATCTGCGCGGATACGGGATCGACACCGTCGACTGGATCACGCTGGGCGTGGCCGACAATCGCGCCGTCGGCTGCCTGGACCCCGCGGGACTGCCCGGCCACGTCGCGAACCTGGACCTCGGCGACGCCGACGGCATCGTGCTGTCGGCCTGTGTGCAGATGCCCTCGCTGGCCGCGGTCGCGCAGGTCGAGGCGGTGACCGGGAAGCCGGTGGTCACCGCCGCCACCGCGACGGCGCGCGAGATCGTGCGGGCGCTCGGAGCGGGCCCCGATTCGGCGCTCGGCGGTGCGGCGCTGCGGCCCACGGTGGTGGCCGGATGAGCCCCCGACCGACGCACCGCGAACGCGCCCTCGACGGCGCCTCGGTGAAATACTTGCGCGCCAACGGCTTATCCCATCGGGTCGTGATCTACAACCCGGCCGCACGCCGCCCGATGGTCTTCGTGCCCGGCATCACCGGCCCCGCGGAGACGGTGCGATTCATCGCCGACCGACTGCCGGAGTTCCGGGTGTACGTCCCGGATCTGCGCGGCCGCGGCGAGACGGACCGCTCACCGCTGGGCAGCTACCGGCTCGACGACTACCGCGCCGACCTGACCGAACTGCTCGATGCGCTGGCGCTCGACCGGCCGGTGGTCGTGGGGCATTCGCTGGGCGCGCGGATCGTCTCGGCCTGGGCGGTCGAGGCGCGTCCGGAAGGCCCTGTGGTGCTTGTCGATCCGCCGACCTCCGGACCCGGCCGGGATCCGTATCCGATGACGCGCGAATCGTTTCTCACCCAGATCGAACAGGCCCGCGCGGGAACCGATGCGGCCCAGGTGCGTTCGTACTTTCCCGGGTGGTCCGGCGAACAGCTGGCGCTGCGGGCCGAGGTGCTCGCCGGCTGTGATCCGTTGGCGGTGGCCGAAACCCACCGCGGCTTCGAAACCGAAGACTACTTCGCGATCTGGGACCGCCTCGCCGGCGACATCGCCCTGCTGTACGGCGAGAACAGCCCGGTCGTGCCCGCCGCCGCGGTGGCCGAACTGCACCGGCGGAATCCGGCGATCCGCCTCGAGGGGGTGCCCGGCACCGGGCACATGGTCCCGTGGGACGACCTCGACGGCTTCCTCGCCGCGCTGCACCGCCACCTCACCGCGTCCGCGCCGCTTCCCCCGCATTGACCCCGTCCGGAACAGGAGAAACCCGTGTTCGATCTGCGCTCCGCGGACCTTCACGACGCCTTCACCCGCCAGCTCACCCTGTCGAAAGTCGTTGCCGGCGAACACGTCGTGGTGCTCGCCGAACCGACCAGCCGCGGCGACTACGTCTCCGCCGCGTTCGCCGCCGCCCGCGGCCTCGGCGCACACGTCATCGTCGCCACCGTCCCCGGCGGCAGCCCGGCGCCGGTGCCGTCCACGCATACCGGGGCCGGCCCCGGACTGGTGTCCGTCCTCGCCGACGAGGCCGCCCAAAGCCTGCTGCGCAGTGCGGATCTCGTCGTCGACCTCACCCGCGAGGGATTCATCCACGCCCCACTGCAGGAGTCGATCCTGGCGTCCGGCACGCGCATCGTATTCGTCTGCGACGCACCGGACGTGCTGATCCGGAACATGCCGGCCGAACGGGACAAGGACGATGTGCTGGCGGCCGCGAACATGGTGCGCGACGCCGCGGTGATGACGGTGACCTCACCGCACGGCACCCGGCTCACCGTCGACCTCGCCAACTGCCATCCGGGATTCCAGACCGGATTCGCCGACGATCCCGGGCGCTGGGACCACTGGCCGTCCAAGATGTGCCTGTTCTGGCCGCAGACCGCCGACGGCGTCATCGTGCTGGCGCCGGGCGACATCCTGCTGCCGTTCAAGGAATTCGTCCGATCGCGCACGGTGCTGCACGTCCGCGACGGCTGCCTCACCGATATCGAGGGCGGCGCCGACGCCGACCTGCTGTCGATGTACATGACCGATTCCGAGGACAAGTGGGCCCGCTACACCTCGCACATGGGGTGGGGCCTGATGCGCACCGCGGACTGGTTCGCGACCGAGATGTACGGCAAGGACGAGATCATGGGCATGGACGCCCGCGCCTACGCCGGCAACTTCCTGTGGTCCACCGGCCCGCATCCATTCCTGGGCCGCGATTCCTACGCCCATCTCGATATCGCGCAGCGCGCACACACCATCGCCCTCGACGACGTCGTCGTGGTCCGGGACGGCCGGCTCGTCGACCACCCCGTCCCGGCCACCACCTCGCAATGACCGCTCATCCCAAGGAGTTCCGATGACCATCGCGATGAACCACCGGCCCGTCACCGCGGACGACGGCTGCCAGGACCAGGTGCTGCTCGACCAGTGGTACGCCATCGACTTCGCCACCGAATTCCCGGCCGGCGAGATCCACAAGGTCACGCTGCTCGAGCGCGACCTGATCGTGTGGCGCGACAGCGACGGGCAGGCGCACGTCTGGGAGGACCTGTGCGTCCATCGCGGCGCGCGGCTGTCCAAGGGCTGGCTCGAGAACGACACCGTGATCTGCCCCTATCACGGCTGGCGCTACGACAGCGCCGGTTCCTGCGTGCTGATGCCCGCCGCACCCGACGAGAAGCCGATGCGCAAGGCCCGCGCCTTCCCCTATCCCGTGGCGGAGCGGTACGGGTTCGTGTGGGTGTGCCTCGGCGAGCCCGCCGGGCCGGTCCCCGATTTTCCCGAGTGGGACGACACGGCCTTCATGAAGGTGCACAGCGGCCCATATCACTACGACGGCAACGGATTCCGGGCGGTCGAGAACTTCGTCGACGCCTCGCACTTCCCGTTCGTGCACGCCGGGTACAACGGGCTGCCGGACGCGCCGGACAAGCTCGAGCCCTACACGGTGACCGAACTGCCGGACGGCAGCCTGAGATCCTCGGAGGTGCGGGTCTTCCAGCCGATCGGCGACGCGCGCGGGCGGCCGGTCGTCGCCTTCTACACCTACACCGTGTTCGCGCCGTTCGTCGGCTATTTCTCCAAACGCACCGTGGATGCCGACGCGTCGGGAGCCGCGATCTCCGAGACGTCGAACACCTTCACGACGCTGTTCGCCGTGCAACCGCTGGACGCCACGCATTGCGTCGTGCGGGTGTGCTCGGCACTCGACACGCTGCCGCACCCCGAACCCGAGGCGGTGCGCGAGCGCGCCGACATCATCTACCACCAGGACCGCGACATCGTGGAAACGCAACGTCCGGAGCGCATTCCGGTGCAGCTGCGGTACGAGCTGCACCACCGCACCGATCTGATGGGGCAGCGGTACCGAAGCTGGTTGCGCGGCAAGGGAATCACCTACGGGGTGATCTGACCGTGACCGACGATCTCACCGTGCGCCTCGTCGCCGTCGAATACGGCGCCGCGGGCATCAACCGCTATCGGTTCGCGCCGCTCGGCGACGAGCCGCTGCCCGCGTTCGAACCGGGCGCCCACATCGACGTGCGGGTCGCCGCCGAGGTGGTCAAACAGTACTCGCTGATCTGGTCGGCCGGCGACACGGGGCGCTACGAGATCGCCGTGCGTGCCGGCGACCGGGACGGCAGTTCGTCCCGCCACCTGCACCACGAATCCGTCGTCGGCTCCGACTATCGAATATCCACGCCCCGCAACAACTTCGGGATCGACGCCGAGGGCACGGAGCATCATCTGTTCGCCGGAGGCATCGGCATCACGCCCCTCATATCCATGTACCGGTGGCTCACGGCATCGAAAAGCACTGTGCGGATGGACTATTGGTCTCCTACCGCCGATCGGACGCTGTTCCGTGACGAACTCGCCGACGCACCCGGCGTCTCGTTGTTCGCGACCGCGGCCGGTTCCGCGCCCCGGCTGGCCGATCGAATTCCCGGCGTACCGTCGCACGCGCACCTGTACTGCTGCGGACCACCGGCCATGGTCGACGAGTTCGACCGGCTCACCGCCGACCGCGATCCCGCCCTCGTGCACCGGGAACGATTCACGGCCCCCGCCGTCGATCGCCCGGCCGACGCCTTCACGGTCACCCTGCACCGGTCCGGCCGGGTCCTGACCGTCCCGGCGAATCGCTCGATTCTCGAAATATGTTGCGAGGCAGGGGTAGACGCCGAGTTCTCCTGCGAAGAGGGGGTCTGCGGCGCCTGCGAGGTGAAGGTGCTCGCCGGCGCCGTCGACCACCGCGACACCGTCCTCGGCCCGGCCGAACGAGCCGGCCACGACCGCATGATGATCTGTTGCTCGCGCGGCCGCGGCGACCTCGTCATCGATCTCTGACCCGGCACGATCCCTCGTTCCCGGCCCACTGCTCAGGAGAACCGTTCATGAAACGCACACCGCGCGTCGCGATCATCGGCGGAGGCATCGGCGGCGCCACGCTCGCCGCCGCCCTCGACCACTGCGGCATCGACTACCGCCTCTTCGAACGCACGCACCGGTTCGGCGAGGTCGGCGCCGGCGTCCAGCTCACCCCGAACGCCGTCACCGTGCTCGACGAGCTGGGCTTCGCCGACGAGCTGCGGAGGGTCGCCTTCGTTCCCGAGGCGATGGTCGGCCGGAACTGGAAATCCGGCCGCGAACTGTTCCGCACGCCGCTGCGGGACAGCTGCGAAACCCTGTACGGCGCACCGTTTCTGCACATCCACCGCGCCGATCTACACGCCCTGCTCACCGAGCGGATACCGGACGACCGGGTGCGGCTGGGCACCGCCTGCGCAGGCATCCGGCACGACGCCGACACCGCGGTGGCGAGCTTCGACGACGGCTCCGAATTCGAGGCCGATCTCGTCGTCGGCTGCGACGGCATCCGTTCGACCGTGCGCGCCGCCCTGCTGGGCGACCAGGACGCCACCTACACCGGCCACATGTGCTGGCGCGCACTGGTTCCCGTCGACAAGTACCCGCTGCCGCACGTCCGACCCGAGTCCGCGTTCTGGATGGGCCCGAACTCACACATCGTCACCTACTACGTCAAGGGCGGTGCGATGGTGAACGTCGTCGCGGTCAAGGAGCATCCCGGCTGGGTCGAGGAGTCCTGGACGATACCCAGCACGAAAGCCGAACTCCTCCACGCCTATACGGGCTGGAGCGACGACATCCAGGCACTGCTGGGCGGCGCCGAGGACGACCAGATCTTCAAATGGGGACTGTTCGACCGCGATCCGATGTCTCGCTGGTCCGCCGATACGGTCACGCTGCTCGGGGACGCCGCTCATCCGATGCTGCCGTTCCTGTCCCAGGGCGCGGCGATCTCCATCGAGGACGCCTACGTCCTGGCGCGCACGCTGGCCCACCACGACGCCGACATCCCCTTGGCATTGAAAAAGTATGAGGCGGAACGCATTCCGCGTGCGAGCCGGGTGCAGCTCGCGGCCCGCGAGCGCGGCCGGACCTATCATCTGCCGACCCGGTGGGCGCAGTTCAAGCGCGACGCCCGCTACCGCCTGCGGCAGCTGCGCAGCCGCAACACCGTGGGAATCCAGGCCGACTGGGTCTACGACTACAACGCCGTCGAACGCATGAACCAGCTGGTCTGACCCCATTTCACACCCGAACGGTCCCGCACGACGCCGTGCCGGCTCGCGATATCCCCATCCCCGAAAACCGGAGTACACCCATGTCCACACCCTCCGCCACAGCCGGCACCAGTCCACGCCGAGTAGTCGCCTCGAGCCTCGCGGGCACCGTCATCGAGTGGTACGAGTTCTACATCTACGGCACCGCGGCCGCCCTCGTCTTCGACGAACTGTTCTTCCCCTCCTTCGATTCGTTCGTCGGCACGCTGCTGTCGTTGTCCACCTTCGCGATCGCGTTCGTGGCCCGTCCGCTGGGAGCCGCCGTCTTCGGGCACTACGGTGACCGGCTGGGCCGCAAGACACTGCTGGTCGTCTCGCTCACCATGATGGGCGGCGCGACGTTCCTGATCGGGCTGCTGCCGGGGTACGGGAGCATCGGCGTCGCCGCACCGCTGCTGCTGATCGTGCTGCGCCTGATCCAGGGGGTGTCGCTCGGTGGCGAATACGGCGGCGCGGTGCTGATGAGCGTCGAGCACGCCGCGCCGCACCGGCGCGGACTGTTCGGCGGCATCATCAACACCGGTGCCAGCCTCGGACTCGTCCTGGCCAGCGCGGTCTTCGCGATCACCGGGCTGCTGCCCGAGGATGCCTTCATGTCCTGGGGCTGGCGCATTCCGTTCCTGTTCAGCGTCGTCCTGCTCGCCCTCGGGATCGGCATCCGGCTCCGGGTCGCCGAGAGTCCCGAGTTCACGGCGGTCCGGCAGCAGGACCGCATCGAGAAACTGCCGATCCGCACGGCGGTCGCGGGATACGGCGGCCGGATCCTGCTGATGGCCCTGGCCTACCTGCCGACGGGGGCGATCTTCTATCTCGCCGCCGTGTTCTCGCTGTCCTACGGCACCGACACCCTCGACGTATCCCGGTCGACGATGCTGGTCATGGTCTGCTTCGCCAATGTGGCGGCCGTCGCCGGCCTGATCTACTGCGGCTGGCTCTCGGACCGGATCGACCGCAAGGCCATCTACTTCTGGGGCGTCGCCGGCATGATCGTCACGCCGTGGATCTGGTTCCTCATGATCAACACCGGTAACCGGGCGGTGATGTTCCTGGGCTTCCTCGTCCTGTTCATTCCGCACTGCGCCAGCTACGGGGCCATGCCCGCGTTCTTCGCGCAGCTCTACCCGCCGCATATCCGCTACACCGGGCTGGCGCTGGGCTACGCCATCGGCACCGTTGTGGGCAGCGGACTTTCACCGCTGGTCGCCACCGCACTGCTCGGCACCGACAACAACTGGCCCGCCGTCGCGGTCTTCATCACGGTGCTCAATATCGCGGCGCTGGTGGCCACGACGAAACTGAGCGAGGACCACGCCGGGAAGCCCGCGGTGGCCGTGCCCAGCACCTCACCCGCCTAGATCACCGACGCTCGTCCCGCCGGCCGGTGCGCCTCCGCTCACCAGTCGGCGGGTTCGGCGACCAGGCGTTCGGCGGCGGCGATCAGCGGGCGCAGGTGGGCGGCAAAGGTTTCCGCGGTGGCCGGGACGATATCGACCTCGGCGCGGGTGCGGACCGTGTAGCGGCCGTCGTCGGCGATGTCTATCCAGCACAGCACCCCGAGCGGGCGCATGGTGTCGTCGGCGCGGCGGGCCGAGACCACCATCTGGCCGATCCCGTCGCGGGGTTGTTTCAGCAGCCGCCGCATCCGGGCCGACATCGTGGGACCGGCGACGGGAACCGTCACCAGGTCGCGGCTGTCCTCACGCACCCGATCCACCGGGGCGGTATGCCGCGGCAACGTTCCCGGCGTATTCTCCGGCAGCACCGAAACCACCCGTGCCGCCAGGCTTTTCGGGGTACCGACGAACAACCTGATCTCGGCGCCGCGATCGGGCAGGGTTCCGGGCCGCTGCGCCGCGACCACCGTGACGTGCCCGGCTGCCGCGCCCAGCACGCGCACCGGCTGCACCTGACCGGGCGGGCCGTGCTCGCCCAGCACCTCCACCTGGATCGCCGGCCGGGCCAGCACCCGCAGCGCCGCCTCCAGGTCGGCGTTCAGCGTGTCGGCGCACCAGGCGTACAGGTCGGGCAGCTGCGCGGCGCGTTCCATGCTGTCGCGGGCCGACAGCCGGACGGCGAGTGGGAACGGGATCCGGTCACCGTCGGTGCGCTCCCAGGCCAGCGCGAACTGGTCCGGGGTGAGCGTCCATCTCACCGGCGGCGGCCCGCCTCGATCGTCTCGTCGTCCATCCGCGGTCAGTCGTCCTCGGCCCACTCACCCACCACGGGCGGTGTGGTCGGATCGAATCGGCCGACCAGGTCGTTGCCCGGCTCGGCCGGGTCCAGGAAGGTCGGCTCGTCGAAGTCGTAGAATTCGTCGTCGTCCTCGTCGTCCGGGGAACGCTTGGGCGGCACCGGAACACCCGAGCCGGAGCGGACGGTGTCGCCGGCGGCCGCGAATGCCCCGCCCGCGAGGCCGCCGACGATCCCGGCGCCCATCCCGCTGACGGGATCGGCGCCGGACTCGTGGCGCGGCTGACTCTTCTCGTCGCGCTTGCGGTTGTCCTCGGAACTCTGCGGGGTGGTGGCAACGGCGGCGGGGCCTACCGCCACCGCGGCGGGTGCGGCGCCCGTCGCGGCGGGCACGACCCGTTCGGGTTGCGGTGCAACGGCATTCGCCGCCGCGGGCTGAGTGGCGGCGGGACGATCGGCGACCGGGGCGGCCGCTGCCTCCGGCGCGGATGCGGGTGCCGTCGCCGCGGCCGGTGCCGTCGACGCCGGAGCCTCGCTCTCCGGGCGCGGCGCGTCCGAACCGGCTGCCTCCTCCTCGCCGGGCCGCACCTGCTCGGCGGTATCCGGCTGCGGCGGCACCGAGCTCACCACCGCACCGGGCACCGCCGCCTGCGGGCCCACGAGAGAACTGGTCGCATCGGGACCGCCGCTCCCGTCGGGCACCGGCGCGGGGGGCTGCGGCGACGGATACATCCCGCCCTCGCGGAAGGCCGGAATACCGTTGCCGGTCGGCAGGAACGCCCCGGCGTACACCGTGTCCATCACCCGCACCATGTCCTGGCGCAGGCCCTCCGCCTGCTTCTGGGCCGCGACATTGAGGGTGGCGCGCTTGGGATCCAGCAGCGCCGCCTGGAGATCCGTCGACACCGCGGTCGGCCGGGTGACCGCGGCCCGCAGCGTCTCGGCGGCGTCGTTGGCCTGGCCCAGCCGCTCCGCGACCGTCGACATCACGTCGGCCACGTGCTGGCCGAGTTCCTGGAACGCCTGCATCGCACCGACCGCCTGCTGGGCGGCGCTGCCGCGCCAGCCGTCGGCGACCGCGCCGCGGATCTCCGCATGCGCCTGCTGCACCGCGTCGCTCAGCCCCGTGGCGGCGCCCTGCCAGGCCTGCCGCCCGGCGGTGAGCACCTCCGGATCCATCTGCAGCACACCGCGATAGATCTCGTCGTAGGGAAGCTGGTCGAAGACCTCGACCGTCGGCGCGTAGTCGGGGTCGGACCGATCGGCGGCCGTGCCGCCCACCTTATGCATGGCCGGCTCCCACCGTGTCGGCGCCGACGCGCCCGAGCGCCGCGGACATCTCGGCGTCGTTGTCGGCGTAGTTGGCGGCCGCCGCGCGCAGCGCCGCGGCCAATTGCCGGGCGGCGTCGGCGTATTCCTGCAACCGGTCCAGCGCCTGTGCCGCCTTGCCCTCGAATCCGCGCCGCAGCGCGTTGCCCGATTCGAAGCCGCCGAAGCCGGGCAGCGAGCCGGCCGCACGCAGCGCCCGGAGCTGCTGCTCCACCTGGTCGGCGAGCTGTTCGTAGCGCCGCGCGCAGCGCTCGTGAACGCCGTCGGCGACATGCACACCGTCGATCCACAGCCGACCGTCGTCGACCGCCTGAGTCAGGGCCGCAACATCACTGCGCAGATCCCCGGGTTCTTGCGACTGCACCGGTCCCCCTTTCTCGTGCTGACATCACGGGCGCACCGGCTCCGCCACAACGCCCTGGCTCCTGCTCCACGATGTCGACGGTGACCGTTACCGCCACCGGGTTCGTGCAGAGGATCGTGCCCGGCATCGGCGTACTCGCGCAACCGCAACCTTACCGACCGCGGCCACCCAGTCCAGTCGGAATGGCAGGGATATCGAAAGGTCACGAATAACGAGGGGAGGGATCCGGGCGAGGCACGATCAGGGCGCGATCTCGGCGCGGACCGGACGCGGCCCGAGCCGGGCGGCACCCAGTGCCGTGCGACTCGGCCGACCCGTCTGCATTCCCGCTCCCCTTCCGCCGCGCCCGCCTCCAGACCGTACGACGACACGCCCCCCTTACGCCACGCCGTGCCACCTCGACTGATTACGCTGAGGCGCGACTCGGCACGCAAGCAGGCATGGGCCGGGTGCGGGTGTCCGAGGCGCAGGAGGGCCGCGATTGATTCTGGTCGGTGATCGTGTCGTGTGCTGCACCGGTGACCTGGTGGCGGCGGCACAGTGCGAGTTCGGCCTGCTGCGCACACTCGATGCCGAACTCGGACTGGTCGCGCCCGTGGCCGCCGGCGCATCGGCGGCTACCGCGTGGCCCGCCGAGCCCGAGGCCCCCGCCGAACACGAGGACATCGACCTGCCCGGCCTCGATATCGTCCGCATCACTCCCCCCGGATCCGGCACGCCCACCGGACCCGAATCGAGCCCAGCCGCGGGCCCCGGGACCGGAACAACCGCGGAACGCGGATCGGGCACAACTACGGAGCGTGCATCCGGCACCACCGAGGGCCACGAATCCAGCACGGCCACCACGGAGCACGGAACCGACGCCACGACGAGGCACCGATCCCGCACCGCCACCACGGAGCGTCGCCGCGGTACCACCGGGACGCCCGATTCCGGGATCACCACAGAGCCAGGACCAGGTACGGCCGAGGGGCACGAAGCCGACACCGCCGCGGGGCACGAAGCCCGCAGTCCCGAGGAGACCGTCGCGGCCCTACACCGCGCCCACGAGCAGACCCTGGCCGCGCTGCGGTCGGGTGCGGAGGCGATCGCCGGGGCCATTTTCTTCGACGGCTCCTTCGCCGCCCGCGGTGCCGCACTGGTCCGCATCGACCCGGTGCGGTCGTCCCTACCGGAATCGGGCGAACGCGCCACCGGCGAATCGGCCGGCAGCGAAACGGAATATCCCGAATTCGCGGGCGCGGACCACGACCCGGCCCGAGATCCGGACGCCGCACCGTCCGTGCCCACGGTCTTCCCGGCCCCCGCCGCTCCCGGCGACATCCACGGCGCCGCCGCCGATCTCCCGACCGAGTGGTCGGACAGCGCGGCCATCGATCACGGCATGCAGGGCCGAGTCGTCGACGGCGACGCGCTGAGCTGCTCGTTCGCCGGACAGCCCGGTCCCGGGCGCGCGGCCGATCCGGCGCCGAACACGGTGGGAACCGACGGCACGGCCGACGACGCCGTTCCCACTCGCTACGCCCTGTACGCGACCCTGCGTACCGACTCCCCGATCGCGGCGCTGATCGAACTCGCCGCCTGCGCGGACATGATGCGGCGCAACGGCGTCCGGGTCGACCCGATGCTGCGGGTATGGCACCCGGACGGCTCACAGTCTCGGTACCCGCTCGCCGACGCGGCCCGGGTGTACGCGGCGCGTCGCCGGCGGCTGACGGCGGTACTGGAGGCCAAGCAGAACGAACTGCTGCCGGTGCAGTGGGGCGACCGCCGCTATCTGGCGTGCGGGCGCTGCGCCACCTGCACCGCGGAACTGGTGACGGGCCGCGATCTGCTGCTGGTGGCGGGCATGCGGCCCGCAGTGCGGGCGCAGCTGCGGGATGCGGGAATCGCCACCGTGGACCGGTTGGTGCGGGCCGACGCGGCCGTGACCAGGGTCGCCACCCGGACGTTCGGGACGCTGCGCCGGCAGGCCGAACTACAGGTGCGCGCCGAGCGGACCGGCCGGCCGGTGCATGAACTCACGAACGCCGCGGCGCTGGCCGCCCTGCCGACGCCCTCGCCGGGCGACGTATTCCTCACCGTCGCGGGCACACCGGCCACCGTCGTGGGTATCGGCGTGCTGCCCGCCCGTGCGCCGGATCCGGGCGAGGACGCCCCGTCGATGCTGTTCCACGCGTTCGGCCTGCACGACGATCCGGCCGCGCTGCTGGAATTCCTGGCCGACCGCCAGGAGCGCCACCCCGACCTGCGGATCTACCACTATCGTTCGCCGGCCCGGTCGCTGCTGGCCGAACTGTGCGCGTGCTGTGGCGCCGACGAGGAGATCGCCGACGACCTGCTCGGCGCCCTCGTGGACCTGTACCCGATCGTGCGGGCCGCGCTGATCGTGGGCGAGCGCTCGTACGGACCGGCCGCTCTGACCGGGCTGCTCGGCGCCGAATTCCCGATCACCGACCTGGAATCGGAGTGTGCGCGGATCCCGCGGCTGCGGGACCGGCTGCGCGAACTGGCCACCGAGCACGGCATTCCCGCCGCGCCGGCGCCGCGGGAGACGCCGTCCGAATCACCGGCCGCGGTCGAGGCCGCCCTGCGCGAGTTCGCCTTCGACACCCAGCTGCCCCGCACCCCCGCGCAGCACGCCGCCGCCCTCGCGGCCGCCGCACTCGGCTACCGCCGCCGCGAGCGCCAGCCGCTGCACTGGGCACACGCCGACCGCCTGCACCGCCCGATCGCCGAATGGGCCGACACCCCGGGCGTTCTCGCCGCCGACTGGGGCACGGTCGACACCAAATGGCACAGCAGCGGGCGCGCCCCGATGCGGCGCTATCTGAAACTCACCGGGCGCCTGGGCACCGGCAGCGCGCCCCCGCCCGGCACGCCCGTGCTCACCCTCTACGACCAGCCGGTGGCGGGCATGCGGGCGGTACCCGGCCGCCGCGCCACCGCCCGCGCCACGGTGCTGGGCTGCGCGCTGGACGACAACTTCGACGACGCCGTCCGCGTCGAGGAATCCCTGCCCGAGGGCTGCGAACCCTACGACGACCTGCCGGTCGCGATCGTGCCCGCGCTCCCCGGCCGGGACGAGAATATCGAGGCGGCACTGGAATTCGCCGCGCACCGCCTGCTGATGACCCTGCCGGAGATCCCCGACACGGCCGGCTTCGACCTGCTGTTGCGCCGCCCGCCGCGGCTGCGGTCCGCGGCGGCGCTGCCGGAGGTGTTCGGCGATCACGCCGCCGCCGTCACCGCCGCCGTGCTCGACCTCGACGACTCCTGCGTCGCCGTGCAGGGACCGTCGGGGACCGGGAAGACCGATACCGCCGCGCGGGTGATCGAGCGGCTCGTCACCCGGTACAAGTGGCGGGTCGGCGTTGTCGCGCAGTCGCATTGGGCGGTCGAGGAGGTCCTCGACGCCGTGGTGCGGGTCGGCGTGCTCCCCGAACTGGTGGCGAAGTCCGAGGCGCGCGCGGTGGCGCCGGAGTGGCTGGCCATCGACCCCGCGCGCTATCCACGATTCCTGGACAACGCCGTCAACGGCTGCGTGATCGGCGGCCTGCCCAGCGATCTGGCCGACGCCGAGCGGGTCGCCCCCGGCCGCCTCGACCTGCTGATGATCGCCGACGCCGGGCACTTCCCGCTGGCCGACGCGGTCGCGGTCGCCTGCGGCGCGCGAAACCTGTTGCTGCTCGGCGATCCCGCCCCGCTGCCCGCGCTCGGCGCCCATCCCGAACCCGTGCACGAATCGGCGCTCGGCCGGCTGGTCGGCGACAATCCCACGCTGCCACCGGAATTCGGCTACTTCCTGGATCGCACCTGGCGGATGCATCCGCGGCTGTGCGAACCGGTGTCCCGGCTGCGCTACGGTGGCCGGCTGCGGTCCACCGAAACCGTCACGCTCGCACGCGATCTCGACGGCGTGCCGCCGGGTGTGCGGTCGGTGCCGGTCGAACATCACGGCAACGGCACCGAATCCGCGGAGGAGGCGCGCGAGATCGTGCGCCGGGTGCGCGCGCTGCTGGGGCTGTCGTGGCGGCAGGGCGCGGTGACCCGCCGCCTGCATCCGCACGACATCCTGGTGGTCACGCCGTATCACGCGCAGGCGGCGCGGATCCGGACCCTGTTGTCGCGCGCCCGGATCGAGGACGTGGTGGTCGGCACTGCCGAACGGTTCGCGGGCCGGGAGGCCGCGGTGGTGCTGGTCTCGATGACCTCCTCCTCCCCCGCCGAGGCCCCGCACGGCGTCGACACCCTGCTCTCCCGCCACTGGCTCACCACGGTCGTGTCCCGGGCGCTGTGGAGCGCGCTCGTCGTGCATTCGCCGCTGCTGACCGAATACCTGCCGGAGACCCCGGAGCAGCTGGCCGATCTCGCGGCCTTCCTGGAGCTGGTGTCGCCGTAACGTTCGGCGAGCCGAAACCGGTGGGTGCCGCACCGGATCATCCGAAGTTGTGGCCCTCGCCGCGATAGGTCGGGACGGAGCTGCGGACACCGTCGGCGTCGACGATCCACACGCGGTCGAAGCGTTCACACAGCTCGCCCGCCTTGGCGTGCCGGAACCAGACCCGATCCCCGACCGCGAGTTCGGCCGCACCCGTCAGCGGGGTCTGCACCTCGCCCGCCCCCTCGGTGCCGACGAGCCGTAAACCGGTGGGCCACACCGGCGTCGGCACCCGGGATTTTCCGGCCGGTCCGGAGGCGATGTACCCGCCGGCGAATGCGGTCGCGATGCCGGACGCCGGCCGGCGCAGCACCGGCAGCGCGAAGAACAGCGCCGGACGCGGCGTGACGGTGCGATACCCGTCGAACAGCGTCGGCAGATACAGCCCGGAACCCGCGGTCACCTCGGTGACCTCCGGATCGGCGACGCTCACCTCGACCGATCCGGTCCCGCCGCTGTTGACGATCTCCAGCTTCCCCACCACCGACCGCACCGCGTCCAGCACCCGCCGACGGCGCTTGCCGATCTCCGCGGCCGACGCCCGCTTCACCACGCGCACCGCGGGATTGGTATCGGGCAGCCCGGCGATCTGGGCCTCGTAGGTCATCACCCCGACCACCCGGAAACCGCGCTCGAGCGCGTCGCGGGCCAGCCGTGCCGCCTGTTCGGGCGTGCGAATCGGCGAGCGGCGCACGCCCAGGTGCACCGGACCGATCCGCAGCGAGGCGTCCACGTCCAGGCACACCCGCGGCGCCACCCGATCGCCGCCCACGGCGGCCCGGATCAGCTCCAGCTGCGCCGAATCGTCGACCATGAGCGTGATGGCCTCGCACAGCGCCGCGTCCGCACCGAGTTCGGCCAGCGCCGCCCGATCGACGCTGGGATAGCCGAGCAGGATGTCACGGGCGCCCTGGCGCGCCAGCCAGACGGCCTCGCGCAGCGAGTAGGACATGATGCCGGCGAACCCCCCGGCCGCGGTCAGCTCGTCGCCCAGCACCTCGGCGAGCACCGCGCGGCAGCGCACCGATTTACTGGCCACCCGGATCGGCACGCCGCGAGCGCGGCGCACCAGGTCGTCGGCATTGGCACGCAGGGTGGCCAGATCGAGGGCGGCCAGTGGCGGATTCAGGTCCGCGGTGGCCGTCTGCAGCCCGGCGATCGGCGACAGGTCCGTCACCCGTCCCACTCAATCACGTAACCGAGTTACTGGTCAACCGTCCAATTACTGCCGGATCTCAGCAGTCGACCGCCTTGGTGGACAGGCTCGACACCAGATCGTCGAGCACCACCAGCATCGTCTCGTCGTCGCAATCGGCGAGCCAGCGCAGCACCGTGCCCTGCATCACCGCCACCGCGTAGGCCGCGATGGCCTCGACCGGCTCCAGCCATTGCGTCCCGGACCGATCCGCGCACAACCGCAGAAAGGCCCCGACCTGGGCATCCAGATCCCGGAACCGCGCCGCCACCGTGGGTTCGGCCACCGGATCGGCGCGTTCGGCCCATCGGCGGCGCAGGGCCTCGATGGTCGATTCGTAGGTGTGAATCTGCCGGTGCGGCTTGGCCTTGATGGCCGGCCACAGGGCACTGACCCCGGCGTGCAACAGGACTCGCAGCGCGCGTGTACCGGTGCAGTCGATGGCGGCGGCCGCCAGCTCGACAGCCTCCTCGACAGTCGGATGTGGTCGCACCTCGACTATTTCTCCACTTGCGCTCAACGACGACTCCCTCGGGCGAATGAACGCGCGCACTGCACCAGCGCGGCTCGCTCAACGGGTTGCAAATCTTCACTGATCGCCCCGAGTACCAACCCGGCCGACCCGTTCAACATTCATCAATGGTAGAGGGTTTTCGGGGATCGCGACCAGCTTCGTCGGCGTTTCCGGACTGAAAGATTGTTTCGTTACCCGTCCGGGATCGAACGGAGACCACGACTCCACGAGCACTACCCGTAACCGACAAGACACTACGCCGTTACCGAGAGTAACGCCGTTATCTGTGTCCGAACACACAGTGACAAGGCCGTCGCCACGCGTTCGCCCGTTCGATCGGCCAACGACACCCGGGCCTACCGGCCCGCCGATAACCTGGAGAGGTGACCGTAGCGCGACCCGATCAGTACCTCATCTCCGGAACGTTCAACTACCGCGACGTCGGCGGCCTGCGCACCGAGAGCGGCGCGCGTGTCCGCTCCGGAGCGCTGCTGCGGTCGGCACAGCTGTGCCGGCTCGACGCCGACGGCCTCGCCACGCTGCGCGACCTCACGGTGGCGGCCGTCCACGACCTGCGTGGTCCCGAGGAGATCAGGCATCTGGGCGCCGACGTGCTGCCCGACGACGTGCGTCTGGAGCGCACCCCGTTCGATTCGCGGATCGGCGAGAAGCCGCCGCACGAGGTGGTGCACGACGAGCCGTGGGAGGAGATGTTGCAGGTATACCGGGCCTTCCCGGCCATGCCGGAGGCCGGCGTCGCCATCACGGCGATCGCCCGCTCGCTGGTCCAAGGCGACGGTGCGGTGCTGGTGCACTGCGCCGCCGGCAAGGACCGCACCGGCTGGGCGATCGCGACGCTGCTGCGCGCGGCCGGTGTCACCGAGGCCGACCTGCTCGAGGACTTCCTGCTCAGCAACGACGCCGTCGATGCGCTGCGCGCCGACGTGGCGACGAATTCCGGTGGGCGTGTGGCCCTTCCGCTCGACGTGCTCGGAGTCGCCCCGGAATACCTGGCCGCGGGCACGGATTCGATGCACCAGCTGCACGGCGACCTCGACACGTACCTGGCCGGCATCGGCCTGACCGGCGACCTGCGCTCCCGGCTGCGCGACCGCCTGCTCGAATAACGCGGACGGCCCCGACCGCACCCGGCGGAGATATCCGCCCGGCGGACGAGGCCGACTATTCCGCCGGGTGAACGTGCACCGTCCTGCGCGGCGCAGGATGACCGATCGCTCCGCCCGGCGGACGCACATCGGCACGCCGCCGGGAACTCGCCCCGTCACTCCGCGCGGTGAACGAGGCCGTCCTCATCGATGTCGACCTGGTTGCCGGTGTGGAACCAGGAGCCGGTGAAGCGGGATTCGGTGGTCTCCGGATCGTTCCAGTAGCGCGGGGTGACATTCGGCCCGCGGCACAGCAGTTCGCCGTGGCCGGTATCGGCCCGCGGGCCCCACAGCGCCAGTTCGGTGCCGCCGAACGGAAATCCGAGCAGGTCGCACCCCAGCGGCTCGGTGCCGTCGGGCAGGGCCAGGCCGATGCCGCTGGTCTCGGTGGCGCCCCAGACCGACCACTGCCGCGCCAGCGGGAACACCTCGCGCAGCGCGGCGGCCACGCCCCCGGAACTGACCGGATCGATGGCCGCCAGCTCGGTGCGATGCCCCGCGCTGCAGACCTGCCGCACGCCCTCGGCGCGCAGGCCGGCCAGTCCGGGCAGCAGGCCGGCGAAGATGCGCGGCGTCGCCGCGACCATATCGATGCGCTCGGCCACGATGGTCTCCGCCACCAGCGACGAATTCGGGACGAGCACCACCGTGCCGCCGACGGCGAACGTCGGCAGCAGTTGATCCACGCAGCCGCTGGCGTGCGCGAGCGGCAGCAACACCAGGTTGCGCAGCCCCTCGGTCGGCAGGTCCAGCGCGCACACCATCGAGCGGACCGCCGACAGCAGATTCTCGTTGGTCAGCTCCACCCCGGCGGGCCCGGCGGAACGGTCTTGTGCCACCGCGCCACTCGTGTAGCACAGCAGCGCCAGCTCGCTCAGGGACGCGCCGTCGTCGATGAACGCCGCGCCGTCGGGTAGCTCCGCGCCGCCGGGGCCGCCCAGCACGAAATCCGCGCGACTGTCCGAGATCACGCGGGCCGCAACGTCGTCGGGCAGTCCGTCGTGCACCAGCACCGGCACCGCGCCGGACAGCAGCGCGCCGAGGAATGCCTGAACCCAGCGCGCCCCCACCGGCATTCGGACCGCGACCCGGTCGCCGTAGCCGATTCCGTGCTCCTGCAAACCACCCGCGATCCGCGAGGCCGCATGCCACAGCTGGCGATACGTCAGCCGCGGGCCGCCGATCTCGACCACCGCCTCGCGCCCGGAGAAGGCGTGCACCTGGACGTCGAGCAGTTCGGTGAGCGCCGGGTTCAGGTTGCCGTAGCGCAGCACGCCATCGGCGCCGCGGGCAAGAGGGTTGTCGGACCGCGGATTTCGCGACTGCGGATATTCGACCAACAACTGCGCCATGGCTCCTCCGAACGCCTCGATTCCGGCAGGCCCCCCGAGCCTATATGACGCAGATCACAAACGTGGGCGGATATTCGGCAAACTTCGACGCGTCGTCGATACCCACGGTGGATCTCCCCGGCCGGCGGCACATCGTCAGCGGCCCGTATAGATCGCCTTCCCCGGCCCGTTCTCCAGGAAGCTGCGCACCCCGCCCCGCAGGTCCGCGCTGTCGAACAGCTCGCCCGACACCTCCGGCGTCACCGAATCCGCATGGGCGACACCGCCGGAACGCCACGCCGCCACGATCTGCTTGGTCGCCGCGTGGGCGCGGGTCGGGCCGTCGGCCAGCCGGGCGACCAGCGCGCGGGCCGCGGCGTCGACGTCCTCGTGCACCGCGTTGACCACGCCCCACTCCGCCAGTACGGCGGCGCCGTACAGGTCGCCGGTCATGACCAATTCCCGGGCGCGTCCGGAGCCCGCCCGCTCGGCCAGCCGCTGCGGGCCGCCCATCGACGGCGTCAGCCCGACCACCGTCTCCACCAAGCCGAACGTCGCGGTGGGCCCGGCCAACAGGATGTCGCAGGCCAGGGCGATCTCGAAGGCGGCGGTGAGGGTCAGCCCGTGCGCGGCGAACACCACCGGGCACGGCAGCGCCTCCAGCGGATGGATGATTTGCGCGAACAGCGAGCGCCACAGCTCGGCGCCCTGCCGCACCGACAACCCGTCGAAGACATGCACATCCACGCCGCCGGAGACCACCTTGCCCGCGGCGCGCAGCAGGACCGCGCGCGGCGGGTCGGCGCTCAGCTCGGCGATGTCGGCGGCCAGCGATTCCAGCAGCGCCTGGTCGAACAGGTTCAGCGGCGGACTGTCGAGGGTAAGCACGGCCGACCGCGCCCCCTGCTCGGTCTCGACGCGCTCCAGCCGGGTGGGTTTCGAATCGCTCATCGGCCGAATCTTTCCAGCCGCCGCCACCGCGCGAAACACACCCGGCACCGGACCTCGCGCGGTGCGATGGCGACACCGCCCGCGCACCCGGCGAGGCGGTCGGTGCGTGCCGGCCGGATCTGCGAGACTGGCCGGGTGAGCACCTCGTCAGCCGACAGCGCCGGCTATGTCGAACCCGGTGAGTTCAAACGGGATACGAACTACATCACCACCCGCATCACGGCCGACGCCCGGGACGGCTATCCGGTCGAGCCGGACCGCTATCGCCTGGTCGCCGCGCGCGCCTGCCCGTGGGCGAACCGCACCCTGATCGTGCGGCGGCTGCTCGGCCTCGAGGACGTGATCTCGCTGGGCCTGTGCGGTCCCACCCACGACCAGCGCAGCTGGACCTTCGACCTCGATCCCGGCGGCGTGGACCCGGTACTGGGCATCCATTTCCTGCGCGACGCGTACAACGCGCGAATCCCGGACTATCCGCGCGGCATCACCGTTCCGGCAATCGTCGACGTGCCGACGGGGCAGGTGGTCACCAACGACTACCCGCAGATCACCCTCGACTTCTCCACCGAATGGGCCGGCTACCACCGGCCGGGTGCGCCGCAGCTGTATCCGGAGCCGCTGCGGGAGGAGATCGACGAGGTCGACCGGCGGGTGTACACCGAGGTCAACAACGGCGTCTACCGCTGCGGCTTCGCCGGCGCCCAGGATGCCTACGAGGCCGCCTACGACCGGCTGTTCGCCGCGCTGGACTGGCTGTCCGAGCGGCTGGCGCGGCAGCGTTATCTGGTGGGCGACACCATCACCGAGGCGGACGTGCGGCTGTTCACCACCCTGGCCCGTTTCGACCCGGTCTATCACGGCCATTTCAAGTGCAACCGCAACAAATTGACGGAGCTACCGGTGCTGTGGGCCTATGCCCGCGATCTGTTCCAGACCCCGGGCTTCGGCGACACGATCGATTTCACCCAGATCAAGCAGCATTACTACATCGTCCACTCGGATATCAATCCCACCCGGATCGTGCCGAAGGGCCCCGATCTGTCGGACTGGCTGACGCCGCACGGCCGAGAGGAGCTGGGCGGCAGCCCGTTCGGCGACGGCACGCCGCCACCGCCGCCGCCGGTTCCCGAACGCGTCCCGGCCGAACACGGCGCGGGGTGATCGTCAGGCGTGTGGCCGGGCACCGGCGTAGGTGCCGAAGCTCCAGTACACGCCCTCCGGATCGCGGCAGGTGAACCCGCGCGAGCCGTAGTCCTCGTCGCGCAGTTCGCGGGTGACGGTGGCACCGGCGGCCTTGGCACGCTCGTACAACTCGTCGGGGTTGTCGATGACGACATAGATCGAACCGCCCGGGGCGGGACACCCATCGGCCGCCGCGCTCTCCCGGGTGGTGCCGAGCATGAGGCCGCCGCCACCGGGCAGGGTCATCTCGGCGTGCTCGACGACGTCTCCCTCGCCGTAGCGCGCGCTCTCGGTGAAGCCGAAGGCCCGCCGCAGGAAGTCCATCGCCGCGGGGGCGTCCCGGTAGCTGAGGCAAGGCCAGACCGCCGTGCCGGTACGAGTGCTGGTAGTCGTGCTGGTAGTCATTGAATCGGTCATGTGTCCGAGCGTTCCAGCTCCAGCAGGATCGGGGCTTGGACGAATGGGAACTGCTCGTGGGCCAGCCACGCCGACGGCGGCATGCCCGCCAGCTCGCGCCACTCCCGGGCCATATGCGCCTGGTCGTAGTACCCGACCGTGGCGGCGACGTCGGCGATCGGCACCCCGGTCCGCACCGTGACCGGCGCGCCGGATCCGGTGGCGACCGACCGCAGCAACCGGTGCGAGGCCTGGAACCGGGCCAGCCGGGTGGCGTCCTTGGGGGTGATACCGAATTCGGCGGCGAACCGGTTGCCGAGATGTCGCCGGCTCCAGCCGATATCGGTGGCCACCTCGGCGACGCGGGTCCGGCCGGCCCCGGCGGTGAGCAACCGCCACGCACGGCCCAGCCGATCCTCGATGGCGGCATCGGCGGCCCGGCGCAGCAGCACCTCGTCCAGGATCGCGAACCGCTTCGACCAGTCCGCGGTGGCCGAGAGCCGTTCGCGCAGTTCGCGGGCGTCCGGACCGAGCAGGTCGGACAGGTCGACCACCCACGACCCGAGCTCCGCCACCGGCACGCCGAGCAGGACCCGCGCGCCCAGCGGCGTCAGCGCCAGCTGCACACCGTGCTGAAAGCCGTTGTGCGCGATCGTGCACGGCCGCACGGTGAGGCCGCTGGCCATCGCCTCCCAGGTGCCCGGCCCCTGCCCCGGGTGCGGGGCGACGGGGATGTCGAGCGGCTCGTCGATCGTGACGATCACGGTGAGGTACGTGCCGGGCATCCCGATATGCGTGCCCGGATCGAAGCCGCGCAGCAGATATCCCTCGTAGCTGCGGACCAATGTCCGCAGCCGCGGATCGGGCACACCGCCGGCGCCCGCGGAGACACCACTCACGCCACAACACTAGGCCCGATTCGGGAACCGGCCCAGCGCGCCGGTTCGTTGTCCCGGAAAGCGGGCAGTCCTCGAGTGCGGACTCGAGGGGAACGGCGGCACGCCCGGCGCCCCACTAGAGTTTCCTCAGCGGACGTACGAGAGGGGTTACCGATGTTCAAGGGCGGTGCGGAGAAGGCGGTGAGGGCACTACTCGACAACGGGGCGCAGCTGCAGGCTCCCGCGGTCGCCAAGTACGTCGACCGGTTCCGGCGGGCGCATCCGGACGAGAGCCCGGCCCAGATCCTCGAGCGGCTGGAGCGGATGTACCTGACCACCGTGACGGGCAGCGGCACCGCGGTCGGGGCCACCGCCGCCGTCCCGGGGGTCGGCACCGTCACCTCGCTGGCCGCGATGAGCGCGGAGACGACGTTCTTCCTGGAAGCATCGGCGGTGTTCACCCTCGCGGTCGCGGCCGTGCACGGCATCGCCCCCGACGACAAGGAGCGCCGCCGCGCGCTGGTGCTGGCGGTCGTGCTGGGTGAGAGCGGGATGGAGATCGTCGAAAACAGCGTCGGGCATTCGGCGAAGAACTGGGGGATGCTGCTGGCCGACCAGATTCCCGGCATCCGCAATATGAACGACTCCCTGATGAAGCGGTTCGTCGTGCAGTTCATCGCCAAGCGCAGCGCGCTCATGTTCGGCAAGGTGCTGCCGGCCGGAATCGGTGCCGCGATCGGCGGTTACGGCAACCGCATGATCGGCAAGACCACCATCGCCAATGCCCGCTCGGCCTTCGGGCCCGCGCCGGCGAACTGGCCCGGTTCGATGGTGATCGACGCCGATCCGCTGCCGGCGCTGGACGAGAAGTCCTCCGGGCAGCGATGAGCGCGGCGCGACCACCGGCCTTCGCGGCCACCGAGCTGACCAAGCGGTTCGAGGGCGTGCACGCGGTCCGCGAGGTGAGCTTCGTCGTGCCGTCCGGTACCACCGCCGCCCTGATCGGGCCGCCGGGCTCGGGGAAGACGACGATCGTGCGGATGCTGCTGGGCCTGCTGCCGCCGACCGCCGGCACGGCCGCGATCGGCGGCGGACCGGCCCGGCGCACCGGCTCCCCGGCCGGGGCGATGCTGCAGCCTCGCGGCCTGCATCCGGCGCGCACCGTGCGGGGGCAGTTGCGCGTCTATGCCGCCGCCGCAAGCGCTTCCGACGATCAGGTGGACGAGCTGCTCGCGCTGACGAACCTGGAGGCCGTCGCCGGGCAGCGGATCCGCGCGCTCCCGCCGGGTGTGCAGACGCGGCTGGCGCTGGCGATCGCGCTGCTGGGCGATCCACCGCTGCTGGTACTCGACGATCCGCTCGCCGGGCTCGGCCCGGCCGAATGCGACTGGCTGTCGGAGTTCCTGCGCCGGCGCGCCCGCCGCGGCGGCGCCACCCTGCTGACCTCGCAGAGCCTGGCGGCGGCGATACCCGTCGTCGATCAGCTGATCGTGCTGGCCGACGGCGCCGTCGTCTACCAGGGCAGCCCGCGGCGATTGCGGCGCAGCCACCCGGACCGGCTGATCGTCGGGGTCTCCAGCCCGATCGCGCTGGCCACCACACTGGCCGCGCGGGGTTTCACCGATACCGTGATGCGCTCGGACGGCCGGCTGGCCGTCGCGGAGGCCACCCGGGCCGAGGTCGAGGCGGCCGCGAGCACCGCCCGGGTGCAGCTCACCGAGCTGATCCCCGAACCGGTGCACCCCGACCGGGTGCTCGCCGCGCTGACCCGGCCCGCACAGCCGCCGACCACCGCCCCTCCGATGCCTTACGGGACGCCACCATGATCCTCACCGTGCCGGCGGACGTCGGCCGCGCCGCCACCGTCGAGATCCGCAAGATCACCACGCTGCGCGCGGGCTGGGCGCTGCTCCCGGCGTGCGCCGGGATCGGCTTCGTGGCCGCCGCCGTCACCGCGATCACGGGGACCCCGCCGCAGGAGGACGAGGTGCTGGCGACCGGGACCGCCAGCATCGGCCTCTACCTGAGCGTGGCGGTGGCGCTGGCGGTGGCCGGCGTGTTCGCGGCCCTCGGGTCGGGCGCCGAATACCGCTACCGGAGCATCGCGCTGAGCTCCCTCTGCACGCCCGACCGCGATCTGCTGTGCGGTGCGAAAATCGCTGTCGCGGCGGTGTATTCGCTGCTGCTCGCGGCGGCGGCCGAGGTGGGCGCCGCGATCGGGCTGCTGGCGTTCGGGCGGCACAAGATCGAGTTCGGGCTGCGCCTGGTGGAGGTGTTCGCCGGCGGCCTGCTGGCGCCGCTGTGCTGGGGCGTGATCGGCGCGAGCCTCGGCCTGCTGCTGCGCTCGGCGGTGCTCGCGATCGCCGCGATGGCCGGCTGGCTGGTGGTCGCCGAGCCGCTGCTGTGGCTGGTGTTGCGGGGCGCCGGGATTCCGGGGTTCGCGGCGGTGCTGCCCGGTTCGGCGACCGTCGGCACGGTCGCGGTCGACTCGTTCCCGAAGAGCCCGTTCCTGCCGCCGAGCGCGGCCTCGGTGGTGGTGCTGGTGGTCTGGGCGGCCGCCGCCGGCGGCGCCGCCTGGTGGTACCTGCGGCAGCGCGAGATCTGAACGAGAGCGACGAGATCCGAGCCGAGAGTGATGGCCCGGCTGGTCCACGTCGGCGGTACGAGCCGATCACCGCGAGATGGTGTCCGCGCTCGCCGCGCGGTATGCCTTCGGTGCGCCCTCCGGCGGTCGCACCGCTGCTCGGAACGCCGCCCTGTCGGTCGGCGTCTGTAACGTCGAATCGACATGACCGACGCGGCGACAACACGACATCGCAACCCCGGCTGGATTCGCCGGCTGTGGGCTGCGTGTCGAGCGCATCCACGGCTGCTCGCGGGTGTGCTCGCCGCGGTGGTGGGTGGTGCGCTGGCGGAGGCCGCGGCGCCGCTGGCGGCCAAGCGGGCGCTCGACAGCGCCCAGGCGGGTGATCTCCACGCGATCGGCCCGATCGCGATGGTCCTGGCGGGGCTGGCGGTGGCGCGGTTCGCCACGGCGTACGGGCGTCGCTGGCTGACCGGGCAGCTCGCGCTGAACGTGCAGCACGAACTGCGTATCTCGTTGCTGACCGCCCTCCAGCGCTACGACGGACCGCGCCAGGACCGGCTGCGCACCGGGCAGGTGGTGTCGCGGTCGATCACCGATCTGCAGTTGGTACAGGGCCTGCTGGCGATGGCGCCGCTGTCGTCGGCGATGGTCCTGGTCTTCGTGCTCGCCGCCGCCGTCATGCTGGTGTTGTCGCCGCTGCTGGCCGCCGTCGCGTTGCTGACGGTGCCGGCGCTCGGCCTGGTGGTGTACCGGGTCCGCCCCCTGCTGCACGCGGCCACCTGGTCGGCGCAGCAGCGGGCCGCCGATCTGGCCCAGCACGTCGAGGAGACCGTCACGGGCGTCCGGGTGGTGAAGGGGTTCGGGCAGGAGTCCCGGATGGTGGGGGTGCTGGAGCAGCACGGGCGCCGGCTGTACGCGGAGCGGATGCGCTCCGCGCGCATCGACTCCCGGTTCGCGCCGACGGTTTCGGCGATCCCGCAGCTCGGGATGGTCGCCGTGATCGCGCTGGGCGGCACGCTCGCGCTGCACGACATGATCGGTGTCGGCACGTTCCTGGCGTTCGCCGCCTACGTCACCATGCTGTCGTCGAGCACCCGCATCGTGGCCAACGTGATCGTGATGGCGCAGCTGACGCGGGCCGCCGCCGAACGCGTCTACCAGGTGATCGACTCCGCGCCCGAACAGACGGATCCACCCGACCCGCGACCGCTGCCCGACGGTCCGCTCGGAATCGAGATGCGTTCGGTCACCTTCGGATTCGACCCGGACCGGCCGGTGCTGCGCGATTTCGACCTGTCCGTGCGCCCCGGCGAGACGGTGGCGATCATCGGCCCCGCCGGTTCCGGAAAGTCCACCCTGGCACTGCTGCTGCCCCGGCTGTTCGGCCCCGACTCCGGACGGATCATGCTGCGCGGTACCGCATCCGGCACCGCGGGGGTCGACGTCGCCGATGTGCGGGCGGCCGACCTGCGCGCGGCGGTGGGCGTCGTGTTCGACGAGCCGTTCCTGTTCTCCGACACCGTCGCCGCCAATATCGCGCTCGGCCGGCCCGACGCCACGCCGGACGAGATCCGCCGGGCCGCCGAACTCGCCGCCGCCGACACGTTCATCGACCGGCTTCCCGAGGGCTACGACACGATGGTCGGCGAGCGCGGCCTGACCCTGTCCGGCGGCCAGCGCCAGCGCCTCGCCCTCGCCCGCGCACTCCTGGCCGACCCCCGAATCCTGATCCTCGACGACGCCACCTCGGCCGTCGACGCCGTCACCGAGGCGGCCATCTACGACGCCCTGACCGGCGACTCCGGCACGGCACGCCCCGGCCGCACCACCGTGATCCTGGCCCACCGCGAATCCACCCTCGCCCACGCCGACCGCATCATCCGCCTTCCCGCCCCCGACCATCCCGGCACCACCGACCTCTGGCCCCGAGCGGCCGCCCCCGAATCCCCACCCACCGCCGACGGAACCACCCCGCAGGCCCTGGCTGCGACCACCGAGACCACGAAACCGCCGACCACCGACGAGTCACACGCCGCCACAACCCAACCGATACCCTCGGCAGGCGCCCTACCCGGGGAAACGGGTACGACCGGCGCCGCGACCACGCCACCGATGAACCCCGGCACCCTCGAAAGCCCAAGCGGCGCACAGCCGCGTCGCTCGACGACAGCTACTGGGCAATCACCGGAATCTCCCGCCGCCGCGCCGACGGCGGCCGACGGTTCGGATGCCACCGAGCCGCTCATCGGCACAACCGAACCGGTGAATTCGGCAGACCGGCCCGATACCCACGCGGCGAACGACGCACCACCCCCATCGGGGGACGCCGTGCGCCCGGCCGGCGAAGCCGGAGAGCCGACCACCACCGAGCCACTCGCCGATACCACCGAGCCACTCGCCGATACCACCGAGCCGGCGACTCCGCTCGGCCGGAACGGCACCCATTCGGTGTCCGGCCCGTCGCCGAGCGCCATCGGTGCGCGGCCGAACCGGCCGACGACCGGTATCGCGCGAGCGTCGGCGACAGGGGCACAGCGATCAGCGAGTACGGCTGCGTCCGTCATCGACGTGCCGCCCGAGATTCTGCACAACCTCGCCCGGCTGCCCGCGCCGACCGAGCGGCCCGGGCTCGATGACGATGCGCTGGAGCAGCCGGAGCCGAACTTCCGGCTGGTGCGGCTGCTGCGGCCGGTGCGGTGGCTGCTGCTGGCGGTCGTGGCACTGCTGGCGGCGAATGCCGCTGTCGGCGTGGCCTTTCCGGCGCTGACCCGGTATGCGCTGGACGACGGCGTGGCCGCCGGGAGCGCGCGGGTGCTGGCGACCGCGGCCGTCGCGGCGGCGGGGCTGGCCGTGCTGAGCTGGCTGGACGAGGCGCTCGGCACGCTGCTGTCGGCGCGCGGCGGGGAACGGGTGCTCTACGGGCTGCGGGTGCGCAGCTACGCGCACCTGCAGCGGCTCGGGCTCGACTACTACGAGCGGGAGCTGTCCGGTCGCATCATGACCCGGATGACCACCGATATCGACGCGTTGTCCACGTTCCTGCAGACCGGGCTGACCACGGCGCTGATCAGCATGGGAACCGCCGTCGGGATCGCGGTGGCGCTGCTGGTGATCGACTCCGGCCTGGCGGTGGTGGTGTTCGCCACGCTGCCGCCGCTGGTCGCGGCCACGCTGGTGTTCCGCAAGGTGTCGGCTGCCGCCTATTCGGCTGCCCGCGAGCGCGTGGCCACGGTGAACGCCGACTTCCAGGAGAACGTGGCGGGGCTGCGCGCGAGCCAGGCCTACCGGCACGAGCCGCATGCCGCGCACCGCTTCACCGAGTACTCCGATGCCTACCGCCGCGCCCGGTTGCGCGCGCAGCGGGCGATCGCGCTCTATTTCGCCTTCGTCGTCGCCTGGGCCGACCTGGCGCAGGCCGCGGTCGTCTACGTGGGCGCGCGGGAGGTCGCGCACGGCACCACCACCGCGGGAACCCTGGTCGCGTTCGTGCTGTACCTGGGCCTGCTGTTCAGCCCGATCATGCAGCTGTCGCAGGTGTTCGACGGCTACCAGCAGGCCCGGGTCGGGCTGCGGCGGATCGAGGCCCTGCTGCACACGCCGTCCTCGATCGAGCCGGACCCGCCGGATGCGGTCGCGATCCCCGGCCGGCTGCGTGCCGACATCACCCTCACCGACGTCGGATTCCGCTACCAGGACGCGAAAACAGCCGCCCTGCGGGATGTTTCGCTGCACATTCCGGCGGGCAGCACGCTGGCGCTGGTGGGCGAGACCGGCGCGGGCAAGTCCACCATCGTGAAACTGCTTGCGCGCCTGTACGACCTGCCGCGCCCGGATCCGGCCGACCGGCCGAACACCATCCGCGTCGACGGCACCGACATCCGCGACTACCGCCTCGCCGACTACCGCGGCCGGCTCGGCATGGTCCCGCAGGAAGCTCACCTGTTCACCGGCGACGTCGCGAGCAACATTGCATTCGGGAAACCATCCGCCACGCGAGCGGAGATCGAACGGGCCGCCGCGGCCGTCGGCGCGCTGGACATGATCGCCGCGCTACCGGCGGGCATGTATCAGCCGGTCGGCGAGGCCGGGCGCGGGCTGTCGGCCGGGCAGCGCCAGCTCCTCGCCCTGGCCCGCGCCGAACTGGTGGACCCGGACCTGCTGCTGCTGGACGAGGCCACGGCCGTACTGGACCCCGACAGCGAGGAGAAGGTGCTGGCGGCGAGCCGATCGCTGGTGCGGGCCGGTACCACGCACAGCCGCACCGCGGTGATCGTGGCGCACCGGCTGGTCACGGCCGCGCGGGCGGACCGCATCGCCGTGGTGGACGGCGGCCGCATCGCCGAGATCGGCTCGCACGACGAGCTTGTCGCGGCCGGGGGGATCTATTCCCGACTGTGGTCGGCGGCACGTTCGGACGAAGGAATATTCTCGTCTCCGGACGAGTCGTCACAGAGAGGGTTGGGTCTGTCCGGCCGGAGGTAGCCACATCGCAGCACGCCACGGGGAACGGAGGCGAAAACTTTGCGTAACGCGAAGAAACGCATAGAGACCACCGTGGGGCGCGGTAGCGGGCCGGGGCCTATCCTCAGAAAGGGCGGATCGGCGCATAGCACGCCGGTCACCCGTGCCGAGCACGTCACAAACGTCGCAGCGCGAAGAACGAAATGAGGCGAACACCTGCTGTGAGCAGCTCAACATCCCAGTTCGGACAGAACCAGTGGCTCGTCGACGAGATGTACCAGAAGTACAAGCAAGACCCGGCGTCGGTCGACGAGAGCTGGCACGAGTTCCTGGCCGACTACACGCCGGAGTCGACGGGTGAGACCAACAGCTCGGGTCGGGCGCCGGGTGTTGACGCTACTCCCGTCGCCGGCACCGCCGCTGCACCGACGAATGCCACGCCCGCACCCGCGCAGGCGCCGGCGGCCGCGCCCGCACCCGCCGCCGCGCCGGCGGCCCAGAACGCCACTCCACCGGCCCCCAAGGTGAACACGGCGGCCTCGGCCGCCGCGGCCCCGCCGCAGGCGCGTAGCCCCCAGACCACCCCGGCCCCGGCCTCCAACGCCGCGCCGACCACCGGCGCCCCGAAGGCCGAGCCGAGCGCCGACGAGGCGAAGCCGCTGCGCGGCCCGGCCGCCGCCATCGTCAAGAACATGTCGGCGTCGCTGACGATCCCGACCGCGACCAGTGTGCGCGCCATCCCCGCGAAGCTGATGATCGACAACCGCCTGGTCATCAACAACCACCTGGCCCGCACCCGCGGCGGCAAGATCTCCTTCACCCACCTGCTCGGCTACGCGATCGTGCAGGCGGTCCAGTCCTTCCCGAACATGAACCGGCACTTCGCCGAGGTCGACGGGAAGCCGAACGCGGTCACCCCCGCGCACACCAACCTGGGCCTGGCCATCGACCTACCCGGGAAGAACGGTAACCGCACACTGGTCGTCGCGGCCATCAAGAACTGCGAGACCATGACATTCGCGCAGTTCCACACCGCCTACGAGGACATCGTTCGCCGCGCCCGCGACGGCAAGCTCGGCGCTGAGGACTTCTCGGGCGTCACCATCTCGCTGACCAACCCGGGCACCATCGGCACCAACCACTCGGTGCCGCGGCTGATGGCGGGGCAGGGCACGATCGTCGGCGCGGGCGCGATGGAGTACCCGGCCGAGTTCCAGGGCATGAGCGACCAGCAGCTGGCCGAGATCGGCATCGGCAAGCTGATGACGCTGACCTCGACCTACGACCACCGCATCATCCAGGGCGCGGAGTCCGGCGACTTCCTGCGCACCATCCACCAGCTGCTGATCTCCGACGAGTTCTACGACGAGATCTTCCACGGCATGGGCGTGCCGTACGAGCCGGTGCGCTGGCGCAAGGACATCAAGGAGCGTGGCGTCGACAAGAGCGTCCGCGTCCAGGAGCTCATCGCCGCCTACCGCAACCGCGGCCATCTGATGGCCGACACCGACCCGCTGCGGCTGGTCAAGGACAAGTTCCGCAGCCACCCCGACCTGGACGTCACCCAGCACGGCCTGACCCTGTGGGATCTGGACCGCGAGTTCAACGTCGCCGGCTTCCACGGCCAGGAGCGGATGAAGCTGCGCGACGTGCTGTCGCTGCTGCGCGATGCCTACTGCCGGCACGTCGGCGTCGAGTACACCCACATCCTCGATCCCGAGCAGCTGCAGTGGCTGCAGGACCGGGTCGAGCAGAAGCACGAGAAACCGACTGTCGCGCAACAGAAGTACATCCTGAGCCGGCTCAACGCGGCCGAGGCGTTCGAGACCTTCCTGCAGACCAAGTACGTCGGCCAGAAGCGCTTCTCGCTGGAGGGCGCGGAGACCGTCATCCCGATGATGGACGCCGTCATCGATCAGTGCGCCGAGCACGCGCTCGACGAGGTCGTGATCGGCATGCCGCACCGCGGCCGCCTGAACGTGCTCGCCAATATCGTCGGCAAGCCCTACTCGCAGATCTTCACCGAGTTCGAGGGCAATATGAACCCGGCCGCGACGCACGGCTCGGGCGACGTGAAGTACCACCTCGGCGCGCACGGCACCTACATCCAGATGTTCGGCGACAACGACATCGAGGTGTCGCTGACCGCCAACCCGTCGCACCTGGAGGCCGTCGACCCGGTCCTGGAGGGCCTGGTCCGCGCCAAGCAGGACCTGCTCACCAAGGAGGACCTGGTCACCAAGGGCGAGGAGGCGCGCACCTTCTCGGTCGTGCCGCTGATGCTGCACGGTGACGCGGCCTTCGCCGGGCAGGGTGTGGTCGCCGAGACGCTGAACATGTCGGGCCTGCGCGGCTACCGCGTCGGCGGCACCGTGCACATCGTGGTGAACAACCAGATCGGCTTCACCACCGCCCCGGAGAACAGCCGCTCCACCGAATACTCCACGGACATCGCGAAATTCATCGGCGCCCCGGTCTTCCACGTGAACGGCGACGATCCGGAGGCGTGCACCTGGGTGTCGCGGCTGGCCACCGACTACCGCGAGCGGTTCCACAAGGACGTCGTGATCGACCTGATCTGCTACCGGCGCCGCGGCCACAACGAGGGCGACGACCCGTCGATGACCCAGCCGTACATGTACGACGTCATCGACACCAAGCGCAGCGTCCGCAAGTCCTACACCGAGGCCCTGATCGGCCGCGGTGACATCTCCATGAAGGAAGCCGAAGACGCCCTGCGCGATTACCAGGGCCAGCTGGAGCGGGTCTTCAACGAGGTGCGCGAGCTGGAGAAGTACACGCCGGAGCCGAGCGAATCGGTCGAGGAGGAGCAAACCGTTCCCGGCACGATCGTCACGTCCGTGGACAAGTCGGTGCTGCAGCGCATCGGCGACGCCTTCATCGACGTGCCCGACGGCTTCAGTGTGCATCCGCGCGTCAAGCCGGTGCTGGACCGCCGCCGCGAGATGGCCTACGAGGGCAAGATCGACTGGGCCTTCGCCGAGCTGCTGGCGTTCGGCACGCTGATCGACGAGGGCCGCGCGGTGCGCCTGACCGGTCAGGATTCCCGGCGCGGCACCTTCACCCAGCGGCATTCGGTGATCGTCGACCGGAAGTCCGGCGCGGAGTACACCCCACTGCACAACATCGGCAGCGCGAATCCGGGCTGGTTCGCGGTGCACGACTCGGCGCTGAGCGAATTCGCCGCGGTCGGCTTCGAATACGGCTACTCGCTGGGCAATCCGGACGCGCTGGTGCTGTGGGAGGCCCAGTTCGGCGACTTCGTCAACGGCGCGCAGTCGATCATCGACGAGTTCATCTCCTCCGGTGAGGCCAAGTGGGGCCAGCTGTCGGAGGTCGTGCTGCTGCTGCCGCACGGCCACGAGGGCCAGGGCCCGGACCACACGTCCGGCCGCATCGAGCGGTTCCTGCAGCTGTGCGCGGAGGGCTCGATGACGGTGGCGGTGCCGTCCACCCCGTCGAACTACTTCCACCTGCTGCGCCGGCACGTGCTCGACGGCATCCGCCGGCCGCTGATCGTCTTCACCCCGAAGTCGATGCTGCGCAACAAGGCCGTGGTCTCCAACGTCGAGGACTTCACCGACACCAAGTTCCGCTCGGTGCTCGAGGAGCCGACCTACGAGAGCGGCGACGGCGACCGCGCCAAGGTGAAGCGGATCCTGCTGACCTCCGGCAAGCTCTACTACGAGCTGGCCGCGGAGAAGGCCAAGAAGAACCGCGACGACGTGGCGATCATCCGGATCGAGCAGCTGTACCCGATCCCGTCGTACCGGCTCAACGAGAAGCTGGCCACCTACCCGAACGCCACCGATCTGGCGTGGGTGCAGGAGGAGCCGGCCAACCAGGGCGCCTGGCCGTTCTTCGGCCTGAACCTGCCGGAGTTCCTGCCGGAGCGGTTCGCCCGGCTGCGCCGGATCTCGCGCCGTGCCATGTCGGCCCCGTCCTCGGGTTCGAGCAAGGTGCACGGAGTGGAGCAGGCGGAGATCATCGCGGAGGCGTTCACGCCGACCGCCTGAGCGCGACAACGGCGCGACGCCGGGCCGGATTCGCTTCCTGCGGAAGCGTATTCGGCCCGGCGTTCGCCTTTCACCGGGTCCACGCCCCCGCACCACCGGTATGAACCGAAAACGGCTGCCCGGTAGGCGATTCGATGTGAGTGGCCCGCCACCCGACGCCGCGCGCGTCCGCGTCACCGACCCGCGCCGGAGCGATCTCACACGGACAGTCACTGGATTCTTCGCCGTGTCGTCTACGGCATCCATAAACCGCGCGCAGCGGCTGTGACGGTCGTCATCCGCCCTTGTCCGGCGACAGTTCCGCGCCGTATATTCGGTACGGAATATTTGTGATGGGCTATGTCATGGTCCGCGGCTAAAGTCCTGCGCGAGCGAAAACGAGAGGGAAGCGAGCAATGACGAAGCAGCCGGGTGCGACGCTGACGCCGTTGGCGATTGCGGTACTCGCGCTCCTGGAGGAACGGCCGATGCATCCGTACGAGATGTATCAACTGCTCCGGCAGCGGCGCGAGGACTACCTGGTGAAGGTCCGCCCCGGCTCGCTCTATCACACCGTGTCACGGCTGGCGGAGCAGGGACTCGTCCACCCCGAGGGCACCGACCGGGCGGGCAACCGCCCCGAACGCACCACCTACCGGATCGCCGAATCCGGCACCGCCGCGCTGCGGAACCGGATCGCCGAGCTGATCCGGCGGCCCCTCCGCGAATATCCGATCTTTCCGCTGGCCGTGTCCGAGGCACACAACCTGCCCCGGGACGAGGTGCTCGCGCTGCTGGGCGAGCGCATCGCCCGGCTGGACAACGACATCACCGAGCTCGACGCGCTGCACGACTGGCTGACCGGCAAACGGGTAGCCCGACGGTACTGGATGGTCCTCGAATACCTGCGCGGCCAACTCGATGCCGAAATCACCTGGTTACGCCGCATCTCCGCCGAACTGAAATCCGGTGTCCTGGATTGGGACGAGTTCACCCCCAACGGCGTCCGCATCGTGCCGGAAACCCCCGACCTCGGCCATGACTGGGGTGCCGCGGTCACCGACGATGTGCTCGCCGAACTGCGAAAGGGCGGTGCGCTGCCCGGCGACCAGTGACACGCGCCCCGGCCGACGGAGCGCCCGCGACCCGCACCAGAACTCGCATCGGCTCGATCGATGCCTCCCGTGAGGAATGAAACCCATGACGACACAACGCAATCCGTGGCACGCCCTCGGCGCGCTGGTGGTCGGCTTCTTCATGATCCTGCTGGATATGACCATCGTCGCGGTGGCCAACCCGGCCATCATGACCGACCTGCACACCGATATCACCAAGGTCATCTGGGTCACCAGCGCGTACCTGCTCACCTACGCGGTCCCGCTGCTGGTGACGGGCCGGCTCGGCGACCGCTACGGCCCCAAGAACATCTATCTGATCGGCCTGGCCGTCTTCACCGCCGCGTCGCTGTGGTGCGGTCTCTCCGGCTCCGTCGAGATGCTGATCGCGGCGCGTGCCGTGCAGGGCCTGGGCGCCGCGCTGATGACGCCACAGACCATGGCGGTGATCACCCGCACCTTCCCGCCGGACAAGCGCGGCGCGGCGATGGGCCTGTGGGGCGGCGTGGCCGGCTTGGCCACGCTGGTCGGCCCCATCCTCGGCGGCGTCCTCGTCGACTGGCAGGGCTGGAACTGGATCTTCTACATCAACGTGCCGATCGGCATCATCGCCTTCGCGCTGGCGGTCTGGCTGGTGCCCGCGCTGGAAACCCATGAGCACAAGTTCGACATGGTCGGCGTGGCGCTGAGCGCGATCGGCATGTTCCTGCTGGTGTTCGGCATCCAGGAGGGCAACGCGCACGACTGGGGCGCGTGGATCTGGGGCATGATCGTCGCCGGGCTGGTGGTGCTGGCGCTGTTCGTGGTCAACCAGGCCCGCAACACCGGCGAGCCGCTGGTGCCGCTGAGCCTGTTCCGCGATCGCAACTTCGCGCTGTCGAGCGTGGCCATCGCCGCGATGGGCGCCGCGGTCACCGCCTTCATGGTGCCGGCGTACTTCTATCTGGAGGCGGTGCGCGAGTTCTCGCCGACCAGATCGGCGCTGGTGTTCGCGCCGATGGCGATCGTCACCGGCCTCACCGCCCCGCTGATCGGCAAGATCTCCGACCGGATGCCGCCGCGCATCCTGCCGACCATCGGCTTCGTGTTGTTCGCGGCCTCGATCTTCGGGATCGCGGCGCTGATGACGCCGCACAGCTCCATCCCGCTGATCCTGCTCGTCGCCGCGGTCGCCGGACTGTCCAACTCCTGCATCTGGGCGCCGCTGGCGTCCACGGCCACCCGTAACCTGCCGATCCACCAGGCCGGCGCGGGCGCGGGGGTCTACAACACCACCCGCCAGGTCGGGTCGGTGCTCGGCAGCGCGGCGATCAGCGCCCTGATCTCGGCCCGGATGGCGGCCCAGGGCCTGGGCGGCGGTAATCAGATGTCCGAGGGCGGCGCCGGCATGGGCAAGATCCCGGAATTCGTCCTGGACGAATTCAGCACCGCCCTGGGCCAGGCCATGCTCCTCCCCGCCGCCATCCTCCTGATCGGCGTCATCGCCTCGGCCCTGTTCATCGGCGCGAAGACCAAGCCCACCGACACCCCCGCCGACGGCAAGGTCCCCGCCGACGTCGGCCGCTGAGCGGGTGCGGGTCCGCCGGAAACGCCTGTCGCCCTGGCGGACCCGCACTCTACCTCGGTATGTGCTGTGCTCGGCCGGTCAGCCACTACCGGATGCTGTCGTGTCTCCCGCATTCAGCGGCAGAAGTCCTCGGGAAGCTTCTTCCAGATCTCCAGCGTGATCGGGGCCGGCGGCAAGTTCTCTTCCCTTGCCCAATCGAAGACTTCAGACATGACATGCTTCCCCAGGGCTCGAGCCCTCCGTCTCAGGCTGAGGGGTGGAGTCCGCGAATACGCGGGTTTCTGTCGATGGTCAGCCGACTCGGACCTGGGCCGACGGGTAGCCGGAGGCACCGTCCGGGATGACGTCGCGGTACTCGGAGGTCTGGACCTCGCCGGTGCCGTCGGTGGCGCGGGCGCGGAGGGTGTGGGTGCCGGGGGTGGCGTCCCAGTCGTAGGTCCACTGGCGCCAGGTGTCGATAGAGGGTTCGGCGGCCAGGCGGGCGGGTTGCCAGGGGCCGCCGTCGATTTGGACCTCGACGGCCGAGATGCCACGGTGCTGGGCCCAGGCGACGCCCGCCACCGTGATCCGGCCGGGGCCCGGGCGGGCGCTCTGGCGCGGCGTATCGATCCGGGTGGCGGTCTTGATCGGTCCGCTGGCCGACCAGCCGCGTTTGGTCCAATAGGCCTGTGCGCGATCGAATCTGGTGATCTCCAGCTCGGTCACCCACTTCGTGGCCGATACGTAGCCGTACAGGCCGGGGACCACCAGCCGCGCCGGATAGCCGTGCGCGACGGGGAGCGGTTCGCCGTTCATGCCGACGGCCAGCAGGGCGTCGCGGCCGTCGGTGAAGGCGGCGAGCGGGCTGCCCGCGGTGAAGCCGTCGATGCTGTGCGACAACACCATATCCGCGTCGGGGTGCGGGCCGGCCTCGGCGAGCAGTTCGTCGAGCCGGTAGCCGAGCCAGCGGGCGTTGCCGACCAGGTCGCCGCCGACCGGATTCGAGACGCAGGCGAGCGTCACCAGCCGCTCGACCGCCGGGCGGCGCACGAGATCGGCGTAGGAGAGCCGGATTTCGCGTTCCACCATGCCGTGGATGCGCAGCTCCCAGGTCTCGGTGCTGACCTGCGGGACGACGAGCGCCGTGTCGATCCGGTAGAAATCGGCATTGGGCGTGAGATACGGCGTGAGACCGGGGATCCGGAGATCGGCGGCCGGATCGATCGGCGCCTCGGGCGCCCGCGGCGGCGGCAGCCGCACCGCCTCGCGCTCGGCCGAGACGCTGTTCGTCCGGGCTCCGAGGACGCGCCCCGCCACACCGGCCACGGCGGCCACGACCCCGATACCCACGAGCCCGCGCACGGCCTGCCGGCGATCCAGCGCCCCGGTCGATCCACCGAAAGCGGTTGCGGCCGAGCCGCTTCCACGTACGGCAGCCACGCCCTCCGGTCCCGCGTCCGCCGATCTCGTGGAGGCGGCCACCGCCGGTCCGGGTGCCGTCCCGCGCCGTGGCGACTCATCGGCGGAGTACGACGCGCCCGGTTCCACGGCCTCCAGGCGCCCCGTGAACCAGCGCAGCGCGGCGATGCTCAGTGCCACGCCCAGGATCGAGGGCAGTATCCAGGTCCACGAGGCGGCCGGCCGGTTCACCGCCGCGATCGTCGCCACCAGCCCGAAGACGGCGAACAGCGCGGACCCGAGTGGGCGGCGTACCCGCTCGATCCGGCCCGCCAAGGCCGCCACCGCCACCGCGACGGCCGCCATCGCCAGGAACAGCACCAGCTTGTCGTTGGTGCCGAAGGCGTCGATGGCCCACTCCCGCACCCGGTCGGGCGTTCGGTCCACCACCGTCGACCCGATCGCCGTCAGTGGCGTGCTGCCGGAGTCGATCGGCACCGACACCAGTTCCGCGATGCCCAGCGCCAGCCCCGCGGCCACGATCCCGCCGACCGCACGCAGTCCCGATCCGGTCATAGCGCGAGAGTACGTCCGATCCGGCCCGCTGCCACCACCGAATGCCCAGGCCGGCCCCGCCCGTCACAGATTCGTCAGAATCGGCGGCGTCCGGGCCGTGCGGCGTGGCGTTCGCCACGTGCGGCGGTTCCGCGGACCCCTCCCCAGCCCTCTCTCAGGAATCGCGCGCTTAATGGAGACAGGGATACTGGACCATTCGAGGACGTGATGACCTTGCATCCGAATCAGGGCAGTTGGCCGCCCCCGGGTCCACCCGGACCGTTGCCGCCGAACCGGCCACCGCGCCGGAACGGACTGAGCTTCACCGTGGTGGCGGCCATCGTGCTGGCCCTTGCCGTCGCCATCGGCATGGTGGCCGCGCGGTTCGACACCCAGCGGCACGACCCGAACATGCCACCGGCGCAGTCGGGCAGCGTCGTGCGGATCTCCGATGCGCAGACCCAGGCCGACCTGGACGCCGCGGCCCAGCAGGCGGCGCAGGGCATCGTCCTGGTGAACACGGAACTCGGCCTGCAGGGCGGTGGCGGCGCGGGCACCGGAATCGTGCTGACCTCCGACGGCGACGTGCTGACCAACAATCACGTCGTCGAGGGCGCCACCCGGATCGAGGCGACCAGTGTCGGCAACGGCAAGACCTACCAGGCCACCGTCGTCGGCTACGACCGCACGAACGATCTGGCGGTGCTGCGCCTGTCCGATGCCTCCGGGCTGCCGACCGCGCCGCTCGGCGATTCCGGCAAGGTCGCGGTCGGCGACGAGATCGTCGGCGTCGGCAACGCCGGCGGCACCGGCAGCCCGAGCGCGGCGTCCGGCAAGGTCACCGCCCTGGACCGCTCGATCACCGCCTCCGACGAATCCTCCGGCAGTTCGGAGGAGCTGACCGGGCTCATCCAGGTGGCGGCCGACATTCAGCCCGGCGATTCCGGCGGTCCGCTGGTGAACAAGTCGGGCCAGGTCATCGGCGTCAACACCGCTGCCTCCCAAGGCTTCCGGATGGGCACCGGCGGCGGTCAGGGCTTCGCCATACCGATCGACAAGGCGAAGTCGATCGCCGGGCAGATCCAGGCCGGCAAGGCCTCCGACACCGTGCACATCGGCCCGACCGCCTTCCTCGGCCTCAGCGTCAGCGACGCCAACGGCAGCGGCGCGCTGGTGCGCAACGTCGTCCGCGGCGGCCCCGCCGACCGGCTCGGCCTGACCCCGGGCGCCGTGCTCACCGAGATCGACGGCGACCGCATCGACTCCGCCAACGCCCTGATCGCCACGATGGACACGCATCACCCCGGCGATAACGTGAACGTCACCTGGACCGACGGCACCGGCCGAAGCCAGACGAGCAAGGTCGAACTGGCGAAGGGCCCGGTCGGCTGACACCGGCCGCGCGATCAAGGAGCAGGGGTGTAGCCCACCATCCACGGCACGGCGAACTTGTCGGTGACCATGCCGAACAGCTCGGCCCATTCGGTCTTACCGATCGGCAGGGACACGTCGCCGCCGGCCGACAGCTCCCGGAAAATCCGTTCGGCCTCCTCCCGGCTGTCCACATCGACCGACACCGCATAGGCCGGGGCCGTGGTGTTGACGGTCTGACCCGGCGGACAGTCGGAGGCCATCAGCAGGTGGTCGGTGCCGCGCAGCGGCAGCGCGGCGTGGGCGACCAGGTTCTTCGCCTCCTCGGGCAGATTTCCGCCACCGCCGTCGCCCATATCGGCGAAGCGGACGATCTGTAATTCACCGCCGAATACGGACTGGTAGAAGGTGAACGCCTCCTCGGCGTTGCCGTTGTACATCAAATAGGGATTCACAGCCGTCACGGGTTGCCTCCTCGAACGCGAAGTACGGAACCGGGCAGACGGACTGGCAGTGGCCGCCGTCCCACAAAGTAGGACGACGGCCACACTACGAGTTCATCGCTTCCAGCACTGCGAATCCGCACGGACCGAGGTCCGTTTTCCGGCATTCGACCGATCGGCCCGGCCCGTCAGCCGTTGTAGATCGCCTCCACGTCGGCGGCGTAGTTCTTCATCACCACGGCCCGCTTCAGCGACATCTTCGGCGTCAGCTCCCCGGTCTCCTGGGTCCAGTCGACCGGCAGGATGCGGATCTTCTTGATCTGCTCGGCATGCGAGACCAGCTTGTTGGTCTCCGCCACCGCGGCGTCCACGTCGGCCCGCAGCTCCGGCAGCTCGATCAGCTTCTCGGTGGGCAGGTCGGCGGGCAGGTTGTGGCGCTCCTTCCAGCCCGGCACCGCCTCCGGATCGAGGGTGACCAGCGCGGCGATGAACGGCTTGCCGTCGCCGACCACCATCACCTGGCTGATCAGCGGATGCGCCCGCAGCGAATCCTCGAGAACGGCCGGCGACACGTTCTTGCCGCCGGCGGTCACGATGATCTCCTTCTTGCGGCCGGTGATGGTGATGAAGCCGTTCTCGTCGAGGGAGCCCAGATCACCGGTCTTGAACCAGCCGTCGGCGAACGCCTCCTCGGTGGCGGCCGGATTGTTCCAGTAGCCACCGAAGACGACCGGGCCGCGCAGCAGCAGCTCGCCGTCGTCGGCGATCTTGGCCGCGTGCCCGGGCAGCGGGCGGCCGACCGAACCGACCCGGATGTGGTCGGGGGTGTTCACCGACACCGCGGCGGTGCTCTCGGTGAGGCCGTAGCCCTCGTAGATGGTCACGCCCGCACCGCGGAAGAAGTGCCCCAGTCGTGCGCCGAGCGGACCACCGCCGGACACCGACGACTGGCAGCGTCCGCCCATCGCCTCGCGCAGCTTGCCGTAGACCAGCTTGTCGAACAGCGCGTGCTTGGCCTTGAGCACCAGGCCGGGACCGCCCTCGTCCAGCGAGCGGCTGTAGGCGATGGCGGTCTCGGCGGCGACGTCGAAGATCTTGCCCTTGCCGCCGTCGTGCGCCTTCTGCTTGGCGCCGTTGAACACCTTCTCGAACACGCGCGGCACCGACAGGATGAAATCGGGCTTGTACTGCCCGAACTGCTCGACGAGCGTCGACCAGTCGGCGGTGTGCGCCACGGTCACCCCCGCGTCGAACGCCGCCAGGGCCACCGCGCGCGCGAAGACGTGCGCCAGCGGCAGGAACAGCAGCGAGCGCTTGCCCGGCTGCAGGTCGTGATGCATCGCCGAGCGGTCGGCGGCCGACTCGGCGTAGAGGTTGGCGTGCGTGAGCATGACGCCCTTGGGGCGACCGGTGGTGCCGGAGGTGTAGATCAGCGTGGCCGGGGAGGCCGCCTTCACCTGCTGGCGGCGCTCGTGCACGGCCTGGTCGTCGAGGTCCTTGCCGCGGGCGATCAGGTCGTCGATCGCGCCGGCGTCGCGCTGCAGCACCTCGCGCAGTTCCGGCAGGCCGGACTCGATCTCGGCGATGGTGGCGCGGTGCGTGGCGTTCTCGACCACCAGCAGCTTGGTCGCGGAATCCTCCAGGATCCAGCGCGCCTGCTCGGCCGAGGAGCTGTCGTAGATGGCGACGGTACAGCCGCCGGCGGCCCAGATGGCGAAGTCCAGGACCACCCAGTCGTACTGGGTGGGCGCCAGGATGCCGACCCGGTCGCCGAGCTCGATGCCGGCGGCGATCAGTCCCTTGGCCACGGCCGTGACGGTTCCGGCGAACTCGGTGGCGGTGACATCGGTCCAGCCGCCCTTGCCGTCGGGGCGATTGAAGACCACCAGTCCGGGCGTGCGCTCGGCATGCCGGAAGGCCCCGTCGGACATGTTGGCGTCCTCGGGAATGGTGTAGGTCGCCGGGACTTCGAACTCTCGCATCGGTGCCCTTCCACGTGGTTTACTCACCGGTAATTTACGCCACCCGGATCGGTCGTGCCCGCCCGACCGCCCGGTTGACTCCCGGACGCCGCGGCCCGCGCCGCGAAGCGCCCGACCTCTATCCTATGGACCGCGTTTGTCCTGCTTGCAGCGATTCGCCGAGGAACGCGGCCAGTTCGCGCGTCGCCGCCGCGGCGGGTTCGACGAGCGATGCCTGCAGCTGCGCGACATGCCACAGCCCGCGGGTCACGCTGAACTGCGTGCTCACCCCGGCGTCCCGCAGGATCGCGACGAGGCGCAGGCACTGCTCGTGCAGCAGTTCGCCCGCATCGACCTGCACGTAGGTCGGCGGGAGGCCCCGCAGATCGGCCAGGAGCGGCGCGTAGCCGGTGTCCAGGGCGTCGCCGTCGCCGAGATACGCCGCCGCGCAGGCGCGCGACCACGGCTTGTTGATCACCAGATCCCGCTCGCGGTCGGGGACCTGGTTCGGATCGGCCCACGGCGCGATCAGACCCAGTGCGGCGGGCCGGATTCCGTGCCTGTCGCGCAGCCGCAGCGCGAGCGCCAGCGACAGGCCCCCGCCGGCCGAATCACCGGATATCGCAATATCTTCCGGCCGCGATCCGGCCGAGGCCAGCTCCAGGAAGGCGGCCTCGGCGTCGTCCAGCGCCGCCGGGAAGGGGTGTTCCGGGGCCAGCCGGTAGTCGAGCACGTGCACCGGGCGGCCGGTGTCGCGGGCCAGATGTGCGGCCAGCGAGCGGTGCGTGGTGGGCGAGCAGACGGTGTAGCCGCCGCCGTGCAGATAGAGCACGACGCCCGGCATCCGATCCGCCGCGCCGCCGACGGTGATGCGCTCGGCCGGGCGGCCACCGAGCCGCTGCCGGTCCACCCGGGTGCCCGCCGGCAGCGTCTGCAGCACCGATCCGGCATCGAGCAGGGCCCGTTGAGCCCGCCACGGCAACCGATGGTGCATCGCGTATCGGAAGACGGGATGCAGGACCGCCCGCGCCACCGGCGGCGGGAGTGAAACAGCAGGCATGGCAGGCACTTTCACGGAGATCACGGCAGGAAGCGGCGGTTCACCAGATTCGCGATGCGCTGGTAGTAGGAGCCGGTGGTGCGGACGAACAGGTCGAGCGCCTTGGCCTCCCAGCCGATCAGCACCCGGCCGTGCCCCTTGCGCACGCCGTCGAGGATGGTCTGCGCGGCCATCTCCGGGGTGTGCATCGCCAGCTTCTTGTCGAAGAACGAGGCGAACTGCTTGGCGTCGATCCCCTCGGCGTAGGTGGCGTTGCGGGCCACCGCGGTCTTGATGCCGCCGGGGTGCACGCAGGTGACCTTGACCGGATGGCGACGGGCCAGCATCTCCTGCCGCAGCGATTCGGTGAAGCCGCGCACCGCGAATTTCGCGGCGTTGTAGGCACTTTGGCCCGGGACCGCGATCAACCCGAACAGGCTGGACACGTTCACCACGTGTCCCGCACCGGATTCGATCAGCATCGGCAGGAATGCCTTGGTGCCGTTGACGACTCCCCAGAAATCGACATCCATGATGCGCTCGATGTCCTTGAACTGGGACTCTGTCACCTCACCGTGGAAGGCGATACCGGCGTTGTTGTAGACCTGATGCACGACGCCGAAGTGCTTGTTCACCTCGTCGGCGTACAGCAGCACGGCCTCCCGCTCGGCGACGTTCAGCCGGTCCGACTTCACCTCCGCACCGGAAGCTTCGCAGCGCCGGACGGTTTCGGCCAGGCCCTCGGTATCGATATCGGACAGCGCGAGTTTCGCGCCGCGGCGGGCCAGATTCTCGGCCAGGGCGCGGCCGATGCCGGACCCCGCCCCGGTGATCACGCAGACCTTGCCCCGGAAGTAGGCGTCCTCGCGCCTCGCCGAGGGTTCGCCGGCAAGCTCCGTCACTGTGCAGCCACCACTTTCAGATCGGACCGGACCTCGGCACCGTTGACATTCGAGGTCGTGTCGTACGCGGACACATCGAACTTTTCCAGCATCCTACGGAAGCGGAAGGTGAAATCGGGCCAGAGCGTGGTGTTGTTGCCGTGCTTGTCCAGATACCAGCTGGCGCAGCCGCCGGTGCTCCAGACGCTGCCCACCAGCTTGCCCTGCAACTCGCGATTGAACTTGTCCTGCACGTCCTTTCGCACCTCGACGGTGCGCAGGCCGAGCCGGTCGACGGTGGCGATCGCGTCGGCGATGTAGTTGATCTGCGACTCGATCATGTACACCATCGAGCTGTGGCCCAGGCCCACGTTCGGACCGAGCATGAAGAACAGGTTCGGGAAATCGGCGATCGCCGAACCCTTGTAGCCCTGCTGCCCGGAATCGTCGAAGATCTCCGCCAGGGTGCGCCCGCCGCGCCCGGTGACGACGTCGTAGGCGGGCGAGTCGGTGACGTGGAAACCGGTGGCGACGATCAGCGCGTCGATCTCCCGCTCGGTGCCGTCGGTGGTCACGATCGAGTTCGCCCGGATCTCCTGGATGCCGTCGGTGACCACGTCGACGTTGTCGCGGCCCAGCGCCGGGTAGTACTCGTTGGACAGCAGCATGCGCTTACAGCCGATGCGGAAGTTCGGGGTGACCTTGCGGCGCAGCTGCGGATCGCGCACCTCGTAGGCGAGCTTGGCGCGCGCCAGCATCTCCATCACCCGCATCGCCGGCGGGAACTTCGCCAGGCCCACCACCTGCGTCTCCCGGGCGGCGTAGATGGCGCCGCGGGCGAGCCGCTGCACACCCGGCAGGTGCTTGAAGGCCAGCCGCTCCGGCAGCGTGTACGGGCGGTCGAGCCGCGGCAGCAGCCACGGCGCGGTGCGCTGGTAGACGTCCAGGTGCGCGACCTGCGGCGCGATCGAGGGCACGATCTGGATCGCCGAGGCGCCGGTGCCGATCACCGCGACCCGCTTACCGGTCAGGTCCGAGTCGTGATCCCAGCGCGCGGAGTGGCTGATCTGCCCCTGGAAGTCGTTGATGCCCTTGATATCCGGGAGGTTCGGCTCACACAGCGCGCCGACCGCGGAGACCACGATGTCGGCGGTGAACGCGCCCTCGGTGGTCTGCACCTCCCAGCGCGCGTCGGCATCGTTCCACCGGGCATCGGTCATCTCGCAACCGAACAGGTGCTTGTCGCGCACCCCGTACCGTTCGGCGACGTCGCGGATGTAGCGCTGAATCTCCGGCTGCCGGGAGAACGAGCGCGACCAGTCCGGGTTCAGCGCGAAGGAGTAGGAGTACAGCTGCGACGGCACGTCGCAGGCCGCACCCGGGTACGTATTGTCCCGCCAGGTGCCGCCGACGTCGTCGCCGCGCTCGATCACCAGGTAGTCGTCACGACCCTGCTGCTCGAGCCGGATCGCCAGGCCCAGACCCGAGAATCCGCTGCCGACGATCAGAACGTGCACGTGCCGGGCGCCCGCGGAGTCTCGGCGGCCGGTCACGCCGCCCTCTCCGGCCCCCGCATCGCGGCCGTTGTCTGTAACCTTGCGACTCATATACCCGAGAGTAGGACCTTATTAAGCGGGAGTCAACAGTATTGACCCGCGTTCAGTAGTATGGATCTCGTGGTGAGAGGACCTGGTGAGAGCGGCAAGCGGGTGCGACTGAGCCCCGACGAGCGGCGCGAGCAGCTGATCGTGCTGGGCGTCGCGATGCTCGGCGAGCGCGCCCTCGAGGACATCTCCGTCGGCGATATCGCCGAACAAGCGGGCATCTCGCGGGGGCTGCTGTTCCACTATTTCCCGTCCAAACAGGACTTCCACCTGGCGATCGTGCGGCGGGCCAACGCCGAACTCCTGGCCCGTACCGCCCCGGATCAGAATCTCGGGCTGTTCGACATGCTGCGCGACGCGGTGTCCCGCTACATCCACTACGTCGCCGAGAACCGCACCTCGTATCTCGCGCTGCTGCGCGGTCCGGCCAGCGCCAGCCCGGAACTGGTGGAACTGGTCGACCAGACCCGCGGCACCATCGTCGACCGCATCCTCGCCGAGGCGCCGATCCCGGCCGAGGATCCGGATCGGCCGCGGCTGCGATTGGCGGTGCGCGGCTGGATCGCCTTCGTGGAGGAGACCACGCTGAGCTGGCTGCGGCACGAGACCATCGGCCGCGAGCAGCTGATCGACATGCTGGTCGAATCGCTGCCGGCGCTGGCCCTGAATCAGGACCTCACGGCAGCACTGCGGGAATGATCACGGCAGCACTGCGGGAGTGAAGGGAATGACCTACCCGATCAACGATTGTCGGTGACCTGCCAGCGGAACTGGTCGGCACCCGACGGCCCGCGCCGCCGGATGAGATCGGTCAGATAGGCGGCCGGTTCGACGAGCGCGAAATCGGGACCCATCCCCACCACCATGCCGACGAAGACGGCCGTGCCCGAACCGGTTTCGGTGTAGACGACCCCGCCGGAATCGCCGTGGTCGACGAGGAACGTGGTCAGCACGTGGGTGCCGGTGACCGTGGTGACCACCCCGCAGGTGGTCCCGGTGCGCGCACCGGTCTTGCAGACCCGCTGGCCCACGGCCGGATTGCCGTCGACCGCGGTGATCAACAACCGGCCCGCCGAGGCGCCTGTCGAGACGTCGCCGGACAACCGCACCAGGGCGAAACCGAGATGGTCGACGTCGCCGTCGGGCACGCCCGCCTCGAACCAGCCGATGGGCGCGCCGTTCTCGGCGTAGACCCGGGCACCGGGTTCGTAGCAGTGACCCGCCGTCACCGCGTAGGACGTGGCGCCGATGCGGCCGGTCAGGCCCACCGAACACTGTTCGTCGTCGGTCCGGATGGCCATGCCCGGCGAGATCGTGAGACTCGGTGCGGCGTCGGCCGCGGGTGCCACCGCGGTGCAGAAGGCGGTCGCCATCGCGGCGAACAGCACGGTGAACCGGGCGCGCCGGTGACGAGACCGAGGCGACGGACCGTCCGAGTATTCACGAGTACGCATTGTCGGGCTCCGAGCGCCGAAGTGACAGCGAGACTTCTACGTTAAGCCCGGTACACCCCGCGCGACAGCCCCTTCAGGTTTCGTGTTCGTAACCGGACCGATCGCGGGCGCCATCGGTCACCGGAGCCGCCGCAGGCGGCGGTGGCGCGACCGACGGACCCGGTTCGGCGACGGCGGGTTCGGCCAATTCGGCCAGCACCCTGGGCAACTCGTCGGCGAAGGCGGCCGGGTCCAGCAGCGCCGGATCGACCGACAGCCCGATTCCCAGCACCCCGTGCCAGCTCAGCACGCCCGCGACCAGCGGCACCCCGGGCGCCGGCGGCAGGATCGGAAACACCTGGGCGATCGGCACATTCGCGAAGGTCATCGCCCCGGTCGGGCCGGCCATATTCGACACGATGGCGTGGAAGAAGCCGCCGCCGTACACGCTGCGGGCGAACCAGCCGACGGCCGGTTCGGGCAGCAGCCGCAGGCCGGTGGACATGACGAAATGCGATGCCAGCGCGCGGGTTCCGCTGTGCAGCCGGGCACTGCGGGCGCGGATGTCGGTCAGCAGGCCGGCCGGGCTGCGGGAGTCGAACGGCACGTCGGTCATGACGGCCGCGGTGAGATTGCCCTCGGCCGCGGAGGTGGGTTCGCGCACCATCAGCGGCACCGCCACCCGCAGCCGCCCGCGCAGCGGTTCGGTCCACTCCGGGCGCATCCGGTGCAGCGTGGTGACCATGACGGTGAGCAGGACGTCGGTGACCCGCGCCCCGCGCGAACGCGCCACCGCCCGAACCGTTTCCAGATCCAGCGCCACCACGGAGAAGGTGCGCCGCGGCGATCCGCCGGGCACCCGCCCCGGCGGCCGGGCATCCGTGGCGAGCTGGGCGAACCCCGTCGCCGTAGCCGCCACCCGGGCCACCCGGCCGGGGCCGCGCCGATCGCCGACGGCGAGATCGATCGCCGGCCGCAGCAGATGCAACGCCTGCACCACGGTCCCGATCCCGTCGGCGACGGTGTGGTGCAACAGCAGCACGACACCCACCGCCCCCGCCACCGGATCCCGCACCAGCACCAGCCGCCACAGCGGCCGGTCGCGCGGCAGCGGATCCGCCGCCAATTCGCTGACCACCCGGGCGATCTCGGCGGTCCAGGGGGTATCGATCAGGGCATCCGACTCCGGCACCGTTGCGGCGAGCGCACTCTCGGTATCCGCAGGACCAGCCACCGCCCCCTCGTGCGACGGCCCCACCGCACCCCTCGACCCGCATGTCCCCGCCGATCCGTCCGACACCCCGGACACTCCCTCAGACAACCTTCCCGACCCGCGCGGTATCTCCGTCCCCCTCGGCAAGCCGTCCGATCGCCCCGCAGATTCATCCGACACCCCGGCCGCTCCATCGGGCAGCCCCAGCGACCCCTGAGACGCCTCCGGCACGCTCGATACGCCGTCCGACCACCCCGCCGAGCCGTGCGACGGACCCGCCGGACCATCCGCCGACCCGAGCGGCGCGGCATGTTCGGTCGCCTCCACCGACTCTCCTGCTCGGGTGAGGGTTCCGGCGTCTGTCCGGGAGGCAGCGGGCGAACCGTTCCCGGTGCCACCGGAATGTGCTGGGGAGGAGCCGGTTTCGAGAACATGCTCGGTGACGTGCCAGGTCCAGTCGATATCCGCGTCGACCCAGCGGGCGCGGCGGAAACGGCCGCCGAGCCGCAGGCGCTGGCGGAACCGGGGCAGGTTGGCGAGTTCGCCGCGGACCAGCGCGCGCACGTCCGTCACGGTGGCATTGCGGCCGGGGCCGGGCCGCAGCACCACCATCCCGCCGACCTGCTGTGGCACCCCGGCATCCTCGATGTGCAGGAAGAAGGCGTCCGCCGGGGGCACCACCGACGACCGCGCGTACCAACGGTCCACCAGCAGCATGGCGATCGCGACGAATACGGCCGCGGCGACGGCGTCGAGCAGGAAATGATTCCCGGTGGCGAGGATGACGTACACCGTGACGAGCACGTGCAGGGCACTGAGCAGCTGCACGACCAGGCCCTCGGCGATGCGGGCCAGCACCACGCTCACCCAGAACGCCCAGCCCACGTGCAGCGACGGCAGCGCCGCCAGCTGATTGGTGCCGTCCACCAGCGGTGTGCCCCACGAACCCCAGGTCCCGCCCACGACAACGGTGTCGATGAAGCCGAGATCCGGCAGCAGCCGCGGCGGCGTCACCGGATAGACCGCGAAGCACGCGATGGCGAGCACATTCAACAGCAGAAACGAGTCCCTGGCCCGCGGATAGTCGGCCGGCCTGCGGAAATACATCCAGAACAGCAGCACGAACGCGGTCACGATATAGGTGAACGCGTACTCGTAGTTGGCCACGGTTGCGAGCGTCTCGTGTCCGGCCAGCCAGCGGTTCAGCGACAATTCGATATCGAGCCGCGACCACCGCTCGATCCGGAACAACAAGTGCGCGCCGGCATCGGCCGCGGCCCGCCGCTCGGGGCTGTGCAGCGTATCGACCAGCAGATACAGCCCGAAGACAACCAGCCCGACCGCGATGTCCCGCCACAGAGCGGGCCGCGATGGGTTACCCACAACCACAACTCATAACACAAAGTCACGGCCGTTCAAGATCTTTCGTAAGACTGGTTACCGGCGGTCGTCGGCCGGGCGCCCGGTATCGGGGCAACCGCTCACGGTTTCGGTGCCGGGGGCGTCCTGCTCGGCCGCGTCATCGGCGGCATAGAACGCCTGTGCCAGCGGAGAATGCGCCAGGCCGGAAACCCCCCAGGCCACCAGCGCGCCCGCGATCGCGATACCGGCGAGCGAACCGGGATCCGAGGGAACGGCGACCCGGAACGCCAGAATGCCGACCGCATAGCTGGCCACCGGGTTGGTCACGCTCATCGCCGCGATCGCCCACGGCAGCGGCCCGCCGGCGAACGCGGCCTGTTCCAGCAGCAGGCCGGTGAGCGTGGACAACGCCAGCAGATATCCCGGCCAGTCCACCGCCGTGGCCGGCACGCCACGGTGCAGCAGGTCATCGGTGGTCAGCTTCATGAACACGGCGCTCATCGCGAAGCAGATCCCCGCGGCGACGGCGACCAGGGTGGCGGCGACGCGGATCGAGCAGCGGGTGCTGGCCACCGCCAGCAGTGCCACCAGCGCCGCCGCCGACGCCGTCGCCAGCAGCACCCGGCTGCGCTCCGGATCGCCGGACAGCGGCGCCGCACCCTCGACGCTGAACAGCACCGCCAGCCCCGCGCACACGAGCATCGCGTACCCGAGATCGCGCGCATGTGGCCGCCGCTGCCGACCGGCCGCCTCCAGCGGCACGGCGAACAACAGCTGCGTCGACATCAGCGGCTGCACCGACGCCACGGAACCCACCTGCAGTGCGGCCGCCTGGGTCAGGAAGCCGGCGAGATTGGTCAGCCAGCCGCGCAGCCACGTCCGGCTGCGGACCAGCCGACGCATCAGCGTCGACAGCCCGGGCACCCGGGCCGCGTGCGGATCCTCGGCCACCACGGCTCGGGCCGCCCGCTGCTGCAGGAATCCGGCCGTCGCGAACAGGAACGCGGCCAGCACCCCCAGCGCAACTACCAAGACCATGCGGACCCCCAGCTAGGTGATCTCCGTCCGACTTTACGCCGGGCGCCGATCGGATCCGCGCGGCATATCCCCCGCGGGCCGGTCAGAGATCGTGGTCGTCCAGCCAGCCGCGGGCCAGTTCGGGGGCCGGGGTGTGGTCGTCGCGCAGGCGGCGGATCAGGACGGTGAACTCGTCGGTCGTCAGCTCGCCGGCGACGGTGTTCAGCTTCTTGATCTGCTGCGCGGTGAGGGCGCCCTTGCGGAACAGCGGCATGACGTTGCGGGCGCGGAAGGCGTAGCCGGGATCGGCGATCGGCATCAGATCACCGGTACCGCCGGGCAGCAGGGCGGCCGGGGCGGTCAGCACACCCGCGGTGACCTGCCCGTCCCGCAGCGCCTCCCGCAGGGCGGTATCGCTCGGGTAGACGGTGAACCGGGTGATGTCGCAGCCGTAGACCGTGCGCAGCGGATCGAGCACATCGCGGTGCGGGTCGGGCGACGGGCGCAGCGGGTCGAGCTCGCTGCCGGTGGCGATGCCGACGGCCAGCTCGCCGCAGCGGGCCGCCAGCTCCGGCAGCGAATCCGGATACGGGGCCGCCGACGCACGCGAGAACACCAGGGCGGGGCGCAGATCGGTGCCGTTGGCGATATCGGACACCGCCAGACCCTCGGGCAGAGCACGGCTGACCGCGTCGGCGACATCGGGAAGGTCCTCGTCCGCCGACACCGGGGTCCCGGCCGAGGCGGCCGCCTTCTCCCCCGGCTCCTTCTTCGCCGCCTCGGTCGTCACCTTGTCCGGGAGCCGGGCGGGCGATCCGGAGTCGAAGGCGGCCAGCAGATCACCGCTCTGGTCGCCGACCAGCTGCACCCGGTCGGCGTCGAGCGCGGACAGGTAGTCGGCCCGCTCGCCCAGTCGCGGCTCGGTGACGGTCCGCGCACCGGCCCGGGCGAGCGCCCCGGCGTAGATCTCGGCGATCAGCTCGGACTGCGCGGAATTCCCGGCGCCGACGGTGATCTCCGGCCCGGGCGCATCGGCCGAGCAGGATACGACCAGTGTGGCGGTCACGGCCGCGACCACGGCGCAGGCCGCCGTCCGCACCGATGCGGCCAATTCCATCCGCTGACACCAACTCCCGACAGATCGTTCGCCCGGCTGACAGTACCGGCGGCCCGACGACGACCGCCCCGACGAATCGTAATCGGGAGACGCGACGGCCGGTCCGCAGCGTCCCGGCACGTCGGTCGGCCGCGCCGGGAAGCCGCCCGTTCCGCAGCCGCCCGGACCCACTGCGTGCGTCCTGCCCGGCGCTCACGCGTGCGCGGCCGACATCTCCCAGGGCGCCTGCGGGAGCACCTCGCCGGTCTCCAGCAGCGACTTGAGGTTGGCGAGCACGGCGGGCCAGCCCTGCGAAATCCCTTGGCGCATCTCATTGTTCGGCAGGTTCTCGTGGGTCACCGTGAGCCGGACGATGTCCTGGTGCGGCTCGACGAGGAAGGTGACGACCGACGCGTCGCGCTCCGGCTCGTCGGCCGGTTTGTCATCGAAGGTGATCACCAGGCGGGTCGGGGGTTCGGTCTCGAGCACCCGGCCGTAGACGTCGACCACGCCCGAACCGTCGGTACGGCGGTGTTCCCAGGGCGAACCCGGCTGCCAGTCCGACACGTTGGCGTGACCCCAGTAGCGGGCCGTCAGATCGGCATCGGTCAGGGCCTGCCACACCTGTTCGGGGGTGGCTCGGATGTAGGTGACGTAGACGTAGTTCGGCACGGATGTGGTCTCTGTGGTCATGGCGTATTTCTCCGCTCGGTTCCGGATGGCGCTGAGAGCTTGCAGTCGGGGCTTGTCGAAGACCGAGATCCAGCGTTCGTCGATCTCGTGCAGTGGCGCCGGGTTGAGGTAGTGCAACCGCTCCCGGCCGCGCCGGACGACGGTGACCAGGCCGGCGCGCACCAGGATGTCGAGATGCTGGGTGGCCGACTGGCGGGCCATCACCAGCCGGTCGCACAGCTCGCGCAGCGTCTGCCCGTTGTGTTCGCGCAGCCGGTCGAGCAGCAGGCGCCGAGTCGGATCGGCCAGCGCCTTGAACACCGCATCCAGTGTCGGTTCTTCGAGGCTCACCCGTCGATAATGCAGGTATTTACCTGCCTATGTCAACCGACCTCGGCTCACCACCACCGGTGCGTTCGAGGGATCCGGGCGGGCATACCGCGTTACCGACCGGCGCTGCCACGAACGCGAACACAGATACTCGTGGGACCCACTGCCGACCTGCGGCGACCCGCGAATCGGCACCCTCGCGCACGACCGGACCGAATCGGACACGAACGCGCGAAGGGTGCCCGTCCCCAGGGACGGACACCCTTCTGTCAGCGAAACAGGCTGTTACGCAACACCTTCCGAGCGGGCCGTGGCGGCGACCGCCTCGGCCACCGCCGGGGCGACCCGCGGGTCCAGCGGGCTCGGGATGATCTTGTCCGGGGACAGCTCGTCGGCCACCACGCCGAAGATCGCGTTCGCCGCGGCCACCTTCATGCCCTCGGTGATCCGCCGCGCACCCGCGTCCAGCGCGCCCTTGAACACGCCGGGGAACGCGAGGACGTTGTTGATCTGGTTCGGGAAATCGCTGCGGCCGGTGGCCACGACGGCCGCGTACCGGTGCGCCACCTCCGGGTGAATCTCCGGATCCGGGTTGGACATCGCGAACACGATCGATTCCGGCGCCATCGACGCGATCAGTTCCTCGGCGATGGTGCCCGCCGACAGGCCCAGGAACACGTCCGCGCCGGCCATCGCGCCGGCGGCGCCGCCGGACAGGCCGCGCGGGTTGGTGCGCCCGGCCAGGTCGGCCTTCACCTCGTTCAGATCGCCGCGGTCGCTGCTCACGATGCCGCGGGAATCGAGCACCACGATGTCGGGAACGCCCGCCGCCAGCAGAATGTTGGTGCACGCGACGCCGGCCGCGCCGGCCCCGGACACCACGACCTTCAGGCCCGCGATGTCGCGGCCCAGCACCTGGGCCGCACCGTTGAGCGCGGCGAGCACCACTATCGCGGTGCCGTGCTGGTCGTCGTGCATCACCGGGCAGTCCAGCGCCTCGACGACCCGGCGCTCGATCTCGAAGCAGCGCGGGGCGGAGATGTCCTCGAGGTTCACCGCGCCGAAGCTCGGGCGCAACCGGATCAGCGTCTCGACGATCTCGTCGACATCCTTGGTGTCGAGCACGAGCGGGATCGAGTCCAGGCCCGCGAACTTCTTGAACAGCGCGGCCTTGCCCTCCATCACCGGCAGCGACGCGCGCGGGCCGATATCACCCAGGCCGAGTACCGCAGTGCCATCGGAAACCACCGCAACCAGGCGGTCGGTCCAGGTGTAACGCTTCGCCAGTAGCTCATCCTCGGCGATGGCGCGGCTGACCTGCGCGACCCCCGGAGTGTAGGCGATCGACAGGTCCCGCTGGGTGTCCAGCGGCGCCGTCAGTTCCACCGAGAGCTTGCCCCCGAGATGGCCCGCAAAAATCTCTTCGTGCGTAATGGCGGACGGGCTTGCCGCATTCTCACGGCTCGCCGTGGCGGCGTTCGGTGCGTCAGTCACGGGTGACACGATTTCACTCCTGGTCGGTGGTGGCTAGCCCATATGGGGGTTACCGCCGGGTATCGGAATTAGGGGTAATTGAAGTCACTCACAGAGGTGCGCCGAGCACTCGAGCACCCCGCACGAAATACATCGCGGCAAGGCGCGCAAGGCATTACGAAATTTGTTTCGAAAATCGCTGCGCGGATCTGTCGAGCGGGAACCGGACGGGTGGGCCCGGGCAATGCTGTGGGGTGATCCGCGATCCGGAGCCGTGCGTCACGGGCCGAAGGTCACCAACCGTCCCGGACCGGGCGGTGGCGTCGGCCGGGAATCCGTAGCATTCTGCCAGCCGGAACGCGGGCCTGCCAAATCGCCTCGCGGTAGGTGCTGTCATCATCCGAGCGTAGCGGCCGCGAATTACCCCCGCGTAAGGGGAAACTCGCAGTTGAGCGGGCACCGGGTGAGCTGTCGCACCGGCCGCACCGGCAACGATGTGAGGTGGGTCGCGACCGTGCCGCGGCGACAGTCGTCACCGGTCCTCGTCGTCGCGGCCTGCCCCCGTGCCCGCGATCCCTCACCGGCACTCGCGGATTCGGCCGAGAGCGCGCCGGAACAACGGCGGTGCGGTGGTCAGGGCCCTAGGCCGGGGTGAAATCCGCGTGCTGCGGCGCCTGCCCGGGATCGCACTGCTCCGGCCGCACCCAGACACGTTCCACACCGCCGGAACGCAACCGGACCCGGCCGTCGACGGCCTCGTCCGGATGGTCGGTGCGCCGGTGTATCCCGCGGGTCTCGGCGCGGGCCAGCGCACTGTACTTGGTCCACCGCGCCACCGCCAGCAGCGCCGCGGCCTGCCGGGCGCGCAATCGCGCCGAGCCGCACCCGCCGAGTTCGACCTCCGTCACCGGCCACATGCCGTCCAGTTCGCCGATGCTGTCGCGCAGGCTGCCCGCGCTGCGCCAGTAGCTGCGCCGCAGCGGCAGCGTGTGCTCCTGCACCAGGCCGACCACCGCGCGCGGGTCGATCCCCGAGACGGCGTTCAAGCCCGCACCGGGCACCGGCCGCGCCCTGCCGAGCCGCCCACGCCCGGCCGCGAACCCGGCCGCGCCCGCACCGGCCCATACGCCCGACGACATCGCCCACGCCCCGCCCTGGCCACCGAAGCCGCCGACCGCGCCGGTGATCGGCTCGCGGGTGGCCACGTCACCGGCCCCGAACAGTCCGGAAACCGTTGTGGCACAGTCGAACCCGACCAGCCGGACACCGCCGGTACCGCGTACCGTGCCCTCCAGCACCGCGCGCAGCGGCACCCGGGCCGGTCCCGGGCCCCGGGCGCCGAAGACCGAGGAACGCGCCAGGCGCTTGCGCAGCGACGCGGGGATCTCGTCCAGGGCGGCGTAGACCCGCCGCCCGTCGGCGAGGGCGGCGAACGCCTCGGCCCGCGAACCGAATCCGGGAGCGCCCAGGGCCGCGCCGGACTCGTCGTAGAAGGTCGCGAAGTGCAGCGCCAGATCGGACACGGGCGCCGCCGGCCCCGGCATCTCGTCGGCCGCGGCCGGGCGGAGATCGCCCGCGGGGGTCAGGGCATAGGCATTGGAGAACTCCATGCCCGACAGCTCACCGCCGGCCTCCGCGGCCATCAGCAGTCCGTCGCCGGTGTCGACATCGCTGCCGGCGCCGCCGGACAGGAACGCGCAACCGCCGGTGGCCAGCACCACCGAACCGGCGCGCACGGTCCAGGTGTGGAAACCGCCGCGCAGATGTACCCCGGAGGCGCCGGAAACCGTGCCCTCGGCATCGACCAGCAATTGCAGCGCCGGATGATGGTCGAGAATGCGCACGCCCGCCACGATCAGGCTGCGGCGCATCCGGCCGAGATATTTCGCACCGTTCAGCCAGATCCGGGCGGGCCGCCCGACGCTCTCCCCCGGAAAGCGATATCCCCACCGAACCAGCTGATCGACCCGGTGGTGCGTCTCCTCCAGCACCCGGTGCATCCAGACCGGATCACCCAGGTAGCCACCGTGCCGGTGGCTGCGCTGCACGGCCTCCTCCCGGGCCGGCCCCGGCGGGATGTTCCACAGCGCGACATGCCCTTTCGCGGTCGGGCCGCTGGCGCCGCAGCGCCCCTTGTCGACCAGGACCACCCGGGCGCCGGCATGTGCGGCGGCGAGCGCGGCCCAGGCCCCGGCGGGACCACCACCCAACACCAAGACATCGGCCGACATTTCACTCACAAGGAAAAATGTTCGGCCACAATTCATCCGCCCGCAACCGTTACGCGGGTCTTAATTCCACCATTGCGTAACCAAAAGGTAACCGGCTGCCACAAAAACAACCAGCGATCCGGAAAAAGCGGCGAAACCCCGACGGCGGTCGGAAAATACCTGGCCGACCACGGCGGCCACCGTGAGCCCGATATGCCAGGCCAGCATCCCCGTTCCCGGCCCCGGAAACCCTCGGCGCCCGCCCATGAACTCGGCCCCGACGAGCACCGCGGTCAGGACCACCAGACCGCCCGCAACAATTCCGCTCAATGCGCGCAACAGCCTCATACCCCTACTCCACAATCCCCTACCCCACGATGTCCGCGGTGAGTCACAGCGTCGCCTCGCTGAAGCTCGGCGCCACCGGGCGCGAGGCGCGCTGTGTCAATGGCTCGCTCATGGCACGACCACCGGCACCCCGGTCGCCAGGCCCACCAGTTTCTCGAATTGGTCCGGAGCCGTAGTGAACTCGCCGAGCGATATGGTCTTGTTGGCGCCGTGGTAGTCCGACGAGCCGGTGGTGATCAGGCCCAGCTCGGCGGCCAGCCCGCCCAATATCGCGCGGTCGGCCTCGCTGTGATCGGGATGGTCGACCTCCAGCCCGCCCAGGCCGGCGTCGGCCAGCTCACGGATGTGGCCGATGTCCAGCAGCCGCCCCCGCTTCCGGGCCCGGGCGTGCGCCACCACGGGGACTCCGCCCGCGGCACAGACCATCTCGATCGCGCGCCGCAGCGGCGTATCGGCCTTCTCGACGTAGTAGCGCCCGCGCGGGGCCAGCAGATCGACGAACGCCGCGTCCACCGTCGGCACCACGCCGGCGGACACCAGGGCCCGCGCCAGATGCGGGCGGCCGGCCGACGGACCGGCCGAGGCCAGCACCTCGTCCGGATCCACCGGCAGCCCGTCGGCCGCCATCCGCTCGGCCATGGCGCGGACCCGCTCCACCCGCTCGGCGCGCAGCCGCTCCCGCTCCCGGGCGAACGCCCGATCGGCGGGATCGAACAGATAGGCCAGCAGATGCACCGCGACCGGCCAGCCATCTTCCCCGGGCCCCACGCACGACATCTCCATGCCGCGCACCAACGTCGTGTCGCCCGGCCTGGCGGCGACGGCGTCGGCCCAGCCGGCGGTGGTGTCGTGGTCTGTTATCGCGACGACGTCCAGCCCCGCCGCGGCCGCCTTGCGGACCAGTTCGGCGGGGGTGTCGGTGCCGTCGGAGGCGGTGGAGTGGGTATGCAGGTCGATGCGCACCCTGTCCATCTTGCCCAACGGCCGTGCTCGCCCGGCGATCAGCGTGCGGCGCCGCGATGGCCGCGCACCCTCGGACGGGGCGACTAGCATCCAGTCAATGCCGCCGATTCCACCGCTGCCGTCGTTCCGCGGACGGGGCAGATCCGCCGCCCGGGCGCTGCCCCGGATCCCGGTCCCAACCGCGCGCGCCGTCGTCGACTGCGGGGTCTATCTCGACGGCCACCGGCTACCCGGCCGATTCACCCCCGCCGAGGGACTCGCCGAGGTCCGAGAGCGCGACGCCGGCTTCGTGTGGGTCGGACTGCACGCCCCCGACGAGTTCCAGATGGCCGAGATGGCCCACACGTTCGGGCTGCACGAGCTCGCGGTCGAGGATGCCGTGCAGGCCCATCAGCGCCCGAAACTGGAGCGCTACGACGACGACATATTCCTGGTGCTGCGCACCGTGAAATATGTCGAGCACGATCTGCACGCGACCAGCGAGATCGTCGAGACCGGCGAGATCATGGTCTTCCTCGGCGGCGACTTCGTGGTCACCGTGCGGCACGGCGAGCACACCGGGTTGACCGGCGTGCGGCGCGAGCTGGAGGCCACCCCGCAACAGCTGGCATTCGGCCCGGCAGCCGTGCTGCACGCCGTCGCCGACCATGTCGTCGACTCGTACATCTCGGTGACGCAGGAGGTCGAGGCCGATGTCGAGGAGATGGAGGAGGAGGTGTTCACGCCGCGCAGCCGCCTCGCCGTGGAATCCATCTATCAGCTCAAACGCGAGGTGGTCGAGCTACGCCGTGCTGTCAACCCGCTGTCGCTGCCCCTGCAGATGCTGTCGCGCGGCACGGATCTGTCGCTGCCGAAGGAGGTTCGGCGCTATCTGCGCGACGTCGCGGACCATCACACCGCGGTCGCCGAGCGCATCAGCGACTTCGACGAATCGCTGAGCGCGCTGATCAACGCGGCGCTGGCCAAGGTGACCGTGCAGCAGAACACCGATATGCGCAAGATCTCCGCGTGGGTGGCGATCGCGGCCGTGCCGACGATGACCGCCGGCATCTACGGCATGAACTTCGACCACATGCCCGAACTGCACTGGACCTTCGGCTATCCGCTGGTGTTGCTGGTCATCCTGGTGATCTGCGGCGGGCTGCTGATCGCGTTGCGCCGCAACAACTGGCTGTAGGCGGGACCGTCCCGGAGCGCACGCCGCGCGGCCCGGCCACACACGCCGGAACGACGGGTGCCGCTGTCCCACCCGCGGATGGCGCTGCCGCACACGCGCGTAACGGGTCGAACTCCCGCGTGACCGACGGGAGTCGTTGCGCTGTCGACGGGAGTCGTTGCGCTACAGGCTCGCTGCGCCGCGGTGGGGGTCGCGCGTGTCGATACCGGCCTCGGACCAGGCGGTCCGCAGGGCGTCCGCGCCGCGCACGCGCGTCCACGCCGCCTCCGTCGCGGTGATCGGCGCCACCGACAGGAAGCGCACGGGCTCGGCGGGTTCCGGCAGCGCGACCTCCGGCAGCTCCGACGGGCCCAGCAGCGCCGCGGTGAACGGCGCGTTGTGCCACAGCGGTTCCCCCAGATCCAGCAGCGCGTTCTCCTGCAGCACAACGCCTTCCACCGCGGGCGACGCGATCAGCACGCCGAGCCCGCGGGGCAGGCCGGCCTGTGCCCCCACACCGGCGCGCAGCGTCAGCACCAGCTCCGCACGCGGGCCCCGCAGCGGATCGGCCAGCTCGGCGGTGGGATCGGTCATCGGATGGCGTCCCCCGCCGAGCGTCACGTAGTGCACGAACTCGTCGCCGGGAATGCGCAGGATCTCGATCGGCTCCAGCCCCAGGAACGTCACCGACGCCGAATCCCAGCGCGACTCGTCGAATTTCTCCCCGTTGCGGGGCACGCCGAAGTGTCCGAGCGCGGCGGCTCGGACCGGGCCGAGAACGTCCATCGGCTACAGCGCCAGCTTGGCCAGCATGTCCCGGGCCTGCTCGGCGGCCTTCGGCTCGCACAGCACGTCGTACCGGCCGGCCACCAGCTGCATCGTGGAGGCGAAATCACGCTGCCCGCGGGTGGCGGCGTACGGAATCGAGGTCGAGATGACGCCGAAGATGACGCCGCCGACCAGGCCGACGACCAGCGGGCCGAGCGCGCCGCCGGTGGTGAACAGGCTCAGCAGCAGGCCCAGGAACAGGCCCAGCCAGGCGCCCGACACCATGCCCCCGCCGATCACCTTGCTCCAGGTCAGCCGGTAGAGCACCCGCTCGACCTGCATCAGATCGACGCCGACGATGGTCACGTTCTCCACTGGGAACTGGTTGTCGGCCAGGTAGTCGACCGCCTTCTGCGCCTCGGCGTAGGTCGGATACGACCCGACCGGCCACCCCGACGGTGGCGTCGGCAGGCCCGGCCGGTTGCGGTTCGCGTTTCCCAACGGGTTGGTCATGTCCCCCATCATGCTAGGCGCGTCCGCGTTATGCGCCCACCGAGTCCGGCAAATCACCCGCGTGTCCATCGGGGACGACCGCGGACCGGGCAGGTTCGGCCCGCCGGAACCGACCGGCCGGTGCGCTCAGTCCTCCGGCGCGGGCGGTACGAAACGGGTGCCGCGCCGCATGCCGGCCGCACGCCCCTTGTCCGCGATGACCTGCGCCATCTTCGCGCTCGCCTCGTCGATCATCTCGTCGCCGAGCATCGCCGCCCCGCGCGCGCCGCCCTCGACCGAGGTATGGAAGGCGTAGGCGTCCAGGATCTCCTCGGCACGGTCGTAGTCGGCCTGGCGCGGCGAGAAGATCTCGTTGGCGGCCTCGATCTGGTTCGGGTGCAGCACCCACTTGCCGTCGAAACCGAGTGCGGCCGTGCGGTTCGCCGCGCGGCGGAAGCCGTCCGGATCCCGCACCTGCAGGTACGGCCCGTCGATCGCCTGCAGGCCGTGGGCACGGGCGGTGAGCAGGATCGTCATCAGGATGTGGTGGTACGCGTCGCCGGTGTCGTAGCCCTCCGGCTGCTCGCCCACCACCAGCGTGCGCATATTGATACTGGCCATGAAGTCGGCGGGCCCGAACACCAGCGTCTGCACGCGCGAACTCGCCGTGGCGATCTCGTCGATGGCGCGCAGCCCCTGGGCGTTCTCGATCTGCGGTTCGATCACGATCCGGCCCACCTCGAGCCCGCCGGACTTCTCGAGCTGGGTCAGCAGCAGATCCAGCGCCCGCACCTGCCCGGCATCGACCACCTTGGGCAGCAGGATCGCATCCAGTTCGGCGCCCGCGCCGTCGACCACCGAGATCACGTCGGCGTAGGTCCACTGCGTGGTCCAGTCGTTGACCCGGACCACCCTGATCTGGTCGCCCCAGCCGGGTTCGTTGAGCGCCGCCACGATGTTCGCCCGCGCGGTCGCCTTCGCGGCGGGGGCCACCGCATCCTCGAGATCCAGGAACACCTCGTCGGCCGGCAGGCTCTTGGCCTTCTCGATCATCTTGGGGTTGCTCCCGGGAACGGCGAGCACCGAGCGCCGGGACGGGGTGAGCCCGGTACGGCGAGTTGACATGCGCGGCTCCTGATGTTCGTGTTTCCGGCGCTACACCGCATAGCCTGGCCACATGGCAGCGACGAGGGTTTTCGCCGCCCGGCTGGCCGGCCTGGTGGTGCTGGGTCCGGACGGCGAGTCTATCGGCCGCGTCCGCGACGCGGTCATCTCCGTCCGTTACGACCGCCAGCAGCCCCGGGTACTCGGCCTGCTCGTGGAATTGCCCACGCGCAAACGGATTTTCGTGCCGATGCTGCGCGTGACCGCGATCGAACCGGGTTCGGTGAATCTCAGCACCGGCACCGTCAGCCTGCGCCGCTTCGAGCAACGCCCGGGCGAAATGCTCGCGCTGGCGCAGATTCTCGACTCCAAGGTCGGGGTGGACGACCCGGAACTGCCCGATCTGCACGGTGCCGACCTGTTCGTCGTGGATCTCGGCGTCGAGCAGACCCGCACCCGCGACTGGGTGGTGTCCCGGGTGGCGGTGCGCGGACATCGGCGCCTGGCGCGCCGGCGCGCAGTGCACGTCGTGAACTGGACCCATGTGCGCGGGCTGACCCAGCAGGAACTGAACCTGCCCGGCCAGAGCGTCGTCGCCCTGCTGGAGCAGTACGAGGGCCTGCGCCCCGCCGATGTGGCGCACATGCTGCGCGAGTTGCCGAAGAAGCGGCGGATCGAACTGGCCCGGGCGCTGGACGACGAGCGGCTGGCCGATGTGGTGCAGGAGCTGCCGGAGACCGATCAGCTGGAGGTCGTCAAGCAGCTGGGCGTCGAACGCGCGGCCGACGTCCTCGAGGCGATGGATCCCGACGACGCCGCCGACCTGCTCGGCGAGCTGCCGACCGGGGAGGCGGAGGCGCTGCTGTCGCTGATGGATCCGGAGGAGTCCGAGCCGGTCCGCCGCCTGCTCGAGTATTCGCCCTACACCGCCGGCGGCATGATGACGCCGGCGCCGGTGGTGCTCACCCCGGCCGCCACCGTCGCCGAGGCGCTGGCCCGGGTGCGCGATCCGGACCTGACCCCGGCGCTGGCCTCGATGGTGTTCGTGGTGCGGCCGCCGACCGCCACCCCGACCGGCCGCTATCTGGGCTGCGTGCACATCCAGCAGTTGCTGCGGGAGCCTCCGGCGAGCCTGGTCGGCGGCATAGTCGACAAGAATCTGGGGCGGCTGCGGCCGGACCATCCGCTGACCGCGGTGACCCGCTACTTCGCCACCTACAACCTGGTCTGCGGCCCGGTGGTGGACGAGCAGAACCACCTGCTCGGCGCGGTGAGCGTGGACGACCTCCTCGATCACCTGCTGCCCGAGGACTGGCGCGAACAGGACGAGGAGTACGCGACCGGCCCGATCGCCGTCACGCCGCCGGAGCGGGTGGAAGGAGGACGCTCATGACCGACCGCAGCGACAAGCCGCGCGGGCGGCTGGAGACTCCGGTCGAGAATCGGCTCCGGTTCGATTTCGACGCCGAGGCGATGGCCCGCACCAGCGAGCAGATCGCCCGGTTCCTCGGCACCGGACGCTATCTGATGCTGCAGACGATCATCGTCGTGGTATGGGTCGTGCTCAACGTCTTCGCCGTGCGACTGCGCTGGGATCCCTACCCGTTCATCCTGCTCAACCTGGCCTTCTCCACCCAGGCCGCCTATGCCGCGCCGCTGATCCTGCTGGCCCAGAACCGGCAGGACAACCGCGATCGCGTCTCACTCGAGGAGGATCGCGCCCGCGCCCTGCAGACCAAGGCCGATACCGAGTTCCTGGCCCGGGAGCTGGCGGCCCTGCGCATCGCGGTCGGTGAGGTCGCCACGCGCGACTATCTTCGGCGGGAGCTGGAAGACATCAAGGACGCCCTGGCGCGCCTGGAGCTGAATGCCCCTCTGAACGGTGAAGATTCTGTTCCGTCGGCTAAATCGAGGAAGAGTACCGACAAGAAGAGGGGTCGAGTACCCATTTCGCCACAAATCGATGGTGACTGACCGCAAATATCGATAACAACAAGCTGACCGACGGGTAACCTGGATCACGTTGCGGGTTGTGGCTGGCCCAGACAGCTCGGTCTGGTCAGCCACCGAATGGCTACTGAGGGGACTGGTGTGCCGATGCGAATGTCTGGACCTATCACCGTATCGGCGTTGGTGGTTGCGGGGTTGATGGCTTCGGGATCTACGGCGCACTCGCCGGTCCGCACCAGCGCACCCAAGGCGGCGGATGCCCAGCTGACGGCGTCGACGGCGGCGGCCGACCCGGCGAGCGCCCCGGCCGACCAGACGGCCGGGCTGGTTCCCGCCGCGCCCGAACAGCCGCGCAGACTCCGCGCGATGACCCCACCGGCCGACGGCGCCCCGCCGTTCGCCGGCACCGTCCCGCTGCGCGATATCGCGCTACCGGGCGGTGGCGCGCTGGGCATTCCGGAGGTCGTGCTCGCGGCTTATCGCAACGCCGAACTGGCCATGCAGTCCTCCGCCCCCGCCTGCGGGGTGAGCTGGCATCTGCTGGCGGGCATCGGCCGCATCGAATCCGGGCACGCCCGCAACGGCCACACCGACGCCGCCGGCACCACGGTCGGCACCATCTACGGCCCGTCCCTGGACGGCACGCTGCCCGGCAACGAGATCATCAAGGCCGCCGACGGCGGATTCGTCCGCGCCGTCGGGCCGATGCAGTTCCTGCCCGGCACCTGGTCGCACTACGCCACCGACGGCAACGGCGACGGCGTCTCGGATCCGAACAACGTCTTCGACGCCACCCTCGGCGCCGCCAAGTACCTGTGCTCGGGCGGCCTGGATCTGCGCGATCCGCAGCAGGAGCTGCGCTCGGTGCTGCGCTACAACAATTCGCTGTCCTACGCGGCCACCGTGCTGAGCTGGTCGCGCGCCTACCAGACCGGCGGTTCGCCGACACAGGTCACCATCTCCCCCGACCTGATCCCGCCGGGCAGCATGCAGGCGCCCTCCGGTCCGGACATCGTCGCGGTCAACTCCACCTATCCGGGCGCGTCCGCGGCACCGCCGCCGCCGGAGACCGCGGCCGCCACGGTCCAGCCGCCGACCGAGGTCCAGACCCAGACCCAGGCCGTGCCGCCCACCCAGGTGATGATCAACATCCCGGGCCTGCCACCGATCCCGTGCGGCATCTTCTGCCCGCCGCCTCCGCCGCAGCCGTGCGGTCCGGCGGCGGTTCCGGCGCCGATGCCGATGCCCATGCAGCCGGGCGCGCCGGTGGGGCAGCCGTGGGCGCCCGGCGATCCGGCGCGGGCGGCCGGGAACCCGGATCCGCGTGCCGCGCAGCCGAATCCGGCCGCCTGCGGCCAGCCGCAGGCGCAGCCCGGCCAGCCGCCGGCACCCGCGCCCGTCGCACCGGCCCCGGCACCCGAGGCCGCGGCGCCCGAACAGCAGCAGGCCGAGGCCCCGGCGCCCGAACCGGCACCGGCGGAGCCGACCCAGCAGGCAACCCAGGCCCCGCCGCCGGCACCGGCGATCACGCTGCCCTTCGGCATCACGATCCCGCTGCCCCCGCCGCCGGCGTAACGCCCGTTCGGCGGCCAAACCGAAGATCCGATCACGAAGGGGTAACGAAAAGGTCTCGGGTGCGGTAATCTGATCTCGTTGTGTCACGAAAAGCTCACAGCGAGCACTGGAGGGCCACCGCACGTGGGACGTCACCGCAAACAGCCGGCTAGGAATGTTGGCCGCGGATCCGTTATCGCACTGACCGGACTCGTCCCCGCTGGGGTCGTCGCCGTGAGCGCGGCCTCGGCAGCGGAGGTGAACACCGCCGAGCACGCGACATTGACTGCGCTACAGCAGGATCCGGACGAACCGGTCGAAAGTACCGGCCAGCCCACCGATCCGGACGGAACCTTCAAGGCGGCCAAGCATCCCGGGCCGCCCATCGTGAAGACCGTCGCGCAGCCCGACGGCCGGGCTCCGGCCGATCTGCCGGCCGGGCCGCTGGGGTTGCCCGGCATCGCGCAGGCCGCCTACCGGAACGCCGAACGCGTTCTGGCACAGGAGGACCCGACCTGCCACATGCCGTGGTCGGTACTGGCCGGCATCGGACAGGTGGAATCGAAGCACGCCTACGGGAAGGCCGACGCCAAGGGCTACCCGATCGACCCGATCTACGGCCCGGTGCTGGACGGCAGCCTGGGCGGCAATCAGGTGGTGCACGCGACCGACGGCGAGCTGGACGGCGGCATGTCGTCCTACACCCGCGCCGTGGGGCCGATGCAGTTCCTGCCCGAGACCTGGCGCAAACACGCGGCGGACGGCGACGGCGACGGCATCTCCGACCCGCAGAACCTGTTCGACGCCGCCCTCACCGCCGGCAAGTACCTGTGCCACGGCGGGCTGGACATGAACGATCTGGGCCAGCAGTCCAAGGCCATCATGCGCTACAACAACTCGATGGCCTACGTGGCCAATGTGATGGCGTGGGAGGTCGCCTACCGCACCGGCGTCGCACCGAGTCAGGGGCAGCTCCCCCGGATCTGACCACCCGGCACCGGGCGGGCATGCCGGTCGGTGTCCGAGCCGTAGTTAGACTCGGCGTTATGCCAGTGGTTACGGAATCGGATGTGCGGGCCGCCCTCGCGACAGTGAACGACCCGGAGATCCGCAAGCCGATCACCGAGCTGGACATGGTCAAGAGCGTCACGGTCGGCACCGACAGCAGCGTGCACGTCGTCATCTACCTGACCACGGCGGCCTGCCCGCTGCGCACCACGCTGACCGACTCGGTGACCAAGGCCGTCGCCGACGTGCCCGGTGTCGGTGGTATCAGCGTCGATCTCGATGTGATGTCCGACGAGCAGCGCACCGAGTTGCGCAAGAAGCTGCGCGGCGATTCGGCCGAACCGGTCATCCCGTTCGCCCAGCCCGGCTCGCTGACCAGGGTGTATGCGGTGGCCTCCGGTAAGGGCGGGGTCGGAAAGTCCAGCGTGACAGTGAATCTGGCGGCGGCGCTCGCCGAACGCGGGCTCTCGGTGGGCGTGCTGGACGCCGACATCTACGGCCATTCGGTGCCGCGCATGCTCGGCACCGATCAGCGCCCCACCCAGGTGGAGCGGATGATCATGCCGCCGGTCGCGCACGACGTGAAGGTCATCTCGATCGCCATGTTCACCCAGGGCAATACGCCCGTGGTGTGGCGCGGGCCGATGCTGCACCGCGCGCTGCAACAGTTCCTCGCCGACGTCTTCTGGGGCGATCTCGACGTGCTGCTGCTGGACCTGCCGCCCGGCACCGGCGACGTCGCCATCTCGATCGCCCAGCTGATCCCGAACGCCGAGATCCTGGTCGTCACCACTCCGCAGGCGGCCGCCGCCGAGGTGGCCGAGCGTGCCGGCGCGATCGCCCTGCAGACCCGCCAGCGGATCGCCGGCGTGGTGGAGAACATGTCCTGGCTCGACCTGCCCGACGGCAGCCGGATGGAGCTGTACGGCTCGGGCGGCGGCCAGGCGGTCGCCGAGCGCCTCACCCGCGCCGTCGGCGCCGACGTCCCCCTGCTCGGCCAGATCCCCATCACCCAGGAGGTCCGCGAGTCCGGCGACGAGGGCACCCCCATCGTCCTGCGCAACCCCGCCGACCCCGCCGCACAGGCCCTGAACGGAGTAGCCGACAAGCTGGCGGTCCGCCGCCGCGGTTTGGCAGGCATGTCGCTGGGCATCGACACCACCCGGCACGGGTAGCGGCACACCCTCGTTCGCTGCGGCCGTGTAGCCACGAGCGGCGGCTCGCCGGCCCCGACGCGGATACCGGAACGTCGCCCGCCGGGCGACCGGTGCCGCGCCGGCACTGATTTCGTTGTCATGACCGTCGTCGGAACGCATCACCGAGTGAAGGAGCGCCAATCGCTGCACGTGTCCCAGAAAGCGTCGGAGTTGCAGATGCGCATTCTCGCGTGATCGGTATGCACGGCGGCGGGGTCCCACACCACCTGGTTCCACGTCTTGTCCTTGTCCACCGGGTTGCGGAACTCGTTCGGTGAGTACCCTTCGACCGCTACCTCCAGATACACCTCCTGGTCATTATTCGACGTGTCATCCGAAGTGCCGCTGAATACGAACCCTCCGTGATTCGATCCCGGAGCGGCGAAGTACACCGATCCCGAGAACTTCCCGCCGTCGACCACTATCTCGACCGCCTGCTGGGCCGCCGGATCTCCGGGTTCGGCCCCGGCCGTCGAAGCCGGTGGGCCACCGGCCTTTCCGTCCGGGGGCGAACCCTCGTCTCCCGGCTGCGCGCTTGCCAGCGGCGCCGCCGCGATCAGGAGAGCGCACAATCCCGTCGTCGCAAGCGTCAACTTGCCGATCGGCTCTTTCAACATTCTTGACCTCCTCGATTGCTCGACTGGCTAGCACAAGGAATCTCGGGATCACCGCCCCCGTACATGGGATTTGTACGCCGACCGGACCGGAAACGTCCGATTGCGATATTCCCCCGCAATTTCCCTGTGCCTCGACGTTCGCATCTCGGCGCTACCGGTACCAGCCGCCGAATTTCGTGCCATCGATGGTGTGGGCAGATGAGATCGGCCGGAACACGGGAGCGGAGCCACGCCACCCATGGAAACGAAAACCGCTGTCCCACTTTCAGAATAGTTCCGAATGCGATACACGTCCCCGGCACACTCCCGCGCAGCCGACCGGTGGCTGCGCGTGGCGAATGCCGCCGTCGTCGTTCGGGCGACTGTTGCCGATGGCGCATCGCCGGATCGGCGTGTGGACCGAGGCCGCGTCCGACGCCGCTTACCCCGTGCCGTTCTCGATGAGCCGGACAGCCAGGGCTTGATCGACCGGTCGCGAGCGCGATCGACGCGGCCATCGCGGAATGCCCTGCAGGACATCGGAGATGCCGCAACGAACCGTCGGCACGACCCACGTCGTGCCCCGAGCACGGGCCTGGTGATCGTTAAGGGACTGCCAAGCCGTTGGTGCCAGTCTGCTGTCGACACGGAAACCCCGCGGGCCCCGGTCGGGAAATGGAACACTTCTCTCAGTGCTGTTGTCGCACCGCCGATTTCCCCGACCACCCGGCCCCGCCCCGACACCATTGGAGAACCCATGAACTCCAGCAGCAACAGCAGTGCGGGCGTCGGCGCTCTGGTCTGCGGCATCCTGGCATTCTTCGTCTGCGGCATCATCCTCGGCCCGGTCGCCATCCATCTCGGCAGCCAGAGCGACAGCGGTATGGCCAAGGCCGGCAAGATACTCGGCATCGTCGCCGTGGTCCTGTGGGTGATCGGCATCGTGATCGGCCTGGCGTCGGCCGGCTGACCCCGGCAGGAGTCGCGAGCGGGCAATGATGCTGTGACACGCCGAGGCTTTCCGTACCCGATGTACGCTCGGCGTGGGTTCGCCGTCGGGGTACCGGGCTAGAGGATGGTCCAGGTCGTGTAGGAGCCGGAGCGGAGGCCTTCTATGCGGCGCAACACTTCTCGTGCGCTTGCCGAGCCCGGGGTCGACTTGTAGGCGTTGGTGGTGATCATGCGGAGTTCGCGCAGGTCGCGTAGCCAGCGGTAGCCGGGCCAGTCGCGGATATCGAAACCGTAGGCGTGGCAGAAGGTGTCGTACTCGGCGGGTTCGTGGGCGAAGCGGCGGCAGTGGACCTCGATCGTCACCAGGTCCCATTCCGGGCGGCCGATCGCCACGCTCTCCCAGTCGCATAGCACGCCACGATCGGATGCGTTGTTCCACAGAGTGTTCCGGTGGTGAGCATCGCCGTGGATGAGGCCCTCGGGGAGCGGGAAGGAGATCGTGTCGCGCTGGGCGGCCAGCCGGTTGCGCTCGGCGCGCAGCAGGCGGCGGTCGCTGGGCGGCAGGATCGTGTTGGCGTCGATGGCGTATCCGATGCGCGCGAAGGTGTCGGCGAGATGGTTCGTAGGCAGCCACTGCGCCGGACGGTGATGCAGCCGGTGCAGCCGGGACAGCGGCTCGGCCAAATCGGCCGCGACGATCTCGCGCCGCTGCGGCAGATAGCGCCAGAAGGTGACCGCGCAGCCGTCGATCTCGAGCGGCTGCACCGCGTCCGCCAGCGGCACCACCGGTACATCGCGGGCGCGCAGCCAGCGCACCAGCGCGACCACATCGAGCGCCGCCGAGCCATCGGACGGCCGGTCGATCTTCACCACGATCGGCTCGCTCACCAGGCGGTACACGGCATTGGTGTGGTGGCGTATCAGTTCCACCCCGGTGGCGTCGAAACCGCTTCGGCGGCAAGCCTTTTCGAGAATCCAGCGGGTACGCTCGGGGGTGAACTCACCGACGACCGCGCGATCGACCGCCGACGCCGTGGTCATCGCGGCTCACCCGCCCCGGCCGCCATCAACCGGCGCAGCTCGCCGACCGTCCGCCGGCCGCGGCCGGGCTCGGGTATCGCGTCGACGACCGCCGCCGCCCGGGTCATCACGATCGTGGTGCGGTGCTCCGGCGGCAGCGTGGTCAGTACCCGGGTGGCCAGCTCGCAGGCCTCGTCGACGGCGCCGTCCAGGGCGTGGCAGATCGCCGCGTCCAGCTCGATCAGCGCGGGATCGACCACGATGCCGGGGCTGCCGCGATACAGCCGCAGTCCCCGTTCCTGCGCGCTGCGGGCCTCGGCGGTCCGGCCGAGATTGGTCAGGGTGCCGGATTGGTAGAGCAGCAAACGCTTTTCGCTGAACCGGAACGCCTCGTCGGATACCGCGTCGCCGAGCGCGTCGATGTGCTGCCGGGCGCGGGTCAGCGCCAGGTCGGCGCCGTCGGCATCGCCGAGCCGGGCCAGCGCCCGCGCCTCCGCGGCGGCCGCCAGCGCGGTCGCGTCGTCGGCGGTCTCCGGCAATTGCGCCTGGGCCGAGCGGGCCAGCATCACTGCCTGTTCGGGGCTGCCATAGTAATACGGCAGCATCGCGTGCTGGGCCCGCACGCGCGCCCGCAGCCGCCGGTTGGCGGTGTCGTCGGCGGCCATCCGCGCAGTGCCGTACCAGTAGTTGGCGCGCTCGCTCTGGCCGAGCTTCATCAGCGCGTCGGCGATCAGCAGCCCCAGTACGGCGGTGACCTCGGACAGCCGGGACTGCACCGCCGCCGGCTGGCGCTGGGTCGAAATCGACTGCACCTCCAGCAGATCCGGCAACACGGTGGACAACACCTCCGTCGGCGGGGTGCGGGTGTAGGCGAGCACCCGGCCGGCCGCCCGCTCCTCCATCAGATCCACCATGGCGGTGCCGATGGTGCTGGCGGCCAGGGTGCGATCGATGACCGTGCGGGCCTCGTCGAGCCGGGACATCAGGGCGACGTCGTATCCGGCCGACGGCTCCGCCTGTACCGACACCGCCGCCCGGCGGGTCGGCGAGCGGCGGGAGCCCAGCGCCTGCTCACCCTCCGCGAGGATCTGCTCGAACCGCTCCCGCACCTCGGCCCCGACCTGCACCAGCAGCGTGTCCAGCAGCTCCTGGGTGAGCGGGCGCGGCGTCACCGAACTCAGGCCGGCGCGCCAGTTGGCCACCGTCGTCATCTCCACGCCGAGATGAGCGGCGAACTCCCGCACCGACTTCCGGGTCGCCTCCTGCAAGGCGACGGCCTCGAATCCGGTCCAGGGCCGACCCAACACCATTGTTAACTCCCTGTTTCGCGCCCGTGTGCCAACAGTAAGCCAACACCAACGCCAACGGTGCGCGATTTCGCAACGGACCGAATACGACGAAAGTTGAAGGCGCACCCGGTGCCGAAGCGATAAATCCTTCGCACTACGAACCCGAACCGCGGGCGGCGATCCTGAGACCCACGGTTTTCGCGGCACCGGGTGCACCACACCCGGTCTCGCACTGGATGCACCCGCACCCCGTGCCGAACCGGACGCACCCGGTACCGCACCGGGCGCACCGCACTCAGGCCGGACCGAACGCACCGGTGCCGGACCGGGTGCACCACACCAGTGCCGGGACCGGCCGCCGCACCCAGCGCCGGACCGGCCGCACCGCACCCCAAGTGGGAGGTACCACCATGAACGCACCGTCCTCGGATATCCGAGACAGGTGGCTGATGGACAGCCGCGACTGCGCACACGAGCCCACGGATCTGACCTACGACCGGGCCCGGTTCATCCTCGCCGTACACGCCGGGCACGGCGGCAGGTGCCGGCAGTATCTGGCGGCCTCGGCCTACTGCTTCCGCCGCACCGGGGAGAGATGAGCGGGCCGTCGGCACTCACCGCGCGCCGGCCCGGCTCCGGGGAAGCGGGCCGGCGCCGGCGTCCGCGCGGCACCGTCGGGGGTGTCGAACCTGTCGGGGCCGCCGCATATCCTCGTGCGTATGCTCACGCTGCTGTTGTACGTGCTGATCGTCGGCCTGGTGGCCGCGCTGCTGTTCCTGGTGGCGAGTGCCGTGTTCGGGCGCGGGGAGGAACTGGGGCCGCTTCCGGAGGGCACCACGGCCACCGTGCTGCCGGCCGGCGGCATCCACGGCGCCGATGTGCGATCGTTGCGCTTCCAGCAGGTGTTCCGCGGCTACAAGGCAGGTGAGGTCGACTGGGCGCTGACCCGCCTGGCGGCCCGCATCGACGAGTTGGAGGGGCAACTGGCCGAGGCGCACGGTGAGCCGTCCGGCCATCCGGTCCGGACACCCGAGGCGGCACCGTCGCAGAGCCGGGCCCCCAGCCCGGCCCCCTCGTCCGCCGCACACCAGGGCCAGACGTGGTCACCCAACGGCCGCACCGATACCCGAGCGTGGCCCGATCCCTTCGCACAGCCCGGCATCCCGCCCGACCCGTGGACCACGGGTGCCCGAGCCCCACACGCACCTACGACCGAACCCACCGCGCCACCGGCCGCGTCGAGCACCGAGCCGGCCACACATCCCGCCCCGTCCCTGGCCGCGGAGACGTCCGGCCACACCGCGGCGGACCCCTCAGGCCACCCTGCGGCGGCAGACCTGGGCCGGACCACGGCGAAGCATCCGGGGCACACCGCGGAGTATCCAGGCCACACCATCGCCGATATCCCCGGCCACACCGCTGACGACCCCAACCACAGCACAGCGGAGAATCCCAGCCCCATCGCAACCGGAAGCCCGGACTACACCCTCACCGAGAACGTCGGCCGCACCCCAACGGAAGACTCGGGGCGTTCCACGGCGAGTAAGGCGTACCGCTCCGCCACGGACTACGCGGGCCGCGTCACGACCGACGCACCAGGACACCCCACCACGGAAGACGCGCACCGCAATACCACCGGAAAGCCGGGCAGCGCGGCAACAGAAGATTCGGGCCGGAGCACGACGAACCCGGAGCACGCGGGGACCGAAGATTCGGGCTGGGTGGCTACCGGGCCGACCGTCCCGACGTGGCGCGAACCTGCTTCCGGTACGGGATCCGACGCCACGGCGACAGGTGGTTCTCCCCCGGCCGAGACACCGACCCCGCAGGTGCAGCCGCCCCGGTCCCTGCCGGGCGACGAGCGTCCCGGCGATCGACAGGCGGAGCAGTGAGCGCTCCGCCGCAGATCACGGCCACCGATGGGAAGGTACGGTGCGGCTGGTCGGAGTCGTCGCAGCTCTATCGTGACTATCACGACGAGGAGTGGGGCCGCCCGCTGCACGGCGACGACGCGCTGTTCGAGCGGATGTGCCTCGAGGCGTTCCAGTCGGGTCTGTCCTGGATCACCATCCTGCGTAAGCGGCCGGCGTTCCGGGCGGCCTTCGACGGATTCACCATCGATCGAGTCGCCGAGTACACTGCGGCCGACGCCGAGCGCCTGCTGTCCGATCCCGGCATCGTGCGCAATCGCGCCAAGATCGACGCCTGCATCGCCAACGCCAGAGTTGCCCAGCAGCTTGCGCCGGGGCTGGACGAGCTGCTCTGGTCCTTCGCGCCGGCCCCGCGCCCGCGACCGCGCGCGCTCGCCGACGTTCCCGCCACCACTCCCGAATCGGTCGCTCTCGCAAAGGAACTCAAGCGCCGCGGATTCCGCTTCGTGGGCCCGACGACGGCATACGCCCTGATGCAAGCGACCGGCATGGTCAATGATCATCTGGCCGATTGCTGGGTCGATGTGCGCGGGTGAACACGCGCCACGGCGGTCGGTTTTCGAACTCAGGTACCCGCCCAGTTCCGTGATGAGGAAGAATAGTCGTGGCGTAGCCCCGCGACCACGGCCAGTCCGTGCACTCGGGCTACCTGTTGGTGACAACACGAGTTCCAAGAAAGTGCGCAGCAGACCGCGCGGATCTGGAGGGAGCAGAGGATGGCGGCCATGAAGCCCCGCACCGGGGACGGTCCCCTCGAGGCAACCAAGGAAGGGCGTGGAATCGTCATGCGGGTTCCACTCGAGGGTGGCGGGCGTCTGGTCGTCGAGCTCACGCCGGAGGAGGCCGCGGCCCTCGGTAAAGAGCTCACCGAAGTCACCAGTTAACCGCTCGCTCGATCCATGCCGGTGAACCCGGCGCGAGCGGACCCGCACCTGCCGCTCGCCGCGATCGCCCGGCTGCTGGCCTGCCCCGAATGCGGAGCGGCCATGGCCCTCGACGACCGCTCGCTGTCCTGTGCCCGGCGGCATGCCTTCGATCTGGCCCGCCAGGGATACGTCAGCCTGCTGACCGGTGCGTCGACCAAGATGACCGGCGATACCGCCGACATGCTGGACGCACGCGCCGCCTTCCAGCGTGCCCGTTATTTCGGACCGATCGCCGACGCCGTGACGGCCGCGGTCACCTCCACCACTCCCGCGCGCGCAATCCTCGAGATCGGCGCCGGAACCGGCTATTACCTGGCCGAGACGCTCGACGCCGCGCCGGAGGCGCACGGAATCGCGGTGGACGTGTCGAAACCCGCCGCCCGGCGCTGCGCCCGCGCGCACCCGCGCGCCGCCTCGGTCCTGGCCGATGCCTGGCGCGGCCTGCCCGTACGTGACGATGCGCTGACCCACGTGCTGTCGGTGTTCGCCCCTCGCAACCCGGAAGAAGTGGCCCGGGTGCTCGCCCCCGGCGGGGTGTTCGTGATCGCCACCCCGACACCGCGCCACCTGTCCGAACTGATCACCCCGCTCGGCATGGTGAGCGTCGACGCGGCCAAGGACGACCGGCTCACCGCCGCCCTGTCCGGCCACTTCACCGCGATCGACCGCACCCCCGTCGAATACACCATGACCCTCGACCACACCGCGATCACGAACGTGGCGGCCATGGGCCCGTCTGCCCACCACGCGGCCACCGAGCGCACCGGCCGGATAGCTACCCTCCCGGATGAAATGCAGGTGACAGCATCGGTCACCGTGACGACCTATCGGGCGCGATAGACGCAAACCACCGCCCGACGTGGCACCCTACGTCTGTGAAGTCGAAGACGAGTGTGTACCTCGAAGCCGAGCAGGCCGCCCGTCTCGAGAGCGTCACGGAGGCAACCGGCAGATCCAAGTCCGATCTCATTCGCGAGGGCATCGATCTCATGTTGCTGCGGTCGTCGTGCCGACGGCGGACCCGGCCGTGGCCCTCGTTCGATTCCGGGGATCCCGAATTCGCAGCCACCGCAGGCTGGTCACCGGACGAAGCCCAGGGGCAGTGAACTTCTTCATCGCCGCTGCCTGCCGGGATATCAGCCCTTGCGGAGGTGGTCGTAGAGGTCGACGGTCTGGGCGGCGATCCGGGACCAATCGAATTCGGCGATGGCGCGGGCGCGGCCGGCGGCGCCCAGTGAATCGGCGAACAGCCGGTCGCCGGCGATCGCGTTGACCGCGCGGGCCAGCGCCGACTCGAACTCCTCGGGCGCGTCGCCGTCGTAGTGCACGAGGCGGCCGGTGGTGCCGTCGGCGACCACCTCCGGGATACCGCCCACGTCCGAGGCCACCACCGCGGTGCCGCAGGCCATCGCCTCCAGGTTCACGATGCCCAGCGGCTCGTAGACCGACGGGCACACGAATACCGTTGCCGCCGAGAGAATCTGGCGGACCTGCTCGGTGGGCAGCATATCCCGCACCCAGAACACGCCGCCGCGGGCACGGGCCAGCTCCGTCACCGCCGCCGCGACCTCGGCCTCCAGCTGCGGGGTGTCGGGCGCGCCCGCGCACAGCACCAGTTGGAGGTTGGGATCGAACCGCCGGGCCGCGGCCAGCAGGTGCGCGACACCCTTCTGCCGGGTGATCCGCCCGACGAAGGCGACGATCGGCGCGTCGGTGCGCACGCCCAGCTCGGCGAGCACATCGCGGGCATCGTCCACCGGACCACCCGGACGCCAGGTGTGCGCGTCGATGCCGTTGTGCACCACGTGAACTCGTTCGGGATCGACGGTCGGATAGGCGTCGAGCACATCGCGGCGCATGCCCTCGCTGACCGCGACGACCGCGTCGGCGTACTCCATCGCATTGCGCTCCGACCACGACGACAACCGGTAGCCGCCGCCCAGCTGCTCGGCCTTCCACGGCCGGCGCGGTTCGAGCGAATGCGCGGTCAGCACGTGCGGAATCCCGTAGAGCGTGGCGGCCAGATGCCCGGCCAGCCCCGTGTACCAGGTGTGCGAGTGCACCACGTCCACCGCGCCGACCGCATCGGCCATGCGCAGCTGCGCCGACATCATCTGCAGCGCCGAATTGGCCGCGTACAGCATCGGATCCGGTTGGTGCACCACGGCATCCGTGCGCGCCACGCCCATACAGTGCACGGTGACCTCGCACAGCCGCCGCAGCTGCGGCACGAGATGAGCGACGTGCACCCCCGCGCCGCCATACACCTCGGGCGGGTATTCGCGAGTCACCATCGCCACCCGCAGCCGGTCGGCCCGCTGCGATTCGACCGGCTCCCGCCCGTTCCCGGCCTCCCGCCGAGCAGACGGCCCGCTCACAGTAGTCCCACGCGATGTGGACGACTCGCTCGCCGACCCACGCGACACAGACGACTCACTCGCCAACCCACGCGACACAGACAGCTCACTCGCCAACCCACGCGACACAGACAGCTCACTCGCCAACCCACGCGACACAGACAGCTCACTCGCCAACCCACGCGACACAGACAGCTCACTCGCCGACCCACGCGGCGGTGCGGACAGCTTGCTCGCGGGTCGGGGCGGTGTGGACGGTTGGCTCGCGGACTCGCGCGGTGTGGACGATTCGCTCTCGGGATCGCGCGGTGTCGAGGGTTCGCTCGCAGGCTCGCGCGGCACGGATGGCTCGCTCTCGGCGCCGAAGCTCACCCGGTCCAACCTAATCGTTCACCTCCGTGGTGACCACTCCGTCGGCTCGTCGGCGGTAAGTTGGGCCTGTGAGGAGCCAGCCGCACGTACTCGGGATCGTGCTCGCCGGTGGTGAGGGCAAGCGACTCTTCCCGCTCACCCAGGACCGCGCCAAGCCCGCGGTCCCGTTCGGTGGCGCGTACCGGCTCATCGACTTCGTCCTGTCCAATCTGGTCAACGCCGGCTACCTGCGGATCTGCGTGCTCACCCAGTACAAGTCGCATTCGCTGGACCGGCACATCTCGCAGACCTGGCGGCTGTCGGGCTTCGGCGGCGAGTACATCACCCCGGTACCGGCCCAGCAGCGGCTGGGCCCGCGCTGGTATACCGGCAGCGCCGACGCGATCATGCAGTCGCTGAACCTGATCTACGACGAGGCCCCCGACTACATCGTGGTGTTCGGCGCCGACCACGTGTACCGGATGGATCCCGAGCAGATGGTGACTCACCACATCGATACCGGCGCCGGTGTCACGGTGGCCGGGATCCGGGTGCCGCGCAGCGAGGCCGGCTCGTTCGGCTGCATCGACTCCGACGAGGCCGGGCGGATCACCCAGTTCCTGGAGAAGCCCGTCCATCCGCCAGGCACCCCCGACGATCCGAACGTGACCTTCGCGTCCATGGGCAACTACGTGTTCAGCACCAAGGCGCTGGTGGACGCGATCCGCGCCGATGCCGACAATGCCGACTCCGATCACGATATGGGCGGCGACATCATCCCGTCGCTCGTCGGCAAGGGCGAGGCCGCCGTCTACGACTTCGCGAGCAACGACGTGCCCGGCTCCACCGACCGCGACCGCGGCTACTGGCGCGACGTGGGCACCATCGACGCGTTCTACGACGCGCACATGGATCTGGTGTCGGTGCACCCGATCTTCAATCTCTACAACAAGCACTGGCCGATCCGCGGCGCGGCGGAGAACCTGCCGCCGGCCAAGTTCGCGCAGGGCGGGCTGGCGCAGGAGTCGATCGTCGGCGCCGGCAGCATCCTGTCGGCGGCCACCGTGCGCAATTCGGTGCTCTCGTCCAATGTGTTCGTCGAGGACGGCGCCACCGTGGAGGGCAGCGTGCTGATGCCGGGCGTGCGGGTCGGCCGCGGCGCGGTGGTGCGGCGCGCGATCCTGGACAAGAACGTCATGGTCGGCGAGGGCGAGATCATCGGCGTCGACGGGGACCGCGACCGCGACCGGTTCGCCGTCAGCAACGGCGGCGTGGTCACCGTCGGCAAGGGCGTATGGGTCTGACCCGGCGACGCCGGGTGCTCAGCGCGGCACCGGTGCGGGCGCCGGCGCCGTCGCCGTGCAGAAGGGCGAGCACGAGCCGTGGGTGATCGCCGGGGCCTTGGAAGGATCGTCCACGTCGCTCCCGTTGACCAGCAACAGCACCAGCAACGCGACGAAAACCAGCAAGCCCAGCATCACGAGCGCCAGCACCAGCCAGCTCCGTGGCGCGACTTCGATGAATACCGCGCGTCCGAATACCACCCCACGCCTCCAGCGCTAGCGAAACACCTACTCCCTCAATCCTATCGGTCGACGCAACCGCACCGCCCGACAACGCGAGCCGATTCCCACCGAGAACGCCGTCCGCACTGATCACGAGACTGTGCCGAGCCCTGCGGATCGGGGATCACACCCGTCGCGTGGGCCGCACGGCCGTGCGAGCCGTCGCCCCGGCGCCGACCAGGTGCCGACGTTCCAAGGCCACCGGCCCGGCAGGTCGACCGGAACGCGGCCCAGGGTCCGGGTGGCGTCAACCCCGAACTGCCCTACGACCATCGGGCGGGACGGGACGCCCGTCATCGACCGAAACGACTGTGCGGGAGGGCTACTCATATCGGCATGGACGACAGCGCCGGCATTCCGCATCGGCGTCGCACGTACCGGCGACTCGAACGAATCGGTACCGGTCCAGGAACCGAATCTCCACCGGTACGGCCTACGACACCTACGCCGGAACTCCCCCCGGCCACGTGACCGAGGGGAGTTCCGGATGGTTCAGCGCAGGTCGCGTCGGCGGAATCCGATGAGGCCCACCGCCATCAGGGCGGCCGCGATCGCCACCAGGATCACCACCGGTGTGGCGGTGAAGGGCGCCGCGGGCAGCTTCGGCAGATGGCTGTAGGGATCGAGGTTCATCACCCATTGCGGCATACCGGAGATCGCGCCGAGCAGGAACAGCGCGATACCCGCCGTGAACACTCCCCACGCCACCGGCGTCCAGCGCGGCAGCAGCCCGAACAGCAGCACCGTCGCGCCGGTGAACAACCACACCGCCGGCAGCTGCACCAGCGCCGCACCCAGCACCCGCGGCAGCTTGTCACCGATGTCGTGCGCGGCGATGCCGTAGACGAGCCCGCCGATCCCACCGGAAACCACCAGCAGCACAACCGGCCCGGCCACCGCATACAGCAGATGTGAAGCGGCCCAGCGGATCCGGCCCACCGCGCCGGTCAGCACGGCCTCGGCACGATCGGCGGTCTCCTCCGAATACATCCGCAGCGCGGCCGATACCGAGTAGGCCGCCGCCACCACGCCCATGAGCGTGTAGGCCATGGTGACCATCGAATCCTCGAGCACCTCGGAGCCGCCCATCCGGGCGATGATGTCGCGCATGGTCTCGCTGTCACCCAGTTGGTCGCCGATACCGTTGACCACGCTGCCGATCAGCAGCCCGTACAGCCCGAGCCCGACGGCCCACGCCAGCAGCGTCCCGCGCTGCAGCCGCCAAGCCAGCCCGAACGGCCCGGCGAGCGCCGGCCCGGCGGCGGGCTCCCCCGGCCGCTCCGAGATCAGCCCGGCGCCCAGGTCCCGCCGGGCCAGCAGCGCGTACGCCACCCCGATCAGCACGACCGCGGTCACCGTGTGCAGCAACAGGATCCACCAGTGGTCACCGGCGAACGGACGCACCTGCAACGACCAGCCCTGCGGCGACAGCCAGGTGAGCACGTTGGTGGGACCGTCACCGGCGCGGGCGTCACCGACCGCCCGCAGCACGTAGGTCACCGCCAGCACGGTGAAGGCGATCCCCCGCGTGGTGCGGGCGTTCGCGCTCAGCTGCGCGGCCACCGCCGCGACAGCGGCGAACACGATGCCCGAGGCGGCCTCGGCGAGCCCGAATGCCAGCGCGCCGTTGGCGGGCACGCCCGCGGCCGTGATGCTGCCGGTGGCGATCACGCCGACGGCCAGCGCACCACCGCATGCGACGATCAGCGCGGCGGTGAGGCTCGCGTACCGCCCCACCCGCGTCGAGGCCAGCAGTTCTTCGCGGCCTGTCTCCTCCTCGGCACGGGTGTGCCGGATGACGGTGAGGATCGTGGCGATCGCGATGAGCGAGTGGAACGCACCGGCCTTCCACATACCGGCCGCACCCAGCGTCGTGTTGTAGATCGGGCCGTACATGGCCAGCTGAGCCGGGCTGGACAGGATCATCCGCGCGAATCCGGCCAGGTCCGCCTCGTTGGGATAGACGCTCTCGACGCTCTTGACATAGGTGGTGCCCAGCGGTGCCGACAGCAGCAGCACCCACAGCGGCAGCACGATCCGGTCGCGCCGCAGATACAGTCGCAGCAACCGCAGTGTTCCGGTGAAATCCGCTGCGCCGCGCAGGGATTCGGAGAACCCGTAGTGCGGGCGCGCGACGGTGGCAGTGGTCATTTCGTGACCTCCGCGAAACGGCGGGACGAATCGGCTGCGTCGGCGGAATCGTCCCCGTCGAGCGAATAGTGGCGCAGGAACAGCTCTTCCAGCGACGGCGGCTGACTGACCAGGCTGCGCACACCGGCATCGCCGAGTGTGCGGATCAGCTCACCCAGATGTTCGGCGTCGACCTGGCAGCGCAGCGTGTGATCCTCGACGGTGACGTCCTCGACGCCGGGAATCCTGCTGAGATCACCTGGGTCACCGAGCATTTCGGCGGTGATCGCGGTGCGGCTCAGGTGCCGCATCTCCGCGAGCGTCCCGCTCTCCACCGTCCTCCCGGAACGAATGATGGTGACCCGTTCGCACAGCATCTCCACCTCGGACAGGATGTGGCTGGACAGCAGCACGGTCACCCCGCGGTCGACCGCCTCGCGCACACATTCCCGGAAAACCTGTTCCATCAACGGATCCAGGCCCGAGGTGGGCTCGTCGAGCAGCAGCAGGTTGGCGTTCGAGGAGAACGCCGACACCAGCGCGACCTTCTGCCGGTTGCCCTTCGAATAGGTGCGGGCCCGCTTGCGCGGATCCAGCTCGAACCGTTCGATCAGCTCCTCCCGGCGGTCGGCATCGATACCGCCGCGCATCCGGGCGAGCAGGTCGATGGTCTCGCCGCCGGACAGCGACGGCCACAGCGTGACATCGCCCGGGACGTAGGCGATTTCGTGATGCAGGCCGACCGCGTCGGCCCACGGGTCACGGCCGAGCACCTGGGCCTCGCCCGAGGTCTTGGCCAGGATGCCCAGCAGGATGCGGATGGTGGTGGATTTCCCGGCGCCGTTGGGGCCGAGGAAGCCGTGCACCTCGCCCTCGGCGACCTCGAGGTCGAGGCCGTCGAGGGCGCGAACCTGTCCGAAATGCTTGTGCAGATCTCGGACGACGATCGCGGATGACATCGAATCTCCTTGTGAGATCGGGGGTCACCGATCGGCGAGCAGGGTGTCCAGCATCGTCGAATCGGTGAACAGTCCATGAGTGTTGACTTCGACCGCCGGCAGCATCATCTGGTCGGCGTACTCGCGCAGCGCTTTTCGGTAGTCGAGCTTTCCGTCGTGCCGGGCGGCATACAGCTGCAGGAAGAAGAAGAACCCGCCGCCGTTCTGTACCGCCAGGTAGTTGGCCGTCGCCTTCGGATCCATCGGGGGCCGCAAGGTTCCGGCCTCGACCCCGATCGTGAGGTATGCCTCGACGTCGGATCTCATCTGCTCGAACATCGTCACCATCAGCGGGCCCCCGGCTTGGAAGGAACGCATCAGGTAGGCGATATGCGGGGCGTACTCCTCGATCTCCGCGAGCGCCTGCAGCGTCGCGGCCGGCGAGGGATGCTGTACGTACTCGGTCTTCGCCGAGCGAATGATCTCCCGGACGTGTTCGTCGCACGCCTCCCGGAGCCCGTCCTTCGACCCGAAGTGGTGATTGACGAGCCCGGGCGAGACTCCCGCGGCCTTCGCGATTGCCCGAACACCGACCCCGAACCCCTCCTCGCCGAACACGACGACGGCGGCGTCCCGGATGCGGGCGCGAGTGCTCAGATCCTGGGCGGATCCTTCCGGTACGGCTGCTCCCTTGAACACATGTTCAATATACTAAACAGTCGTTCAATCGGCACGCAAGACTTTTCGCGCAACGATTTTCGAACGCCATAGCCGCAGGTCAGCAACACATCAAATGGTCGGATGATCGGATGGCGAGGCGCCCGCGCGAGCCCGGAGAGACCTCGCACGGCGGACGGAGCAGGTCGTCCGCGTTCGCTACCCGCGCGAGGCGCAGAGCAGGCCGTCCCCCACGGGAATCAGCACGCTGGTCAGCTGCGGATCCTCGGCCACCGTCCGGGTGGCCGCGCGCACCGCCAGCGTGGCCGGATCGCGCTGCGACTGATCGGGCACCCGGCCGCCGAGCAGGGCATTGTGCAGCAGGATCGCACCGCCCTCGCGCAGCAAGCGCACCCCCTGCTCGACGTACTGCGGGTGCTCCAGCGGCGTGGCGTCCACGAACACCAGGTCGTAGGCGCCGTCGGCCAGGCGCGGGAGCACGTCCAGGGCGCGGCCGTTGATCAGCCGGGTGCGCGCCTGCGGAATATCGGCGGCGCGGAACGCCTCGCGCGCCGCGCGCTGATGTTCCGGCTCGGAGTCGATGGTGGTCAGCGTGCCGTCCTCGCGCATGCCGTCGAGCAGCCACAGTCCGCTGATCCCCGCGCCGGTGCCGACCTCGACCACCGCCCGCGCCCCCGACATCTGGGCATACATACTCAGCAGCGCGCCCACCGAGGGCGGCACCGGCGCGGCCCCCAGCTCCGTGGCCCGCTCGCGCGCGGCCAGCAGAATCTCGTCCTCGGCGACGGATTCCTCGACGTAGGCGAGGTTGCGCTGCGCGGCCGATGCCGCGGGTGTCTGGCTCACGGCTATGAGGCTAACGGCGAAACTCACCCCGCGTCGCGATCGACGGGCAAGCGGTCGTGACCGCGTCCGCCATTTTCTCAGGTGTCCCTCAGCATCCCCACACCACCGACACATCGGGACCCGACAGAGTAAGGGCTACGCAAAGGCCGACCGACCGACGGGCGACGCCCGGGAACACCGCACCCCGGTCCGCGGTTGTACCCGGTGCGCGGCAGGTGAGTGAACCCACCCGCCGCACTTGCGCCGACCACGGTCCCGAGCAGGAGGTAATCCCATCCACATGGTCGATGCGGCGCGTGACTACGCCACCTTGCCCGAGTCGGGCCTGCCGGTCGCCGGCGGTTCGGCCGAGTATGCACTGCCCGCGGCGGACAGCAGCGACCCTGCGACATCCACCGTATCCGAGACCGGCGTAGTCCCGCCCGAACCCGAGAACCTCGCGCACCCGGACCTCGCGCCCGATGCCGAGAATATGGACAGCACCGCCGCCGAGAATATTGACGGCACCGCCGCCGAGGAGATGGGTGGCGCCGCCGACGAGGACGACGAATCCCTGTCCGGCACCGCGGCCTTCGACGCCACCGGCGACCGGTCCATGATGCCGTCCTGGGACGAACTGGTCCGCGAGCACGCCGACCGGGTCTACCGGCTGGCCTACCGCCTGACCGGCGATCCGCAGGACGCCGAGGATCTGACCCAGGAGACGTTCATCCGGGTCTTCCGCTCCCTGTCGAACTACCAGCCGGGCACCTTCGAGGGCTGGCTGCACCGCATCACCACGAACCTGTTCCTGGACATGGTGCGCCGCCGGAATCGGATCCGGATGGAGGCGCTGCCCGACGACTACGACCGGGTGCCCTCCGAGGGCCCCGATCCCGAGCAGGTCTATCACGACGCCAACCTGGATCCGGACCTGCAGTCGGCACTGGATTCGCTGGCTCCGGAGTTCCGCGCGGCCGTGGTCCTGTGCGATATCGAGGGCCTGTCCTACGAGGAGATCGGCGCGACGCTCGGCGTGAAACTGGGCACCGTGCGCAGTCGGATCCACCGTGGACGCCAGGCACTCCGCGAGCACCTTGCGCATAATGGAGCGCAGCAGCGGTTCGCCGCTGACGAGAAGGTCGGGTAGTACACCGCCGTGCCGAGGCGGAGCCCGGCGTCAGTATTCGTCCGTCGGAAGGGTGTGCACGTATGGGTGGCGAGGACGCCGCGGCGAGCCGCGAGTCCGGGACGGCGGCGGGCCGCGGGCCCGGCGCAGCGGCGGGCCGCGGGCCCGGCCGCCCGGCACGTTTCGCTCCGACCGAGCATCTGGCGAGCGAGGCGATAGCCGCCTACGTGGACGGCGAGTTGCGCATGAACGCCTATTTGCGCGCGGCCGAGCATCTCGCCAAATGCCCCGAGTGCGCGGCCGAGGTCGACGCCCAGCAACAGGCGCGCATTGCGCTGCGCCGAGCGGCGCAACGGCAGATCTCGGCGCCGGGGGCGCTCACCGACAGCCTGAGCCGAATTCCGTTGGCAAATCTTCCCGGTGCGATGGACGAGATGACGCGCGGATCGAGTTTCCCGGACCCGCGCGGGGATTCGTTCCGTTTCGTGTCCACCGATCGCGAGTTCTCTCCGGAGAGCAGGCGGTGGACCGGATGGTGGCGCAAGTAGAGTTCGACACGTGACCACCGAATCGACGAACACCGGATCACAACCCGAACAGCCCGGCGAGTCGGCGACAGACGCTGTGTCGAATTCGGCGGCCGAACGGGGGAACCTGAGGCCGCCGGACGCGCCCGTCCTGGGACCGCGACCGGTCTATCGGCCCGACATAGACAAACACACCGCGCGCGCCTTCCGCCGTCCCAACGGCCAGAGCGGCTCGTTCTCGACCCCGCCCGCCGGCCCCGCCGAGCAGCCGCGCCACGACGGCCCGGAACTGGTGAACCGGCCGCCCGACGCGGTACTGGCCGAGGCATTCGGCCGCCCCGAGGGCTCCAGCGAACTGCTGCAACGTGATCCGGACGCCGACACCGACACCGCGCCGCCGGCCGGACCGGCCGATCCGTGGCGCGACCCGGATACCGCCGCCCGGATGGGCGCGCCGGCCATCACCACCCAGCAGGACCGGCCGCTCCCCCCGGCCTCCCGGCTCACCGCCCGCGAGGTGCTGTTCGGTAAGCGGGTGGCACCTGCCGCGCTGGCCATCCTGGCCGTGGTCGCCCTGGTGATCGGCGTGGCCGGTGGTCTCGTGGGCCGGCTGACCGGCGACACCACCGCGGCGCTCACCTCCCGCAAGGTCTCCCTGGAGCAGGAAGGCGCCTCGGACAAGCCGCAAGGGAAAGTCGCGCAGGTGGCCGACGCGGTGCTGCCGTCGGTGGTGCAGATCCGCGAGACCGTCGGCGACAACGGCGCCATCGGTTCGGGTGTGGTGATAGACGGCGCGGGCTACATCGTCACCAACAATCACGTGATTTCCATGGTGGCACTGGACAAGTCGGGCAAGGGCAAGATCCAGGCGATCTTCAACGACGGCACCAAGGCCGCGGCGCAGATCGTCGGCCGCGACCCCAAGACCGACCTCGCGGTGCTGAAGGTCGACGTCAAGAATCTGACCGTGGCCCGGATGGGCAAGTCGAGCGATGTCCGGGTCGGCGACGACGTGCTCGCGATCGGATCGCCGCTCGGCCTGACCAAGACCGTCACCTCCGGCATCGTCAGCGCGCTGAACCGGCCGATGCAGGAACCCTCCGAACCCGGCGACGACACCGCGGGCGCCTTCGACGCCGTGCAGACCGACGCCGCGATCAACCACGGCAACTCGGGCGGCGCGCTCGTCGACGGCGAGGGCCGGCTGGTCGGTCTCAACACCGCCATCCGCAGCGAGAGCGGCGGATCGGTCGGCCTCGGCTTCGCCATTCCGGTGGATCTGGTACAGCGGATAGCCCAGACGCTGATCCGCGACGGCTCGGTGCATCACGCCACGCTCGGGGTGAGTGCGCGCACCAAGGGCGTCGAGAACGACGCGATGAGCGGGGCGCAGGTCGCCGACGTGCAGGCCGACAGCTCGGCCTCGAAGGCCGGCATCGCGGAGGGTGACGTGATCGTGAAGGTCGGCGACCGCGACATCACCAACACGGAGGAGCTGACCGTCGCGGTGCAGTCGCGCCGGATCGGCGAGACGGTGGATGTCCAGCTGGTCCGCGACGGCCGGCAGGTGACCTTCCCCGTCACCCTGCAATCCGACTGACACCGGCGGGACCCGAACGGACTGCCCGGGTCGGCGCCCCGCCGGCCCGGGTAGTCTGATTACGTGTTCAACATCGGCTGGCCCGAGATGGTGATCCTGGTGGTCGCCGCCTTGGTGATCCTCGGCCCGGATCGGTTGCCGGGTGCGATCCGGTGGACCGCGCAGAGCCTCCGGCAGGTGCGCGACTATGCCAACGGCGCCACCAGCCAATTGCGTAACGACCTGGGTCCGGAATTCGACGAGATCCGCAAGCCGCTGCAGGAGATCAACGAGCTGCGCCGGCCCCTGGACCAGTTCCGCGGGATGACACCGCGGGCGGCGGTGACCAGACATCTACTGAACGGCGACGATTCACTGTTCACCGGAAACTTCGACAAACCGTCCAGTACGTCCAATAGTTCCGATTATTCACAGCCGTCTGCCTATTCACCCCCGGAGCCACCGAAACCGCTCGCGCGGAACGAGAAACCGCCGATCGATTTCGACGCTACCTAGCCGAGCCGCCCTTTTTCGGTCGTGACCACCGGTGATTCCGGTTGCCGGGTTTGGTGCCGATCGGAACAATTCTCCGCAATTCCGACGCAGGCCGGAGCGCTTTGTCAACAGGGCTAGACACATTCGGCTGTCGAGCTATCTAGACTGCGCACATGTCGGCCGATGAGGTGGCACGAGTGTTCGCGATCGAGGATAAGGTCGAGCGCCTCAAGGCTGCCACCGAAGGGGTCGCCCAGGCCCAGCAGACCATCAACGAGCTCACCCGAATTCGGCGCGCCGTCATCCGGGAACTGCATGCCGAGGGCTGGACCTTCGCCAGAATCGGTGCGGCGGCGGGGCTTTCCCGCGCGCGGATTCATCAGGTGAGTACCCAGGGCCCGGTGCCGGAGGGATTGTTCTTCGGGCACGGCCCGCTCACCATCCTCGCGCCCGATGTGCGCAGCACGACCCGCACGGCACCGCTGGTCGGCGCGCCGGATCCGGCCGCACCGCATCGGCTCGTGGAACTGTTGCGGGAGCTGGGGTTCTCGGCCTCGGTCGAGCGGTTCCTGCCCGGCCGCCCGCTCGATCTGGACCGCGACGGCCTGATCGTGCTGGGCGGTCCGGAACTGTCGCCGAGCCTGCGCTATCTGGCCGCCTCCGATCCGCGGTTGCGCCGCACCGTCGCCCGGGCCGGCCGGGTGCGGCGCGGCATCGAGGACCGCGCCGCGCGCCGGGTGTACCGTCCGGGCGGCACCGAACCCTACGACATCGCCTACCTCGCCCGCCTGCCCCGTCCCGACGGCCGCGGCACGGTGCTGGTGCTCGACGGGTTGCATCCGCCCGGCTCGCTGGGCGCCATCCGCCTGCTCGCCACCCGCCTGGCCACGCTGCACGAGCGGGCCGGGCTGCTCCCCTTCTCCTCCGTCGTCGGCGTGCGCTACGACCGCAGCACCGGCGAACCACTGGAGGCCGACCTGCTCACGCCGATCTACCGGCACGAAAGGTAGCGGCACCCGGCTGGGACAGGGGTCGGTACAGTCGGGAGCATGAGTTCGACGCCGCCGTTGTCCACGCTGTGCGGGAAATCGGTGGCGACGGATCGGGCGCTGGTGATGGCGATCGTGAATCGCACGCCGGATTCCTTCTACGACCGGGGTGCGACCTTCTCCGACGAGGCCGCGATGGCGGCGGTCGCGCGGGCCGTCGACGAGGGCGCGGACCTGGTCGATATCGGCGGCGTGAAGGCGGGCCCCGGCGCCGAGGTGGATCCGGCCGAGGAGGCACGCCGGGTGGTGCCGTTCGTGGCGGCCATTCGCGAACGCTACCCCGACCTGCTGATCAGCATCGACACCTGGCGCGCCGAGGTGGCGCGGGCGGCGGTGGCCGAGGGCGCCGACCTGATCAACGACACCTGGGCGGGCGCCGATCCGGACCTGGTCACGGTGGCCGCCGACCACGGCGCGGGCATCGTGTGCAGCCATACCGGCGGCGCCCGGCCGCGCACCCGGCCGCATCGGGTGCGCTATGCCGACGTGGTGAGCGAGGTGACCGAGACCCTGGTGCGTTCCGCCGAGAACGCCGCGGCGGCCGGGGTGGGCAAGGACTCGATCGTGATCGATCCGACCCACGATTTCGGCAAGAACACCTATCAGGGGCTCGAACTGTTGCGGGCGGCAGACGTTCTTGTAAACACCGGATGGCCCGTCTTGATGGCGCTGAGCAACAAGGATTTCATCGGAGAGACTCTTGGTGTCGGCCTATCCGAGCGATTGGAGGGGACGTTGGCGGCAACCGCATGGGCGGCCGCGGCCGGCGCCCGGGTCTTCCGGGTCCACGAGGTCGCCGCAACCCGGCGCGTGGTGGACATGATCGCGGCAATCCAGGGCATCCGGCCCCCCGCACGAACTCTGCGAGGTCTGGTATGACAACAGGCACTGACTGGGCGCTCACCAATACCTGGGACAGCCCGGAGTGGACGGTCGACGAACTGGTCGCCGCCAAGCGGGGCCGCACCGTCTCGGTGGTGCTGCCCGCGCTGAACGAGGAACGCACCGTGGCCGAGGTGGTGGCCAGCATCCGGCCGCTGCTCGGCACGCTGGTCGACGAACTGGTGGTGCTCGATTCCGGCTCCACGGACGCCACCGCCGAACGCGCCCGCGCCGCGGGGGCCGAGGTGGTGACCCGCGAGGAGGCGGTGCCGGAGCTGGAGCCGGCGCCCGGCAAGGGCGAGGTGCTGTGGCGCTCGCTGGCCGCCACCACCGGCGACCTGATCGCCTTCGTCGACTCCGACCTGATCGATCCCGATCCGGGCTTCGTGCCCCGGCTGCTCGGCCCGCTGCTGACCGTCGAGGGCATGCATCTGGTGAAGGCCTACTACCGCCGCCCGCTGCGGCACGGCGACTCGATCGACCACAACGGTGGCGGCCGGGTCACGGAGCTGGTGGCGCGGCCGCTGCTGTCGGCGCTGCGGCCGGATCTGTCGAAGGTGTTGCAGCCCTTGGGCGGCGAGTACGCCGGCACCCGGGAACTGCTCACCGCGGTGCCGTTCGCCCCCGGCTACGGCGTCGAGATCGGCCTGCTGCTCGACACCCACGATCTGCTCGGCCTGTCCGCCATCGGCCAGGTGAATCTGGGCGTGCGCACGCACCGCAACCGTCCGCTGTCGGATCTGGGTGTGATGAGCCGGCAGATTCTGGGAACGGTCCTGGGCCGCAGCGGAGTGCGCGACTCCGGTGCCGCGCTCACCCAGTTCCCGCTGGTCGGTGACGAATTCACCGCGCTGACCACCGAGGTGTCGCTGGCCGACCGGCCGCCGATGAATACGCTGCGGCACGCCGAGGTCGCCGCCTGAGGTCCGGATCGGGCCGGCCGCGCGCGAATCAGGACGCCGGCGCGCGGCCGGCCGCCACCTCCTCGGGATAGCCGTCGTAGTAGCGGACGTAGCCGTCGGTGCGGCCCGCGAGGACGTACAGGGTGCTGGTGTCGTCCGGGGTGTAACCCTGTTTGCGGAGTTCGACCTTGCGGCTCTTGAAGGTCGAGGTGGTCTCCAGTTCCGCGACGATCCGGACGAACAGCGGGACGGCGTAGCCGGGCAGGCGCTCGTACAGTCGCCGGGCCAGCGCCCTACCGTCGAATTCGGCGCCGGGCCGCAGCGTCACCGCGGCCATGCCGGCCTTGCCGTCGGCGCCGGGCACCTGCACGCCGTAGACGGCCGCCTGGGTGATCTCCTCGACGCCGTCGAAGGCGCCCTCCACCTCGGTGGTGGCGACGTTCTCGCCCTTCCAGCGGAAGGTGTCGCCGAGCCGGTCGGCGAAGGCGATGTGCCGCCAGCGCTGGTCCAGCACCAGGTCGCCGGTGTCGAACCAGACGTCGCCGTCGCGAAAGGCGTTGCGCACCAGCTTCGATTCGGTGGCCGACCGGTCGGTGTAGCCGTCGAAGGGCGAGCGGCCGGTCACCTTCGACAGCAGCAACCCGACCCCGCCCGAACGCACCCGGCGCAGCCGGCCGTCCGGGAAGCGCTTCGCCTTGCCGGTCTCCTCGTCGAACTCCACCACCGCGTACGGCAGCGGTCCGAAACCGGCCGTGCGATGCACCCCGAAGGCGTTGATGAAGGCCGAATTTCCCTCGCTGGAACCGTAGAACTCGACGATCCGCCGGATCCGGAACCGCTCCCGGAATTCGTCCCACAGCTCCGGCCGCAGCCCGTTGCCGACCGCCAGCCGCACGGAATGCTCGCGCTCGGCGGGCTTCTCGGGCTGATTGATCAGATAGCGGCACAGCTCGCCGATGTAGATGAACCCGGTCGACCGGGTGGCGATCACCTCGTCCCAGAATCCGGAGGCGGAGAACCTGCGGCCGATCGCGAGGGTGGCGCGCGCACCCAGCACCGCGCCGAGCGCGACGGTCAGCGCGTTGTTGTGATACAGCGGCAGGCAGCAGTACAGCGTGTCGCCGCCGCGCAGCCGGATGCCGAGACCGCCCAGTCCGGCCATGCTCTTGGTCCACCGCAGATGCGTCATCACGCTGGCCTTGGGCAGGCCCGTGGTGCCCGAGGTGAAGATCAGGAACGCCTTCTCCCGGGCCCGGATATCGGCGCAGACCGGCGGGTCGGCGGCATCGGCCGAGCGGGCCAGTTCGTGCAGGCGCTCGGCGGGGAGCAGATGCTCCGGCGGTTCGGGCAGCGAATCCAGCGCCTCGCGGCACTCCTCGCCGATCACGTTCACCCGGCTGTCCAGCAGCCCGAAGCTGTGCGCCAGCACGTGTTCGCGCTGATGGTGATTCAGCAGGCCGACCGTCGCGCCCAACTTCACCGACGCCAGCACCACCAGCAGCGTCTCCGGCCGGTTGGTCATCAGCACCCCGACCACGTCGCCGCGCCGCACCCCGTGCTCGGCCAGCACGCTCGCGTAGCGGTTGACCTCGGCGTTGGCCTCGCCGTAGGTGTATTCGCTCCCCTCGAACCGGAGGAACGGCCGGTCCGGATGCCGTCCCGCGGCGCGCTCGAAATACCGCCCGACCGACGACCGGTCGTCCGGCCGCACCCGCATGCCGAGCGCGCCGCGGATCATGCCGGGCGCATCCGGCAGCATCGCCGGCAGCCCCCGAACCAGATCGAGCAGGGTGACTCGGTTCCGCGCGTCCGTCACGTAATCCTCCACAGCAGTCTCGGTATCCACGGCACACCCATCCCCACACAGCCCGGGCACGCCTGATACGCAAGCAGTCTCGTCATACCCGCGTACTCGTCATCGTCCCCACTCACATCATTCAGCCACTCGCCACCCGGACCACCCACCGTTCGACTCTCTCACTACCCGACCTACTCGTCATTCCGGCGTGCTCGTCATTCCGGCGTGCTCGTCATTCCGGCGTGCTTTTGGCCGGAATCCGGGGTGAGATCCCGGCCAAAAGCACGCCGGGATGACGAAGGAGGGTGCACACGCCGGGACGACGAGGCAGGGGGCACACGCCGCGATGACGAGGCAGGGGGCACACGCCGGGACGACCAGCGTGTAGCAGTCCACCCGGACGACGCGAAGTGGCAACCCACCCGGACGACGGAGGCCATCAGTCCCGCTGGGCGCTCAGCGCGTCGAACGCGACCGACAGGTCTGCGGCTACGGTCACCCGGTTCAGGGCCTTGGTCCCCACGAAACCGCCCTCGCGCAGGCCGTCCAGCCACTCGAACAGCCCGCGATAGTGGCCGTGCGGGTCGAGCACGACCAGCGGCTTGTCGTGCAGGCCGAGATAGCCGCCGGTCCATGCCTCGAAGAATTCCTCCAGCGTGCCGACACCGCCGGGCAGGGTGAGGAAGGCATCGGCGCGCGCCTCCATGATCTGCTTGCGCTCGCGCATGGTGTCGGTGACCACCAGCTCGTCGGCGTCGACGTCGGCCACCTCCAGATGCACCAGCTGCTTGGGGATCACGCCGATCGTGGGCGCCCCGCCGGCGCGGGCCGCAGTGGCCACCGCGCCCATCATCGACACGTGGCCGCCGCCGGACACCAGTTGCCAACCGCGCCGGGCGATCTCGGTGCCGACCTGGGCGGCCAGCTGCAACTGGGCCGGATCGGTGGCGCTGGCCGAACAGTAGACACAGACCGCGTACCGCCGCTCGGTCACCACGGATCCTCCGTCCCGGGCGCGGTCTCGCCGCGGCTGCGCAGCACGATGTCCACGACCTCGTCCACGCTGTCGGTGACGTGCAGCAGCCCCAGATCACCGGGCGAGATCTTGCCCGAACCGGCCAGCGAATCGCGCAGCCAGTCGACCAGGCCCGACCAGTACCGGGTGCCGAACAGCACGATCGGAAAGCGGGTGATCTTGCGCGTCTGCACCAGCGTCAGCGCCTCGAACAGCTCGTCCAGGGTGCCGAATCCGCCCGGCAGGCAGATGAACGCCTGCGAGTACTTCACGAACATGGTCTTGCGGGCGAAGAAGTAGCGGAAGTTGATGCCCAGATCCACCCACTCGTTGAGGCCCTGCTCCATCGGCAGCTCGATGCCGAGCCCGACCGAGAACCCGCCGGCCTCGGAGGCACCCTGGTTGGCCGCCTCCATCACTCCCGGCCCGCCGCCGGTGATCACGGCGTATCCGGAGCGCGCGAAGGCGCCGCCGAGGGCCCGCGCGGCCTGATATTCCGGCGTGTCGGCCTGGGTGCGCGCGGAACCGAAAACCGCGACGGCCCTGGGTATCTCCGCGAGCGCGCCGAAGCCCTCCACGAACTCGCTCTGGATGCGCAGCACCCGCCACGGATCGGTGTGTACCCAGTCGGTCGGGCCGCGGCCGTCCAGCAGGTGCTGATCGGTGGTTCCGGTCCCGTCCTTGCGGTCGCGGCGCAGCATTATCGGCCCGCGATATTTCGGTGCCGACTTCGGCGATCTGGGCAGTACGGGCTCGGAGTCGGTGGACATGGGGCCCAGATTACTGGGTTCGGTTGCGTCTGCTGGCGGGTCGCGGGCCCGTGGCGCGGAGCCGGTGTCAGCGCGCGGCGCCGGTGAGATAGCCGCGCAGGATGGCGGCGACCGCGGTGATCTGTGCGGTGGGGACGCGCTCGTCCACCTTGTGCGCCAGATTGGGATCGCCGGGGCCGAAATTCACCGCCGGGATGCCGCGGGCGGCGAACCGCGAGACGTCGGTCCAGCCGTACTTGGCCCGGACTCCCCCGCCGCCGTGCGCGTGCACCATCTCCAGCAGGGTCTTCGCCGCCGGAGCGGACAGGCCGGGCAGCGCGCCGGGGGCGCCGTCGGTGCGTTCGAAGCCCGGATCCAGATCGGCGAACAGCTGCCGCACATGCTCGGTCGCCTCGTCCAGCGAACGGTCCGGGGCGAACCGGAAGTTCACCTCCACCTCGGCCTCGTCGGGCACCACGTTGCCGGATACGCCGCCGGACACCCGCACCGCGGACAGGCCCTCGCGATATCCGCAGCCGTCGATGTCGACCTGCCGCGCGCGATAGTCCCGCAGCCGGGTCAGGATCGGCGCCAGGCCGTGAATCGCGTTGTCGCCCAGCCAGGCTCGCGCCGAGTGAGCCCGCGTCCCGGAAACGGTGAGCCGGGCCCGCAGCGTGCCCTGGCAGCCGGCCTCGATCCACCCGCCGGACGGCTCGCCCAGGATGGCCAGGTCGCCGCTCAGCCACTCGGGCAGTTCGCGTTCGATGCGGCCGAGGCCGTTGAACTCGGCGGCGATCTCCTCGCAGTCGTAGAAGATCAGCGTGAGATCGCACACCGGGTCGGCGACGGTGGCGGCCAGGTGCAGGAAGACCGCATCGCCGGATTTCATGTCCACGCTGCCGCAGCCGCGCAGGATCTGCTCGCCGTCCTCGGTCTCCCAGCGGCCCGGCACGTTTCCGGCGATCGGGACGGTGTCCAGGTGTCCGGCCAGGATCACCCGGTGCGGCAGGCCGCGGTCGGTGCGGGCCAGGACCGCATTGCCGTGCCGGAGCACCTCGAATCCGGACGTCTGCTCGCGCAGCGCGCGTTCCACGGCGTCGGCGATCGCGGCCTCGGCCCGGGACACGCTCGGGATGTCGACGAGGGCGGCGGCGAGGGTGACGGGGTCGGCGCGCAGATCGATGGTCACTCTGCTCAGCCTAGGCGTTCGACCCACCCGGCCGATCCCGCACCGCAGACCCACGCGCCCGATCGGACGGCGGTTGCCCATAAACTCACCCGCGTGAGTACTCAGGGAGCAACCGCAGTCGGCCTCGCCACGGTGACCGTGAACGGAACGATCCTCGACAGCTGGTATCCGTACCCGCAGCTCGGCGAGTTCGCCGAGACCGGAAGCACGAAGCTGACACCGGACGATCCCGAGTACGGCCGTTTCGCCGAGCTGGTCGGCTTCGACGAGGCCCGGCGGGTCGACGTGATCGCGGTGCGCACCACCATCGCCGACCTGTCCGCCCCGCCGGTCGACACGCACGACGAGTACCTGCGGCTGCACCTGCTCTCGCACCGGCTGGTCCGGCCGCACGGCCTGAGCCTGGAGGGCCAGTTCGGGCTGCTCGCCAACGTGGTGTGGACCAACCACGGCCCCTGCGCGGTGGAGGAGTTCGAGCTGGTGCGCGCCGAGCTGCGCGCCCGCGGCCCGGTCACCGTGTACAGCGTGGACAAGTTCCCGCGCATGGTCGACTACGTGCTGCCGGCGGGCGTGCGCATCGGCGACGCCGACCGGGTGCGGCTGGGCGCGCACCTGGCCGAGGGCACCACGGTGATGCACGAGGGCTTCGTGAACTTCAACGCCGGCACGCTCGGCGCCTCGATGATCGAGGGCCGCGTCTCCGCCGGCGTGGTGGTCGGCGACGGCTCGGATGTCGGCGGCGGCGCCTCGATCATGGGCACCCTGTCCGGCGGCGGTAAGCAGGTCATCTCGCTCGGCGAGCGCTGCCTGCTCGGCGCCAACGCGGGCCTGGGCATCTCGCTCGGCGACGACTGCATCGTCGAGGCCGGCCTGTACCTCACCGCCGGCACCAAGGTCGCGACCGCCGAGGGCCTGGTGAAGGCGGCCGACCTCAGCGGCCGCTCGCACCTGCTGTTCCGCCGCAACTCCCAGACCGGCGCCGTGGAGGCCGTCGCGCGCAAGGGCACCGGCACCGAGCTCAACGCGGAGTTGCACGCCAACTGATCGCGCCGAGGCGCGCGCTCCTTCCGGGACTGCTGGTACCTCGATGGCGTCCGGTCGTCCCGGCACGGTGCTGGCTCCGTGACCTGCGGCACGACATCACCTCAGCCATTCCGGCGCGACAGCCTCGGTCGTTCGGGCACCACGGCCCGCGCCGGCGGGGCATGCCACAGCCGTCATTCGGGCGTGCTTCTGGCCGGAATCCATTGCGGCAGTGCGGTACCGGCGTGGATCCCGGCCGAAAGCATGCCGGGATGACGGGGGAACCGACACGCGCGGGGTGACGGAGGACGAGCACACCGGACCGACGGAGGAGGAGACAGGCCGGGTCACTCGATGCCGTAGGCGATCACCCGGACCGGGGTGATGCGGATCAGTTCCGGGGAGGCGTCGGGGAGGTAGGTCTCGATATCGCGCAACGCTTGTGCGGTGCCGCGGATTTCGAGGAAGCGGACCACCCGGGGCGGACCCGGCTCGACGTCGTCGACGACGAAGGACACCCGCTCCTCCTTGGCGAGGTTGCGGAACTTCTGCGAGGCGCCCATGTTGTACCCGGCGATGTCGATGGTGCCGAGCGCCTCGTTGTAGCGGTAGCCGACGGGGTTGTTCTGCGGCGAGCCGTCCGGGCGAACCGTGGCGAGCCGGCCCAGACCCTGGCTGCGCAGGTACTCGATCTGGGCAGGGGACAGCGATGCGATCATGCGGCGACCGTACAACCTCGAGTGCGGTCGAGGTCAACCGCGCCCTACCGCCACGGCAGACGACGGTCCGGCGAAACCCGCACGCCCCACGCGCGTTTCAGCCCAGCAGCTTCTTCTGCACCTTCCCCATCGCATTGCGGGGCAGCGAGGTCGCCAAGCGCACCTCCCGGGGTCGCTTGTGCACCGAAAGCTGATCGGCCACATGGTCGATCAGCTCCTTCTCGGTCGGTTCCGCCCCGTCCCGGGGAACGATGTAGGCGACGATGCGCTGGCCGAGATCGCCGTCGGGCAGGCCCACCACCGCCACCTCGGCGACGGCCGGATGCCCGAGCAGACAGGTCTCGATCTCCCCCGCACCGATGCGGTATCCGCCGGACTTGATCAGGTCCACCGACTCCCGCCCGACGATGCGATGGAAACCCGCGGGATCGATGGCGGCCACATCGCCGGTGACGAACCAGCCGTCGTCGGTCCGGCACGCCGCCGTGGCCTCGGGCCGGTTCAGGTAGCCGTCGAACAGCATCGGGCCGCGCACTTGGAGTCCGCCGATACTCTCCCCGTCGTGCGGCACCGCCGCGCCGGCCTCGTCCCGCAGCCGGGTCCGCACGCCCGCGACCGGGGTGCCGACCCAGCCGGGACGGCGCTCGCCGTCGGCCCGGGTGGACAGGGTGATCATGGTCTCGCTCATGCCGTACCGCTCCACCGGCGCGTGGCCGGTGAGTTCGCGCAGCCGCTCGAACACCGGCACCGGCAGCGGCGCGCTGCCCGACACCAGCAGTCGAGCCCTCGCCAATTCCCGTGCGGCACCGGGATCCTCGGCGATCCGCGACCACACCGTGGGTACCCCGAAGTACAGCGTGCCGCCGGCCTCGGCGTAGGCGGCCGGGGTCGGCTTGCCGGTGTGCACGAGCGGGCTGCCCACCCGCAGCGGACCGAGCACACCGAGGATCAGCCCGTGCACATGGAACAGCGGAAGTCCGTGCACCAGAACGTCGTCCGGCGTCCAAGCCCAGGCCTCGGCGAGGGCGTCCAACCCGGCGGCGATGGCACCCCTGCTGAGCATCACGCCCTTGGGCGGCCCGGTCGTGCCGGAGGTGTAGAGCACGAAAGCCGTTGATTCCGCGGCGGGTTCGGAATAGACGTGCCAGGAGCGCGCGTGCAGGCGCACCGGAATCACCGGCAGCCCGGTGTCTTCGGGCGCCTCCCCGAGCCACGCCTGGGCACCGGAATCGGCGAGGATGTGCTCCCGTTCCGCCGCCCCCGCATCCGGCGGCACCGGTACCGCGGTGACGCCGGCGATCAGGCAGCCGACCACCGCCAGCACGGTCGTGGCCGTCGGCCGGGCCAGGATCGCCACCCGGTCCGCCCGGGCGACCCGCTCCGCCACCGACGTGGCCGCGCCGACCAGATCGCTGCGCGACAACGTGGTTCCGTCGACGGTGACGGCATCCGGGATATCCGCGCCGGCGGCCACGGCGGCCGGATCCAGCGATCTCAACAGCGGCAACGACCCATACGACACGCGCCCAACCTACCAACGCCGGACCGGATGTTCCCGGTCGGCGGTGTGCGTGCGCTCAGGGAATCCGGAAACCCGGGATCACGTGGTCGCGGGCGAAGCGGCGCAGCGCGGCGTCGTCGTCGAGCGGGATGACCGTCTGCGGCGTCAGCGCCATCGATAGCGAGGTGCGCGCGATCATCTCGGCCACCGGCCGCGGATCGTACTGCGGCAGTTTACCTTCGGATTGCAGGCGGGTGATGAACTCGGCCAGGTAATCGCGGCCCAGCTCGATCACCGGAGCGCCGTGCACGGTCAGGTAGGGCAGCACGACCTCCGGCTCGGTCTTCAACAGCCGATCCAGCAACCGGTTGCCGCGCAGCCCGTCCAGGAAGGCCACGAACAGCTCGACGATCTGGTCCTCGGCGCTGGCGTCGCGATCGATCTGCCGCTGCACCGCCGCGTCCACCTGATCGATGAACTGGCGCGCCTGCCGCAGGCCGACCGCCTGGATGAGGTCGGACTTCCCGGCGAAGCGCCGGTAGAGCGTGGCCAACGAGAGGCCGCCGCGCCGGGCGACCTCGACCATGCTGGTCCGTTTGATGCCGAAGTCGAGAAATGCCAGCAGCGCGGCGTCCAGCACCTGGGACTGGTTGCGATCCTCGGCGCCTGCCCCACGCACCAGCGGCAGCAATTTCGCCAGTTCGGCCATGCCGGACCCCTCTCGCCGCACTCGACACGATGAAATTGAAATCATCGCATATGGTCAATCAGGGAGGGAAAGTGATTGACAGCACGGTTCACCGATGAGAAGGTGATAGTAGAAGTTTCTCACGCTTCTCGCGTCTCATGACGCGAACCGAGATCGAGGAGCCGATTCGACGATGACCGCCGCCGCCCCACGGGTGTCCGACCAGGGCCAGCCCTTTCCGGAATCGACCCTGACCCCCGCCGACGTCCGCCGGCACATGGACGGGGTCGCCGCCTTTCTCGGCGGCGCCGCGAATGTCATCATGCAGCTCAGCCACCCGCCGGTCGGCTACGGCGTGCTGGAGAGCACCGTCGACAGCGGCAAGGTGACCCTGCACCCGCTCAAGCGGCTGCGCACCACCCTGACCTACCTGGCCGTCGCCTGGATGGGCACCGAGGAGGACCGCCGGGTCTATCGGGAGGCCGTGAACGGCTCGCACCGGCCGGTTCGCTCCGGCCCGGATTCGCCGGTCGAGTACAACGCGTTCGATCCGAAGTTGCAGTTGTGGGTGGCGGCCTGCCTGTACTGGGGCGTCGACGACCTCTACACGCGCATGCGCGGACCGATGGAATCCGAACTGGCCGAGGAGTTCTACCGCTACAGCGCCCGGCTCGGCACCACGCTGCAGATGAAGCCGGAGATGTGGCCGGCGGACCGGGCGGCCTTCTTCCGGTACTGGGAGGAGAACCTCGCCCAGCGCACCATCGACGAGCCCGTGCGCCGGTACTTCAACGACCTGATCGACCTGAAGATGACGCCGCGCCCGGTACGGCTGGTGTTCGGGCGGTTCCACCGGTTCACCGTCACCGCGCTGCTGCCCCAGCACCTGCGCGACCAGATGGGCATGACCTGGACCGACCGCGACGAGCGCCGGTTCACCACCCTGCTGCGGGCGATCTCCACGGTGTGGACCCGGCTGCCACCGGTGATCCGGGCGGCGCCGCTCAACACCTATCTGGCCGATATGCGGCTGCGGCGCCGGCTGGGCCTGAACCTGGTGTAGGAGCGGGCGAGGTCGGGGACCGCCGGCACGCCCCTTACCATCCGTAAAGTGACCGACCCGACGATCCAGCTGCGCCCCTGTGCGGGACCCGCCGAATTCCCGAGGTTGGTGGAGATCTGGCACAGCGCGGTCGCGGCCACCCACCACTTCCTCGCACCGGCCGACTTCGCGGATATCGAAAACCACCTGGCCGGTGATTACTTTCCCGAGGTCGACCTGACGGTGGCCACCGTCGACGGCGGGATCGTCGGTTTCTCCGGACTCGCCTCCGGGCAGCTGGAGATGCTGTTCATCGAGGACGGCCACCGCGGCCGCGGCGTCGGCTCGGCCCTGCTGCACGCCGCCCTGGACCGCTATCCGTCGCTCACCGTCGACGTCAACGAGCAGAATTCACAGGCGCTCGGCTTCTATCGGCGGCACGGCTTCGTGATCACGGGCCGCTCCGACACCGACTCGGAGGGCCGCCCGTACCCGCTGGTCCATCTGGTCTTCACCGTCCCCGGCGACTGAGCGGTCAGGCCAGCCGGCGCGCGGCCGCGGCGATGCGCTCGTCGGTGGCCGTGAGGGCGACGCGGACGTGTTCGGCGCCGGTGGGGCCGTAGAAATCGCCGGGAGCCGCGAGGATGCCGCGCTCGGCCAGCCAGTCCAGCGTGGTGCGGCAGGGCTCGCCGCGGGTGGCCCACAGGTACAGCCCGGCCTGCGAGTGGTCGATCCGGAAACCCGCTTGCCGCAATGCCTCTCGCAGCACCTCGCGGCGGGCTCGGTAGCGTTCGCGCTGGCGGGCCTCGTGGGCGTCGTCGCCGAGCGCCGCGGTCATGGCGGCCTGCACCGGGAACGGCACGATCATCCCGGCGTGCTTGCGCACCGCCAGCAGCTCCCCGACCAGCGCCGGGTCACCGGTCACGAATCCGGCGCGGTAACTGGCCAGATTCGACGTCTTGGACAGCGAGTGGATCGCCAGCAGGCCGGTGTGGTCGCCGTCGCAGACTTCGGGATCGAGGATCGATACGGCACGCTCGTCCCAGGCCAGGCCCAGATAGCACTCGTCGGAGGCGACGATCGCGTCGCGCTCGCGGGCGAATGCCACCACCTTGCGCAGATGGTCGGCGCCCAGCACGCGGCCGGTCGGATTCGACGGCGAGTTCAGATAGATCAGCGCCGGCGACTGCGGGCCCAGCTGCGTCAGCCCGTCGGCGCGCGCGATCCGGGTACCGGCCAGCAGCGCGCCCACCTCGTAAGTCGGATACGCCACCTCGGGGATCACGACCAGATCGGCCGCGCCCAGGCCGAGCAACCGCGGCAGGCCCGCGATCAGCTCCTTCGTGCCGATCGCGGGCAGGACCGCCGCCGGATCGACGCCGGTGATCGCGAACCGCCGTTTCAGCGCGTCCACCGCGGCCGCGCGCAGCTGCGGCGTGCCGTGCGTGGCCGGGTAGCCGGGAACCTCCGCCACGGAGGCGAGCGCGGCACGGATCAGCGGATCGACCGGATCGACCGGTGTGCCCACCGAGAGATCGACGAGGCCGCCGGGATGGGCCGCCGCCCGCGCCTTCGCGGAAGCGATGGTGTCCCAGGGGAAATCGGGAAGCCCCGCGCTGACCGGTGTGCGTTCGGACACTGCGGGTTACTCGTCCGCCATCGGCGGGAGTTCCTTGATGAACGACGGATCGTGGTCGACCTTGCCGACCTTGGTGGCGCCGCCGGGCGACCCCAGCTCGTCGAAGAAATCGACATTGGCGTTGATGTACCCGCTCCACTGGTCCGGGGTGTCGTCCTCGTAGAAGATCGCCTCCACCGGGCACACCGGCTCACATGCACCACAGTCCACGCACTCGTCCGGATGGATGTACAGCATGCGGCTGCCCTCGTAGATGCAGTCAACGGGGCATTCCTCGATGCACGCCTTGTCCTTCACGTCAACGCACGGTTCAGCGATGATGTACGGCACTGCCGCTCTCCTAGTCTGTCCTTGCCTGCGGGGATACTTCCGCCCGCGCAACAGTATCCCGGCGTCATTACATTACTACTGGTCAGCCTTGCCTAACTTCACCGCGCCTCGCGGCGCACCGAGAACGACGCACCCCTGGTCGCAGCGCTCACGAATCCTGTTCGGCCGAATCGGTTTCCGCCGTCGTTACCAACGCCCGCAGCAGCTCGCGCAATTCCCGCTGCTGGCGAGCGGTCAACGAGGTCAACGGTGATCCCGTTCCCAGTCCGGCAAGTACGGCCGCCCTGCTGTCACGCCCGGCGGGAGTGAGTTCGATCCGCTTGGCGCGCCGATCGGTGGGATGCGGCCGGCGCTCGACCAGACCTTGCGCCTCGAGCCTATCGAGAACAAAGGTCGCATTCGAGGGCTCACACGACATCCGCGCCGCCAACTCGCGCGCGGTGATCGGCTCCGACAGTTCACGCAGGGCGATGACCTGCGACGGGGTCAGGCCCAGCCGTTCGGAGACATGTCTCACGTGTACATCCAGCCGACGGGTGAACGAGTGCACGAGCCGGCACACGTCGCGATCGATCTCGGTGTCCACGGGTGCGCTCGACGCTGTATCCGGCCGGCGGGTCATGGTCCGAGTCTAGCCATGATGGTTCGAGCTGTGATAGTTCTAGTTCGAATCATTCGAACTGTAACTAATTGGAGTGGCCGTGCGACTTCCCCTGCTGTCCCTGATGCTGGTCGTATTCGGGCTCACCACCGGCGAATTCGCGATCGCCGGAATCCTGCCGGAGGTGGCGGGCGATCTCGCGGTGCCGGTCTCGTCGGCGGGACTGCTGGTCACCGCGTATGCCCTGGGCATGATCGTCGGCGGCCCGGTGCTGACCGTGCTGACCGCCCGGATCCCGCGCCGGCGCCTGGTCGTCGGCCTGGTCGGATTCGCCGTTCTCGCGAATCTCGGCTCGGCCCTGGCGCCCTCGTACCCGGTGCTGCTCGCCACCCGGTTCGCGGCCGGGCTGATCGTCGCCACCTTCTTCGCGGTGGCGATCGCGACGGCGGTGCGGCTGGCGCCCGAGGGCAAGGCGGCCTCGGCGATCGCACAGGTGGCGCTCGGCATGAACCTCGGCATCGTGCTCGGCACCCCGATCGGTTCGCTGGTCGGGCAGCACCTGGGCTGGCGGGTCACCTTCGCCGTGGTCGCGGGCTGCGCCGCGCTGGGGCTGCTGATGGTGCTCCGGTTCGTCACCGAACTTCCCTCGGCCGCAACCGGTTCGACATTCGGCGAGCTGCGCGTGCTGGCGGATCGGGAGCTACTGCTGGCGATCGCGCTGACCGCCCTGGGCAGCCTCGGCGTGGTCGGGGTGTTCACCTACATCGCACCACTACTGACCGAGATCACCGGATTCGGCGCGACGACCGTGCCCGCGCTGCTGCTGGTCTACGGCGCGGGCGCGGTGGCGGGCAACCACCTGGGCGGATGGCTGGCGGACCGGGCGCTCCTCCCCGCGCTGATCGGCCTGCTCACCGCGCTGACCGCGACGCTGGCGTTGTTCTGGGCCGCTGCCGAAATTCCCCCGGCGACAGCGGTTCTCGTCTTCGTCCTGGGCGCGCTGGCCTTCGCCGTCATCCCCGGCATGCAGGCCCGGGTGATCGGCGCCGCCGCCTCCGCCCCCACCCTGGCCATCGCGATCAACGCCGCCGGCTACCAGGTGGCCGCCGCCGTCGCCGGCCGCCTCGGCGGCTGGACCCTCACCGACGGCCCGGGCCTGCGCTCCCTCCCTCTGATAGCCGCCGCCCTCACCGCCACCGGCGTAGCCCTGGCCGCCTACCTGCTCCGCCGCGACCGACAACCGGTCGCCGCCTGACCGGAGCACGAGGCCGTTCGGCTAGGACGGCCGGGCGGCCTCGTTCCTGGTCCGGTTCACCCGACCGGCAGCGTCAGTGCCGGGGTCGGGTGGGAGGGGGTCTGGTAGAGGGTGGTGCGTTCGCGGGCCGGGCGGCCGATGCCGGAGGCTATTTCGGTCAGTTCCGCAACGGTTTTCGCCGAACCGTGTTCCGAGCCGGCCATCCGGGAGATGGTCTCCTCCATCAGGGTGCCGCCCAGGTCGTTGGCGCCGCCGTCGAGCATCACCCGGGTTCCGGTGGTACCGAGCTTCACCCAGCTGGTCTGGATGTTGGGGATGCGGCCGTGCAGCATGATGCGCGCCAGGGCGTGGGCGGCCCGGTTGTCCCGGATCGTCGGGCCCGGGCGGGACGCGCCCGCCAGGTACAGCGGGGCGCTCCGGTGCACGAACGGCAGCAGCACGAATTCGGTGAAACCGCCTGTCTCGTCCTGGATTCCGCGAATCACCCGCAGATGCCCGACCCAGTGTTTCGGATGGTCGACGTGGCCGTACATCATCGTCGAACTGGAGCGGATGCCGAGCTTGTGCGCGGTGGTGACCACGTCGATCCAGGCCGAGGCGGGCAGCTTGCCCTTGGTGAGCACCCAGCGCACCTCGTCGTCCAGGATCTCCGCGGCCGTGCCCGGAATCGTGTCCAGCCCAGCGTCTTTCAGTGCCGACAGCCAATCGTGGATGCTCTGGCCGCTGCGCGAGACGCCGTTGGCGATCTCCATCGGGCTGAACGCGTGCACATGGATCGACGGCACCCGCTTCTTCACCGCCCGCACCAGATCCGCGTAGCCGGTCACCGGCAGGTCCGGATCGATGCCGCCCTGCATGCAGACCTCGGTGGCGCCCTCGACGTGGGCCTCCCAGGCCCGGTCGGCGACCTCCTCGGTGGACAGCGAGAACGCGTCGGCGTCGCCCTTGCGCTGGGCGAACGCGCAGAAACGGCAACCCGTGTAGCAGATGTTGGTGAAGTTGATGTTGCGGTTGACCACGTAGGTGACGTCGTCGCCGACGGTGTCGCGGCGCAGCTGATCGGCCAGCGCGGTGACCGCGTCCAACTCGGCGCCGTCGGCGGTGGCCAGGGCCAGGTACTGGTCGTCGGTCAGACCGCCCGGATCACGCTCGGCCGCGCGCAGCGCCGCCAGCACGTCGGCATCGAACCGCTCCGGCGCCGCGGCCGACAACTCCCGGACCTGCTCGCGAATGGTGTCCCAATCACCGAACGCGCCCGCGATGTCGCCTTCGAAACCGTGTCCGCTGGGGCCCTCCGTGGTTACGCGCGCCGCCTCCTCCGAGCCCCGACCGCCCGGGCCGTGTCCATTGGGGCCTGAGCGGGGGCCCTCCGTGGTTACGCGCGCTGCCTCCTCCGAGCCCTGACCGCCCAGGCCCGAGTCGCTGCGGGACTCCGTATTTCGCCCCTCGGTGTCGATCGCGGTGTGCAGGTCGACGCGCCCGGTGGACTCCCACGACTCGTCCGGTTCCTGCCAGGGCAGGCCCTGCGGGATCGCGTCCGGATTCGCCAGGCCGGTGCGGAGATCCGACAGCGCCGCGACATGGGCGCCGATGCGCGGATCCATCCAGGGGCTACCGGCCCGCACGTAGCGCGGATGGGCCGAGGTGCGCTCGGCCAGCCGGTACCCGGCCGCCGCGGTGATCTCGGCCAGGGTGTCCAGATTCGGCCACGGCCGTTCGGGATTCACGTGGTCGGGGGTCACCGGCGAGACGCCGCCCCAGTCGTCGATGCCGGCATCGATCAGCGCGTGACATTCCTGCTGCGACACCAGGTTCGGCGGCGCCTGCACGGAGACGTCCGGCGGCAGCACCAACCGCGACACCGCGACGGCGGCGAGGAATTCCTCGATGTCGGCGTCGGGGATGTTGCGCATCGCCGTATCGTCCTTGGCCCGGAAGTTCTGCACGATCACTTCCTGGACGTGCCCGAATGCCTTGTGCTGCTGCCGAATCGCCATGATGGCGTCGGCGCGCTCGCGCAGCGTCTCGCCGATGCCCACCAGAATGCCGGTGGTGAACGGCACCGACAGCCGGCCGGCATCGGTGATGGCGCGCAGCCGCAGCGCCGGATCCTTGTCGGGGCTGCCGTGGTGGCAGGCGCCCTTGTCGGTGAACAGCCGGGTGGCCGTGGTCTCCAGCATCAGGCCCATGGACTGGCTGACCGGCTTGAGGCGGGCGACCTCCTCCCACGACATGACGCCCGGATTGACGTGCGGCAGCAGCCCGGTCTCCTCGAGCACCATGATCGAGACGGCCCGCAGGTAGTCGATGGTGGAGTCGTAGCCGTGCTCGTCGAGCCACCGGGCGGCCTCGGGCCAGCGGTCCTCGGGCCGGTCACCCAGGGTGAACAGCGCCTCCTTGCAGCCCAGCGCCGCGCCGCGACGGGCGATGTCGACCACCTCGTCCGGCTCCAGATACATGCCCTTGCCCTCGGCGCGCAGCTTGCCCGGCACCGTGACGAAGGTGCAGTAGTGGCAGCGGTCGCGGCACAGCCGGGTCAGCGGGATGAAGACGTTCTTGGAATACGTGATGGTCTTCGACCGGCCCGCCGATTCCCCGGCGACGTCGCGCACCCGGGCGGCGCTGCGGCTCAGCTCCACCAGGTCGTCGCCGCGGGCGTGCAGCAGCACGGTGGCCTCGTCGGTGTTCAGTGCCACTCCGTCGCGGGCCCGGCGCAGCGCCCGGCGCATCGCCGAGGCGGTCGGGGGTGCGGGCGGGATGCCAGGGGTCGGTAGCTCCGTCACGCCCTCGATCATGCGTCAACCATCCGAGTGTTCTCCCTCCGGTGCCTGTGACGTGAGACAACCCGGCGCTCCCTTGGGCTATTCCGGCCTATTCCGGCCTATTCCGGCTTTCCCGGATTCGCGCCCGGAGGAGCGCCGCCCGGAATGATCCTCCGTCCCGAACACGCCGTTACGCCCGGGGGCGGTACCCGGGGCATGTCCGGTGCGGGCATTTCTCCGGTGTTCTCTCGGAAGACGGCGCACCGGAACGGATTCCGAGCGGCCACCGGCCCGCCGGACGTTGCCGCGGTTCCCGTCAGGGCGAATCGGCGACCGGGTTCCGATGCGATCACCGGCGAGCGCACGGCCCGGCGGAAGTACCGGCATCCGTGCAACGATGACTGCATGGCGCAACCCAGCGATCGGCTCGCGGCCGGAGGCACGATGCCCGAACGCACCGTCACGCCCGGGCGCACGGTCACGCCCGAACGCACGGTCATGGCCGAGCCGGCCTGGCGGCCGAGTCCCCGCGCCCGCATGCTCTGGGCGATCGGACCGGCGGTCGGCTGGGCGGTCGTGCTGGTCGCCGAGCTGATCTGGATCGCCGCCGACGGCGACCACCGGGCCGCACAGGCCACGGCGGTGGTCGCCACGCTGGTGGTGGCGGCACTCAGCGTGATCGTCGTTCCGCTGTGGCGGTACGCGGTACATCGGTGGGAGGTGACCGACGAGGCGGTGTACACGCGCACCGGGTGGATCACGCAGGAGAGCCGGGTCGCGCCCATCACCCGCGTACAGACCGTCGATACCCAGCGCGGGCCGCTGGAGCGCCTACTGGGCCTGGCCACCGTCACCGTCACCACCGCGTCGTCGGCCGGTGCGGTACGGATCAGCGCGCTGGATCGTCCCGTCGCCGAGCAGACGGTCGCCCGCCTGACCGAGGTCGCCGCCCGGCATCGAGGAGACGCGACGTGAGCAGCCCATCACCCATCACGGCGGCGAGGCGGCCTCGTGAGTGAACCACGCCCGGGGGACATTGCCGAGGCGACGGCGCCGGCCGCGGCGTGGCAGCGGCTGGACAAGCGCATGCTGCTGGTGCATCCCGTTCGCGAGGTCGGCCGGTACATTCCGGTGCTGATCGCGTCGGTGATCATCGGCACCCGCAGCGACAATCCCGGCTGGGGACTGATCGCGCTCGCGATCATCGTCGTATTCGCGATCGCTCGATGGTTCACCACCACCTATCGCATCGGCACCGACAACGTCGAGCTGCGCACGGGAGTGTTGCAGCGCAAGCGGCTGGCGGTGCCGCGCTCGCGCATCCGCTCGGTCGACATCCAGGCCGATCCGCTGCATCGGGTCCTCGGGTTGTCGGTGCTGAGCATCGGGACCGGGCAGCAGGCCGAGCGGGACGAGCAGTTCAAGCTCGACGCCCTGGACGCCCGGCTGGTGCCGGAACTGCGGACGGAACTGCTGAGGCATCTGAAGGATGTCGAGGGGGCCGGCACCGCCGAACGGCCCGGCACCGCCTCCGCGGACGAGGGAGCCGCGGCCGAGACCGAGGCGCGGTCCGAAGGCGTCGAAATCGGCCACTGGCAACCGAAATGGGTGCGCTACGCACCGCTGTCGCTGACCGGATTCGCCATCGTCGCACCGGCGGTCGGCCTGGCGTTCCAGTACGGTCTCGCCGAGGCGGTCTTCCGCTCGGACACCGTGCACACCGTGCAGGGCCGCGGTGCCCTGTTCCTCACGGCTGTGGTGGCGGCCCTGGTGGCGGCGGTGATCGCGATCGTCAGCCTGGCCGGCTGCGCGCGGTATCTCGCGACCTATCACCGCCTGCGGGTGCTGGACAACGGCCGCACCCTGCATCTGCGCCACGGACTGTTCACCACCCGCCAGACCACCCTCGACCTGGCCCGCCTGCGCGGCGCCACGGTGAACGAGCCGCTGCTGCTGCGACTGGCGGGCGGCGCCGAACTCGAGGCGATCATGACCGGCACGAGCCCCCGGCAGAAGATCCTGCCCCAGGCCCCGCGCGCGGCCGTCGACCGCACCCTGGGCCACCTGCTCGCCGGCCGCCCGAACCGCGCCGACACGACGATCGCCACCGAAACCCGCACGACCACAAGGCGACCCGACCGGAGAACTCCGGTAGCGGCACCCACCGAGAACGACGACAACTCGACCCGGCCGAACACCGCGATCGAGACCGACGGGCGAAATACGGAGTCCCGCAGCGACTCTGGCCTGAGCGGTCAGGACCGGGAGACGGCAGCGCGCGTAACCACGGAGGGGCCCCGCTCAGGCCCCAACCAACACAGCCTGAGCGGTCAGGGCCCGGAGACGGCAGCGCGCGTAACCACGGAGGGCCCCCGCTCAGGCCCCAACCAACACAGCCCGAGCGGCCAGGGCCCGGAGACGGCAGCCGGCGTAACTACGGACGGTCCGCGAGACACCGCGGCACCCGCGAAGGCGCCCCACGTCCCGAACGAGCCCCGGTCGGCCGGGTCGTCCGCGACGAGTCCCGCCGTCGTGGACGAAGCCGGCGATGCCGCCGCGCCGGAATCGATTCCCCTTGCCGCGGATGAACCTCGCGAGGACGCAGCACCGGCAGCGGCCCCCCTCGGCCCGGACGGACCTCGAGAAGACACGATGCCGGCAACGAATCCCGGTGGCGCAGACGACTCCGGGGACGCCGCGGCGCCCGCAACGATTCCCCTGGTCGCGCACGGGTCCCGGGCTCGGCGGCGGCGCTACACCCGGGCGCTGGGACCCGTCGCGGCGGTCACTGTCGCACTCGGTGTCGCTTCCGTTGCGGGAGTGCCTGTTCCGCCGTGGGCATGGATTCTCCTGGCGCTGATCGCCCTGGCGGCAGCGGGTTTGGCGCACGACCGCTACAGCGGCTTGGGCCATGCCGTCCTGCCCGCCGTCGGTAACCGCCCCACCTGGCTCATCACCCGCAGCGGGTCGCTCGACCGCGATCGCGACTGCCTCGAGGCGCCCGGCGTCATCGGCTGGACCGTGCGGCAGACCTTCTTCCAGCGCCGCGCGGGGCTCGCCACCCTGGTCGCCGCCACGGCGGCCGGAAAGAAGCGGTACCACGTGGTGGACGTGCCCGTCGATCGGGCATGGGAGCTGATCGAAGCGGTGACACCCGGACAGACCGGCCACCGTCCGGCGACGATCCCCTCGCCGTAACCGCGCCGGGCCCCTACCATCAGCCGCGGATGGGCCCGGCCGCCACCGACGACCCGTTGAGCGACGGGCCCGCCCATCGGCCGCGTACGGACCGAATATCGCAATTCCCCTTCGCCGCTGCCGAACACCCTGCGGCACGACCGAACGGCCCCGTCGCTCCGGCACGACCGGAACCGGTCACGTCGCGGCATGACAGAACCGGTCACGTCGCGGGATGACCAGGGATGGTTACGTCGCGGGTTGGTTGCGGATGCCCGGGAATGCCCGGCGGAACAGGTAGAAGCCCGACGGAACGAGGCCGCAGGCCAGCAGCAGCGGAGTGGTCCAGTTGTCGGTCAGCAGGACGTCACCACCCGGGCCCGTGGTCGAACAGACCAGGAAGCCGAGCAACCATGCCAGCAGCGGCAGCGCCATCGCGGCCGGGCGCGTCACCACCACACTCATGCCCGCCACCAGCAGTACGTTCACCACCACCGCGAACAGCGCCGAGACCGGGAACGCGGTGCCGCCGATATAGGCCGGCAGGTAGAGCACCTCGAGGGCCAGCGACAGCGCGCCGTCGAACACCAGCACACCGGCCAGCACGCCGCCGAGGGCCGCCCAGCCCGGTTGCTGCGCGCCGGTCACGGCGTTCGCCCGGCCGACCGAGGTCGCCGTCACGGCACCGGCGGGAAGCCGAGCAGCGTCAGCAGGTGACTCTGCATGTCCACGAATCCGTAGAGCGCAGTCAGGTACAGGTCGTGTTGCGCCTGCCAGTTCGGCTTCTGGCTCTCGACGAACGCGGCGATGGCGTCCTGCAGGCTCCAGTTGTACATGGCGGTCAGTCTAGGCCGCGATGCCGCGGCGCGCGGTCAGCCGGTCTCGCCGGCGTATTCCGGCAGTCCGGCGAACAGATCGTGTTCGCGGCCGTCGGCGCCGACCGGTCCGGGCCGCCCCCGCACCAGCACGAAATGTTCCTCGGGCAGCACCGGCTGGGCGATGTTGTTGGACAGCGCGAACTCCCGGCCGGACGGCGCCACGCTCACCTGGGTGGCGTGCGCGCGCAGCGCGGCGCGCTTGGCCGCGAGCACCTCGGACACGTCGATGGCGGTGGTCACGGATTCGCCCGACACACACGGTAATTCGTCCACGGCGGGCAATCGCCAGCCGGACGGCAGCGCACCGGGCAGCCGGTCGACGGTCCGCCGGGCCAGCGCCTCGGTGTGCAGGCGCAGCACCTCGGCGTCGGTCACGGTCCAGTAGACCTTCGGTGTGGCCCAACCGTTCTCGGCCGCGTCGTCCACGGCGGCCATCGTGATCCGGTGGGCGCGGATGTGGTCCGGATGGCCGTAGCCCCCGCGCGGGTCGTAGGCGACCACGACCCGGGGCCGGACGGTCAGCAACACCTGCGTCAGTTCCCGCACCGCCTCGTCGCCGGAATCGACGAACGCGCGCGGATGCCGGACGTCGAGGGCGCGCGGATCGGAGGTCTCGCCCGCCATCCCGGAATCGCGCCAGCGCCCCGCGCCACCGAGGAACCACGGCGGGCCGGCGCCCAATTCGGCCAGCGCCCTGGACAATTCGCCGATCCGATAGCCGCCCAGCTGATCGGCGTGGTCACTGGTCAGCTGCGCCCATCGCTCGCCGATGACCTCGCCCTCCTCACCGAGGGTGCAGGTCACCACCGTCACCGGAATACCGCGGCGACGATAGTGCGCGATGGTGCCGCCCGTCGCGATGGTCTCGTCGTCGGGGTGTGCGTGCACCAGCAGCAGACCACCCTGCTCGGTCACCGCCCCACCTCGCCGCCACTCGGCAGCACCGTCACCAGCGGCGCCGCCCTAGCTACGCCCTCGCTGCGCTCGGTCACCGTTTCACCTCGCCAACACTCGGCACCCGCCATACTCGGCACCCGCCGTAACCGACGGTGCCGTACACATGGTGCTCCCGCTACGCCCGATCACAAGCCACCTCGCCGACACTCGACGGCGCCATGACCGACGAGGCGATGCCGCGCACGTGGCCCGGACCGCGCTCGGTCACGAGAGCCGCCGCCAGGTCGCGGCGCCGCCGAAGATGCCGACGCCGAGGGCGCCGCTCAGCGATACCCCGTCCATCCGTGAGCTTGCCGCGGCAACGCCGGTGTCCTGCATGATCGGCAGCACGGTTGCCTGCTCCCACAGCTTCGGTTCGACGTCGCCGATCGCCCTCGCCGCATCTTCCCCGCGCAACGCGGCATCGATCGCCGGTTGCAGCGCCGGATCGCAGACCCCGGAGATGTTGCTCGGCGCCTTGCGCTGCTCCTCGGCCTGGGTCGCGGCCGTGTCCTGATCGGGGACCGGCTCGCGCGGGCAGCCGTAGCGGGAGGCCAGCGCGTCGGCCGGATCGCCCCCGGCGCGCTCCCAGCCGACGATCGCGTCGATGTTGCCCGCCAGCAGTTCCTTGCCGTACAGCTCGTCGGCGGGCAGGCTGCGCACGCTCGCGTCGATGCCGGCGCTGCGCAACATGTCGGCGGCCGTGTTGGCCACGGCGAGCGCGGCGACATCCTTGTCCACCGCGCCGAGCCGGACGGCCAGCGTCCGGCCGTTCTTGGCGACCTGGCGCGGCTGTGGCGCCGGCGACGTCGGCGAGGTGCCGGCCGGCGATTCCGGCGCGCGCGCGAACCCGGCCTCGGCCAGCATCGCGAAGGCGTCGTCGACCGACGGCCGCGGCGGGGCGGTCGGCGCGTATCCCGGATCGGAGGGCGAAAGCACCTGGGCGCGAGCAGGTTCCACCCACGCGCCGGTCTGTGCGGCGACGGTCGCCAGCAGCGTCGGATCCAGCAGGCCCAGCACCGCGCGCCGCACCCGCGGATCGGCCAGATCGCCACCGCGCCCGTTCAGCGACAGCTGCAACTCCCGCGCCTGCGGCATGATCGCGGTGCGCACCGCGGGAATCGCCGACAGCTGGTCCTGCGTCGCGGTGCCGCCCCGCACCAGCGCCATCTGCGCGTCACCGGAGCGCAGCGACTCGGCGAGCTGTGCGGTCGTGCCGCCACGGCGCAGCAGGATCTGATCGGGCACCGCCGGCGTGCTCCAGTAGCGGTCGTTGCGTTCGAGCAGGATCTCTTCGCGTCCGGCGTCGGCCTGCTTGACCCGGAACTGGCCGCCCGAGATCGGATTCTGATCGATGAGGCCGCGCTCGACGGCCAGCGCTCGCTGGAAGCCGCCCAGCGAATCCTTCAGCAGGTGTGAGGGCAGCAGATCGGTGAACAGCTGCCGCCACGCCGGGTAGGGCTCGCGGAAGGTGACCGTCACGGTCTTGCCGCCGCCGGACGAACTCACGTCGGTGATCAGGCGGTAACCGGCCGGATCCACCACCCCGGGCTGGGTGATCATCTGCTGCCACAGGTAATGGAAGTCCTCGGCCGCGATGGGCGCGCCGTCGGACCAGGACGCCTGGTTCTGGATCTTGTAGGTGACCGTGAACGGCTCCTGCGCCGTGACATCCGCCGACACCATCAGCGCGTTGTCGGGCATCCAGTCGGTGGCGCCGGGCACCGTCGGCGACGGCGCCGGCCGGAACGGGCTGGGAAAGACCATCGAGCTGACCGCATTGGTGCTCGGCGACTGATTGGAGCGCAGATGCGGATTGAACCCGACCCCGATGTCGTCGACGGCCACCACCACCGTGCTCTTGGTGGGCTTGGCGGGGGTGGTCTTGGGACTGTCGGTGCTCTCGATCGGCGGGGGCGGATTCGCCGTACAGCCGCCGAGCACCGTCACCGATGTCGCCAGCACCACCGCCGCCGCACGCCATCGTGCGCGAATTCCTGCCCCCGGCATCACGTTCGGCACTCTACAGCTCGCCTCCATTGCCTCGCCTCGCACAGTGTGCCTCGTAGCACACAGCGTGCCCGGCCCGCAGTCTCACACAACGTGCCCCGTCCGCGGTTTTCACACAGCGTGCTCCGCCCGGCGGGCACGGCCGCACCCAGTGATACCGGACGGGTGCGGCACCGGCGCCTAGGCGTTCTGGGCGGCCCGGTCGCGGGCCTTGCGGCGGGCCGCTTCGCGGGCGCGCTCGGTGGCAGGGAGGACCAGCTTGCGGACCCGCACCACATCGGGCCCGACCTCGACGCATTCGTCGACGGCACAGAACTCCAGGGCGCCCTCGAGGTCCAGCACCATCGGCCGGGCCAGGGTCTCCAGCACATCGCCCGTGGAGCTGCGCATATTGGTCAGCTTCTTCTCGCGCGTGACGTTGATGTCGAGATCCTCCGCGCGCGGGTTGATCCCGACCACCATGCCCTCGTAGGTGGGCGATCCGGGCTCGACGAAGAAGGTGCCGCGATCGGCCAGCTGCAACATCGCGTAGGGCGTGACGGCGCCGGTCCGGTCGGACACCAGAGACCCGGTGTGCCGCGCGCGGATCTCGCCGGCCCACGGCGCGTACCCGTGCGCGACGGCGTTGGCGATGCCGGTGCCGCGGGTCTCGGTGAGGAACTCGGTGCGGAACCCGATCAGCCCGCGCGAGGGCACGATGAACTCCATGCGGACCCAACCCGATCCGTGGTTGGTCATCTGCACCATCTTGCCCTTGCGGGCCGCCATCAGCTGGGTCATCGCACCCAGGTGATCCTCGGGCACGTCGATGGTCAGCTCCTCGTACGGCTCGTGCACCTTGCCGTCGACGGTGCGGGTGACCACCTGCGGCTTGCCGATGGTCAGCTCGAAGCCCTCCCGGCGCATCGTCTCGACCAGGATGGCCAGCGCCAGCTCGCCGCGACCCTGCACCTCCCAGGTGTCGGGCCGATCGGTGGGCAGCACCCGCAGCGAGACGTTGCCGACCAGTTCCTGGTCCAGGCGGGCCTTCACCAGGCGGGCGGTGAGCTTGGTGCCGCCGTTGCGGCCCGCCAGCGGGGAGGTGTTGATACCGACGGTCACCGAGATGGCGGGCTCGTCGACGGTGATCCGCGGCAGCGCCAGATCCTCGCCCGCCGCCACCCGGTCCGGGTCGGCCAGCGTGTCGCCGATCATGATGTCCGGGATGCCGGCCACCGCGACGATGTCGCCGGCCACCGCCTCCTCGGCCGGATTGCGTTCCACGCCGAAGGTTTTCAGCAGTTCGGTGATCTTGACCGTCTTGATCGAATCCTCGGACGCGCCCGGCTCCCGATGGATCCACGCCACGTTCTGCCCCTTGCACAGGGTGCCGTTGTGGATGCGTAGCAACGCCAGCCGACCCAGGAACGGCGAGGCGTCGAGGTTGGTGACGTGGGCCTGCAACGGTGCGGAGGCGTCGCCGCGGGGCGCCGGGACGTACTTCAGCAGCACGTCGAACAGCTCGTCGAGATTCGGCGCGTCGGGCGCGCTGCCGTTCTCGGGGCGCACGGTGGAGGCCTTGCCCTCGCGGCCGGAGGCGTAGAGGACCGGCAGGTCCAGCGCGAGCTCGGCGGCCTCGGCGGCCTCGTCGTCCAGGTCGGAGGCCAGGTCCAGCAGCAGGTCGTGGCTCTCCTCGACGACCTCGGCGATCCGCGCGTCGGGCCGGTCGGTCTTGTTCACCACCAGGATCACCGGCAGCGAGGCCGCCAGCGCCTTGCGCAGCACGAACCTGGTCTGCGGCAGCGGGCCCTCCGAGGCGTCGACCAGCAGCACGACGCCGTCGACCATGGACAGCCCGCGCTCCACCTCGCCGCCGAAGTCGGCGTGGCCGGGGGTGTCGATGACGTTGATGACGGTGCCCCTGTCGTACCGGTGCACCGCGGTGTTCTTGGCGAGAATCGTGATGCCCTTCTCGCGCTCGAGATCACCCGAATCCATCACGCGGTCGACCGGTTCGGCACGCTCGGCGAACGCGCCGGACTGCCGGAGCATGGCGTCGACCAGCGTCGTCTTGCCGTGGTCGACGTGAGCCACGATGGCCACGTTGCGGAACTCGACAGACGACACGTTGAATCCTCCTGCTGACAGAAATGGTTGCCGGCCGACCCTCGCCGTAGAGGGTCCGTACAAGACAGGTGGACGAGTGACTCACCGGGCATGCGGCCAGCTACACAGTACCGAAATCCACCGGGGCGATCGGCCGGGCCTGGGTGCGCACGGACCGGAGTATCGATTCGGAAGGAATGGTTAGACAAGGTCGGTTAGGCTAAGCTTACTCGCCATGGGCAAGGTCAAGGCCAAGAAGGTGTCCGGCCTCCGGCCGAAGAAGAAGTGCTGTCGCAAGAAGACGCGCTGCGTGAAGTGCCCTGTCGTGGTCATGCGGATGAAGAAGGCGGAGGCCGCCGGGGTGTGCGGCAAGGATCTCGAGAAGTACCTGAAGCGGGCGCGTGCGGCGTGACTCCCCAGCGCGATCGGCCAGACCCGGAGGAGGCAGCTCGCGTCACCCCGGAGGCCGCGATCGGGCTGCGTGAATTCGGGTAGAACCGGGGTATGAGCAACCCACTACTGACCGATGACGAAATCGCGACCGCGCTGAAGGACCTGCCGGAGTGGACCCGCACCGGCGCCAGCATCGCCCGCACCGTCGAGGCGCCCTCGTTCCTGGCCGGAATCGAACTGGTGCGCCGGGTCGCCGCCGAGGCGGAGGCGGCCAATCACCATCCCGATATGGATATCCGCTGGCGGCGCGTCACGTTCACGCTGTCGACGCATTCCGAGGGCGGGCTCACCCGCCTCGACGTCGCGCTGGCCCGGGAGATCGATCGGCTGGCGCAGGAAAGCTGAGCCCGATCGCAGAGCCGCCCGATCAGGTCACAGAGCCGCCCGATCAGGCGGCGGGAACACCGCCGTCGACTGCCGCTCGCGTCTCCGGTTCCGGTTTCCGCTCCCGCCGGCCGTTGCGGATCACCCAGACATAGAAGACCAGCACCCCGATCGCGTCGACGGCACCCAGCCAGGACAGGATCCCGGGCCGGGAGATGGTCCAGATGGTGGGCTGGAAGAACGACAGCACCCAGGGCAGGCCGATCAGCGTGGTGAGCAGCCAGTAGCCGGCGAGCACGCGGGCGCCCGCCACCGCGCGCAGCGGCCCGTACAGCAACCACAGCACCAGCGGCAGCAGCCACACCCAGTGGTGCGACCACGAGATCGGCGACACCATCAGCCCGAACAACTGCACCACCAGCAGCGCGCCGAGCCGGTCGGTGGAATCCAGTGCGCGCCAGGCGAAGTACGCCAGGACCGCCACGACGACGGCCCCCGCCAGCCACCACGGCCCGAACGGCACCCGGTGCCCGCCGATCTGCCAGGGCGAGCCGGCGTCGTAGCCGAGCAGCCGGGTCAGCGCGCCGCGCAGCGATTGATTCCACACCGAGCCGACCGGCCCGATCCGGTTCGCGTCCCCGATCAGCGGGCCGAAGTAGGTGCGGGTCTCGACCGGCGAGATCGCGAAACTGATCGCTATGGTCCCCGCGAACACCACCGCGGCCCAGATCGCGCTCGCCCAGCGCCGCTGGGTCAGGAAGTACAGCCCCGTCACCGCCGGTGTCAGTTTCACCCCGGCCGCCAGACCGACCAGCAGTCCCGACAGCCGCCACCCCGTGTAGTAGGCCGCCGCCATCCCGGCCAGCACCAGGAACACGTTGACCTGCCCGTAGTCCAGGGTGGTCCGGGTCGGCTCCAGCCACAGACCCACTGCGGTCCAGCCGATCTCGGCGGTGCGTCGGCGCTCGTCGCGCGCGGCGTCGCCGAACAACAGCGCGAAGCTGATCCGCACCACGGCGTAGAGCGCCGCGGCGATCAGCAGCAGCCAGGCCACCGCGACCGCGGTGATCGGCAGATAGTGCAGCGGATAGAACACGACCGCCGCGAACGGCGGATAGGTGAACGGCAGCGGGAAGTCCGGCGTCTTCTCCGAGTAGGTGAAGTCGTAGAGGTGCCCGCTGCCGAGATCCGCCGCGCCGCCGACGTAGACGTGCAGGTCGACGAGATTCATTCCGTTGGGCGACACCAGCATCCACAGCAGCCGGGCGAGCACCGACAGGCCCAGTGCGGCCAGTGCGATGTGGCGGCCCCGGACTTTCCGGGCTCCCCGGGATCCCCGGACTCCTCCGTCACTACCGCCGCAGGCCCATCGGAGAGTTCTGTTCACGGCGCGCACATGCTTTCCGGTCGGTTGGCTGGCGCGGCCAAGATTACCGGCGCGAGCTGCCGGGTCTCGAAGTGGCCATCATGTACCATTCGCCTCACTGACAACTTCAGTAACAGCGGCTTGGGAGTTGTCCTCCGAGGACGGCACCCACCCCCCGACACCGACGGTAGACAAGATCGCACCACGGCTGTACAACACAGCGGCTCTATCCCTAAAGTGACGCAAGCGATGCGGCCGCATCGCCGGAGGAAGTACCCGAGGTAAGGACGGCTACACCAGTGCTTGGCACCAGAGGATCGCGGTTCGCATTGTCCGCGCTGGCCCTCGCGGCCGGTGCCACTGTCGCCGCGTCGACCGCGGTCGCCGCGCCGGCGCCGAAGCCGCAATCCCCCGCCAGCGCACCGCTGATCCCCGAGGGCGTTCCGATCGATGCCATCGCGAGCCTGGCTCCCGCCATCGTCGGCGCCGCCGCCAACGCCTCCCAGATCGCCGGCCCCGCCCAGCAGGGCATCCTCGCGCAGGCTCAGCAGATCCTGAACTCGACAAATCTGCCGCCGCAGGTGAAGTCGGCACTGCAATCGCTGATCACCTTCCTCGACGGCAGCGGCGGCGGCGGTCCGGAGCTACCCGAGAACGGCCCCGCCATCGCGCAGTTCCTGTACCCCACCATCGGCAAGAACTGCATCGGCCCCGGTTCCGATTCGGTCGGCACGGCGCTGGCCGTCCCCGGTCCGGCCGAGCTGCCGCCGCCCGGACCGCAGGGCGGGCAGGCCGGTTTCGTCTTCACCGCGCTGGGCACCAAAGGCCTGACACCGCAGCAGAATCCGCCGATGCAGGTGCAGTGGCTCAATGTGGACACCCGGCGCAGCGCCATCCAGCCGCTGACCGACGACGCGCACATCAACCCCGACGGCCCGGCCACCCTGTCGGCGATCGCCGACACCGGCCCCGGCCGCGTGATCGCCGTGGTCTCCGGCTCGCTGACCACCCAGTCGTCCCCCGAGCAGGCTCCGGTCACGTGCTCGTTCCTGCCGACGCTCGGTTTCTTCGCCGTCGCACCGGGTGCCCCGGCGCCCGCTCGCACCGAACCGCAGGCGCAGGCACCGGCCCAGTCGCAGCCGCAACCGCAGACGCAGCCCCAACCGCAGGCGCAGCGGTAATCCGTCGTAGTTCGAGGCAGGTCCCGACGAACGCAAAGACCCGGAGACGTCGCGATGGCGACACTCCGGGTCTTTTGTGTCCGATACCTCCGCAATCGGCCATTCCTGTGGTAAACCGCTAATCATGGCGACTGTCGATCGGCTCGAACGGTCCGCAGATACCTCCCGCCCGGGTTCGGCCCCGCCCCGGAGCCGTCCCGGAAAATCGGTCATGTCCCGCCGCTCCTACCGATCGGTGCTGTCCACGCGCTCGCACCGTTCGATCCTGTCGATCCGGTCGGAGGGCTCGATTCTCTCGATCGGGTCGGCCTACTCGATCCTGTCCGTCGGCAGCGTGGGCTCGGCGCTCTCGATCGGCTCGATCGGCTCGTTCTTCAGCCTGGGCTCGGCCTTCTCCGGACTGTCGCGCTGGTCGCTGTTCTCGTGGATGGGCGTGCGCGAAGCACCCGAGGCCCGGCCGATGCTGTCGGTGGTCGCCGACGAGCCGGACCTCTGCGAAGACCCCACCTGCCACTGCCAGACCTGAATCCGATCAGCCCGCTCCGGGCGCGCCGGGAGACGAGCGGACCGGGTCACCACTGTCCGTACTGCGGCGTCAGGATGGCGTTGACGTCGACGCCGACACCCCCGACCGAGCGCTCGTCGATCTCGAACTGGTGCAGGTTCGCGGCCGGGTGCACAACGCCCTCCGGCGTGCCCCAGTCGTGTTGCCAGAACCAGGAACCCAGGCCCGCGGCCCGGGCCAGCTCGATCGTGGGCGCGTTGGCGTAGACGCCGACGTTCTCGGTGCCGAGCACCGACTGCCAGCCGGACAGATAGGGCGCGATCATGGTGGCGAAATCGGCGGGCGACGGGTTGTCGTCGATCGAGGCGTAGATCGGCACGCCCTCGGGGCCGCCCGCGTCCAGATGCAGCCGCAGGCCGCGGTCGGCGTGCTTCTTACCGGCCTCCAGCCCGCCGCGCCAATCCGCGGTGTCGGCCTTGCCGTACTGGTAGCAGGACACGATCGTCAGCCCGGCGGCGCGCAGCGCGTCGACCTCGCTCGCCCGCAACGGTTTTCCGGTCATCCACTCCGCGCCCGGCCGCCGGTCGGAGACGTAGCGGATCACCCCGGCGTGCCCGGCGGCTCGAATGGCGTCGGCCGCCGGCACCGAACCCGCGTAGTCCAGCAGCGTGCCCAGCTGGGCGCCGGTGGCCGCGCTGCCCGGAGCCAGGGCGGACAGCCCGGCGGCGGTGGCTATACCGGCGGCGGCGCCGAACAGGGTGCGCCGGGACATCGGAATGGAACGCATCGAATTACTCCTTTGCGCTGTGCCTGAAAACGCACTGTGCCTGAAACCGACCTGAACGGGAACCGGCCATCCTGCGGGCCGGGGAGAAACCGGTAGCTGACCCGGCGCACCTTCCCCAAGCTTGCTCGCGCGCCGGGGGCCTCGAGCGTCAACTCATTTCACCACATGCACACTGGAACCGCCAGGCTCACTGGGCACACCAACCACATATGCCACACGTTCAGGTCGCGGCGTCGATGCGGGCCCCGACGTCGATGGTGCGGCCGGACGCGTCGGCGAGTTCGCCGCGAATCACCGCCGCCACCTGGGTCGCGATCTGCGGGCGGATGCCGCCCAGCCGCCCGAGCGCCCGCGCCCGCCAGCCCTCGGCGCGCAGGTCGACCGCGATGGTGTGGGAATCGGGCGGGGACGCGTCGATGACGATGAGCAGCGGATCGGCGGCACGGGCGATCAACAGCAGCGGGATCTCCACCTCGGCCCGGTACTGGTTGGCCTTGAGGACGTCGACGGTGATGTCCAGCGTGACCGGAATGGTGAGATCGAACGAGACCGGATCGTCGCCGATCCGGTCGGATACGCGCGGCATCCGGACCGTTCCCTTCACCTCGACGGTGGCCGCCGCACGCGGACCGGTGCGGATCGGACCGATCTCGATCGGCCGCCCGGCCAGGTTGTCGACCACCGCGCGCACCCGGTCGGCGGTGACGATCAGCGGGAAGAAGCGCCGCCCGAACTCGTCGTAGCCGATCCACTCGAACTCCTCCAGGTCCCGGTGGGGCGACCGGGTTCCGTTCATGATCGCCTCGACGTCGAAGACCCGGCCCCGCCGCGCCGCCGGATCGGCCAGCATGCCGTTGATCCGGTTGGCGAGTTCGCGCTGCACCAGTACCGCGATCGGATCCAGCAGCAGTTCGAAGGCTCCCCCGATGGCCTGGGCGCGCACCACGAAACTGACGTCGCGCGCGGTCACGGGCCGGATGTCGATGACGACCAGCAGCGGATTCGCCGTGCGCGCATGCAGCGTCAGGTCGATCTCCACGACCGCCTCCAGCCGCAGCTTCTGCCCGCCCAGGGTGATGGTGACGTGCATCGACACCGGAAGCCGCACCTCGAAGGTGACATGCGGCATGCTGCGCGCGATCACCGGCTTACCGACGCTGCCCTCGGCGATGAATCCGGCCAGACCGGCCGGACCGACCGAGAACGGGCCGATGGTCACTCCCCGCCCGGCCATCCCGGAGACCGCCTCCTCGATGCGCTCCGGCGTCACCGCGTGGGCGACGAAGCGCTCGCCGAATTCCGCGTAGTCGATCCAGGTCGGACTGTCGCGTGCCGTGGACTGTCGCATGAGCTCCCGAAACCTTGCCGAGTCGGTTGGTGTACGCGCTCATTCACCTTGACACCCTGGAGCGCGACCGCGCGAAACCCGCAGCACTTCGCCGCGCCGTGCGGTGGCAGATCCCCGTCCTGCCGATGAGGGGGCAGCAGGACAGGGACCGCGACGGCGGCGCTGCCGGGCACCGCCGGGTTCATCGTAGGCCGAGGTACGCGCCGAACACCTCGCCCACAGTCAGAGATATCCCCCGTAGGTGGATACGTTTCACACACGACCGAACCCGACCATACCCGGTACATCGGCCCGGGCGTAATGGTGAATTCCGATCTCCCCCTGCTCGTTTCCACCGATCGTGGTGAGGGTGTCCGCGTCGGCAGTGAGCACGATATTGGTGTGCTGGCCGAACGGGCTGTCGTGGTCGTAGAGCACCACGTCGCCGGTGCGCGGCTGATAGCCGGATCCGGCGGCCGCGAACCGCTGCCGCGCTTCGTAGTATTCCTGCAGCGTATACACGCCAGGGATGCGCCACGACCCCGAGTTCGGGTTCTCCAGCGGCAGTTCGGCCTCGCGCATCACCCAGCTCACGAAGTCGGCGCACCACGATTCCTCGACGCCCTCGGCGTACTTGCGGCCGTCGCCGGGGTCGGCGAATTCGGCGCGGGCGACGGCGACGATGCGCGCCTGGCCGGGATCCAGGGCGGATCCATCGATATCAGGGAAGACCGTCAACCGTTCTCCGGCGAGCGCCTCGGGACCCGAAGCTCGCTGCCACCACCACATTCCGGCCACCGCGGCGATCGCCAGCACGATGACGACACCGACCGCGAGCCACCGGGCCCGCGTGCGCACCCGCGTAGGCGTTGCGACACCTGTCATTCCTCTGCTCCTCCCCGGCCGGCTTCCGACCCACACAGGGTGAGACGTCCGGGCGAGCCCGAAGGTTCCCGCCCGAGGGCTCACCCCCGATCGCCCTACCGCGACAAACCAGCCGAAATGCCCTACTTTTCTCTCCTGTATCGCTACACTCTGCCGGGATATCGACGATCTGGGAGGTCTAAGCCCTGGACACGCTGTGGACCTTTGTCGTCGATCATCGAAGCCAACTGCTGACCGACTCGTATCTGCATGTTTCGGCGGTCGTCCAGGCGGTGCTGCTGGCGGCCGTGATCTCCGTGCTCATCGGGATCGCGGTGCACCGCAGCCCGTGGAGTTCCGCACTGTCCACCGCGGCGGCCAGCATCATCCTGACGGTTCCGTCCTTCGCCCTGCTCGGCCTGCTCATTCCGGCGATGGGGCTGGGCGTGAAGCCGACCATCACCGCCCTGGTGCTGTACGCGTTGCTGCCGATCCTGCGCAACACCATCATCGGCCTGTCCGGCGTCGACCCGGCCGTCACCGATGCCGCGCGCGGCGTCGGGATGAACCCCGTCCGGGTGCTCGCCCGGATCGAGCTGCCGCTGGCCTGGCCGTCGATCCTGGCCGGCATCCGGGTCAGCACCCAGCTGAGCATGGGCATTCTGGCCATGGCCGCCTATGCCAAGGGCCCCGGACTGGGCAACCTGATCTTCTCCGGGCTCGCCCGGCTGGGCAGCCCGACCGCGGTGCCGATGGCGCTGACCGGCACGCTGCTGATCATCGTGCTGGCGCTGGCGCTCGATGCCGTGCTCGTCCTCGTCGGCCGTCTCACCACCCCGAGGGGAATCCGTGACTGATACCTCGACCGCCACGCCCGAGCAGACCGAGGAGCACCCCCGGGCCGAGATCGTGCTCGACTCGGTCACCAAACGCTATCCGGGACAGCGGGATCCGGCCGTCGACAATATCTCGCTCACCATCCCGGCCGGCGAGATCGTGGTGTTCGTGGGCCCGTCGGGCTGCGGCAAGACCACCCTGATGCGGATGATCAACCGCCTGGCCGAGCCGACGTCGGGCACCATCACCATCGCCGGGCGCGACATCACCGCGGTGAACCGCGACCGGCTGCGCCGCCAGATCGGCTATTCGATCCAGCAGGCGGGGCTGTTCCCGCATATGACCGTGGCCCGCAACGTCGCGACCGTGCCCGGGCTGCTCGGGTGGGACCGTGCCCGGGTCACCGCCCGCGTCGACGAGATGCTGGAGCTGGTCGGCCTGGATCCCGGCACCTTCCGCAACCGGTATCCGCGTCAGCTCTCGGGCGGACAGCAGCAGCGCGTCGGGGTGGCGCGGGCGCTGGCCGCCGATCCGCCGGTGCTGCTGATGGACGAGCCGTTCGGCGCGGTCGACCCGATCACCCGCGGCCTGCTACAGGACGAGCTGCTGCGATTGCAGGGCGAACTGCACAAGACGATCGTGTTCGTCACCCACGACTTCAACGAGGCGGTCAAGCTCGGCGACCGAATCGCGGTGCTGGGCAACAACTCCCGGGTCCTGCAGTACGACACACCCGCCGCGATCCTGGCCGAACCCGCCGACGAGACCGTCGCCGGATTCGTCGGCGCCGACGCCGCGCTCAAGCAGCTCACCCTGGTTCGCGTCGCCGACGTCGGTCTCGGGGGGTGTCCCACCGCGATCGAGACCGAGGACATCGAGCCGCTGCGGGCCGCGCTCGCCGAGCGGGACTGGAAGTGGGGCCTGGTGCTGGACCAGCGACGCCGCCCGCTGCGCTGGGTATCGGCCGAGCAGCTGGCGCAGGTCTCCTCGCTGCGCGAGGCCGGCCTGCCCGTCACCGGCACGGTCGCGGAGCGCTCCTCGCTACAGGAGGCGCTCGAGGCGTTGCTGGCCGAGAGCACGGCCAATGCGGTCGTCACCGGCCGCCGCGGCGAGTACGCCGGGCTGATCAACATCGATACGCTGGTCGCGCACCTGTCCGAGATGCGCGCCGAACACACCTCGGCGACGGCCGAGCAGACCCCCGCCACAGCCGAACAGCCCCCGGCCACAACGGATTCGGGCGATCCCACATGAGTCCGGCCACGCGTCACACCGAACGGCGGGCCGAGAGCATCCGGTTGCTGGCCCAGCCGGTGCTGGCGCTCGCGCTGGCCGTCGGGGTGCTCTGGTGGGGGTTCGACCGCGACCTGACGGCCACCCAGCAGGCCAGCATGAACGCGGACAACATCCGCACGGCGACCCGCGAGCACGTGGTCATCACGCTGACCGTGATCGCGATCGTCGTGGTCATCGCGGTGCCGCTGGGCACGCTGCTGACCCGGGGCCGGTATCGGCGGCTGGCTCCGCTGTTCGTCGGCATCGCCAACATCGGCTCCGCCGCCCCGACGATCGGGCTGATCGCGCTGACCTATCTGTGGACCCAGGAGACCGGGTTCTGGGTCGGTGTCGGGCCCATCGCCCTGTACTCGCTGCTTCCGGTGCTGCGCAACACCATCCTCGGCTTCCAGCAGGTGGATCCGATGCTGATCGACGCCGGTCGCGGCCAGGGCATGTCCGGGCCGACGGTGTTGCGCCGCATCGAATTTCCGCTCGCGGTGCCCTACATCCTGGCCGGGCTGCGCACCTCGCTCGTGCTCGCCGTCGGCACGGCGACGCTGTCGTTCCTCGTCAGCGCCGGCGGGCTGGGCATCCTCATCGATACCGGATACAAGCTGCGGGACAACGTGACCCTGTGGGTGGGCGCGCTTCTCGCGGTCGCCCTGGCACTGCTCGTGGACTGGCTCGGCGCGCTCGCCGAACGCTTCCTCGGACCGAGGGGGCTGCGATGAGGCGCCGGACGGTGCTCACTCGGATGGCCGCGACGCTGGCCGCCGTCGGGCTGGTGGCCTCCGGCTGCGGCCTGGAGGCCGGTGGCGCCGTGCCGCTGCGGGTGGGGCCCGGCAGCATCCAGCCCGTTCCCGAGCTGGATGGAGTGCGAATCACCGTGGGCTCCAAGGACTTCACCGAGCAGATCGTGCTCGGCTATGTGCTCGAGTTCGCCCTCAGCGCCGCCGGGGCGGACGTCCGGGATCTGACGGCCATCACCGGTTCCAACAGCCTGCGCGATGCCCAGCTGCACGGCCAGGTCGACGTGGCCTTCGACTACACCGGCACCGGCTGGATCAACTATCTCGGCAACGAGAACCCGATCCCCGAATCGGTTCCGCAGTTCGAGGCCGTGCGCGATCAGGACCTGCGGAAGAACGGCATGGTGTGGACCGATATGGCGCCGGTGAACAACACCTACGCCCTGGTGACCGGCGCCGCCGCGCAGCAGCAGACCGGTGTCCGGACGCTGTCCGACTATGCCCGCCTGGTGAATTCCGGCAGCTCCGGACCCACCTGTGTCGGTACCGAATTCAGCGTGCGCCAGGACGGGTTCCCGGGGTTGGTGCGCAAGTACGGCGTCGATATGGCCAAGGTGAACAAGCAGGTCATGCAGGATGCGCTGGTGTATCCGGCGACCGCCGACGGGACCTGCCAGTTCGGTTCGGTCGCCACCACCGACGGCCGCATCCCGGCGCTGAACCTGAAACTGCTCGACGACGACCAGAAGTTCTTCCCGAAATACAATGCGGCGCTGGTGATGCGGCAGGCATTCGCCGATGATCACCCGCAGGTTGCCGAGGTGATCGAACCGATCACGCGGCTGATGACCAACGAGGCCGTCACCGAACTCAACCGGAAGGTGGATGTCGAGGGGCAGGAACCCGCCAACGTGGCGCGCGATTGGCTGGTGTCCCAGGGATTCGTCACCGCCCGCTGATCGCGGCCGTAACGCCCGCCCCGGCCCGGTGAATGTCGGAGCTTGTCCATCCGCAGTGTTTGCGCCAATTTTCCCAGGCCGGGCCGAGACAGCGGCGGACCGGGTAAAATGAGGTAACGTCGGGGAGGGTGCATATGGCCGAATCATCGCGTGCGGCAATACTTTTGGACGTCGACGGCCCGCTGAATCCGGCCGCGCGCCAGGGCGATCCACCGCCGGGATACCGGCCGTTCGTACTGCAACACCAGATCATCCCCGCCATTCCGCCGGTGCCGCACCGGGTGCTGCTGAATCCCGATCACGGCTCCTGCCTGCTGGCACTGGCCTCGGATGCCGATGCGGAACTGGTGTGGGCCACCGCATGGGAATACGAGGCCAACCGGCTGATCGGACCGGTGCTCGGGCTGCCGCGCCTGGACGTGATCGAGCTGGAGGAGCACGGCATCCGGCACAGCGACGGCCACCACGGCAAGCTGTCGGCGGTCGTCCGCTGGGCCGGTAGCCGCCCGCTCTGCTGGTTCGACGACGAATTCCAACCGGCCGACGAGGGCTGGGCGGAGCGGCGCAGCGACTCCGGAGCGCCCACGCGCCTGATCCCGGTCGACCCTGTCGGTGGACTGCAATCCGCCCATATCGACACGGCCCGCGCATTCCTGCGGCAATTGACGGGGGCCGGCGATCGGGGTACACCGCAGTAGGTGTCTTTGGTCCCTAGCTCGAGGTTTGCGGGTCTGCGAGCGTGATGGCGTCCGATACCGCACTACAAGAGTCGATGGGTCCGACCGTGACGGTTCTGCTGTGGATCGTATTGCCCTACTGTGCTTTTCTCTCTCTCGTGCTGGGTAGTCTGTGGCGCTACCGACACGACCGCTTCCGCCCGGCCGGTCCCGGGCCGGATGCCGACCGGATCGAAGGGTACGGGGCGACGGCGTTCCGGTTCGGCGTCGGTCTCGTGCTGCTGGCCCGGATCGTCGACGTCCTCGCCGCCGGCCCGCACGAGCATCCGGACGGCATTTTCTACGCCGCCGTCATCGCCGCCGAGACCATCGCGCTGCCGATCGCCGCCGCGGGCGCGGTGATGCTATTTCTCCCGCCGACGATCGCGGGCACCCACCCGCCCGCGGTCACGCCGCTGGACCGGGTGACGCTCCCGGTCCTGACCGCGGTCGTGCTGTCCGGAGTGCTCGTCAGATTCGACCCGTACTCGACCGCCGACAATTACCGCGCCGCCGAAACCCTGTTCACCTGGTCCCGCTCGCTGTTCACCCCCCATCCGAACCCCGACGCCATCGCCCATGCTCCCGCCCTCTACCAGTTCCGCGCCCTGATCCTCCTGCTCCTGGCGGCCATCTGGCCCTACACCCGCCTGGCCGGCATCTTCGCCGGCCCGACCGTCGCCTGGCTCGCCCGCCGCCGACCCCAACTCACCCACCTCACCGTCTGCCCCGCGGAGCGGATACGGATGTGAAGCGTGCGACGACAGGTCTGCCGGAACCCGGCTACCCGGTCCGATTTGCCCACGTTCGGGGCCGTGGGCAGGCTACATTCGAGCCGTCTCGATTCGGCGAGCTTCCCGGGAGGAAGCATGTCCACGGTGGTGATGACCGGCGGCACTTCGGGGTTCGGTGCGGTAGCGGCCGGGCGGGTGCGAGGGTCGGACGACGTCCGGCTGATACTCGGTGCCCGCGGGCCCGTATCGACCGGCAGGTCCATCCCGCTCGACTTGGCGCAACTCGACTCGGTGCGGGCGTTCGCGGCCGCGGTGCGCGAGGAAACGGGTGACGATCCCATCGATGCGCTGGTGCTGAACGCCGGCCTGATCCGTCCCGATGTCGCCGACCGGACCGTCGACGGCTTCGAAACCACGTTCGCCGTCAACCATCTCGCCCATTATCTGTTGCTGCGGCTGCTGCTGCCCGGCCTGGCGGACGGCGCGACAGTTGTGCTGACCACAAGCGGCACACACGATCCCGCCACCAAGGCCGGTCTGGCACCACCACGTCACGCCGACGCCGATCTGCTGGCCCACCCGGACCGCGACCCCGACGGTGAAACCCGTGCGAGGAAGGCCGGCCAGCAGGCATATACCGCCTCCAAGCTGTGCGCCGTCCTCACGGCGCGGGCGTTGTCCGAGCGCGAGAACACCCCGTCCCGGCGGCTCACCGCGCTCGCCTACTGCCCCGGGCAGGTCTTCGGCACCGGACTCGCCGAGAACCTGCCCTTCCCCTTGCCGGTAGTCTGGTCGCTACTCGGCACGCCTTTCCTGAGCCGACCCCTGAGCAGGCTCAGCCCTACCCTCAACACGGCGCCGTCCGCCGGAAATACCCTGTCCGACTTGACTCTCGGACTCGTGACGCCCCCGGCGGGCCGCACCTACGCCGCCCTCCGCCGCGGCCGACTCACCTGGCCCGATCCGTCCGACCTGGCACGCAGTGCGGAACTGGCACACAAACTTTGGGCCGACAGCGCCAGGCTCGTCGGACTGCCGGACTGAGCGTCCTCGTCGCTCTCGGCCGGCCGGGTTACGACCGCGGATTCGGTGGCGCGGGACGGCGGCAGTAGACGAACAGGTGCGGTTCGGGGTGGGCGCCTTGATGATTCGGAGTGAAGGTCGACTCCCGCGATTCGAGGACGTCGAGCCCCGCCGAGCGGAGCCGGTCCAGGAAGCCGGCCGTGGCGAAGCTGCTCACTCGCGCGGGATGGCCCATGAAGACGATGTCGACCTGTTCGATATCGGCGGGGATGGTGGCGGCGATCAGATAGCCACCCGGACGCAGCCAGCCCGCCATCCGGCGCAGTGACGAGTCGATCTCCGAGCGAGTCATCTGGAGCAGGGGGAAGAACGCGCAGACCGCGTCGAAACTGTCGGGCTCGCAGTGGTATTCGCGTACATCCGCTTGGTGGAAGACCGCTCCGGGAATTTGACTTTGCGCAAGCGCCACCATGGCCGGCGAAACGTCGATGCCTTCCACCCGATGCCCGTTATCGGCGAGCATGCGCGCAGTCGGCACACCGGTCCCGCAACCGACGTCCAGAACATGAGCACCGGCCGGTAGCCGCTCGCACAACCATGCGAGGGCGGCATGTTGTTCCGGTAGATCGCCGAAAGCACGTTCGTAGTCGGAACCGAGCGCGTCGAACAGGCGATCGGCGGGAAGCGGCGCGTCGGGAGGCATAGCAGCAGAGTTCCAGGGTTCACCGGATGGATCAATCGGATTCGGCCCGCTCGTCGCCGAACCAGCCGATGCCTCCGGCGAGCATCGTCGAGCGCGGGCCTGCCCTCGCGCTACTCACCACCTACCCGGGCCGGCTGGAGACCGCGTGGGACACACAGTGAGCTGCTCGTGCCCCGGGCCGCGCGATCGGCGTCCGGGGCCAGCGGTAAAGTCCGGCTATGTCGCCGATGTCGCGCACCATCCGGATCTCCACCAGATCCTCGCCGATGGCCCTCGCTCAAGCTGAGCAAGTCGCCGCCGACCTCGCCGTTCTCGGCGTCGCCACCGAACTGGTCAAGGTCACCTCCGCGGGCGACCGGTGGATGGGCGATCTGTCCGAGCTCGGCGGCAAGGGCGCGTTCGTCAAGGAAATCGACGGTGCGCTGTTGCGCGGAGACGCCGACCTGGCCGTGCACTGCCTCAAAGACATCCCGGGCGACATCCCCATCACCCCGGGCCTGGCATTCGCCGGATACCCGCCCCGCGAGGACGTCCACGACGCGATCATCACCCGCGACGGGCGGCCCCTCGGCGAGCAACGGCAGGGTGCCGTCGTCGGCACCAGCTCCGTCCGCCGGGCCGCACAGCTGCGGCTGCACTACCCGCACCTGGACGTGAAACCGTTGCGCGGCAACGTCAACACCCGGCTCGCGCGCCTCGAGGAAGGGCACTTCGACGTCATCATCGCCGCGGTGTCCGGCCTGTTCCGCGTCGGCCGACAGCACCGCATCACCGAGACGCTGCCGGTCGACGTCATGTGCCCGCCGATCGGCGCCGGGATCATCGCGCTCGTCGCCCGCGCCGACGACACCGAACTACTCGACCTCGCGGCAAGGCTCGACGACCCCGGCACCCACCGTCAGGCCGATGCAGAACGCGCCATGCTGCACGCCCTCCAGGGCCACTGCAACAGCCCGATCGCCGGCGTCGCCACCACCGACGCCACCGGCCGGCTGACGCTGCACGGCAAGGTATTCAGCCTCGACGGAACCCAATGGCTCGACTCCCACCACTGGGGCGTGCCCGACGACCCCCAGGCCCTCGGCTTCTTCGTCGGCGCCGACCTACTCCGCCAGGGAGCCCGCGCCATCATCGACGCCATACCTCACTGAACCGATACGCCGAAAACCTTTGCTGCCCGGCGACGATGACCGGTTCGGTGCCGGTCACGGAATAGACCGACTTACACGTTGAACCGGGAACGGCACAGCTCCCGGCTGCACGCTGATCCGGTCGACCAACCTTCAATCGTCGTAATGCCCGCCGACTGTAACGACCAGTTCGGTGTCGGTCACGTAGTAGATCAGCCGATGCTCGCGCGTGATCCGCCTCGACCAGTGACCGGCCGGCTGGTGCTGCAACGGTTCGGGCTTACCGATCCCCGCGAATGGATCCACGCTGATTCCTTCGCACGATCAGCGTCGACAGTCATCGCCCTGTGCCCGCCGCCGAGTTTCATCGACCGATCGACCCTGCGACGGCTCCGGCCACAGCAGTGCGGCTACGAGAACGGCCGCCGGCAGCACGACCGCACAGACCAGTCCGGTCAGGACCCACCCGCTCATCGGCTCGACCTCGCCCTACCGACGGCCGATACGGCACGACCGTGCGCGCCGATCTGCCATCCGATGCGGGTCCGGCTACGCACGACCGATCCGCGAGCATCGAGTCCCGCCAGAGCATTTCGGGCACTCCCACCGATGAGTGCGGCATCTCGCCCGATCTGTGCAACGGTCAGCATTCCACCCGGAGTGAGCACCGGAAGCACCTCGGCCGCCTTCACGCTCCGGCTCCCAACGCCGCCCAACGGCCGAAAGACATTCGTGGACAAGCTGTTTCGATGTCGGCGAAGTGCAGGATGGCATTGAGCTCGAAGGCATCGAGGTGACCGGGAGCCGGCATCAGCACAGCATCGACATCCGCCGCACGAACGTGATCGACCAAGCGAATCGAACCCTCGTCCGGCCATATCAGCACGAATCCGAGCCGCCGAGCCAACCGCCGCACCTGCGCTCCATCCCATTCCAACGAATCCGACACATCGGGGTCGACCCACCCGAGCGCCGTCGGCTGCCACCTCATACGTCCCCTCTCCGAGTCGGATTGTTCAAGATTCGGCGCGACGGCACCACGGAAGGGCCAGCAGAGGGACAGTCGAATTCCGGTAGAACAGCAGTACGGGGGCCATTAGGCTCGGAGAATGGAACAGCATGCTGGAGAACGGACAGCCGCGGAGCGAAAGCCGGCCAGCCTCACCCAGCACCAGCCGGCCACCCGCGCCGACTACTCACTCTCGATGTCGAAGGCCGTCGAGCAAGGCCGCGAGGTCGCATCGCCCGGATTCCTGTCGACCGTAGCTCGTGCACTGTGAATTACACCGGAACAACTCACGGGCGCCCCCCTTCGACGATGGGAGGCCACTCCACAAGCCCGGTCCCCCGCTTTGTCGTTCAGCGGCCGTAGCGGCCTCAGACCTCGATCGACTGGCGACGCCGCGCCCGTTCACTCCAATCAGCCGAAACCGGTTCGCCTTCCATAGCCATGCTCCCCGCGATCTGGTCGACCACAGCGGCGCGACGCCGACAGAAACTCGAAGTCATTGCCGTGCAACTGATCCCACCCCCAAAAGGCTCCCACAGCCCGGAAAGCGCGCGTCTTGTTCCAGAGGTCGAACGGCGACACGACTTTCAGGTCGCCACCGCTCGGTGATGCCAAAAGGGGTGCATCGGAGAGCATGTGTCGGATGTTCGCTCCTCTGGCCGGACCCGGCACAACGCGGTCGACTGGAGGAGATCCGCGACAACCTTTCATCGCCCGCATCGCCGAAGCCGAACGCGAAGGCCGGCTCGGCGAGGCAGAAAGGCTCCGCGTCAGCCTGGCCGGCTCTCGAGACAAGCTCACCCAGCTCGATCGAGTCCGCGGGCGGGATACTGCCGTGGAGCGTGCATCAAACGCCCTTCAGAACACGATCGAGTGCCGCCCGGCCCGCAGGCCCCAGTGCGGCTTGCCGCCGGGCAGGCCCCGATCTCCGTTCTGCCCCATAAGCATCAGGAAGAGGCTCTTCATAGCGGCCAGCCCGCGGGCGCGCCGGATCGCCGCCTCATCCGCCTGCGTGTACATGTCGAAGAACCGTGCGGCCGTGCCCGCGGGTAGCAGCACCCATACGGCGGCGAGGTCCCACGCCGGATCGCCGGCGAACATGTCACCGAAATCGACGATGCCCGAGAGCGTTCCGTCCGAGACGACGACGTTCGCGGGATGGAGGTCGCCGTGCACCCACACCGGCGGGCCCTCCCACGCGTGGGCCGCGACGGCGTCGTCCCAGACGAGCCTCCGATCGGGCAGTTCGGTCGGGAGACCTGCTTCTTCGCAGAGGCTGTCCGCTACGGAGCTCGACCCCCTCGACATCCGATCGCTGCACGTCAGGGGACGATTTCCAGGTCCTCGGATTGTTCGACGATCTCCGGCTCGATGCCTGAGCCGGCAAACAAGATATCGACCAGGGTCGCTATCCCGTCGACCATGCGTTTCATCCTGACGGTTGCCAGTCTTCCGTTGTCATGTTCGACGGAGAAGTACTGCTCCCAGTTGATTCATGCGAAGCGATGGGTCAGATGGCCGACGGCGTCTCCGCCGGGAGCCCCGGGACGCAAGAGCAGCCATTCCTGCACCGCCCCACCGACGACCAGGCTAACAGCCGAAATTGTGCGAATAAATGATTGTCCGGGTTCAGCGCCACCACAGCGAGCGCTATTCAACTACTGCTGGTCAAGGTCTCCGAGGGTCCGTGCTGACTCCAGTGCCGCAACAGCCACGTATCGCTGACGTTGTACCCAAGCACTGCCCCTCCCACCACGCTGGCGGCGAAGCTCGCCGTCCAAAGTCACATGTCCCCGTTTGCGGCCATCGGCATCAGAGCGTGTGAGGCGAAAGAGTTGGTACTCGTCACCCTGCCAACCAAGGTCCCGCGCGCCCTTGATGATTTCCGCTATGCGCTTGTCATCCTCGCTGCCCGACCCCATCCTCCGGCCGATCTCCTCCGGCGTCCAATCAATGTGATCAATACGTTCAAGTACCTTCGGCACTTCGCGCTGCAGTGCACTATCGGCATAGAATCCGATGTGGCTGACCTGCCGGAAGTACCTGCCGGGTTGGCAAACGTAGGCACTGTGCTTCTCATAGAACGGCCATGCTCTGCGCGCAGGCACGATAACAGCGATGGATTCGGCCGCCTGGGGACGCTCGTCCAGCAGAGCGGGTACCCGGCACAGCCCAACAACCCACCGCTCCAGATCGGCGTCGATCCACCGGAGCAGATCCATGGCTTGCTCGAACCGCTCCTCGAGCGGGAGATCGAAAATCGCCTGATGATGCGCGATACGATTGCGCAGATTCTTCAGCGCAAGAACATTTCCCTGTACCGTGTCGCGTTTGAACCCCGCTTTCTCCCTGTTCGGGAACGCATGGACGAGGTGCTTACGAAACAATTGCTCGTACTTCGGGCCGAAGACACCCTCCCAGAGGCCGAATGTCACACAAGAAAAAACCTTGTCGCGTGTGGCTCCGTTCGCCCCGGCACCCAGATGTCGCCGCGCTGTTCGGAAGAATTCGAGGTCGTGTTCGGTCAGGAACGCTGAACTCGCGAACCACCACCCGAGCGAGAGGTCCACTCGAGCCGACTCCGGGACCTCGAGGGGCTGGAGAACCTTGTCAACCGCGTTGCGGAGGGCAACCTCGACATGGGATATCAACTCGAAGAACGCAGCGGATATCGCGACATTCCACTCGTAGAGCTCGCGTGCCGCGACCGGGTCGTGGTTCGCAGCCACCAGGTACTCGTCGAACCGACGTTGCGTGACCCACGCGGTCGGGTCTGTCATGCTCCCCCCTCGATCACGATCGAACCCAGCGCTATAATAGTTCTAGTGCCCCAGACCGGCCTCTGGTCCATTGCAGATTATGCCGCTGGGGCGCCTTCATGTTGTACCCGTCTACCAGTTGGCCGGGCGTCCCCCTACACGTTGAAGCGGAATTCGACCACGTCCCCATCCACCATGACGTAGTCCTTGCCCTCCATGCGGACCTTGCCCGCGGCCTTGGCGGCGGACATGGACCCGGCCTCGATCAGGTCGTTGTAGGCGACGATTTCGGCCTTGATGAAACCCTTTTCGAAGTCGGTGTGGATGACGCCGGCGGCCTTGGGGGCTGTGTCGCCCTGGTGGATGGTCCAAGCCCGGGCCTCCTTCGGGCCCGCGGTGAGGTAGGTCTGCAGGCCCAGGGTGTGGAAGCCGGCTCGGGCCAGGGCGTGCAGACCGGGCTCGGATTGGCCGATCGATTCCAGGAGTTCGGTGGCGGACTCGTCGTCGAGCTCCAGGAGTTCGGCCTCGACCTTGGCGTCGAGGAAGACCGAATCCGCCGGGGCGACAGCGGCTTTCAGTTCGGCTACGCGGGGCTCGTCGGTCAGGACGGACTCGTCGGCGTTGAAGACGTAGAGGAAGGGCTTGATCGTCAGCAGGGTGAACTCGCGAAGCAGGTCCGTGTCGAGCTTGTCGCGGACGGAGAAGAGGGTCTTGCCCTCGTTGAGGAAATCCTGGGCCGCCTTGGTCGCCTCGTAGGCGGGCTTGCGGTCCTTCTTGATCTTGGCTTCCTTCTCCAGCCGGGGGACGACCTTCTCCAGGGTCTGCAGGTCGGCGAGGATCAGCTCGGTCTCGATCACCTCGATATCCGACAGCGGGTCGACGCGGCCGCCGACGTGCACCACATCGTCGTCGGCGAAGACGCGGACCACCTGGCAGATGGCGTCGGCCTCGCGGATGTTGGCCAGGAACTTGTTGCCCAGGCCCGCACCCTCGGACGCTCCCTGCACGATGCCCGCGATGTCGACGAACGACACCGTGGCGGGCACGACGCGGGCGGACTCGAAGATCTCGGCCAGCTTGTCCAGCCTCGGGTCGGGCAGCGGCACCACTCCGACGTTCGGCTCGATCGTGGCGAACGGGTAGTTCGCCGCCAGCACGTCGTTCTTGGTCAGCGCGTTGAACAGCGTCGACTTTCCGACGTTGGGCAGGCCGACGATACCGAGGGTGAGACTCACGAGGACTGGATTCTACGCGGACCGTCACCCGCCGGCCGCAGCCGGACCGGGTGGACGACCGCAGGTGCCATCGGCCGTACCGGGCACCCGGCTCGGCGCTCGGGGAAACCTCGGCACTCGGGGAAACGAGGACCTGGTGTCAGAGCGGATCGAGTTCGGCTTTCTGCTGCTCGCTTCGCGGTAGCGAAACGTTCACGATCACGACCACGCGGCGGCGGTAGGCTGCGTGGCGTGACCTCAGGAGCTGTCGACGACGAGTTGCGGGCGCGCGTCGACGGTGCGCTCCGAGTCGAGTTGCAACGGACGCTGGGCGCCGAACTGGTCGATCCGGCCGATCCGGCGGCGGGGGTGCGGTTCCCGGTCGCCGGACTGTCCGTCACGCCGTCGGGCACCCTGCATGCCGGGGCGCTGAACGCGATCATCGAACTCGCCGGATATCTCGTGGTGGCGCCCACGCTCACCCGCGGTGAGCATGCCGTAACACACGCCATCTCAACGCAGTTCGTCCGGGCGGCACCCCGCGACAGCTGGGTCCGGGTCAGCGGCGTGCTGGCGAAGCGGGGCCGCAGCCTGGCCTTCGTGACCGCGACGGCGACAGCGGAGGAGCCCCCGTCGACCGTCATCGCCACCAGTCAGATCACCAAGTCGATCATCGCCGATCCCGGCAACGGGGCCGGTAGATAAGTCGGGCACACCCGCCCGGTCCGGGCGTGGACCGCGTGACTCGGTGACCCACCGCGCGTACGCGTCGGCCCGCACGGCCGCGGCTGATCGGGCCCGGACGCGGGTGCGAGCGGCGCGGGCCGGCTCGCACCCGCGCTCGGGTTCCTCACGGTCGTGCGGCATCCCGGACGACTCGTCTGGTCTGTGCCAGCAGCATCCCCACGTTCACCGACTTGCGGCAGACGACGACCACCACGATGTCGTCGCGGCCGTCGGCACGGAGGAACAGGTGGGCCAGATTCTCGCTGTTGACCAGGATTTCCTGGAAGTAGTGCGCATCGCTGCGCACGCCCCGGCGTTCCTTCCAGATCTCCTCGATCATCACCACATTGCGGCCCTGGAACAGTTCCAGCGTCGCCGCCGCGAGCAGGTCCAGAACCTCGGCGGGATGGTTGTCCACGGTCTGCACCGCCAGCAGCATCCCGGTGGACATGTCGATCGCGCCGGAGGCTACGCAATCCGGCACCTCGGATCGCAACATCTTGACCAGTAGGGCAATTCGATCGGTCATATTGCCCGGGCCGGTATTACTCGGTGTGTTCATCGGATCCTTTCTGCAGGCCGCCGTTCGGCGGTTCTGGTTGACGTTCACTGCGGGTCGTTGTCCGAACGTTCTTCGGCGGGAGGCGGATACAGTTCGTTGATCCCGCTGGCATCACGACGCCGACGGGGTAGCGGGGCCTTGGGTGCGGCAGCGGCGGTGCGGCCGGACGGCACCACGAGCGCATGCTCGGCCAGCAACCGGGACACCTCGACGGTGACCGGATACAGGCCGTGTCCCAGCACGAACGCGAGATCGCGGCACCGATGCCGCCCGTCCACCTGCGCCAAGATCTCCTGCCGCGGTCCGGCCGGGCAGTCGCGGAGCATCGAGTCGCCGTATTCGGTGCGGGCCAGGCGGTTTCGATGCGGGGATATCCGGCTGTTGGCCAGCGCCCGCAGCCGCCGCTCGGTCTCCGCGATCAGTTGATCCGCCTCGACGCCGGCGAACTCGCGTGGCCGGACGCTGTCGCGCCCCGCCGGATCCAGGTCGATCTCCGTGCTCCAGTAGCTGCCGTCGATCCAGCCGGACGCGATCGCGAACGAGGCATCCAGCGCCGCCATCACCGCCAGCGCCCGCCGTTCCGCGTCACCGGGCAACGCCCGCCCGGGACGTGCCAGCAGGTCGGAAAGCGCCGGAGCGCCCACGGTGGTGATCGCGAGGACCCGGCCGCGCACGACCCGCAGCCGACCGCCCGGGTCACCGGAGACGTGCAGATATCCGGTTCGTGTCGCGGCGAACGCCCCTGCCAGCTCCTGGGCCACCTCCTGGGCCGCTCGCCGGCCCAGGGCCGGCACCCGGGTCGAGCCAGCGAAAGAACCGGTCGTCATGGTGGGAACTCCGCGAATGGAGAAAATGAACAAGAGCGCAGACACAGCACGAATCCCGATCCGGCGTCGGTAAGCCACCGGATCGAGCGCCGTGAAAACTAAACTCCGGCCACCGAATCAGCAATTTGCCGGATAGCAACCGGAGTCGGGTAATAGTCGGTTCAACTCGCATAACTGTCGCAAGAGATGATCCCTGGAATTAGTCGTCAGGTGATCGACTCCGGCCGCAACGTCCGGCGGGGCCGATCACCACATGCGAGACATCCTGTCAGGTCTCGACTTTTAGAGCAACCATCTCCGCAAAATTACCGCAGGCGGCGTCACTAACCCGCCCGTCGTTCGCTCGAACTCCTGATCGCGGACCCCGAACTACCAGCGCACAACCAGTTCAAGCGGTATTTACCAGGGACACCGGGAACGAGTCCGAACCATTCGGTCGAGTTACAACCGGACAACGCCCGGCAGCCGGCACCGCACACCGACTCGGTGGGCACACACCTCGGCAAACACTCGGAAACTACCGACCGCTACGTATTTCCACAGCGTCGGATCCACCGAAACAACGCCCCCGCGCCACCCGGAGGACACTCGCCAGCAGTGGATACCGTCAGGTCCAGTTCATCTACATTCCACGATTATTTTGATTGCCAATAATTAGCTCTACTTCTTCTGTACAACCAGCGCCGGTGATGTGTAGCGTCTGGATTCTTGAAACACAATCTGACAATCGGTGGCGCGGTGTTCGGTATCGACAGCTGTTTGGAGCGCATCATCGGTATTCCGGGTGCGCGCGGCGTGACACTGGTGGACGGCGCGACCGGTCTCGCCATCGCCGCGGCCGGCCGACACGAACTGCTGGACGAGCACGAGGACGCCGCGACCACCACCGATGTGGTCCGTGCGGTCCTCGCCTGTCCGGCCCTGGCCACCGGACACGACGGCGACGACATCACCGAGATCGTGGTGTGCGGGCCGCGCGGGTACCACCTACTGAATCTGGTGAGCGGCGACTTCGAGGGCCGGCTGTTCGTCCACGTGCTGTTCGACGACGACACGGGCAATCTGGCCATGGCGCGATTCCGGCTCCAGGGCATCCTCTCCGAGCTGACAGGGCAGGGTAGGTAATGGCCGTTGTCGAACTCGCCATCGTCCTGCGCCAACTGGAAAAAGAGAAGCGCACCGGCGTGCTGCGCGTCGGCGACGGCGCCTTCCACCTCGCCGAGGGCACCGTGGTCTTCGCGACCTGCCGCCGCACGACCGGGCTGGACAGGCTCGTCGTGGAATCCGGCACGGCCACCGAACAGGACTGGCGCAGAGCCGAATCCGGCGATCCCGGGAATCTTCTGAGGCGTCCCCGGCTCGAGGTCCTGGCGCTGCTGTCGGTATTCGACGCCGCGTATTTCCTGCTGTCGACGCCGGCCGAGGCCAAGTTCCGGCCCGCCCCGCCGCACTGGCTCGCCCCGATCTGTCGCATCACGCCCGGCGCGCTCGTCCACGAGGTGCAGCGCCGCGGCGATCCGGCGGCCGGTCCGTGGCCGGCGATGTGGGTCGACAGGTTTCCGGTCGTGCCCGTGCGCCGGGTCCGCCGGCGCCGGATGGTGCTGACCGCCGGCCAGATCGAGGTGCTGGCCGCGGCGAACGCCCGGCGAAACGTCACCGGAATCGCGCACGACCTCGGCCGGACCACCTATGGCTGCCTGGTCGCGGTGCGCGACCTCACCGCGGCCGGACTGCTCGAGCTGCCCGTCTCGGTCGAACCACCCGTTCCGGTCGTGGTTTCCGGGCCGGTGCGCGAGCGGCCGGCGGACGAGCCTCCCGCGCCCAAGCTCGCGCCGCTGCGGCGCCGGGTGCCGACGGCCGAGCCGGCGCCCGAGCAGGACCGCTGGGAACCGATCGACCGGGACGTGCTCATCCGGCTGCGGGCGGCCCTGCAAGAGCTGGCGTAACCGTGCGAAGAAGCCGATCGGCTATCCGATGGAAGGTTGACCAAGGTGGCGATGACCAAGGTGGAAATGTCCGGGCCGCAATCGAATACGGCGGTGCTGGCCGAGTTGCGGGCGTTACGCGCCCGGATACCGGAACTGACCGGTGTGCTGGTGGCCTCCGGCGACGGGATGCTCGTCGCGCACCTCCTGCCCGCAGACATCGAGCCGACGGGGGTGGCCGCCCTGACCGCCTCCCAGCTGGCGCTGTCGTATCGGCTCGTCACCACCGTGCACGGCGGCGGATTCCGCGAGGTCGTGGTGCACGGGACGGACGGGTACGTCGTGATCTACGCGGCGGGACGGACGGCGCTGACGGTACTGGCCGGTCCGGAGGTGAACGTCGGCCGGCTCCATCTGGAGTCGCGGCCGGTCGCTCACACGATCGCCGAACAGCTCACGGCGACGACCCAGGGCCTCGGGTGAACGAGGCACCGAACACCGATGAAAGGAACGAACATGTCCAATATGGATCTGGCGCTGAAGAACATGATGGGGATCGACGGCGCGGTGGGCGCCGCCGTCGTCGACTACAACAGCGGCATGGCGCTCGGAATGCTCGGCAGCTCCAAGGCACTCGACCTGCAGATCGCGGCGGCGGGCAATACCGAGGTGGTGCGCGCCAAGATGCGCACCATCGAGCAACTCCAGCTCAACGAGGACATCGAGGACATCCTCATCACTCTGAGTGGTCAGTATCACATCATCCGGCCGATGTCCGACCGCAAGTCCAAAGGGCTGTTCCTCTACCTCGCCATGGACCGCAGCCGAGCGAATCTCGCGATGGCCCGGCACCGGCTCAAGACCATCGAGGAGGACCTGGAGGTCTGACCCGGCCGCGTTTCCCGCCCGATACCGGACAACCCGCTCGGTTCGCTCCCACGGTTGTCCGGTTTCGCGAGAACGCTTGTCCGACATGGGGGTTTACCTCGGATCGGGATATCCTGCCGCGCAATCGAAACGGATGCCGTTCACCGTATCCCGGTGACACCCGATATGATTGAAAGGTTGGCAACCACCCGTGGCGGTGGTGGTGTATTCGCGCGCTCTCGAGGGAATCACCATGGTGGACAAGGGGAAACGACCCGACGGAGCGGTTCCGCTCCCTGATGTCGTCGCGGCGTTGTCGGCACAGCTGGCATCGATGGGTACGGTCGACCTGGCGTCGGCGCCCGGGGCCGAGAATCCGTACGATCGCTCCACCAGATTCGCGCCGACGGCCGTCGACGCGACCTTCCACCTGCTGATCGACACCGACTCCGATGAGCCCCAGTTCTGGGTGGTCGGGGCGAACACGCCGCTGCCGAACGGGACCGCCACGCACACAGTGAAACTCGCCCTCACCCCGGCGACCACCGCGGCGGAACCGGCGGCCGAAGGCGAAACACCTTCTCCCACCGGCACACCGAGGGCCACCATCGTCTCGATCGAGCCCACCCCCGCCGCCGATACCGCACCCGCTCCTCCGGACGACCAGCCGCCCCTTCTGCCGGACGACGAACAACATCCGGAGTCCGTCGCGGGAACCAGCGTGGCCGAGGGCCCGACACGAACGGACACCTCCGCCGACGCAGGAACAGATCGGGCCGAGATCACCACACCCGCAACCGCTCCGGCAGCCGATGACCGGCCCACTGCCACAACAGACCTCGGGCAATTCGTCGCCGCGGACTCCGGCGACGAGCAGCGAGAATCCGGGACCGTGCCCGCCGAGGGCTTACTCCCGGCGGCGGTCACCCCATCCGCGAATGCTCGCATCGTCACCGAACCGGAGGCCGAGACGGTCACCGACGCCGACGAGGCGCGGGACAGCCGGCACGCCGCTGCACTGGCGGACGAGCACGGCGCGACACCGGCCATGTCCACCGGCTCGCAAGGAGATTCCGCGAACGCCGCGACCCCGGCGGGTTCCGTCACGGCCGACGCCACCACGGTCACTACACCGACCGACACCGACCCGATCACACCACCGGCAGACACCACACCAACCGACTCCGACCAGTCCACAACATCACAAGACACCGCACCCGCCGAGGGAGCGCTCCCGGCCGCAGTCGGCACATCCGCGAACGCCCCGGCTGCCACCGAACCGGAGGCCGAGATGGTCGCCGCCACCGCCACCGAGGCACAGGACCGCCGTTCCTCCTCTGCATCGGCCCGCGGGCAAGGAGATTCCGCGGAGACCGCGCCCCCGGCGGATTCCGCCGCGGTCACAACACCAACAGATACCGCGGCGGCCGACGCCGACCGGTCCACAACACCGGAAGGCACGGCGGCGGCCGAGCCCGCCGTGCCGACCCACCCCACGACCCCCGAGCAACATGCCCAGGTCATCGCCCACCACGAGCGCGCGGTCGCGGACAAGGAACGGGAGCACGGGCCGCTGCACCACGAGACACTCACGGCCGCAGGTGATCTCGCGCACTCCTACTTCGACGCCGATCGCGTGAACGATGCCATCGACCTCTACGAGCGAGTGCTCGCGGACGGCGAGTACGCCCTGGACCCCGACGGTGTCGACACGCTCAACCTGCGCAACGCACTGGCCCAGTGCTACCGCCGCGGCGGCCGCCTCGCCGAGGCCGTCGACCTGTACGAACGCATCGTGACCGACAGCGAGCAGACCCACGGCCCCGAGCATCGGAACACCCTCACCGCCCGCCACAACCTGGCCATGCTGTACCGCGCGACCGGCCGGACGACGGAGGCGATCGATCTGTACCGGCGCACCCTCGCCGACAGCGAACGCGTGCTCGGCCACGAACATCCGGACACCCTCGCCACCTCCGACAACCTGGCCTTCGCACTGCGTGCCGAGGGCCGCACCGCCGAAGCCGAGGATCTCGACCGGCGCAGCCTGGCCATCCGCGAACGGATACTGGGCCCCGAACATCCCGACACGATCGAGGCCATGACGGGTGTCGCCGAAGATCACCTGGAGGCCGGGCGCCCGACCGACGCGGCCGAACTCTCCGAGCGAGCGGTCGTGACGGCGGAACGGGCGCTCGGCAACGACCATCCGACGACCCTGCGCGCCCGCAGCAGCCTGGCGCTGGCCTACGAGCAGCTGGATCGGCGGTCCGAGGCGGCCGAACTCTACCGGCGGGTGCTCACCGACCGGCAGCGGCTGCTCGGCGCCGACCATCGGCTCACCATTCTGGCCCGCAACAATCTGGCATGCTCGTACTTCGAGGCGGGCCGCTACCACGAGGCGGCCGAGGAGTTCACGCGCGCACTCGCCGATCGCGAACGTGTCCTCGGCCCCGACGATCCCGACACGGTGAAGACACGCGAATATCTGGCCGTCAGCTATCGAGCCGCACAGCAGACCGGCCGGTGAGTCCTCACCGGCCGCCGAACCCCGACTGCGCGATTCCCCGCACGAACGATTTCTGTGCCACCGCGTAGACGACCAGCAGCGGAGCCAGCACGATCAGCGCGGCGGCCATGAGGATCGGCCACTGCGTGTGATACTGCCCCTGCAGCCGCACCAAACCCAGTGTCACCGTGGCGATCTGGTTGCGCTGAATCATCACCAGCGGCCACAGGAAATCGTTCCACACCCCGATCCAGGTGAGCACGGCCAGTACCAGGACCGCGGGCCGGGCGTGCGGCAGCAGCACCCGCCAGTACATCTGCCAGGTGCCGCATCCGTCGAGTACGGCCGCCTCCTCCAATTCGTCGGGCAGCGTGCGGAAGAACTGGCGCATCAGGTAGGTGCCGAAGGCGGATCCGAACAGGCTCGGCACGATCATCGCCCAGGGCGTGTCCACCCAGCCGAAGGTCCGCATGAGGATGAACTGCGGTATCACCGTGACCGTCAGGGGCACCATGAGCGTGCCCAGATAAGCCAGGAACAGCAGCTCGCGCCCCGGAAATCGCAGGCGCGCGAAGGCATATCCGGCGAGCGAGCAGAAGAACACCTGCCCGGCGGTGATGCATGCGGCATAGCCGACGGTGTTGAGCAGCATCCGGCCCAGCGGCAGCAGGTCGAACACCTCGCCGTAGTTGGACCACCGCGGGTCGGCCGGTATCGGATTCGGCTCGCTGACCGTCCCTTCGGATTTCAGCGAGGCGCCGAGCGCCCACAGGATCGGCCCGACCGCGCACCAGGAGATGGCGATCAGGACGGCGTAGATCACCATTCCGCGCACGGTGCGGCGGAGAATCGTGCGCTGCCCGTGCGCGGTCACGACTCCACCGGGTCCCGGCGCGACAGCCACAGCTGAATGACGGTGAGCACCAGCAGCAATGCGAACATCACCCAGGCCAGGGCGGCGGCGTAGCCGATCTCGTAGAACCGGAAGGCATTCTGGAACAGCATGATTCCCAGCACATAGGTGCCGGTCTCGGGTCCGCCGTTACCGTCGGTGAGCGCATAGGCCTGATCGAACGCCTGCACCGAGTTGATGACGGTGACGACGAAGACGAACGACAGCGCGCCCCGGATCAACGGCAGTGTGATGGAACGGAATCGATGCCACGGCCCGGCGCCGTCGATGCGCGCCGCCTCGTACAGGTTTTCGGGGATGCCCTGCATGGCGGCGAGCAGGATGACGGAGGCGAACGGCACGCTCTTCCACACGGTCACGACGGTCAGCGCGGGCAGGGCCCAGTACGGATCGCTGAGCCAGGGCACGGGCCCGGCCCCGAGCCGGCCCAGCATCAGATTCACCAGACCGTCGTCGGTGGTGAACAGGAACCGCCACACCACGGCCATCGCCACGGTCGAGGCCACCAGTGGCAGGAAGGCCAGCGTGCGAAACAGCCCGATCCCCCGCAGTTTCCGGTTCAGCGCGGCGGCCACCGCGAGGCTGATCACGACGGTCGGAACCAGCGTCAGCACCGTGAACACCGCCGTGTTGCGCAGGGCGATGGAGAACAGCGGATCGTCGAGAAGCTGCCGGTAGTTCCCGAGCCCGGCGAATCGCATCGGCCCGAACAGATCCCACGAGTGGAAACTGAGATACAGCGAAAAGGCCAGGGGAAAAAGGAGAAACACGCCCACCGCCGCCAGATTCGGTGCGACGAAGGCCATCCCGGCCCGCATCCGCCTCCGCTCCAGCGCGGAACGCCGACGCCGCACGTGCCCGACACGATCGCGCCCGGTAGTGGCACCCGGCTCCGCGGGCGCACGGCGACCGGAAACGGCCGAGCGAAGCCGCCGGTCCGCCAGCGTGGTACTCGGCGGGAAGCCTGCCATCACGCCTCCCCCGCTCGCCGAAAACCGGGCACCACACGCGAACCCGTCGGCCGAGGCCGTGGGCGGCCACATTGCACAGCTGTACCTGCAAGGCACCGACCCCGCGCCGGCCGGCGGGACGGTTCTCCGATCGATGCGGCCGGACCCTGCCTCCCGCACCGGATGGCGTGACCGCCGCTCATCTCCGCGTCCTCAACAGCGCATCGATATCGGCGGCCGTCCCCGCCAGCGAATCCGCCGGGGCCGCGCCGCGCAGCACGCGATTGCAGTTGCGGGACAACAGAGCTTCCACCTTTCCCCACGCCGGTGTGACCGCGATCCGGCGGGAATGTTCGGGCCCGTCGGTGAACACCTGGAGGTTGCCGACGGCACGGTGCGCGGCGGCGAACTGCGGCGAGTGCATGGCCGACCGCAGCACCGGCACGAACAGCCCCGACTCCGCGATGATCGACTGCCCCACCGGCCCGGTCGCGAATTTCACGAATTCCCAGGCCTGTTCGCGCCGCGGACTGGCGGCGGCGATGCCCAGCCCGGTGCAGCCGACATCGGTGACGGCACCCGGTCCGCCGTGCGGTCCGACGGGCAGCACGGTCACGTCGAAGTCGAGCCCGTCGCCGGCCGCGAACTCCGAATACAACCAGTGGCCGCCGAGCAGCATCGCGGCCCGGCCACCGGAGAACAGGTCATAGGCCGACACCGACTGCTGATCGGAGACATCGGGCGCGACCCCGTGCCGCAGCGCGAGATCCGCGTAGAACTGCACTCCCTCGGTGAACCGGGGATCGCCGATAGTGGTGCGGGACGGCGCCATCGGCGGACTGAACCATTCGGCGCCGTTGTTCATCCCGAAGCAGCCCGCCGAAAAGTACGGCACCCACCCGTCCACGAAGCCCCACTGCCGCTCCCGGCCGCCGCGGCTGGTCAGTTCCCGTGCCGCGGCGAGGAATTCGTCGAATGTCCAGGCATCCCACCAGCGCCCGGGCGGGCGAATTCCGGCCCGGTCGAACAGTTTCCGGTTGTAGTAGAGGAAGACCCCGGACCACTGCTCGGGCAGCGCGTACCGGCCGCCCCGGTAGGTGAACGTGTCGGACAGCGTCCGATACCCGTCACGCCGGAGGTCCGCCGCGTACCGCGGCTCGCGGTCCAGCAGGGTGTGCAGGTCCAGCAGCACGCCGCGTTCGGCCAGGCCCGCGTACAGCAGTTCCCAGCACATCAGCACGTCCGGGCACTTGCCGCCGGCGCAGTAGGTGAGCATCTGCTGCAGCGGGTCGGGGCCGGAGAGAATCGTGCGGATGCGGATGTCGGGACGCCGCCGCCGGAACTCGTCGATGATCCGCAGCCGCGCCCGCGCCTCCTCGGGCCGGGCCTGGAAGAAGAAGGTCACCGCATCGTCCTCGGTCCCGCATCCGGCCGCGGCGCCGGCCAGCGGCAACGCCAGGGCCGACCGGAGCACGGAGCGACGGGTCGGTGTCACGAACCTCCCTCTGCACGACGACGGGCACGGGTGCGGCCGATCTACCCCGGGTCATCCGGTCGACGGCGGGACCCGGCGCGGCAGCAGACCGCTGACCAGCATCGGAGCTTACGGATATCGACCGCCGCCGCACGGAGTGACACGCGCGTGCGAGGACGGATACGACGCCCTCGCCCGACCCGCTCCGGCGCCGGCGCCGTCCGGGGAACGGCACCGGTCGCCGGAAATTCGCTCGCCGGGGGAAAGCGAATACCGACCACGCGGTCAGTGAGCTCGGCATGCGAACATACAGTCGGATACGCGGACATACCGGGCGGCGACCCCGCCCGTGCCGAACCGCCCTACCGGACCGCGAACAACGGGCCCGGCAGCCCACCCGACCGGGTCACCCCACCCGGGCACGACCGGATTTCTCCGAGTCGTGTTCACGCACACATCGGTTCGGCTACGTTGTGTCCGATTCCGCAAGACCCAGCGATACAGCACGGGAGAGTTGCTCGCATGGCGACCATCGAATACCTCCGGACGGATCCCGACCTACCTCCCGTGGGGGTCGCGGACCGTACCCCGATCACCCCCGCGAAGAAGGGAATCTTCCTCGTCGTCGCCCTCGTCGGTGCGCTCGCCTGGGCCGTGCTCGGTATCGCCCGTGGCGAGGACGTCAACGCGGTGTGGATCGTGATCGCGGCGGTGTGCACCTACATCATCGCCTACCAGTTCTACGCGCGGCTGATCGAATGGAAGATCACCAAGCCGGACGACCAGGTCGCCACGCCCGCCGAGGAGATGGAGAACGGCAAGGACTACATGCCGATGGACCGGCGGGTCCTGTTCGGCCACCACTTCGCCGCCATCGCCGGCGCCGGCCCGCTGGTCGGGCCCGTGCTCGCGGCGCAGATGGGCTATCTGCCCGGCACGCTGTGGATCGTCGTCGGGGTCGTGCTGGCCGGCGCGGTTCAGGACTACCTGGTGCTGTGGGCGTCGGTGAAGCGCCGCGGCCGCAGCCTGGGCCAGATGGCCCGCGACGAACTGGGCGTGGTCGGCGGCGCGGCGGCGCTGATCGCGGTGCTGGTCATCATGGTGATCCTGCTGGCCGTGCTCGGCATCGTCGTGGTGCAGGCGCTGGCCGCCACCAAGGGCGCCGACGGGCAGCTGCACGGCGGCAGCCCGTGGGGCGTGTTCTCGATCTCGATGACCATCCCGATCGCCGTGCTGATGGGCCTGTACCTGCGCTACGTGCGGCCGGGCCGGGTCGGCGAGATCTCGATCGTCGGATTCGCGCTGCTGCTGCTGGCCATCATCTCCGGCCGCTGGGTCTCCGAATCCGGCTGGGGACGCGACCTTTTCACGCTCTCGGGCACCACGATCGCGTGGCTGCTGATCGTCTACGGCTTCATCGCCTCGGTGCTGCCGGTGTGGCTGCTGCTGGCACCGCGCGACTACCTGTCGACCTTCATGAAGGTCGGCACCATCGTGCTGCTCGCGGTCGGCGTGGTGGTCACCATGCCGGTGCTGAAGGCGCCCGCGGTCTCCCAGTTCGCCGGCAACAGCAGCGGCCCGTCGTTCGCCGGCAGCCTGTTCCCGTTCCTGTTCATCACCATCGCGTGCGGTGCGCTGTCCGGATTCCACGCGCTGGTGTCGTCGGGCACCACGCCGAAGCTGCTGGCGAAGCAGGCACAGGCGCGGATGATCGGCTACGGCGGCATGCTGATGGAATCGTTCGTCGCGGTGATGGCGATCATCGCCGCCAGCATCCTCGATCAGCACCTGTACTTCGCGATGAACGCGGGCGCGGGAGCCACCGGCGGCACCGCCGAGAAGGCCGCCACCTACGTCAACGGCCTCGGCCTGGGCGGCGATCCGATCACCGCGGCCGAGCTGAACCAGGCCGCGCAGGATGTCGGCGAGACCAGCGTCGTCTCGCGCACCGGCGGCGCGCCCACGCTGGCGGTCGGCATGTCCGAGGTGATGCACAACTTCATCGGCGGCACCGGGCTCAAGTCGTTCTGGTACCACTTCGCGATCATGTTCGAGGCGCTGTTCATCCTCACCACGATCGACGCCGGCACCCGCGTCGCGCGGTTCATGCTCTCCGACACCCTCGGCAACTTCGGCGGACCGGCCGCCAAGTTCAAGAATCCGTCATGGTGGCCCGGCGTGTTCCTGTGCTCGCTGGTCGTGGTCGCCGCGTGGGGTTCGGTGCTGCTGATGGGCGTCACCGACCCGCTGGGCGGCATCTACACGCTGTATCCGCTGTTCGGCATCGCCAACCAGTTGCTGGCGGCGGTCGCGCTGACCGTCGTGCTGGTCATCGTGGTGAAGAAGGGCCTGGTCAAGTGGGCCTGGATTCCCGCGCTACCGCTGATCTGGGATCTCGTCGTCACCATGACGGCGTCCTGGCAGAAGATCTTCTCCGGCGACAAGAACCTCGGCTACTGGACCCAGCACAACGCCTACAGCGACGCGCGTGCGGCGGGCAAGATCCTGGCACCGGCGAAGAGCATGGACGATATGGACAAGGTGGTCCGCAACACCTTCATCCAGGGCACGCTGTCGATCGTGTTCGCCATACTGGTGCTGATCGTGGCGGCGGTCGGCCTGATCGTGTGCGTCCGGGCCCTGCGCCAGGGCGGCGGGCCCACCACCGAATCGCCGGAGGCGCCCTCGAAGCTCTTCGGGCCCAAGGGGTTCCTCACCTCGAAGGCCGAGAAGGAGGTGCAACGGGATTGGGACGAGCACGCGAAGACGGGCAGGGCCGGTCCGCCCACGGCGCCGGCGATGGCGGAGTGAGCGAACCCCGCGACGACACACCGCGCGACGCGCGGGGCGGTCCGGTCCGGGCCGTCCTGCGCGGCGCGCGTGCCGTGATCCGGTATATGGACGCGATCGTGGGCGGCCAGGACTACGCGCGGTTCGTCGAGCATCTGCGCCGCAATCACCCCGACCGGCCGATCCCGTCGGAGCGGGAGTACTGGCGCGAACGCCACGACGCCGCCGCGCGCAACCCCGCCAACCGCTGCTGCTGAGCGGCGGCGCGGCAGCACATCCCCAGCAAGGACGCTCGGGGACGCTCGAGACCGGCCGGAATCGCGATGCAGCATGAACAGTCAGGGGGAAGGTGGCTGATTCCCGCTAGCGCGGATCCGCTCGGACTGACAGGGTGGACTGCGTGAGTGCGAACGGTCTGGATTTCGAACGGTGTTACCGTGCCGTGGCGACCCGCGATGCCCGCTTCGACGGCCTGTTCGTCACCGCCGTCCGGACGACCGGAATCTACTGCCGCCCATCGTGTCCCGCCATCACCCCGAAGCGCACGAACGTCACCTTCCTACCGACCGCCGCGGCGGCCCAGCAGTCGGGGTTCCGCGCCTGCCGCCGCTGCCTGCCCGACGCGGCCCCGGGCTCGCCGCTGTGGAACACCCGCGCCGACCTCGCCGCGCGGGCGATGCGGCTGATCGCCGACGGCACGATCGAACGCGGCGGCGTGCCCGCGCTGGCCGGCGCGCTCGGCTACTCGCAGCGCCAGCTGACCCGCGTACTGACCGCCGAACTCGGCGCCGGGCCGCTCGCCCTGGCCCGCGCCCACCGCGCGCACACCGCCCGGCTGCTGATCCAGACCACCCGAATGCCGATGTCCGACATCGCATTCGCGGCCGGCTTCGCGAGCATCCGGCAGTTCAACGACACCGTGCGCGAGGTGTTCGCGGTGAGCCCGACGACGCTGCGCGACGAGGCTCGGCGGCTGCGCGGCGACACCCTGCCGGCGACCAACGGCATGCTCACCCTGCGGCTGCCCTACCGCGAGCCGATGGACAGGTCCTGGCTGGAGTGGTTCCTGTCGGCGCATGCGGTGCCCGGCCTGGAACTGTGGGAGGACGGCACCTACACCCGTGGCCTGCGCACCCCGCACGGACATGCGACGGTGCGGCTGAGCTTCCAGCCCGGACATGTGCGCGCGGGCCTGGCGCTGCACGACATGCGGGATCTGGCGCCCACGGTGGCGCGGCTGCGCCATCTGCTCGACCTCGACGCCGATCCGATCGGCATCGACGAGGCACTGGAGATCGGGTTCCGCGGCAGCAGCACGCCCAGTCCGGGCATCCGGGTGCCGGGCTGCCTGGACGGCCCGGAACTGCTGCTGCGCACCATGATCGGCCAGCAGATCTCGGTGTCGGCAGCGGTCACGCACACCGCGCGGCTGGTCGAGGCGCTCGGTGAGCGCGTCAACGGTCCGGTGCCGCGGCTGTTCCCGACCGCGGCGGCCATCGCCGAGCGCGGTGCCGAGGTGCTCACCGGACCGGCCCGGCGCACGGCGTCGATACTGTCGGCCGCCCGGGCGCTGGCGTCGGGTGAGTTATCGCTGCACGCGGGGCGCACGGCCGGCGACGTGCGGCGGGACCTGCTGGCCCTGGACGGTGTCGGCCCCTGGACCGCCGACTACGTCACCATGCGGCTGCTCGCCGATCCCGACATCCTGTTACACACCGATCTGGTGGTACGGCAGGGCGCGGCGCTGCTGGGGGTGGACTTCGCCGATACCGGGCGATGGGCGCCGTGGCGGTCCTACCTGTCCATGCATCTGTGGAAGCGCGCCCTGGCCGAGCGTACGGTTCCCGCGATCGCTGCGAACGTTTCCGTGAAAGTAGGTGTGCGGCAATGAGTTCTGCCGACTACGCGATGATCCCGACACCGATCGGCCCGTTCACCGCGCTCGTCGACCACGAGGGCGCCGTGCTGGCCGCCGGCTGGACAGACGACGCCGGCGAGCTGCGCGAGCTGGTCCATCCCCGGCTGCGTCCCGACGAGCTGCGCCGCCGCGAATCCCTCGGCGCGGTGTCCCGGGTGGTCGAGAAGTACCACGCCGGTGAGGTTCTCGCGATCGACGACATCACCGTCCGGCAGGTCTCGGGTCCGTTCCTGACGCATGCGTGGGAGGTACTGCGCAAGGTCACGCCCGGAAACCCGGTGACCTACACGGCATTCGCCGACCTGTCCGGCCGCCCGGAGGCGGTGCGCGCGGCCGCGAACGCCTGCGCCCGCAACGCCGCCGCCCTGTTCGTCCCCTGCCACCGCGTCCTGCGGACCGACGGCAGCCTCGGCGGATTCCGCTGGGGGCTGGCGGTCAAGCGGTGGCTGCTCGATCACGAGGCGGCACGGGCGAACTGACGGTCGTCCGATCCGCCAGGCCGTTCGGGGGCCCGGTCGCGATCTGCGACACACACGCGGGAACATCGCAGGTCGGCAGCTGACCGGGCCCGGTGTCACGGGTCATGTCCCGCGTCGGCATGCCGCGCACGGAATGGGTGGCTCGCGCAGGCGTGCCGGCGCATGTCGCCGACACGGCCCGGTACGCCGGTCAGGCGGAAGCCCGGATCTGTTGCAGCAGGCCGTGCATATCCAGCTGGCCGTGGTGCTCGACCAGCAGGCCCCCGGCGAAGCGGTCGATGTGGATGACGCCGACCGACACCGACGCCCCGGTCGGCGCCAGCTCGCCGAAGAGTCCGGTGTGCGTGCCGACGAACCGGCAGCGCGAGACGAATCGCCCGGCGTCGACGAGCGTTTCCTCGATGATGTGGCGTCCGTCCGGGAAGCCGCGGTAGAACGCCTCCTGGTTGCGCCGCCACACGTCCAGGCCCATGGGTGGCGCGCTGCCGACCTGCACGATCAGCGCAGGTGCGATGAGCGTGCCGATAACCGTCCAGTCCTGCGCGTCCAGCGCCGCGTACAGGCGTTTTCCGAGTGCCTCGATGGTGTCCGCCACGACGGAAATCCTAGCGGCCGGCCGCCGGCCGTCAGACGACCGTGAGCAGGCGGGAACCGTTGGGCTCGCGCAGGACGTGCAGGCGGCTCGGGATGCGCTGGCGCATCTCGTCGACGTGGCTGACGACGCCGACCACCCGTCCGCCGGAACGCAGTTCGTCGAGCACGCCCATCACGGCGTCGAGGGTGTCGGCGTCCAGGCTGCCGAAGCCCTCGTCGATGAACAGGGTGTCCAGCACGAGGCCGCCGGATTCCGCGGCCACGACATCGGCCAGGCCGAGTGCCAATGCCAGTGAGGCCATGAAGGTTTCGCCGCCGGACAAGGTCTTCGCGGGACGGACGACACCCGTGTACCCATCGCGGATGTCCAGGCCCAGCCCGCCCCGGCGCCCGCGCGGTCCGGCCGCATCGGAGTGCACGAACTCGTAACGGCCGCCGGACATTCGGCGCAGGCGCACCGATCCGGCCAGCGCCACCTCCTCCAGCCGGGCGGCCAGCACGTAGGAACGCAGCGACATTCGCCGGTTGTTCTCGCCGCGGCCGGCCACCACATCGGCCAGGCCGTCCAGTTCCTCGTGCGCCCGCTGCATCGGGGCGATGCGATCCACCGCGGCCCACAGCTGCCCGCCGAGTTCCTCCAGCTGAGCGACGCGGCGGGTGGCCTCGGCGTTCGCCGCGACCGCGGCGTCGAGCCGGGTGCGGGCCTGCGCCACAAGGGTTTCCCATTCGTCGAGATCGCCGGGCTCGACATCGGCCACCGCCCGGATCTCCGGTTCGGCCAGCACCGCCTCCGCATGCGCGCGGGCGCGGTCGGCGGCCACCAGCTCCGCCTCCGCCTCCTCGCGTTGCGCGGTGGTGCGGGTGGCGGCGTCCACGATCTCGGCGTAGAGCGCCAGCACGGCGTAGTCCGGTTCGGTGTCACCTTCGGCGATCACCCGCTGTTCCGGTGCCAGATCGGCCTCGCGGGCCAGCCGCTCGACGCGGCGGGCCGCGGCGGCGACCTGCTCGCGCGCGGCGGCGGTCTCCGCCCGGGCTCCGCGCAGGTCGGTGGCCTCACGCACGAGGGCCTCCAGCCGGGCGCGGCGGCGTTCCACGGTGCCGTCGGCGCCCGCGGCCTCCCGCAGGCGCTCGGTCAGTTCCGCCAGACGCCGATCACCGGCCTGCACGCGCTCCCGCAGTGCGCTGCATCGGCTTTCGAGAGCGCGCTGTTCGTCCTGCAGCCGGGTCTCGTCGGTGCGCAGGCGGGCGAGTTCGACGGTGAGATCGTCGTGCCGGGCGGCCGCCGTGCCCGCGGCCTCGTGGCGTTCGGTGGCGGTGCGCAGCGCGTCGGCCAGGGTTGTCCTGTCCTCGCCGCCGCCGCGGTCGATCAACACCTCGATCTGGCGGTCCAGTTCGGTGCTGCGGGCCAGCGCGCGGGCGCGGGCGCCTTCGGCGGTCCGTTCGGCCGCCACCGCCCGCTCCTCGTCGGCCCGGGTGGCGGCCGTCTCGGTAGGCCGGGCCGGGGCCGGATGGTCGGCGGCGCCGCACACCGGACACGGCCGCCCGTCGGCCAGCGCGCCCGCCAACTCCGCGGCCATGCCCGCGAGCCGACGCTCGCGCACGTCCAGGGTGCGCTCGCGCGCGTCGGTGTGCGCGGCGCGGGCCGTCTCGTACTCGGTACGCGCCTGCTCCGCCTCCTTCCGGCGCCGCAGCAGCTCTTCCGCCGCCGTCGCGGCGGTGCGCAACCGGTCGCGTTCCGCGGCCAGACCCGCCAGCCCGGCCATCGCGTCGGCCGCCTCCCGCAACCGCACCTCGGCCGTCCGGATCGTCTCCGGCAGCTCGACCCGCCGCACCGACAGCCGCTCGGCGCTGCCGGCCGCCTCCGCGTATTCGGTACGCAGGCTTGCCAGTTCGGCCGTCAGCGCATGCGCCGACTCCGCATCCGCCCGCACCTCGTCCAGCGCCCCGACCTGCGCCGACCACCGTCGCACGGCCGCCTCGAGCCCGTCTTCGCCGGGTGCGGGAGTGTCTTCACCGAATTCGGGCCTCTCCTTGCCGACACGGAGGATGTCCTCCTCGGTACAGTCGGCGCCGTCATCGGCGTCCAGCAAGCCGTCGATGGAGAACAATTCCAGTTCCACGACCCCGCCCGCGGCAACGGTTTCCGCGACCGGTTCGGCGGCAGCCGAGTTCGGCTCGGCGGTATCGGCCTGCGCGGGTTCCGCGTCCCCCGAATTCTTCCCAGTATCCGAGTGCGTTCCGGCTTCCGTGTCCTCCCGTGCCTCGGCGTGCTGCCCGGCCTCGGCGGCCGTAGCCTCCCTGGTGGCTACGGCCGCCCTGGCGACCACGGCTTCCCCCTCGGCCGCGGGAGGCGGCGGGGCGGAGGCGATGGCCGTCAGGCCCTCGGCGAAATCGGTTGCGGCGAGTTCGGCTTCGAGGAGATCTGCGGCGGCCCAGGAGGTTCCGGCGAGTTCCGCGCTGGGTGGCTCGAGCAGGCGGGCGGCCAGCCGCTCGGCGGCGGTGCGGGATTCGTCGGTGCGGCGGCGCAGGACGACCGCCGCCGAGCGCGCCTCGGCCAGGGCCGCGGCGACCGGCTCGGCGCGGCGGGCGCCGTCGAGTTCGGCCGTCAGCCGGGTGCGGCGCTCGGCGCCGGCGGCGTACTCGTCCAGCCGCGTGCGCGCGGCCGACCGGCGTCGGTGCAGATCCCGCACGCGGCGCTGCTCCTCGACGGCGGCCTGCGCACGAGCCGAATCCTGCTGGCAGCGCGCGAGTTCGGTGGCCGCCGTGGTCACCTCGGCCCGGGCGGTCGTCAGCAGCCGCTGCGACCAGTCGACCGCCTCCAGGGGCCCGACCGTCTCCGTGGCGCCGAGCCCGGCCGCGACGCCCACCTGCGCGATCAGCCGATCGATGCTCTGCCGCTGCGATTCCAGCTCGGCGCCGCTCTCCCGCCGCCGCTGCGCCAGCCACTGTTCGGCGGTGCCGAAACGTTCGGTGTCGAAGAGCTTTTCGAGCAGCTTCTCGCGATCCTCGTTGTCGGCGCGCAGGAACCGCGCGAAATCGCCCTGCGGCAGCAGCACCACCTGGAAGAACTGGTCGGCGCTCATCCCGAGCAGGCGGTTCACCTCGTCGCCGATATCCGGTATGCGGGAAAGATTGTGGCCACGGCCGTCGAGCCACTCCAGCGTCGCGGCGGCCTGCTCGGTGGCCCAGCCGCTGCCGCGCTTCTTCGGCCGCTGGAACTCCGGCGACCGGGTCAGCCGCAGCCGTCGGCCGCCGAGCGTGGCCTCGAGCCTCACCCGGGGCGGTGTCAGCGGATCGGCATGATCGGAGTGCAGCCGCTTGCTCTCCCCGCGCGCTCCGGGCACCCGGCCGTAGAGCGCGAACGCGATCGCATCCAGCACCGTGGTCTTCCCGGCACCGGTCTGCCCGTGCAGCAGGAACAGCCCGTCGGCACCCAGCTCGTCGAAGTCGACGGACGCGGTGTCGGCGAAGGGGCCGAACGCCGTCATCTCCAGCCGATGCAGCCTCATCCGCGTCCTCCGGCGACACCCGGAGCAGCCCAGAGCCCCGTCGAACGCACCCACGGGATACGGTGCCGACCGGGTGAAAACCTCTGTGGCACAGGCACAACCTCGGTGACCGCGGGACCTGACCGCAGGCCCGCCGGGGAAGGGCCGATCTCCCGTGACGGGAGAGCTACGGCAACGGCCTCGGCCACACCGGCACGGTTGAGTTCGATCGGGTCGCACCTGCACCCTCGGACCACCCGGTACCGCGAGGAGGCCCCGGGCCGTCGCGGCCGCGCCTCGGCGGCACTCATGCCGACAGCTCGTCGGCGGCCGGCGACGCCTCGGGCTCGGCGACCGCGGCGACCAATGCCCGCTCCATCCATTGCATTTCGCCCGGCGACGGCTCCCCCCGGACATCGGCGAGGAAGCTGCGCGCCACGTCGGTGTCGCGTCGGCCCTGCACCCGCTCACGGTAGCGCAACTCCGGATCGCCCTCGGGCCGTTCCCAATCCACGTGCACGGCGTGCGGGAATCGGGTACGCAACCGGCGCAGCGCATCGACCGGGCGGGCATGATCGGTCAGTGCCGCCGAGACGTAGTCGTCCTCGGCCGCGGCGTGGGCCGGATCGGCGAGCAGTTCCTCGAGCGTGCCGCTCAACCTGCTGAGCCCGCGCACCCGCGGAAGATCGCGGCGCACAACCTCTTTCAGGCCGTCGCCGTCCAGGTCGACGATCCAGACGGCCTTGCGGTGCGAGCGTTCGGCGAAGGAATAGGGCAGCGGAGAACCGCTGTAGCGCACCGATTCCGACAGCGTCTGCGACGAATGCAGATGGCCGAGCGCCACGTAGTCGATGCCGCCGAAGGCGCCGAGCGGCACCGTCTCCACGCCGCCGACCGAGATGTTCCGCTCCGAACCCGTCGCCTCGCCGCCCACGACGAACGCATGGGCCAGCACGATCGACCGCGGGCGGCCGCGGCGGTCCAGATCGGCCCGGATGTGCGCCATCGCGGCGTCCAGGATCTCCGCATGCGAACGGGCCTGCGGCACCTCCAATTCGGCGCGGGTGATCTCCGGTTCCAGATACGGGATGCCGTAGCAGGCGATCTCACCGAACTCGTCGGACAGCGACACCGGGCGCCGCACATCGGCCACCGTCGTGCGCAGGTGCAGCCCACCGGCCGCGGCGAAGCTGCCCAGCGCACCCAGCCGGGTCGGCGAATCGTGATTGCCGGAGGTGGCCACGATCTCGGCGCCGGCCGCCCGGATCGCCTCGAATCCCCGATTGCACACCGCGATCGCATCGGCGCTGGGAATCGACCGGTCGTACACGTCGCCCGGGAGCAGCACCGCCTCGACGCGCTCCTCGGCCACGATCTCGGCGATCGCCTCCAGCGAACGTGCCTGATCGGCAAGCAGATCCACCCCGTGGAACGTCCGCCCGATATGCCAGTCCGACGTGTGCAGCATCCGCATGCCGCGAAACCGTAGACGCTCGCACCGACAGAACCGAAGCCGCCGGGCCGAACTCGTGGAAAAAAATGTGCGCCCGACCGGCCCGGCATGTCGAGCCACGCGGAGTGTTCGCCGGTCGCGCGTGGCCGACCGGCGACGATTTCGCGGGCGTTCCCGATACCCGGCACGGCGCAGCGGGCGACTGGGCGGATCCCCGGCGATCCTCGCCCCTCATGGCATCGGTCAACGGTCGCCGACACCGACCTGCCCGCGACGGATCGGCTACGCGCACGAGCGTCGGGCAGTGCCGCGACGCTGAGCGATTGCCTGTCTGCGCGGACTTGTCGGTGGGATGAGGCACCATCTGCAGTCATGACCGCACCGATGCTGTTTGCGCTGCTGTTGGTGTTCGCCGCCGGGTTCGGGCTCGGGTGGCTGGGGTATGCCGCGCGGTCGGGACGGCGCGCGGCCGCGGCCGAGGCGCAGCTGGCCGCGCTGCGCGACAACGAGAGACTGCTGCGGCAGTCGCTGAGCGCGGCGAACGAGGATGCGGCGCGGCGCAATTCGCATGCGGTGGGCACCCTGGTGGATCCGCTGCGCGACGCGGTGGGCGCCCTGAACCAGCACCTCCGGCAGATCGAGCACAACCGCATCAACGCCTATTCCGGCCTGCGCGAGCAGGTCGCGGGCATGCAGCGCGTCTCGCACCAGTTGTCCACCCAGACCGGTCAGCTGGTGTCCGCGCTGCGTGCCCCGCAGGTGCGCGGGCGCTGGGGCGAGGTCCAGCTGGAGCGGGTGGTGGAGCTGGCCGGGATGGCGCGGCACTGCGATTTCGACACCCAGGTGAGCGCCACCGGTTCCGGCGGCGGAGTGCGCCCCGACCTGGTGGTGCGGCTGGCAGGCAACCGTCGGATCGTCGTCGACGCCAAGGTGCCGCTGACGGCTTACCTGGAGGCCACCACCGCCGACGATCCGCACCGCGGCGACGAATTGCGCACCCGGCATGCCAAACATCTGCGCGCGCACGTCGACCAGCTGGCCGACAAGGCGTATTGGACGGCGTTCGACCCGTCCCCGGAGTTCGTGGTGCTGTTCGTGCCCGGCGATGCGTTCCTGGACGCCGCGCTGTCCGCCGACGCCGGCCTGCTCGAATACGCCTTCGGCCGAAATGTGATTCTCGCAACACCGACGACGCTGATCGCCCTGTTGCGCACCATCGCGTACGGCTGGCGCCAGGAGGCGCTGTCCCGCGATATGGCGACGGTCCAGCAATTGGGCCGGGAATTGTATGCGCGCCTGGGCACCACCGGCCGCCATCTGGACCGGCTCGGCACCCAGCTCGGAAAGGCCGTCGACGCTTTCAACCACACCGTCGCGTCGGTGGAGTCGCGGGTGATGGTCACGGCCCGGCGCCTGCACGAATTGGATATCGGCGATCGGGAGGTGCCGGTGATCGGCCGGGTGGAGTCCTGGCCCCGCGCGGTCGGATCGGCCGAGACCAGCGAATAGCTCGCGCATCCGCCCGGCCTCGAGACACGTTTCGGCCCCGGCAGATAGTGTGCTTTACGTGGCAGCTACCCAACGCGAGCGATCCGACGTACCGGCGTCGCACCGCTCGATCATTCCGTCGGTTCCCGGCGTCCCCGCCGGGGCGGCGGTATTGATCGCGGTCGCGTGCACATTTATCGGATTCTTCATCGATGCAGGCAGCAGCGGCAAGGAGCTGACCCGCACCTTCGCGGTCTGTTACATAGTGGGATGTGTGGTGGCGGCACTCGTGGTCCGCTACCGCGGCCTGTTCACCACGATGGTGACACCCCCTCTGCTGCTGTTCTTCTCGGTGCCGCTGGCCTATCAGCAACTAACCGGCCGCAGCGCGACCTCGGTGAAGGACATCCTGCTGAACCTGGCGATTCCGCTGGTGAACAGGTTCCCGACGATGGCGCTGGCCACCGTGCTCGTGTTGATGATCGGCGGCGGCCGCGTGTGGATGCATCGCCAGGAGGCGCAGCGCACCGGTAGCGATCGCCCGCGAACCGGGCGGATGCACAGCACGCGCCCCAGCGAGCGCACCCGCC